>JAJRXM010000037.1 GCA_024276275.1 Candidatus Zixiibacteriota bacterium
ACAGGTAAGTAATTTACACACATATACTTACCTTTTTCTTTTAACCATTTTATTTTGTTTTGAAACCGATTTTAAATACTTCCGTATAAATATTTGATTGTGATTCAAATATCAAGTAAAGGAGTATCAAAATGAAAAAAAATCTTGTAACCGGTTTCCTTCTCATTTTTTCAGTTACCGTTCTTTTCACATTAGTTAGTGCCAAAAATCAACAACACGCCTGGATTGGAATTTCAACAGAAACTGTTGATGAAGATTTGTCGGAAGCATTCGACCTGAATGTCTCTTACGGAGCAATTGTAAATGAAATTATACAAGACTCTCCTGCTGACATCGCCAACCTTGCCGAGGGTGATATAATTATTGCATTTAACTCAGAAAAAGTATATGACTATGATGACCTTATTGACTTTTTAGAAGATTCCTCTCCCGATGAAACTGTTACTCTCACAATAATGAGAGAAGAAGACAAATTAGAAATAGATGTAAAACTTGATCAAGCTCCAACGAATTCTAACGGGCAGTATGGAAATAACAATTGGGGTGGAAATTTCCCGAATATAGCGGATATCCCAGCAATACCTGATATACCGGATATCAACATGCTGAAAAACCTGCAGCAATTTAACTATAACTATTCGTATGAAAGTTCCGGATATATCGGTGTTCTTGTAACAGATATATCTGAACAACTCCGTGATTATTTTGGAATTAACGACGACCGTGGAGTTTTAGTTACTGAAGTATCCGAAGATTCACCTGCTGAAAAAGCAGGAATAAAAGCAGGAGATATTATTATAGAAGCTGCGAATAATGATGTTGCTGATTTTAATGATTTAAAAGAATCAATCGCTGATAAAGCAGAAGGCGAAATTGTTAATATAACTCTTATAAGAGAGAAAAAGATAAAACAGATTGATGTCGCCGTTGCCGAACATACAAATAAAAACAAACTCTTCTTTAAAGCTCCTGATATTTCAATCCAAATCCCTCAGGGAAAACGTCATACTGCCTTTTTCTCAGATGACCTTAATGATTTCTTTAATTCTGATGAATTCAGAGAAGAGATGGAAGCTCTCAAAAAAGATCTGCAGCAAATGAAGTTTGAACTTCAGGATGAAATCCATAATCAATATAATTCAAAAGAGATTCAAAACTTAGTCAAGCGTATAAAAAAAGAAATATCTGAAAATAATTCTAATATCAATAAAGAATTAAAAATGGAATTGGAAAAACTCAAAAAAGAGATGTCAGAGCTTGAAAAAAAACTAGACGATTAACACCTTTGTCTCTTGTTTAAAAAAGCCCTGTTTTAACAGGGCTTTTTTTATTTGCTCTTCTCAGATTAATTCTCTTATATTAAATCGTTATGCATAAAATCACAATACAGGCACTAATAGATAAACGCGGCAAAGAGCTTGAACTCACTCTTTTAAACGAAGGCGATAATTGTCTTACAAAAACAATTAAAAACGCCGAACTTTTTCGACCCGGCTTAGCATTAACCGGTTTTCTGGAGCGATTTGCAAATAATCGTATACAGGTTTTAGGCGAGACAGAAATAACCTATTTAGAAACTCTCACTAGTGACCGCCTAACTCTGATTTCCGCACAACTTTTCAAAAAAGAGATTCCATTAGTTATTGTTACAAAAGGGATTGTCCCTCCTTCCCATTTTATAAGGCAAGCTGAAAAATATAATACCGCTGTACTCTCCTCAAGACTGACAACTACAGATTTAACTAACAGACTATCCGCCTATTTGGACCACCTATTTGCCCCGTCTATTAATGTACACGGTACTTTAGTTGATGTTTACGGTGTCGGGTTGCTCTATACCGGTAAATCCGGAATCGGGAAATCAGAAATAGCTCTCGATTTAATTGAAAGAGGACACCGTTTAGTAGCTGACGACGTTGTCAAAATCACTCGTACGACCTCTGATGTGATTATCGGTACCGGCTCTGAAATGTTGGGGCATCACATGGAAATTCGAGGTATCGGAATCATTGATATTGAAGAATTGTTCGGCATCCGTTCAATCAGGCTCCAAAAAAGAATCGAAGTGGAAGTAAATCTTTCCTATTGGTCTGAGACAGAAGATTATGAACGACTTGGGATTGAAGATATTAAAACTACAGTTTTGGGTGTTGAAATCCCTATTATCAAAGTACCTATCTCTCCCGGTAAAAATATTACCGTAATTTCTGAGGTTATCGCCATGAACCATATGCTGAAAGTATATGGAGAAAATTCAGCTCTGGAATTCACTAAAAAACTCTCCCAAACCCTTACACGCCAATCACAGACCAAAGATTATCTGGAATCCGACTACGAATAGCAATAATGCTCATTTAAAAAACAACTTGGTATTTTTCTGCTAATCTCTTATAATAATTACCTTTACAGATATATAAATATGCGTAACATTTTAATTGTAATTGAGTAGAAACGATATAAAACATATAGAGGAATTAATGAGTATGAAAAAATATGCTATCGGTCTTGTTCTTGTAATACTTACAATGAGTGCTTTTATCGGATGTGGTAAATCAGATGATAAGGTTATTGCTGATATTGGCGGTTATAAATTAACTACTTCTGAATTTAATGATTACTTTTCCAGAACTCGTCTTACATTTCCAACTGCACAAGATGAATTTAACAAACGGAGAGAAGTTTTAGATACGATGATTATTACTCGTTTGTTAGTTCAGGCTGCTTATGAAAAAGGTATTGATAAGATGGATGAAATAGATAGAATTATTTTAGCCAACAAAGATAGATTTTTACTTGATGCCTTATATCAATCTTTAATTGCCGAACAAGCAAAAGCTACCGATGTTGAATTGCAGGATTTCTATAACCGTTTAGAACTCAAATACAGAGCATCACATATTTTAGTTGCAGATAAAGATACTGCTCAAATGCTTTTTGATAAAATACTTGCCGGAGAAAACCTTGAACAACTCGCCTTTGATTATTCCATTGACCCACAGGCAAAACGAAACAAGGGAGATTTAGGATATTTTGTATGGGGTTCGATGATTGATGAGTTTCAGGAAACTGTCTATCAAATGGATCCGGGTGAAATAGCTCCTCCGTTTAAAACCAAATTTGGCTACCACATTGTAAAACTTGTTGATAAACTGCCAAATGAAAACAGGGCACCCTTTATTTCGATGAAGGAAAATATCAGGAGTCAGGTCACCCAAAGAAAAACAATGGCAATTTTGGAAGATTTTTATGCCAACCTCAAAATAAAATATCCAATCACTATAGACACTTCTACCTGTGACTATTTAGTACATAAACGAGAACAAATGTATCCTCCTCAGGTATTAAAAACACTGCCTAAAAATGATTTTGATGTTACTCAGTTAGACAGAAACGAAAAAGAACTCATATTAGCTACGATTAAAGATGGCGGTCAAATGACCCTGAATGAGTATTTGACTCAACTCCAAAATGTTCCTGCTCAATTTCGCCCTAACTTAGATGATTACGATTCACTGGCAACGATGGTTTTTGAATTGAAGAAAATGGATATATTATCTATTGAAGCAGTACGTCAAGGGTTTGATAATGAAGAAAACTATCTGGCTCAATTAAAACTGTTTAAAGAACTCAATATGGCCGGAATAATGCGTAATGATTCTATCCCGGGTGTAATCACTCCCGATGAAAATATGGCACGAACATATTACGAAGAAAATTCCGATGAATTCACCAACCCGGCTCAGATACATGTCTATGAAATTCTTTTAAGTGATGAGATAAAAGCACGAAAATTAGCCAAAAGCATTCGTTCTTTAAAGGCATTTAAAGAAAAAGCTATGGACCTAACTGAACGTGCAGGTAAAAGAAGCAGTAGCGGTGACTTGGGATATATTACCCGACAATGGTATCCGGAGATATTTGATCTCGCCAAAAAAACTGATTTAGGTGCTATCGGCGGTCCGGTTGTATCGCAAAGGAAGTATTCAATCTTCTATGTTATTGATAAAATCGAACCGGAATTAAAAGATTATCTTGGAGTCAAAAGAGGAATTTTAGAAAAACTTACTAAACAGCAAGAAAATATCGCATTTGAAAAATGGGTGAACGAACGTTTACAATCTACTAAAGTCGATATTGATGAAGATGCTCTTTGGGCTACTATAAATATGGATTTATATGTGACTCCTGATTCATTGAATCAGTAATATTACAGGATGTTTAAAAACAGATGAAACTTATTAAAATTACAATTGCTCTTTTTCTGATTATTGCAACTACGAGTTTTGCTCAACGTGAGGTTGTAGATAAAATCATGGCTGTTGTCGGTGATGAAATTATTCTTGTTTCCGAATTTGCCAATCAACTTCAATTAGTTGCATTACAAACTCAAAGAAAACCGAGAACAGAAGCCGAAGTTAAAAAATTCCAGGAAGAAGTTTTAGAACAAATGGTTTCTGATCGAATGTTTTTATTAGCGGCAAAAGAAGACACCTCGCTTACTATTCGTGATGAAGAAATTGAACAGATGCTTGAAGAACAAGTCTCTCGAATTTCACAGAACTATGAGACCTACGACGACTTTATAAAAGCTCTCAATGATGAAGGTCTTACTCTCAGAGAATTAAAAAAGAAATATCGACTAGATGTTGAAAATCAACTTTTAAAACAACGCTTTATCCAGCAAAAACTGTATTCTATTGCCGTCTCTCGTCATGAAGTTGAAGAATTTTATTCTAAGTTTAAAGATTCTATCCCAAGTCAACCGGAAGCTGTTAAGTTGGCTCATATTTTACTTACCGTGAAACCGTCACAACATGTTCTGGATTCAGTTCAAAACCGTATGAAAGAACTTAGACAGATGGTATTAGACGGTGCCGATTTTGCCGTAGTTGCGACAAATTATGCCTCTGAAGGTGCCGGTTCTAACGGCGGGGATTTAGGTTACCTTTCTAAAACTGATGTAGTACCGGAATTCTCCCGTGCTGCTTTTTCACTTTCGGTTGGAGATATTTCCGGTGTCATAAAAACCCAGTTTGGATATCATGTTATTAAATGTGAAGGTATAAAAAATGATAAGTATAAACTTCGTCATATACTACTAACAGTAACACCTTCCGCTGAAGATTCACTTGCTATCAAACAGCTTGCCGACTCATTAATACAAGCAGCTAGAAGCGGTGAAGATTTTGCTCAGATGGCAAAAACATATTCTGACGATAACGATACAAGAGCTCAAGGTGGAGAATTAGGATGGTTTGCCTCATCACAAATGCCACCGGAGTTTGCCGATGCTGTTTCCGGCTGGAAAGAAATTGACGATATTCGCGGACCGGTAGTCTCTCGGTATGGTCTTCATATTCTGAAACTTCTTGACTACCAAGAAGGTCGCACTTACACTTTAGAAGATGACTTTGACCAAATCAAAGAACTTGCCAAGCAAGATAAAACCGGACAAGTTGTTGATAAATGGATTGAAGAATTAAAAAAGATAACATACATAAAATACTACGAAACTTTATAATGCGAATTGATGACTATCTCTCTACTGTCGGAATTATCAAACGAAGAACTATTGCGAAGGAATTAGGCCAGAACGGTTTTATAATGGTCAACGGAAATAAAGTAAAGCCGGCTTACCAAGTTCGTATAGACGACATTATACAAATAAAAGGTTCTCAACCACAAACAGTTCAAATTATTGAAATACCGGTTTCTTCGGTACCGAAAGATAAACGAGAACTATATGTAAAAAATATAGCAGAGGCGTTATAATTTTCTTTTTCTCTTTGCTCCCGTCTATTTAATCTTTATATTCAATCTACAATGAGTAGCGATACAAAAAATACTTCCTTACCTAAACTACAATGGAAAACAGCAACTTGTGAAGTTTGTGGTAGTCCATTTGATTATCTTTCTCAAAAACGTCCTAAAGTTTGTAAAAACGGCGATTGCCGGTATAAATATCACTATAAAATCAACGAAAAATCATGGGCAACCTACCAGCCCTCATTATTCGACAACTAAAAGTAGGCTAATTTTATCAGATATTAAGTTTTTCTGTTAAATTTGTTTGATTGACAATAATAAAAATCTCATTATATTGTTTTAATTATTCAAAACTGCCAAATTACAACTTTTTTATTTACTTTAAATTGAAACATATTAAAATAAAAAAATAGGTCACACCAATGAGAAAAACCCTAACTTTTGTTTACGCTATTTGTATAGTCAGTTTACTTACTCTAACTCTCCAAGCAGTCCCAGCAGATCCAACTTTTAGTTTCGAAATTACTCAACCGGACGGAAAAAAAGTTACATTAAAACCTGTAGGTGACGAACGATTTGGACATTACAAAACACTAGACGGTTATACCGTTCTGAAATCAAAAGACGGGTGGTATTACTACGCTTCTTTAGATAATCAAGGTGCATTAACTGCAACAACAACAAAAGTCTATGCACAAAAAGATAGACCAAAGGCATCGGTACAGTTTTTAACAACACAGTCAACCGAAATAAAACCGTCTGCACAAAACAGACTTTACCCCGATATTAAAAAACAACCGGAATTACTCGCGAAGTCCGCCCTTGCGGCAGTAGACACAACAGTAAATAATGTTTTGGTAATTTTAATTAAATACTTTGATTATAACAATACGTATGACTCCGTTGATTTTGATAATCTGATGAACCAACCGGGCTATGATACTTACGGTTCCTTTAAAGATTTCTACGATGCATGTTCATACGGACAATTTAATGTAAATAGTGATATTGACGGATGGTACCAAGCCGAAAATGAATATCTTGTTTATGGCTATCTGGACGGAAACAACTGGACTGCGGCAGCATCCCTAGCCAGAGAAGCGATACTCTGGGCATCGGCAAATGCTGATATAGATTTCTCCAAATATGATAATGACGGAGACGGTGAAGTTGACGGTTTATTTGTAGTCCATGCCGGTCCCGGTGCTGAAACAGGTGCCTCAAATTTTCCATGGTCCCATAAATGGTGGCTTTCAGCAGCAGGATTAGCACCTGTTGTTACTGACGGAGTCACAATAGATGCCTATACAATGGAACCGGAATTACATTCAGGCACAGAATTAGCTCGTATAGGTGTTTATGCCCATGAATACGGACATGCTTTAGGCTTACCTGATTTGTATGATACCGATGGCGGTTCTATCGGAATCGGCCTATGGGGCGTAATGTCGGGCGGTTCTTGGGGTGGTGGTGGAAAATCTCCTACTCATTTTTCAGCATGGAGTAAAGCTGAACTCGGTTGGACAAACCCTATCAACATAACTAGTGATACAACGGGGATAACAATTCCCGATGCCTCTACATCTCCCGTTTCATACAGACTTTGGACAGAAGGTATGCCGAGTTCTCAGTACTTTTTGGTAGAATATCGTGGTAAAACAAACTTTGACGCCTTCCTTCCCGGGTGCGGTGTTGCTATTTGGCATATAGATGACGCAATCAGCGGTAATGCTAATCAGGCACATCGTAAAGTTGACTTAGAAGAAGCAGACAATTCTGAAAATAACTCATCGGGTGATGTTTGGATAAACAAAACTTTCGGAGTTTTAACTGCACCAAACTCCTCAAACTATGTAGGTGACTCCACATCGGTTGAAGTTACAGTACAATCAACATCATGTACTCCTTCGGGAATGTTAGTTGACTTTAAAGTAGAACCTGCTGGATGCTGTAAAGGAATTCGTGGAAATATAGATAGCGACCCGTCTGACATAATTGATATTTCAGACATAGTTTATTTGGTAGGATACTCATTTGTATTACCTTCCGGCCCTGCTCCGGCTTGTAATGAAGAAGCTGATGTAAACGGTGATTCAATTTTAGATATTTCTGACATTGTATATTTAGTAACCTATTCATTTGCAATACCTCAGGGTACCCCACCGGTTATCTGTCCATAAATATTTTTCCTATACAAAAACTGACTGTATAGAAACGAGTAGATAAAAATAGGAGTATGTTGACCGACGAACATCAATAAAGGATTTGTATGCATAGATTAGTTAAACTATTTTTATCTCTCTTTATTATTTTCTTTTATTTCACCACCACTACAAATGCTGTTCCAATGGATTACTTGGAAAAAAATATCTCTCTAACACCGACAAAAACAGTTACAACGTCATCAGCAGCAGGTTCTACACCCTTTCAACTTGAAGAATTGGCTGTTTTTCAGTTTTCTAATCAAGACGGTTCTGATTGCTGGGGATGGAAAGCTCCCGACGGACAACAATATGCAATTATGGGTATAAGCAGCGGTGTTGTTTTTGTCAATGCAACTACTCTTCAGATTGTTGATACTGTTTTAGGTTCCGGATGTGTTTGGCAGGATATTAAAACATATCAAAACTATGCCTATGCTGTCAATGAATGCGGAGGTGGATTGCGTGTTATAGATATGCAGTATCTCCCTGACTCTGTGCATCTTGTCGGAATTTTCCCAACTTCAGACGGTGGTGCGATGTCATCACATAATGTCTTTATCGATACAACTCGAGGATTTTTATATACCGAAGGATCCCCGGGAAATACCGCAATTCAAATTTTTGACCTTACGAACCCGGAAGTTCCTGCTTATGTAAACAGTTTTGGTATAAGCAATAATGATGTGCACGATTTTTATGTCATCAATGACACCGCTTACGTTGCGGGAGGTTCTTTTCCCTCCTTTGAAATTTACGACCTTACAGACAAACTAAATCCTAACCGTTTGCTTCGTGTCATGATTCCTAATGCGGGCTATATTCATAATATTTGGCCGTCCGACGACCGCCGTTTTGTTATTACTACTGAAGAAACAGGCGGTAAAACAGTTAAAATATGGTATATCGAAGATTACAATGACGTTCGACTTACCGGTGAATATCTTGCTCCAAACGGTTTGGCTCATAACGCTTTTGTTGTAGGAAACTATATTTATCTTTCTCATTACTCATCGGGTGTTCGTGTAATTGATATGTCAAACCCTTATTGTCCTACCGAAGCTGCTGTTGCCGACTTACCTTCTGATAACTGTTGGGGGGTTTATCCATACACCGGTGACAGTTTGGTATACTCATCGCATCTTGACGGAAGATTGTTTATATATCGGTTCATTCCTGACCCTGCATATGTATTCTCAGGTCCTGATGTTGATAACGACGGCATAGATGACAATTGTGACAACTGCTTAAATGTGAATAACCCTAGTCAACTTGACACAGATATCGACGGTATCGGTGATATATGTGACAGTTGTCCGAACGACCCATACAATGATGCCGACAATGACGGTATCTGTGGTGATATTGACAACTGTGCCAACTACAACCCTGACCAAGCTGATAGTGACGGTGACGGAATCGCCGATGCATGTGATGCTTGTCCTAATGATGCCGGTAACGACATAGACGGTGATTTCATCTGCGGCGACATAGATAACTGTCCTACTATTTCAAATGAATTACAAACTGATGCTGACAATGACGGTGTCGGTGATGACTGTGACAATTGCCCCAACGACCAGATAAATGACCCTGATGCTGACGGTCTCTGTGCGGTAAATGACAACTGTGATTTAGTCTATAACCCTAATCAGTTAGACTCTGATTCCGACGGTATCGGTGATGCATGCGATAATTGTCCTACAACTTTTAATCCGTCACAGGATGATATAAATTCAGACGGAATCGGTGATGCTTGCTGTTGTATCGGAATTCGTGGTAACATCAACGGGGATAAATCTGAACAAATTGATATATCTGATTTAGTTTATGTTGTTCAGTATTCATTCGGGACTCCGAGCGGACCGACTCCTCCTTGTCCTAATGAGACAGATGTTGACAATAGCGGTGGATTAGATATTTCCGATATTGTTTATTTGGTCTCATTTATGTTCGGCAGTCCATCGGGACCCGCCCCGGTAAATTGCCTATAAGAACTTTAAGGGAAAAAGCAATCATTACTTTTTCCCTTTACGTATTAATCATCTACCCATACCAAACGGTGTAGCCTTCGTCGCGTAGTTTTAATGCTAGCTCTTCTTCCATCATCTCCGCTTTTTTGCGGGTCGTTATCGGGTTGTATTCTTCGTACAAATCGGGAATAAGTTGATAGCCGTATTTTTTTACATACTTGTTAGATTTATAGCCATTCAAATGTTGTTCAAAACGGTATTCCGGCAAATGGCAGGTCTGTCCGACATAGACACATGGCATATCTATATTTCTGTTCGGGTTTTCTCTGTGTATTTTTTTATGTTTTAAAACTGTTTTCTTCAGTTGAATAACATAAAGGTGGTATAGTTGTTTTGCCATAATTTATTAATTCTGTATATGTAAGTCATACTTCGACTCCGCTCAGCACGACTTACTAAGTATCACTATATAGTCACCCTGAGCGGAGTCGAAGGGGACTATATTTCATTATTTCCCCGTTGCACATAAAGCATTCATACCGTATAATAACCGCAACAAAAACAGAAATCTCAAGGAGAATTATATGAAAGTAACAATGAAAACAAACAAGGGTGATATAAATCTCAATCTGTTCTCACAGCAGGCTCCGATAACTGTTGCCAGTTTTGTCAATTTGATTCAACGAAAATATTATGACGGTCTTACATTCCATCGTGTTATCGACGATTTTATGGTACAAGGCGGATGCCCCTCAGGGACCGGAACAGGCGGACCGGGCTATCAGTTTGAAGATGAATGCTGTCCTGAACTTAAACATGACAAACCGGGAATTCTTTCTATGGCAAATGCCGGACCGGGTACTAACGGTTCGCAGTTTTTTATTACCCATGTTCCTACTGAATGGCTTGACGGGAAACATACTGTCTTTGGAGAAGTAGCCTCTGATGCCGATATGGATGTTGTCAACAAAATCGCAATGGGCGACAAAATTGAATCTGTCACTGTTGAAGGTGATACCGAAGCTTTGCTTGAGCAACATAAAGAAATGCTCGCTGCCTGGAATGAAATTTTAGACAACAAATAGTTTTCAGTCCACAAAATTACTATCCTCAACTTGATTGGTACCTTAGGTACGTTGGGAATCATTATAATTGTAGGGGCGTTTCGTGAAACGCCCTTTTTTATGAGGGGGAACACATAGGTTCGCCCCTACAGCGGAACAGGCAAACCAGTTCCCTACAAACCCTTTTTTTTACATCAACTTGGGAACCTACAATACAAACACCCCTTAATCCCCTCTTAAAAGAGGGGAGTCAATTTTAAAATAATGTTCTCCAATGTCATCCTTTACTCTCCAGCGTTTTCCTTTACTCGCCAACGTCATCCTCTACTCTCCAGCGTTTTCCTTTACTCGCCAACGTCTTCCTCTACTCTCCAGCGTTTTCCTTTACTCTCCAATGTCATCCTCTACTCTCCAGCGTTTTCCTTTACTCTCCAATGTCATCCCAAACTTGATTTGGGATCCAACATTGTTGATTTTAAAATGGCTTCAGTCACATATAAAAAAGTTTTAAAAGCTGTTTTTTTAGCTCATTTTTTACTGTAACAAATTCAATCATATACCCTTATAAAGAAATGGCTTTGCCTTAAAAAATGGCTTAAAGCCATTTTTTGTAATATTATTTGTAGTTATTTTGTGCATTTGTTTTTCTCCGATTTTATTTAGTGTTACATGTAAGGTTTGAGAGAATGAAAAAAGTGTGAAGTTGTAGAAAATATGTTACTGTTCTGGATTCCGTGTCAAGTACGGAAAGGAGTTGTAGTGATTTCGGATATAGGTTGGCAGGGCTAAATTAGGATTTATATTCTATAATTCAGATAAAAACTGCCTAATACCCGCCCTTAATAGCTAACTTTTTCGCCAAAAACCGTATAAATTAGCTATATTTGATTAATACTGTTACCAAAACATAAGATGAGTGTCTTAAGCATGATGAACGGAAAACAGAACGAGTTCTGGAAACTGGTTGAACCGGAACAAAACAAAGCCAGAGCATTTTGCCGAAAGCTGATCGGGAACCGTGAGGACGGGGATGATCTCTATCAGGATTCATTGGTGGCTGCATTGGTCAATATCGAACAACTTGCAAACGAAGCATCTTTTAAGCCGTGGCTTTACCGGATTATTCTGAACAGATTTAAAAACAAAATCCGTAGCAGTTGGTGGAAAAACAGTTCGTCATTGACCCAAGTAGTGGAATCCTCGGCAATCGGTGAAAACCCGCTCGGTCAATACACCGCAAGGTTGAGACTAGAGAAAGCTTTCAAGGTTCTCAAAACAGATGACCGAATTTTGGTTACGCTTTTTGAACTTGAAGGTTGGTCCATAGCTGAGATAGCGACTCTTTTTGAAAAAAAAGAAGGCAATATCAAGGTGCGGCTCTCACGGGCAAGATTGAAGATGCGAAATGCATTGGCAAAAGATTTCCGTTCACATAAGACAAAAACAACTTTTAATGCTTTTAAAACTGAGGATGAAATATGCGTTGCCGTCAAGCCAAGCAAAAACTGAATGCAGTCAATTTTGACAATTCAGAAATTGCCAACGACCAATCGCTTTTGAACCATCTGAACGAATGTTCTGCCTGTGCCTCGTTGGTTACAGCCGAGAGATCTCTTCGTTCTGATTTTCAGGAAGCATCTGTAGATGATACAAAAGAAGTCATCTCTGACTGGTTACTCAAAGCTCAAGTTGAGCGGCAAGCAGCATCGGATCGCTCAAAATTCAGGGAGAACCATCTTATGGCAATCTTTTCAAACCTGTTTAAAAAACAGTCAAAACTCACTATCGGTGTAACTACCGTAGCTGTTGTTTTGTTATTATCTGTCCTTATTCCATTTAGCTATAACAAAACTATCGGATATGAAGTCGCTTTTGCAGGTGTTGATAAACATCTTGCTTTAGATTCAAGTAAAATTCAAGAACTATTGGCAAAGCTCGGAATTGAAAATGTCGATATTGATGTATCAGGATGTGAAACGACCTGTAATGTTAAAATATCTGATTTAAAATCAACCGATGATGCCAAGCTGGTTGTTGCCGCATTTAATGAGATTGATCATGTTGTTGTTTTGGAAGAAATCAAGGAGATGGTTGAATCTGAAACAGGTAATATATTCAAAAAATTCACAATAGAAATGTCATCAGGTGACAACGACGGTGATATTGCCTTTATAGTAAATACAGATGATATGCATAATATGTTGATAGAAAAATTGGGTGATTCGCTTCAAACTGAAATTATGATTTGGGTTTCTGATTCAATAAACTGTGACAGTATTGATTTTGATATTGCTAATAATGCTTTTTTCTTTTCAGACGGCAGTGGTACATCAACGATGGATATCCAAGCAGAAACAAACGATGACGGCACTACGACAATTACTGTCAACGGTGGTACACCTGATGAAAAGATAATCACGCTCCCTGCTAATGGTGAGTTTGATGATGAAACCAAACAGATGCTTGAAGATATGGGTTTAAACCTTCAAATGCTTCAAGGTAATTTTGACGGTGACGGCGAACATGGTATAATGGTACATAAAGTTATCGAGATTAAAATTGACAGTTCTGCTGACGGTACCGATGCCAACTCTAACGACCCGAATGCTTCTGCTAAAATAGTCAGTGAGCTTCCGGAAGGGTTTGAACTTTCGCAAAACTATCCAAATCCGTTTAACCCGACAACTACAATTAATTTTTCAATCCCGACCTCGCAACATGTCTCGCTTGAGATTATTAATGTCAGAGGTCAGGTTGTCAAAACTTTGGTCGATCAGCAATTGTCAGCCGGGTCTCATTCATATGAATGGGATGCCACCAACGCCGGCGGTTCAAAAGTTGCCTCGGGTGTGTATCTTTATAAATTGGCTACTGCCGAAGATGTAGCGGTTAAGAAAATGACCCTTTTGAAATAAAATTATCATACATATTCGCAAAAAGCTGTTTGGATAACCCAAGCAGCTTTTTTTTATTTTTCTTTGGAAAAAGTCTTTTTTTTCATACTATTATCTCTATGACAGAAAATAACAACAACGAAAATGTTCCAATGATTGCCAAAACTCTCTTTGGGCTTGAAGATATACTGGCAAAAGAGCTACAGGATTTAGGTGCTGAAGAAATAGAAACTCAAAATCGGGTTGTAACTTTTAGCGGTGATAAAAAGTTTTTATATAAAGCGAACGTGCATCTTCGGACAGCCGGGCGGATTTTAGTTCCTCTTTCTCAATTCACCATTTCCTCAAAAGAGGATTACTATGAAAATGTCAAAAAAATAAACTGGACAGATCTTTTTAGTAATGACAACATTTGCGATTGATGCTTTAGTTAATTTTTCCAGAACATTTGATAACTCGATGTATGCCGGGCAACTTGCCAAAGATGCAATTGTTGACCGTTTCCGTGAAGAAACCGGTGCGAGACCGTCGGTTGATACATCTGACCCCGATATACAAATAAATATTCATGTGAATAAAAACGTCATTACGGTTTCATTGGACTCATCCGGTATTCCATTGCATAAGCGAGGTTACCGTATGGAGCAATCAAAGGCACCATTGAATGAAAACCTTGCTGCCGGAATTTTACTGATTGCAGGATATACCGGCGATCGGGCTTTGATAGACCCTATGTGCGGGTCGGGGACTATTCCGATTGAGGCAGCGATGATTGCTTTGAATATGGCACCGTCATTGTATAGGGAAAAATTTGCTTTTATGAATTGGAATAATTATGACCCCGATTTATTTGATACTGTAATTGCTGAAGCAAAATCTGCTGTGAAAAGAAGTCTTGAATTTCCGATTCTCGGTTCTGATAAAGATAAGTATGTTATTGAAAAAGCAAAAAATAATGCCAAGCGGTTACATTTGGATAATTTAATTGAATTTGAGAAAATGCGTTTTGACAATCAGTTTCCTCCCGTTAAAGATTCAGGTATGCTGATAACTAATCCTCCGTATGGAGAGCGTTTGGATGTATCTGCTATTGATACGCTTTATTCAATGATAGGTGATACACTTAAGCAGAATTTTGAGGGGTATGATGCATTTATATTTAGCGGTAATCTTGAGGCTGTTAAATTTGTCGGTTTAAAACCGTCAATGAAACGTAAGATGTTTAACGGTCCAATTGAGTGTCGTTTGTTACGATATGAAATGTATGGCGGTAGTAAGAAATCTAAGAAATAAATATAAAGTGGCAGACGAGGGCGTCTGCCGTCCACTGATATTGTCCAATTACAAAAGACAATTAAACAGTCAGGAAAGGGTTTCTGACTGCTCAAATAAAGAGAGGTTCTGGCATGCCTGAACCCTACAAAAGAAATGCAAAAAAAAAGCGGAAACAAAATGTTTCCGCTTTTCGTTAATTCAGATAATCTTATACAAGTGTTACGTCAACAGCTTGTAAACCACGGTCACTATCAGTAACCCGGAATTCAACTTTTTGACCTTCATCTAAAGACTTGAAACCGTCTTTATTGATAGATGAGAAATGTACGAAAATATCACTGTTATCTTCACGAGTGACAAATCCATAACCTTTCTCTGAGTTAAACCATTTTACTGTACCTTGTTCGCGATCTGACATGAGAAACCTCCTAAAAATAATTCCATGACAGAGCGCAAAAACAGACGTTTCTATTTTTGTAGTTATTAAATCCAATTCTGTCGGGATGATTATTTAGTGATTGTGTTAAAGTTATTTTGTTGTTTTTAAATATCAAAAAATCAGTACTCTAAATTAAAAATTTTCTTTTCTTGGAAAGAAATTTAATACATTGAAAATTATACGCAAGCTATTTTTAACAAAACTCCTGAAAAAATCAGGAGTTTTGGGATAAAACCGACTAAAAACAGCCGTTTAATACGTCTAAAGGAGCTTTTATGGTATCAGGGATAGTATTTGCAGATTTTCAATCTGTACCGGCTGAATTAAAGTTTTTACGGAATTTCCGTTTTTTTCAATAATTCCCTCATATTCTGTTGCCGCCAGTAATTTTCTTCCTCTGACTTTTAAATCATTTACTTGCATTTCATCTAGCTTATTGACCGGAGATCACTGTTTTTCAAAGTATCCGACAACTCCTTTATCGGTTCCGATATAGACAGTCCAATCGGTTGCATCAATAGTACGGATATTATCATCCGGGAGACCGTCCTCAGTTGTAAGTGTTTTCCATTTTCCGCCGTTGAAAACATACAGACCGTTATCACAACCGACATACAGATGCCCATGTTTAAAGTCGATAGCATTTATAAAATCAAATAGTGTTGTATCTCGTCTTAGGAAACGTTTTTTGAAATTTTTACCGTCCCAGCGATACAGTCCCTCACCCATTGAGCCAATCCACAAACCGGAGTTGTCCTCTGTAATCGCTGAAACCGTGATATCATCCATAAGTTTATCTTTACCAAAAATACCTCTGCGGTATAGTCCATCGGTAGTACCTATCATAAGTTGGTAGCCGTAACTGTATAGTTCGTTGATAGTACCGTCATAGGCATCATCGACAAATTCCAAAGTTGTATCATTGAGTATATACAATTGATCTCCCCCGACGTAAATAGAACCGTCGTGAAATACGACTGTTTGCAGGTTCCCCTCTACCGCATATTTCTGTTGGACTTTTTTCTTAATATCATAGACAAACAGAGCATTGTCGCCTACTGCATAAATTTTTCCGTTTTGTAACACCATGTCAGAAAAGCTTTGGACATTTTTGGTTTCCGGCTCATTGTTGTTGTTTGCTGTCACATGTTCTGACGTAACAGTTTCAGAATTCCCTACTACAGCATTGGCAATTTCTTCTGAGACTGTTTCTGTAACTGTGTCTAAAACTTCGGCAAATGCTTGGTTGCTTTCACTTTTTGTATCTACCGAACATCCGATTACAAACATAGTAACCAGTAAAGCAGAAAGTGAAACGATAAGAATTGTGATTTGTTTTTTCATGACGTACTCCTTTTGATTTGAGGTTTTTATTCTTTCTGACTTTCTGTATATCAAAGGAGATGCCGAACTATTTAAGGCGTTACGATGTAATAACTTACCAGTTTCGACTTTTAATCATTTGTCAATTTGTGTGTCAATTTATACACAGCCAGACCAGTAAATAGCATGCTATCCTGTTGTTGTACTTAGCGTTCAAGGAAATACGCACAAAACAGTGACAGTGTGTCATTTTTTCCTTTTATTTGCATCTTCTGTAATGTAGCTTGTATAAAGGTTAGAAAACAGAGCGGGAAATAAATATGAGATATACTAAAAAACTGAGATTGCTTCTTCTTGTCATAGCGGTACTTCCACCGTTGATTATAATTTCGATTTTTAAATTTTCTACCGAACATAAAATTGAATTAGAACAGATAAAAAACAAAGAGACCTCTCTTTACAAAGCGGAAGCATTTATTTTATCAAAGCAAGGTCGGGTGAAATATAATGTACAGCAGCTTTTAAAAGATAGTTTGTTTCTAAAACATATTTCGGTACAAAAAAAACCGATTGCAATTCCAAAAGAATTTTTACAAAAATATGATTTTAGTTTTCTCTATATTATTGATAATTCCGGTAAGACAGTTTTTTCAAGCAACAAGTTAAACCGTTTAAAAAAATCTTCTTTTGATATTTTAAAACTTCTTGATAATAATTTTCTTGAGAAAGAAACAGACCTTCAGGGTGACCACGCCGCTTTAACGTTTACATCTGAAGTAGATTCATCCTATTATGTTTATGCAGGACGATATATTGACCAGTCTATGGTGTATTTAATTGAAAATATATCCGATGCGTCTGTATCAATACAGTTTGAAAATTACACAGATAGACAAAAACAAAAAGGGATATATAAAACAGAAAGCGGTTTGCAGGCGATGCTTCTGTATGCCCCTGATGAAGGGATTACAATAACATTAGATTTTTCTCCTGATAATAGGGAACAGCTGTTTACGACTCTTTTTCAGATTATTTCTATCGTAACGGTCTGTATGATGGTCTTGTCAATTCTGTTAGGCTTTTATTTTACCGGTAAAACCAAAAAAGAGATAGATAACTTACGAGCTGCATTTGCCGATGTTGCTGAAGGGAATTTTAACACAACAGTTATGGCGTATGAAGAAAGTGAGTTTTCCGAGTTGGCTGATTCATTTTCTGAGATGGTAAGAAAGCTCAAGGATACCCAGTCAAAACTTTCGACTGTAGAAAAAATTGCTGCTTGGGAAACTGTCGGGAGAAAATTAGCTCATGAGATAAAAAACCCTCTATCGCCGATTGCTATCGCAGCCGATGATTTGCGTTCTTCGTATTACGATAAACTTCCAAATTTTGAAAGTATACGTGATGAGACGACCACTACGATAAAAAAAGAAGTAAAGCGAATGACGTTGCTTTTGGATGAGTTTGTTTCTTTTGCCCGTATGGAACAATCAGAGTTACAAAAAGTTGAATTCTCTCAGTTTGTATCTGAGATACAAAAATTGTATAGTAAAGAAATTGAAGCAAAAAGATTACATATAGAAAGTAATATTTCAAATATATTAGTTGAGCTTGACAAAGATACAATTACACAGCTGTTCATTAATCTTATAAAAAACGGTTTTGAGTCATATGAAAAAGCAATAGTAGATATAACAATAACTCGAACTGATGAAAACATAAAAATTAGTATTGCAGATAACGGACCTGGGTTTTCGCAGGCAAAACTTGAAAACTCTTTTAAACCTTTTGAGACAACCAAAGAAAACGGTACAGGTTTAGGATTGATAATCTGTCACCGAATTGTGTTGGACCATAACGGAACGATGAAACTGCAAAACAGAAAAGATAAAGGCGGTGAAGTTGTAATTACTTTACCTATAGTATAAAATGGCACGAGTATTAATAATAGATGATGAAGAACATATCCGCTCGACATTAAAGTCGGCATTAGAACGCCGTTCGCATGAATGTGTGACCGCCGAAGATTTAAAACAAGGGAAACAATTTTATAAAGCGGGATTTGATATCCTGTTTTTAGATGTAATGCTTCCTGACGGAAACGGAATACAGCTCCTTACTGAGATATTACAGGAAAATCCCGAACAGTTAGTAGTTATGATATCAGGGCATGCCGATATAACGACTGCTATCAATGCTATCAAAATAGGTGCGTATGATTTTATTGAAAAACCTTTATCTCTTGACAGAATACTTATTACGATAGAGAATGCATTACAAAAAGAGAATCTGAAAACCGAAAACAAACGACTGACGACATTGGTCTACGGCTCTTTGATCGGAGAATCACAAAACATACTCAAACTAAAACAAGATATAGCCAAGTCGGCATCGCGTACGACACGTTTTTTAATAGCGGGTGAAAACGGTACAGGGAAAGAATTGGTCGCTCACATGATACATTCGCACAGTCAATTTGCTGAGGGACCTTTTGTTGCGGTAAACTGTGCGGCTCTTCCCTCGGAATTAGTAGAGTCAGAATTATTTGGTCATACGGTCGGTGCTTTTACGGGAGCATCAAAAGCTCGTAAAGGGAAATTTTTAGAAGCTGACAACGGAACTATATTTTTAGATGAAATCAGTGAGATGCCTTTGGAAGCTCAGGCAAAAATTTTGCGGGCTATTGAAACTAAGACTATCATTTCTGTAGGTTCTGATAAAGAACAAAAGGTACAGTGTAATATTATCGCAGCATCAAACAAAGACCTTTTGAAGTTAGTTGCCGAAGGTAAGTTTCGTGAGGATTTACTCTATCGTTTAAATGTCGTCAAGTTTGAAATTCCACCGCTTAGAAAGCGTAAAGATGATATTGTTCTGCTGGCTGACTATTTTTTGCAAAGTTTTGCGTATGAAACAAAGTCGACGGTTAAAAAACTTACACCTGAAGCAAAACTATATTTGGAAGCATTTGATTATCCCGGGAATATTCGGGAATTAAAAAACCTTATGGAGAGAATAAATATTTATTGTGATTCTGACATTATTCGCAGAGAAGATATAACCGAGATATTACCGTATGTTCCAAAAGTACAGACGACAAATTTAAAAGATGCGGTGGCATCGTTTGAGAAACAACAGATAGAAACATCGATAAACCGTCATAACGGCAATATTTCAAAAGCAGCAAAAGAACTTGGTTTGGAACGGTCGCATCTGTATAAAAAAATGAAAAAATTAGGAATAGAGTAGTTAGAAGATAAATTCAAAGTTTCTGTTTTTATTTTTATTCTTTACTCTTTTTTGAGCCAGCTTCCATAGTCCTATATTCAAAACAGATAAGGAAAATGTAATAATAAACCATCCCAAATATCCACCAAATCCTAATTTACTAATAATAATTATAGGTATCATAATCAGGGGAATTGCAAACATAATAAGTAAACCTTCTAAAGTAAATTTACCCCCAAACGGTATTTCTGCAGCAAACGGAATTCTCATGCTAACGAATGAAATTACATTTATTCCTATGATTAAAATCGGTATCAGAAACAATACATATAAAAATGCATGAAACAAATTTTGTAACGTATACCAATAATAAAAAGTAAGAAGGAAGCAAATAGGGATAATAAACAAAAATGTAACTATTTTTTTAGATGCCAAAATAATGTTCGTTTTGCTACAGGAGGTATAGAAAAACACTGATGCCGCTTTCCATTGTTTTGAATACTGCATACCCATCATCAGTTGGAACGGAATAAAAGAAAGCATCATGAACATCATTGACCCTCCCTTAACAGAACTTGCTATAGGGAGAAACGGATCCATCATAACAAGACCTTCCTTTAAATCAAGAATTATAACATAAATCAACATAGGAAAAATAAACAGCATCTGCATTTTAAATCGGGTGTTATGTTTAAATTCAGACCATACAAGAGAAAGAACTGCTCTTTCTTCAAAATTAGAATATTTATGCCAAAGACGCACAAATACTTTTGGAAATGTAAACCGTTTCTTTTTTGTTTCCTTACCAAGTTTACTGAGCGATTCCGAATATGACAAAGACAGATATGACGCAGACAGTTTAAATAAGCCAAGCAGTATAATTATAGACAACATAAAATGAGTAAAAACAATAGCATCCCAGCCATTCTCTAAAAGCAGATACCATGAGGATAACGCATAGGCAGGTAAAGCTTTGACCCATACGAGAGTTTCTGTTGTGCTACCGTCCAAAGATTCTCTTAAGAATTTAGGAATTATTTGCATCCCAAGATAAAACGACATAATAAAAAGAAACTGTAAGTATAATAATGCCCGTTCAATTTTTCGACGGTTTATTATTTTCATCGCAAAAGTATATATATTCATTATGACAAATGCGGTAAAATAGTTAACGAGAGCAAACTGTATCAATATAATCGGGAAAAAATGAATGAATCGAAAATAAAAGAGCCTATTACTGCCGGGAAAAATGAAACAGAAAGCGATAAAATTGACACATAAACAAAAAGATGGTAAAGTTTTGCTTGAAAATACGTTTTAGAATTCACCGGCAAGGGACTTATGACATGATAATCATCGGGTGAAATAATTATATGGCTGTACTCTATTAAAAGTTGCATAGCAATAATCACCATCCCTCCGGTTGAAGCAAGAACAAGTGCTAAAAAAAATGAAGGTGCAATATTAAACATCATCGACAACATGAATGAGAAAAATATATTCATTAAGATGACTACAACTATACCGGGGAACTTACCTCGTTTCCCTTGCATCGCTGTAAACGGGTTGGTACTTCCCCGCCAATCAAGTTTTAAGGCAGTTTTGTATAATATATTTCGTTGGGCTTTATCAACATTTTGGGGTTTATCCATTATTATTATCCGATATAATACCAACAATCTGCTTTGCTTTTGAATCTATATCTTCTTGTCCTGTAAGTTCGTTAAAAGCCCGGTCTAAAGTATCAAATTTAGTTTGAGAAATTATTTCATTTGTTGTTCCTGAGACAAGTTCTGTTCCATTTTTTATAATCATAATTTTTGTAGCTATCTTCTCTACCACTTCAAGAATATGGGAACAGAATAAAACAGATTTACCCGAGGCAACTTGTTCTTTAATTATTTCTTTGTATACAGAAACCGAATTGGCATCTAATCCGGAAAACGGCTCATCAAAAATAAGAAGTTTAGGATTATGTATCATTGATGTTATAAGTAATAATTTTTGTTTCATCCCTTTTGAGTATTCCCGAATCAACTGTTCTTTGGCGTTACCCATTTCAAGCAGGCTAAAAAGTTTAGATGCTTTGACTTTTAACTCTTCCGCCGGTAAATTATATAAATTCCCTACAAATGTTACATATTCAATTCCTGTAAGGTTTTCATAAACAACAGCCTGCTCGGGAACATAACCGATTTCTCTTTTATAATCAGTCATCTGCGGTTCGATTTTTTGATTTAAAAAATATATTTCTCCGTTATCAGGTTTTAACATTCCTAAAATCATTTTGATTGTAGTAGTTTTACCCGATCCATTTGGACCTAAGAGTGCAAAGACTTCTCCCTCTTGTATTTCAAACGATAAATCATTGACAGCTTTAACTTTTTCAAACGAACGGGAAATGTGATTTACTTTTAGCATTTATTTCTCCCAATTATCTTATTCTAAGAAATGAAGTATAATATATTCCGCTACAGCATTCAAGTGTTTTTTGAAAAAGGAAACACTTGCGAATAAAACAAAATGTATTAGCTTTTTATTTATGAGCGATTATAAAAAAATACATCATGATGCGATTGTCGCAGATTTACATTGCGATTCTATACATCAGATAAAACGCGGATATGATTTTTTTACACGTAATAAAAATTATCATATAGATATGCCAAGACTCAAAGACGGTGGAGTTAATCTTCAGATTTTTGCACTCTTCTTGGATTCATTAACTCCGGCTGCAAAACGTTTTTCATCAATTGATAATTTATTGACAAAATTACAAAATTGTTTTTCACAAAGAGATGATATTATCTTATGTAATTCTTATGATGAAATCATAATAGCAATTCAAGAAAATAAAGTTGCGGCTCTTGCTGCGATTGAAAACGGTATGGCGATTGAAAGTTCACTTGATAACTTAGAGCATTTTGCGAAAAACGGAATCAAGTATATGACTCTCACTCATTCAAAGTCTCATACCTGGTGCTCAAGTTCAAGCGATAGACAAGCAGAGGAGTACGGGCTGACCGTATTTGGTATTGATGTTATAAAAAAGATGAATGACTTAAAAATGATAATAGATGTTTCACATATTTCGGTTAAAGCATTTAACGATGTGTTAAAACATTCCGTTCAACCGATAATGGCATCACATTCGAATGCTTATGCTCTTTGTCAACATGATAGAAATCTTACCGACAAACAATTAAAAGATTTGGCTGATGTCGGTGGGATTGTCGGGATAAATTTTTGTCCTATATTTTTATCACAACAGTTGATGGAAGTATCTGAAAAATTTCTGAAAGAAAATGCTGAAGAATATAAAAAAGCAATTCTGCCGTATACATCTGAGACAAATGAAGAAAAATATCAAGAGACTCTTAAAAAGTTTAGTCCGTTTTATGACCGCTGGAAAAAAGCAGTCGAACCGTTTGCGGTTACAGTTTCTACAGTATGCGACCATATCGACTATGTTGTAAATTTGATAGGTGCCGACCATGTAGCTCTCGGTTCCGATTTTGACGGGATACTGGATACACCGCTTGATTTATCAGATGTTTCACAGATGCCACTTATAACCAAGGAACTTATAAGACGGAACTATTCAGAAGATTCTTTGAATAAAATACTAGGGTTGAATTTTTTACGACTTTTTAAAGAGATTGCGGGGTAGTTTTGACTTAGGTCAATATAATAGGTAAAATTAACCTATTTTAAAAAAAATTCTCTTTGAATTGAACTAATTTTTCGTATACATGTTATAAGTTAAAAGTCGGATATCAATAGATTTGTTATCTGAAGATAATTGATGTATTTGTAATAAAATATAAGGATGGTATAAGATGGCAAATCGGTCACCTTTTGATAAACCCAAATCAGCCGGACTTTCCGGTGTAAAAAATATTATTGCTATTGCCTCCGGTAAAGGCGGTGTCGGTAAGTCGACTGTATCAGTAAATCTTGCGGTTGCATTGGCTCATGCCGGTCATAAAGTAGGACTTATGGATGCTGATATTTATGGACCTTCACAACCGGGGATGCTTGGTTCGGGAAATGTACAGCCGGAAATAGAAAATGATATGCTAAAACCGATGAGAAACCATGGGATAGATTTTATTTCTATGGGACTATTAGTCGGTGAAGATACGCCCGTTATCTGGCGGGCTCCGATGGCGATGAAAATGATTCAGCAATTTATCAATTCCGTTATTTGGGGCGAGTTGGATTATCTTCTAATTGATCTACCTCCGGGAACCGGTGATGTACAGCTGACTCTGGCCCAACAGGCATCATTGACCGGTGCTGTTATTGTAACAACTCCACAACAGGTTGCTTTAGGGATAGCCCAAAAAGGGCTTAAAATGTTCGAGCAGGTAAAAGTTCCTATTGTCGGTATTATAGAAAATATGAGCGGCTTTACTTGTAGCCATTGTGGAGAACTTACCGAAGTTTTCAAAGGCGGCGGCGGAAAAGAAATGTCTACAAGCATGGATATTCCATTTTTAGGTTCACTTCCCCTCGACCCTGAGATTATGATGTCGGGTGATAACGGAAAACCGGTATTGGTCAGCAGTCAAGATTCTCCTGCTGCAAAAGCATTATTGGCACTTGCCGATAATTTTAAAAAGTCAATTGATGAAAATTTAGCAAATATCTTAGCTGTAGAACCGACTACTATCGATACAGCCTCGGACGGTAAACTTGCAATTGTCTGGCCTGATAAACATGAGGCTGTTTATACTCCATATAATTTACGATTACATTGTGCCTGTGCCGCTTGTGTGGATGAAGATACCGGCAAAAAGATTTTAGATATCGGTGCTGTGCCACTTGATATAAAAATTACGACTATCAATAAGGTCGGCAGGTATGGACTATCAATCGGTTTTTCTGATGGACATAATACCGGAATATATATTTATGAAAAACTGCGTTCTCTTTGTGAGTGCGCAACATGTGTCGGTGAGAAAAAAGAAGATTCGTTTTCTATATAAATAAAGGAAATAAAAATGAATGACGAGAAAAAAATTAATATAACCGGTGAACCTTCTTTGGACCCGCAAGTCTGCAAATTTATTGTAGACTATCCCTTGTTCCCTGATAAAAGTTGTAACTGTCGTACCAAAGATATGGCAAAAGGCTCTCCATTACTGGAAGCTCTTTTTGAAATTGACGGTATTTGTCAGGTGATGGTTTCAGATAGTTCATTGACTATTGCCAAAAACACAACCGATCCCTGGCCTTTGTTAGGGAAAAAAATCGGTGATGCTGTTCGGAATGCAATTTCAAGCGGAGGTACTCTTGTTGCAGAGTCTGCTGAAACGATGAAACCATCGGAACAAGATATCCGTCACAAAGTTGAAGAACTGTTTGAAAAGGAAATTAATCCGCAAATAGCCTCTCATGGCGGATTTGTAGAACTAGCCTATATTGAAGATACTAAAGTGTTTGTTCGTTTAGGCGGCGGTTGTCAAGGATGTTCATCAGCAAATGCAACACTTAAGCAAGGTATTGCAAAAGCAATTCAACAGATGATTCCTGAAGTAACCGAAGTGTTAGATGCTACTGATCATGCATCGGGGTTAAATCCATATATGTAAGCTATTTTTACATGATAGAATTTAAAACGTCTACCTTGCTTCGGTAGGCGTTTTTTATTTATAGATTCAATTTCTCTTGCATAATAAGACTAAAATCATATATTTACTCATAAGTAGAGAATATAAATCCATTTTACCGCCATTTATTCTCAATAATATAAGAAAAGTAAATAAACTCATAAAATTTTGGGAGTAGCAACCATGAAACGAAAGTACTTTGGAGTTACATTTTGTCTGTTTATTCTAACGGCAGGGCTAGTGGCAGCATTTTCAAGTGGTCCACCGGATGGACGTACCGGGGCACCAGGAGACAGTAATTGTACTGTTGCATGTCATAGTACATTTGTTCTCAATTCCGGTAACGGAACTCTTACAATTAATGGACCGTCAACTTATGATCCAAACGGCGGTACTGCAATAATTAATATTTCAATAGCTCAAGCCGGTCAATCAAGATGGGGATTTGAAGCAACAGCTTTAGATACCAACAATAATTTTGTCGGTGCTTTTATGAATGACGACCCAAACCGTACCCAAATTTCTACAAGCGGAGCAAGAGAATATATAAAACATACATCTGTAGGTACAGATGCCGGAACAGTAAACGCCTCACCCGGATGGACTATTTTCTGGGTATCACCTGCTGATTTTGGTCCTGTTACAATCTATGTTGCATCAAATGCTGCTAATAATAACGGTTTTAATACCGGTGATTTTATTTACACCGATTCATTTACTATTATTCCCACTCCCGCAAGCTGTTGTGTTAATTTTCGTGGAAATGTTGACGGTGATTCAGGTGATACTATAGATATCTCTGACTTGGTATTCTTAGTTTCCTTTATGTTTTCGGGAGGGGCTAATCCTCCTTGTATAGAAGAAGCAGATATTGACGGATCCGGTTCGATTGATATCTCTGATTTAGTCGGACTTGTTGCTTTTATGTTCTCCGGAGGATTGCAACCCGCAAATTGTCTATAAAGAGAATTATAATACAAACTTAAACAGTTGAATTTTAAATAGTTCAGCTGTTTTTTTCTACCGACCTGTGCAGGTAAAGTATAAGTTGTTTAATTTTAACATGTTACAAAATTTCTAAGTTGTTTATACAGCCAAAATTTGACAATTTCTATTATAACTGTATATTGAGTAAAACTTCTTACTACTTATTGTGAATTACCTGAGAAAATAAGACAATTATCGTTTAAACAGCAGTAAAATATATAAAAATAAATTATAGGAATTTTATGAAAAAGACACAAACACTCTTGATGTGTATAATTGGAATAATTATAGCTTTTCCGATTATTTCTTTTGCCCAACTATCAAAGGGCGGTACTCCAAAAAGTTTTCAACTCAATTTAAAATCTACCACCCAAACTGTTTCAACCGGGTCTGTAGATGCTGCACGACTTCTTGCCGAAGATGACGAATTAG
>JAJRXM010000038.1 GCA_024276275.1 Candidatus Zixiibacteriota bacterium
CCGAAATTGAAACGGTTATCGAAAAAAGTCTGGATAAATAAACCGAGAGCTGCGTAAAAACAGAAAAAAATGTAATTTTGTAGAAAATTTCAAGAAGAAATAATTAAGAAATGTGTCTCATTTTTATTGACAAGTTCCGCTAGAAAGACGATCAGAATCAAGAGCAAAACTTGTAGAAAACAAGTTATTTATTTGTAATGATAACCCACTCATGTCTGCACTGTAAAGAATTTCACCTAAAGGTCCTAGATGATAATTCATGACAACAAAGGAATTATCTGGAGACCAAAGCAGGTTAAAAAAGTCATTAACTGCATGAGGATTAGTAGTGCCGGTTAATTGTGTGATTCTTGTCTTATTACTTCCGTCAGGATCCATCCTCCAAACAGCAGGTGTACCATCTATAGTTGACAAGTACGCGATATAGCTTGTAGCTTGTTTCTGAATTACTGCTTGCAGAGTATCAATTGCTTTTACATTTAAATCACCTGTCACAGTTACATAAACTGTTACTGTATCTGTTTGTGGATTTAATGTAATAAGAGATGTAAACTGACCGGTCGCATCGGTAAAACCTGTTGCCGGGTCTGCACCACCACCGATTGTGAAAAGGTCTACTTTGATACCTGCTTTATATTGAGTAACACCGGCAGTATCTACTATACCGGCTCGAACTCCCAATACATTGGCTCCATTGGCTGTAATTACCGGATCCATATTTGTTTCAAGAACTATGCCCGGTTGTACTACAACTGTTTTGGCGGCAAGAGAACCAACCTCCTCACCAAAAGCACCGGCATCATATGAAAAACCGATGGGTGTAGGAATTACTGTAGCAGAATTATCGGCTACGGTTGCACCATAAACTCGACCGTCACCAAATGCTGAACCTGTAGGTGTCCAATTAACTTCGCCGGTTGATGCTACTATGATGTTTGGAGTAAAACTCTTTAAATCTATAAATTTTGTATCTACTATTTGAGCTTTCCATTTCATTGGAGGAATCTGAGCAACGGTTATATCTAAATTCAAATCTCTATGAGCATTTGAATAATCGGTTAAACCGGACTGAAAAGCTCCAAGCATAAAGTTGGCAACTGCCTCAAAAGAATCTTTAAGACTTTGGATTTGGTTTAATCCTGACCTTGTTGTAACTGAACTACCCAAGCCTAACCCATTGAGCAACTGACCAACTAAATCCTGAAAGCTGATTGGCGGCGGATCGTTTTTAGCATACAACATTACCGTTGCTGAAGTTTTATTAGGAACTACGATCGTATCGGCGTCAAATGATAAAGTCATAGAATCTATCTTCGCCGGCATCATGCCTACTACAAGACGGTTAACAACAAAATCTATTATTGTCAAAGATGCTGAAATAAATGACGCTAATGGGAAATTACCGACAATACCTACAGCACCGGTTACTAAAGCATATGTCTGGGCTGTTGGACTAATGACAGTATTTCCAAACTCCTTTACAACTACATATAACTGCATACGGTAGGCAAGTTGAGCATCAGTTAGACCGGTTACAAAAACAGCTGAATTTATTTTAGGAGCTGAAAATAAAATTGCGGCTGAATCTGCTAATGCTGTAAATAGTTCGGTGTATTTTTGTGACTGTTCAACAACACCGCATGAGCCTAACAAAGCATCTAACAACTCTAATCCCTGAGGGTCATCGACAGATAAACGAGAAGTAAGACTAATGAGAGATAAAGAATCGGTACTATTGATTAATGAATCAAGAGCTATAAGCATTGACGACATCATCTGCTCTTCAACCCCGGGAGTAGTCGGCATGACTGCTGAAATAGTTTGAAGAGATGTTGCTATCGACTGCCAATCTGCGACAAGCTGGCTGGTAGTACCTGTTGCCGGAGATAGGGCGGTAACAGTAAATATATTTTCACCAAACGCTATTGTATCCCCACTAAGTGTATCTACGATAGCAACGGACAATTCTGATTGTAATGTATCAATCGTCATGGTTGCTGAATCTATAAAAACAGGGATTGTAAGTCGTATAGATGTTGTATCGGACACAAACAAAGGGGCTATTGAACCATTAACTTCTACAATTGCATTGCCTAATTCCAAACCGGTTGTATTTAGACCCTCAATTGTTACTACTGTTAATGGAGGGCCTGAAACTGGAAGGACAGTAATTGTTTGTCCATTGTTTCCACTTCCTGTACCTGAGTCGGTTGGGTTGTTTTTGGAACAACTTAGTAAAGATAAACTAAGAAGTGCCAAACTAATAATTGCATAAACAGAGATGTTGCGAAACATATAAAGCTCCATTTTGATAGTTTATTTTACGGATATGTAATTTACATAGGCAATATAAGTCTATTTTAAAAATCTGCAAATACTTTTTGCAAAAACTCATGCTATAAAAAAACTATGGGATTTATCCCATAGTTATATAAATCTCAATAAAAAAGATCATCTCAAAAGCGAGATCTTCCCTTCAAGTATTCTACAAAAAAAGTCAGGAGCACGGGGCTCCTGACCTACTAAGCTAATTTTGCGGGGAGTAAAATAATCTTAACGCATATTTTTAATCAGTTGATCTGCAAAAGCAGTAGTACCAAGTTTCTTGGCACCTTTCATCTGACGATGTAAATCATACGTTACTGTTTTCTTATCAATTGTTTTCTGCATAGTTTTTCTTATCATCTCACCTGCTTTGACCCATCCGAGATAATCAAGCATCATAGCTGCAGACAAGATAACGGAACTAGGATTGATAACATCTTTATCGGCATACTTAGGAGCAGTTCCGTGAGTAGCTTCAAACAGACCGATATAGTCACCCATGTTTGCCCCCGGTGCCATACCTAAACCACCAACTTGTGCAGCACAGGCATCGGAAAGATAATCACCGTTTAAGTTAGGAGTTGCTAAAACATCATATTCATCAGGACGGGTTAAGACCTGTTGGAAAATAGAATCAGCAATACGGTCATTGATAAGGATTTTATTCTTAGGCATTTTGCCTTTATATTTACCCCAAAGCTCATCCTCGGTCACAATTTTGTTACGGAATTCTTTAACGGCAAGTTCGTATCCCCAGTCTTTGAAAGCACCTTCGGTAAATTTCATAATATTACCTTTGTGTACCAAAGTAACCGAACGACGTTTGTTGTCGATAGCAAACTGAATAGCTTTGCGAACCAGACGTTTTGTACCGGTAACAGAAATCGGTTTGACACCAAGACCGGAATCAGCACGAATGTTCGTTTTCATATTTTTATTTAACCAGTTGATAACTTTTTTACAATCTTTTGTACCCTTTTTCCATTCAATGCCTGAATAGACATCTTCAGTATTTTCACGGAAAATAACAACATCAAGTTTTTCAGGATGCACAACAGGCGAACCAACACCTTTATAATAATTAACAGGTCGAACACAGGCGTATAAAGTCATAATTTGACGAAGCGATACATTCAAAGATCTAAAACCGCCGCCGATAGGAGTAGTCAAAGGTCCTTTTAATGCGACATAATAATGTTTGATAGCATCAACTGTTTCATTCGGAAGCCATTCTTTGTATACATCAAATGCTTTTTCACCGGCATATACTTCCATCCAGGAAATTTTCTTTTTTCCTTTGAAAGATTTTTCAACTGCAGCATCAACAACCCGAATAGTTGCTTTCATAATATCACGACCAATACCGTCACCTTCAATAAACGGAATGATAGGTTTGGCAGGTACAACAAGTTTTTTATTCTTAACAGTTATTCTTTTACCTTTTTCAGGTATTTCAATATTTTTGTACTTAGGCATATTCATTTATCCTTAATAGCCGACTACTTTAAGCAGTTTTTTATATGTTGATGCGGACCCTTGTAGTGCTTTCAGTTCGCTTTTCGTTAGTTTTAATTCTAAGATAGATTCAACACCGTTCGCACCTAAAATTACAGGAGCTCCGATATAAATATCTTTGATGCCGTATTGACCGGTTAAATAACAAGATGCCGACAGCACTCTTTTTTCATCGTTGAATACTGCTCTACACATATCCACCGATGCTGCCGCAGGAGCATAAAACGCTGAACCTGTTTTAAGCAATTTAACAATTTCACCGCCGCCGCCTTTAGTTCTTTCAGAAATTGCTTTAACACGATCTTTAGGCATAAGCTCTGTGATAGGAATACCGGCAACAGTAGTATAACGAGGAAGTGGAACCATCGTATCACCATGACCGCCGAGAACCATCGCATTTGTATCAGACATTGCTACACCTAATTCCATAGCGATAAAAGCACGCATACGAATTGAATCTAAAACACCTGCTTGACCGAATACACGATTTTTCGGAAAACCGGTAACTTTTTGCATGTGATATGTCATTAAATCAAGAGGATTTGAAACAACAATTACAAATGCTTTTGGTGCAAACTTTTTGATATTTTTTGCTGCGATTCCGACAATCTCGGCATTTTTAGCAATCAAATCTTCACGGGACATTCCCGGTTTACGAGGAAATCCGGCTGTCATAATTACAATGTCAGCACCTTTGATATCTTTATAATTTGTTGTTCCGGTAACCATTGCGTTGAACCCGCGAACAGGTCCTGCCTCTGTTAAGTCTAGTGCTTTCCCCTGCGGGATACCGTCGACAATATCAAGCAATACGATATCAGCCATATTAGCTTCGGCTAGATACATTGCACAAGAGGCACCAACATTTCCGGCACCGATTACTGCGATTTTCTTATTCATCTTTTTATTTCCTTCTTAGGACTGTTGTTTATTAATTTTTATTATTTTATTTGTAAAACTAAATGAGCAGCATCATACACTACTCCTATTTGTAAATCTTTCTTATTATTTGTTAATGCTGTAATATATTCCGAGATATTTTCTATCGGTTTATAAAATAGATTAGAAACAATCTCATCAGGCAATGAAGACTTCACAAATACATTAATTCGTTTAGAAATATCATTTACCCGTTTTAATTTATGCGAGCCGAATGTAACTTTCCCGTCTTTTGGGCAGTTATTTTCTGAATCCCAATTCTGAGCAAGATCAAAAAAGAAATCCGAACCAATACCGTCAGGGCATCCGGAACATATAATCAGAGAACCTTTGTCTTTCACAAGAGACTGACAATTTTCTAATGCTTTTTGTGCCTGATAAATAGACCTGTCTAGAGGAGGCAAAATTTCCAGCAAAAGTAAATCGTATTCTGACGTACATTTTGAGGAGTACATTTCTTTTGCAGCAGATACGGCATTTTCAAATGAATGCGTAAGAGTTCCAAATGAAACATAACTAATTTGTTTATTAGAATCAGAAACAATTTGCAAACTATAAATATGAGTTTGGTCAACCAATTCAACAATTGATTCTAAATGTTCCGCAACAGGATTGCCTTTGAGTTTCATCGGAGAGCAATCTAGAGAATTTGCCAGGTTATGATTTCTTTCGATAGTTTTAAAATCGGCAAGACCAGGGACCAGAGATTTTCTACCTCCGGTAAATCCGGCAAAATAATGCGGTTCTACAGAGTTTATAATTAAAACTTTATTATAATCAAACAATTTACTATTAACATACACCTCTTCCCCAAATGAATCTCTACCGATAGATTTCAATTCATCAGAGTTATGACAATCATGGTAATAGATTTTTTCCTTTATCTCATCATAAAGAAGACCGAAGATTGTTTTATATTCTTCTTGTGTTGGTTTTTTATGTGTACCGCAAGCAACTAAAAAAGTTGAGGATTGAAATTGTTGAGGAGCCAGTTTTTTAAACCATTCTAGAACAAGAGCAGTTGGAGTATTACGATGTGCATCATTTACGACAATTAAAAGATTATTTGAATTAATATATGACAAAACATCAGAATTTAGACACGATTTTTTGAATGTCTCATAATTCACAGCAAGAGATGTTGACAAAGGTTTAAATATGTCAACTTTGACAGAATCAGGAAAATCTATTTTCAGCGTAGCATCCATGTATGCCAATTCGACTTCCAACAACGAATAAATCCTTCAAAAAAAACCGTAGCATTTAATCTGCTACGGTTTCATATAATTAGTTAAAAAAGGATTCTATTTCTATCTTGGCGTTGTCATCTGAATCAGATGCGTGTACCGAATTCTTTTCAATATCTACAGCTATTTCATAGCGAATAGTACCACAATCAGCATTTGCCGGATTGGTAGCACCGATACATGTTCTTAAATCAAGAACAGCGTTTTCTTTTTCTAAAACCATCGGAACAACAGGACCGGAGGTCATAAATTTAACCAAATCATCTAAGAACGGTTTTCCTTCGTGAACAGCATAAAATTTGCGGGCTTGTTCTTCTGTCAACCTGACCATTCTCATTTCAACAATTTTATAGCGTGCTTTTTCTAACCGACTAATAACATGCCCTATCAAATTTCTTTCAGTAGCATCCGGCTTTACTATTAATAAAGTACGACTCATGTTACTCCTTTTTACTTCTTTTTAATTTTCATCGCTTCATCAAAGCCGATTTCAATTGCTTTTTTATTTCTATCTTCTGTACCTTTTGGAGCTCTTGCTAAAACTGCTGTTGTGAGAGCTTCTTTTGTAAAGAGACCTGTTAATGCACAAATAGCACCTAACGCCATTACATTGGCAACCACGATAGAACCAATTTCATTTCGAGCTAATCGAGTAAATTCAATTCCGTAATATTCATCTGTCGGAAAATCAGTTACCAGGGATGTATCAATTATCAACACGCCATGGTCTTTTAAGTCTCCGAAGTATTTATCAAGTGATTCTTGTGTCATCGCTAAGAGCAAGTCAAGTTTCATCGCTTTCGGATAATAAATCTCGGAATCAGATATGACAACATCGGCTTTCGATGCACCGCCTCTTGCTTCAGGACCGTATGACTGAGATTGCACAACACTTTTGTTTCCGGATTGTCCGACTGCTTCACACAGAACTACTGAGCCAAAAATCATACCCTGTCCTCCGGAACCTGAAAGACGAATCTCAAATCGGTCGTGAGGAATCTCTATTTTATCAAGTAATTTAGCCATAATAGACAGTTCAACCTTTCTGTTTATCTATGATTTTTTTGTATTCGTCACAGAATTCAGTCTTCACATTATCTTCATGCATCTTTCCGATAACAAACTTATTTTCAAGTTCTTCCTGTTCCATATTCTTTGCTTTTGCTTTTGTAACAGACAAATCTTTAAACATGTCAAGCATTGCAGGAGCATCACCTTTTTTGTTTAAACGACCATAGTATGTATGGCAATTTGAAATAACTTCCACAAGAGAAAATCCCTTATGCTCTAATGCGGCAGTAATAATTTTTTCTAGTTGTGGATAATGATACACAGTTCCTCTGGCAACATACGAAGCACCGGCTGATTTAGCTAAATCACACGGGTCAAAATGTTTTTCAACATTTCCAAATGGTGTCGTTGTAGAAATAGCATCCGATGGTGTCGTTGGAGAACCTTGTCCTCCGGTCATACCGTAAGTATGGTTGTTAATTAATATACAGGTGATATCGATATTTCTTCGACAGGCATGAATAAAATGGTTACCGCCGATGGCTAATGCATCACCATCTCCGGTAATCACTACGACTTTCATTTTTGGTTGTGCAAATTTCACTCCGGTAGCAAAAGCCAACGCTCGGCCATGCATTGTATGCAGCGAATTAAAATCAAGATATACCGGCATACGACTGGTACAACCGATTCCTGAAACCATTGCAATATCATTTCTATCATACTCAAGTTTATCAACAGCTCGAATAAAAGCACCCATTACAATTCCGTTACCGCATCCCGGACACCAAACAGAAGGGAATTTTTTTTGAGGTATCAGATAGTCAAGCATTACATCTGATTTTTGTTTTTCAGCAGTAGCCATTACAGCACCTCCTCAAGTTTTTCCAAGAGTTCCATAGGAGTAATAATCTCACCGTCATATCGTTGAACAGTTTCAAGTTTTTTACTCGGATCAAGGACTTTTTTAACTTCATGACATATCTGACCCATATTCATTTCGGCAACAACAACAGTTTTACAGTTTGCTGTAGCTTTCTTAATCATATCATAATCAAACGGCCAAATTGTATACAGTTGAATAGAACCTACTTTAGCACCTGCTTTACGAGCAATTTGCATCGCCTGTAATGCTGCCCTAGAGACAGTTCCATATGAGATAAAGACAACATCGGCATCTTCTACTAATTCTACCCGACTTTTAAATATCTCGTCTTTATAATTTTCTATTTTGTAAAACAGTTTATCAAGTTTTTGAATAGATTCATCAGTACGATTTGTTGAGAACCCGCGGGTATCATGAGTCAGACCTGTTACATTATATCTATACCCGTCACCGTAAGATGCCATCGGAGAGACTAAATTCTCAGTCATCTCAAATGCTTCAAACTCTTCATGAGAGGCTGTCGGTTTTACTCTGTTAAAAACTTCATGATCACCTTTTTCAGGAACTTCAATAATCTCACGCATATGTCCCATTACTTCATCAAGTAAAACAGTAACGGGAGTACGAAATCTTTCAGCCAGATTAAAGGCACGAATAGTTTCTGTAAGACATTCACCGACAGTCGATGGTGCAATTGCGATAGCATTATAATCACCATGCGTACCCCAACGAGCCTGCATAGTGTCCGCCTGCCCTACTTTTGTAGGTAAACCTGTAGAAGGTCCGCCGCGTTGTACATTGATGATTACAATCGGAGTTTCTGTCATATATGCATAACCTATTGATTCCTGCATAAGTGAATAACCCGGACCTGATGTACCCGTCAGAGCTTTTCGACCTGTTACAGATGCACCGATTATTGCCGCGATAGAAGCAATTTCATCTTCCATTTGAATAAACCTACCACCCATTTTCGGTAGGAGACGGGCACAACCCTCGGCAATTTCAGTAGAGGGTGTAATCGGGTAACCTGCGTAAAAAGTCATACCGGAATAAATGGCACCTTCTACACAAGCTCCGTTTCCCTGTAGTAATTTCTTTTTCTTGTTAGCCATAATTTCTACCTATTTCACTGTTGAGGTTATACAAAAATCGGGACAATGAACCCAGCAAATAGTACACTGTGTGCAGTCTTCCGGTCTTGTTTGGATCGGTCGCCCGTCACGATCCGGTTCAAAAATCTGTTGAGGACACATAGCGATGCATATATTACATGCTTTGCACCAGCTAAGATTGATATTCAGAGGTTTATTCGTTTCTGAAAAATCATACTTATTCTTTTTTTTCGGCGTTGTATCTTGTTGTTGACTCGCCTGATTAGAATCGCTCATTTTGTTTTCCTAAAATACCTAACATTTATTTCAGTTTATTTTTTCTTTGCTGTTTTTTTCTTAGCAACTTTTTTAACTACTTTTTTTGCTGTTTTTTTTGAAACAGATTTATTTGCCTTAGCTTTAGCCTTTTCAGCTTTTAATTTAATCTGTTCTTTTATAAGCTGAGGGATTTCTGTAGGCGAATATGCTACCGGAACCCCTGCTTTATTCAATGCTTTGATTTTATCAACAGCTAACCCTGAACCGCCGGAAATAATCGCACCGGCATGTCCCATCCGTTTACCAGGAGGTGCTGTTTGACCGGCAATAAATGAAACGACCGGTTTGGTTACATATTTTTTAATATATTTCGCAGCATCTTCTTCATCAGAACCACCAATTTCACCAAGCATTACAATCGCTTTAGTTGAACGGTCAGCTTCAAATGCTTCCAGACAATCTATAAAATTTGTACCGATAACTTGGTCACCGCCGATACCGACACAAGATGACTGCCCCATGCCTGCTGAGGTCAACGCCCAGATTGCTTCATACGTCAACGTACCTGAACGGGAAACAACTCCGATATTTCCTTTTTTAACGATAGTACCCGGCATAATGCCGACCTTTGATTCACCCGGAGAAATAAGTCCCGGACAGTTAGGTCCGATTAAGCGAGCCCCTTGTTCCTTTACATACTGATAGACTTTCATCATTTCGTTAGCCGGAACACCCTCGGTTATACAGATAACCAATTTGATACCGGCATCAACTGCTTCATAAATAGCATCTACAGCAAATGGAGGAGGAACATAAATAACAGATGTATTAGCTTTTGTCTTTGCGACTGCTTCTTCAATTGTATTATACACAGGAATCCCGGAAACTTTAGAGCCGCCTTTTCCCGGAGTAACACCGGCAACTACATTAGTACCATAACTTTTCATTTGTTTGGCGTGGAAAGAACCGTCTCTGCCGGTAATTCCCTGTACAACCAACTTTGTTTTCTTATTAATAAATATCGACATTTTTCTATCCTTAAACAGTTTTATTTAGACTTCTATACCGGACAATTCTATTGCTTTTTTCACTACTTTATCAAGAGTATCCTCAGACGGTAAATTGACCTTTTTGAGAATTTTTGCTGCTTCTTTTTCATTTGTACCTGTTAAGCGAACCACAATCGGTACTTCCGGTTGTAATTGTTTGATAGCTTCCACAATACCGTTGGCAACATCATCACAGCGTGTAATGCCCCCGAAGATATTTATCAATATAGCTTTTACATTAGAATCAGAAAGAATAATACTGATTGCATCAACTACTTTTTGAGGATTTGATGAACCACCGATATCTAAAAAGTTGGCAGGGTCTCCGCCGTATCGTTTTACTAAATCCATGGTAGCCATAGCAAGCCCGGCACCGTTGACTATACAACCGATAGCACCGTCTAACTTCACAAAAGATAAATCAGCCTCTCTGGCAGCAACTTCCGCAGGGTCTTCAGCATCTAAATCACGCATTGCAGATATTGCAGGCTGACGGTACAGACAGTTATCATCAATATTCATCTTTGCATCCAGAGCAATTACTTCCCCACCGGTATTCGTAATAAGAGGATTGATTTCAACCAGCGATGCGTCCGATTCCCAAAATGTTTTATATAACTTCATGATAATATCAGCAGCTTTACGCACCTGATTGATATCACGATATAATTTATAGGCAAGATTTCTAGCCTGGAATGACTTAAGTCCTTCAACAGGGTCAACAAATAACTTGAAAATTTTCTCAGGAGTCTTAGCGGCAACTTCTTCAATATCAACACCGCCGGCAGGAGAAACCATAATAACAGGTCTTTTTGTAGATCTGTCTAAAATAATTCCGACATAAGATTCTGAAATTATATCTTCAGCTATAGTTACCAGAACTTTTTTAACAGTCAATCCTTTGATATCCATTCCAAGAATTTGTGTTGCCAGAACTTTAGCCGACTCCGCATTTTCCGCATATTTTATTCCACCTGCTTTACCGCGACCGCCCACATGCACCTGTGACTTCACCATCACCGGTTTGTTATATTTTACCGCAAGGTCGTATGCTTCAATCGGTGTTGTCGCAATATCACCGGCAGGTACAACAATACCGGCCTCGGCAAATATCTGTTTTGCCTGATACTCATGAATTTTCATTAGTTAATCCTTTATCATTACTCATATTTATTTTTGTATTATAGTAAATTTTTGCCAATTCTTCTAATTTTTCTTTATTGTTTAACTGTGGGTTATCTAAAACTTTTTCCATCAGATAATTTAGAATATCCCCTACTTGTTTCCCCGGGTTAAGATCAAACATCTTTATGAGGTCATTCCCGTTCAGAGCAACATCTTTTAATGAAAATGGAGCTTTGCTGTCAATTTCTTTCTGAATATCACTCTCAAACCGGTCTATATCATCAGTTGAGTTATCCATTCCCAGTCCGGTAACATCCGCCCTCCGAAGTGTAAGCAAATCAAAAATCAAATCGACGCCGACTTGTCTTATCAAACGACGCAACCCTTTAGGTGTTACATCAACAGTAAACATGTGCCGTTCTACAAGCATTTTAACATCTTTGATAAGCTCATTTGAATATCTAAGTCTCGACATTACCGACTTTGCAGTTTTTCCTGCTGACATTTCATGTCCATAAAAAGTAGCACCTTTATCAACAAGCCTGCGATGCTGAGGTTTATTAATATCATGGAAAAGTGCCGCTAATCTAATTGTTAGATTTTTTGGAGCGGCATCAATTACATACATCGTATGTTCAAAGACATCGTACTTATGAAACCCGCCCGGTTGTTCGACATCAACACAAAGCTCTAATTCAGGAAGAATTTCTTTCAGCAAACCGGTTTTCTGCATGAGTCTAAAACCGATAGACGGTTTCTCAGATAATTCTAATAATTTATTAAACTCTTCAGCTATTCTTTCTGCCGATACCGTATTTATGAGATGAGCATACTTTACAAGAGCTTTATAAGTTTCATCTTCAATCTCAAATTCAAACCGAGCAGCAAACTGAATAGCCCGAAGCATCCGCAGAGGGTCATCGGCAAAGGAATTAGGATAGACCATCCGAATTTGTTTGTTCTGCAAGTCTGTCTGTCCGTCAAGAGGGTCTATTAAAATATCATTTTCCAATGAGAGAGCCATCGCATTAATCGTAAAATCCCGACGCTGTAAATCTGTTTCGATATGTAAACCGGAATCAAAATCAACTTCAAAGTCTTTATGACCGCTTCCGACAGAATACTCTTTTCTCGGTAAAGTAATATCAAATGTTTTTTGCTCCCCGTCTTTGAACTGTGTAAACTTAATCACACCAAATGAACGACAGACCAAATCAACTTTCCCAAATTGTTTTAACATTTTAGAAAGTTCATTATACGGAATTCCGGTAACAAGATAATCATGGTCTTTAGACTTAATATTTTGATACAACAATTTATCACGTACCGCACCGCCGACTTCATATATCGAGCCGAGTTTCAGAATCTCATTGACTGTATCTTTATTTAATTCACACATTTGCATCAGTCCGCAATAATCCTTGTTCCGCATTGCCCCATCACACCGCTCTTAGCATTTTGTAACGATGTAATCACAACCATTTTACCACCGTCTTCAATAAACTTCAAAGCAGCTTTTATTTTAGGTCCCATCGACCCGGAAGGAAATTGACCGTCATGAAGATGTTTTTTCATCTCTTTAAATGACACTTGTTCCAGTATTTTTTCTTCAGGTGTTCCAAAATTCAGAGCAACATTATCAACCGCTGTTAAAATAGCCAGAACATCGGCATTGACTTCTTTTGCCAATACTGCCGAGGCAAAATCTTTATCTATGACCGCATCAAGCCCTTCATAATTCCCATGATTATCAACATAGACCGGGATACCGCCGCCACCACCTGCAACAACTATCGTGCCATTTTGCACCAGCGTCTTAATCGTTTCTGACTGAAGTGATGCTATCGGTTTAGGTGATGCCACCACTCTTCTCCATCCACGGTCAACATCTTGTTTCATATGCCATCCGCGAGATTCCATAAAAATGTGTGCTTCTTCTTCAGAGTAAAACTGACCGATAAATTTAGTCGGATTAGATATCGCAGGGTCATTTTTATCAACGAGCATTTGCGTAATGATAGTTACAACCGCACGCTCTATACCTTCTTTCTTCAGACGGTTCTGCAGCGACTGTTCAATCATATACCCCATACCACCTTCAGTATCGGCAACCAGTACACCCAAAGGTAAATCAGGTGCCATTCCACGAGAAAGTTCACATCGAAGCAGAGCATTACCTACCTGAGGACCATTCCCATGGGTAACAACAAGATTATAACCCTCGTCTACAAGTTCAACAATTCCGTCAAGTGAACGTCTGGTATTGGCAAACTGACGGGCAATAGTATCTTCCTGTCCCGGTTGAGTGATGGCGTTTCCGCCAAGGGCTATAACAGCTGTTTTCATCTTCATTATTTATTTGTACAACAGACCGAATTTCTTCGGTCTGTTCTTTTTCTCTTGCTTATTTCTTTTTTGTTTTCTTTTTGGAGCCTCTAAAGAAATCACCTAAAACCATTTCAAGATTCGGAGTACCGATTTCCTGCAGTTCATAAGTTATCCGAACAGTAGGTTTTTTGATATTCACAATTCTTGATAAATCAATAGGTGTAGCGACAATTACAACATCACACTTCACTTTATTTATTGTTGTCTCTAAATCCTTCACCTGCTGTTTACCGTACCCCATCGCAGGAAGTAAAATTCCGATACCGGGATATTTATCATACGTAGCAGTAATAGATTTTACTGTATATGGTCTTGGGTCTACAAGTTCGGCTGCACCATATTTTTGAGCAGCAACAACACCGGCTCCGTATGTCATTTCACCATGTGTAAGAGTAGGACCGTCTTCAACAACTAAGACTTTTTTCCCTTTAATTTTTTCAGGAAAATCAGCACCTAAAGGTGAAGCGGCATCAACAACAATTGCATCAGGGTTATACGCAGCAATATTTTCACGAACTTCGGCAACACCGTCCGGTTCGGCAGAATCAATTTTATTTATGACAATACAATCTGCCATCAACAAATTTTGCTGCCCCGGGAAATATGCCAACTCATGACCAGGACGATGAGGATCAACAACTGTAATCATATAATCAGGTTTATAAAACGGAATATCATTATTACCGCCGTCCCATAAAATAACATCCGCTTCTTTTTCTGCTTCACGAATAATCATTTCATAGTCAACGCCGGAATAAATAATAACACCGCTCATAATATGCGGTTCGTATTCTTCACGTTCTTCAATCGTACATTTGTGTTTATCTAAATCAGAAAGTTTCGCAAAACGCTGACAAGCCTGTTTGGCTAAGTCACCGTAAGGCATCGGATGCCGAATTGCGACAACTTTTTTACCCATTGCCTGAAGCACTTCAGCAACTTTACGAGTTGTCTGCGATTTACCGCAACCGGTACGAATAGCACAAACAGCGATAACCGGTTTGGATGATTTCACCATAGTCGGTTCGCCGCCTTCTAAAACAAACCTCGCTCCGGCTTCATTTACATAAGCTGCTTTTTCCATTACGTAGTGATATGGAACATCAGAATATGAAAAAATTACTTCATCAATATTATGTTTTTTGATAAGACCTAAAAGTTCAGACTCATCATGAATAGGAATACCTTTTGGATACAGCTTCCCTGCCAAAGCAGCCGGATATTTCCGACCGTCGATATCAGGGATTTGAGTTGCGGTAAATGCTACTATTTCTACATCAGCATTATCACGATAGAGAGTATTGAAATTATGAAAATCTCTGCCCGCAGCACCCATGATGATTACTTTTTTCTTCGCCATTATAAAACTCCATTTATTTTAAAATTAACAGTTATCAATTAAAACTAATTTGCTTGTTTGTATCACCAAATGGATGATGCCATCCAGATGAACAAAATTAGATAAAGAAGCATAAGCACTTCATTATCTACAAATATACTTTTACATCGTCCCATAACTGTTTAAAAAATCCTTTATCAATCAAGATTGTCGATTTGAGGTCTTTGTAATTTACCTGAGTAATCGACATAAATAGATTTCCACTCGGAATACACATCCAAAGCAGCTTCCGATGCTTCACGATGTCCGTTACCTGTTTCTTTAACACCACCAAACGGAAGATGAGTCTCGGCACCGATAGTCGGAGCGTTGACATAAAATATTCCGGTTTCGATATCACGCATTGCAGTGTAAGCTTTGTTTACATCTTGTGTGTAAAGAGATGCTGACAAACCGTAAACGGTATCATTTGCCATTTCAATAGCCTGTTCAAATGAAGAACATTTTGAAACCGCTAAAACAGGCCCGAAAATTTCCTCTTTCCAAATTGTCATATCTTGTGTAATGTCAGCGAAAATCGTTGGTTGCACAAAATATCCTTTGGCATGGTCACCTTCTGTCAATCTTTCACCACCGGCAACAAGTCTTCCTCCGTCTTTTTTGGCTATATCAATATATTTCAACACGGTGTTCATTTGGTCTTCGTTTACACATGGTCCCATGTCGACAGATTCATCCAAGCCGTTTCCAACTTTTAATTTTGCAACTTTTTCAACAAGAAGTTCTAAGAACTTATCATATACTTTTTCATGAACAACTAAACGGGAAGTCGCCGTACAGCGTTGCCCTGTTGTACCGAATGCACCCCATAAAGCACCTTCAACAGCTAAATCTAATTTGGCATCATCCATAACCATCTGAACATTTTTACCACCCATTTCTAAACAGGTATGTTTAAAATTAGGGGCACATGCACCGGCAACAATTCGACCGACTTCAGTCGAACCTGTGAACGATACAACCTTGACATCTTTATGTTTCATCATCGGTGTACCGACTGTACTTCCGGTACCGGTGACCATATTAACAACTCCGGCAGGAACGCCTTCAGCTTCACACGCTTTCATCAAGTTTACAACTGAAAGAGGAGTATCTGTGGCAGGTTTGATAACGATTGTATTACCGCAAATAAGTGCAGGCATCATTTTCCATGACGGTATCGCTATCGGAAAGTTCCAAGGCGTGATAAAAGAACAAACACCTAAAGGCTGACGGATTGTCATATTAAATTTAGATTCCATTTCAGACGGTGTAGTCATACCGTACAGACGTCTACCTTCACCGGCCATGTAGTATGTCATGTCAATAGCTTCTTGTGTATCACCGCGAGTTTCTTTAATTACTTTGCCCATCTCTTTAGTCATTTCTTGAGAGATACGTTCTTTATCAGCAAGTAAACGATTCGCCACACGGTATAAAATCTCTCCGCGTTTTGGGGCAGGCATTAAACGCCACGACTTATATGCTTCCGCTGCAGCAGCGATTGCATCGTTGACATCTTCTTCATTTGATTTTTGAAAAGTACCTAATAATTCGTCAGTATCGGCAGGGTTACGATTCTCGAATGTTTCCCCTGATTTTGACTCCACCCATTTACCGTTGATAAAATTTTTGAAAACTTCAGCCATCTGATTCTCCATGTATACCATTATTTTTTCATTTTCTTCTACTATATAGGATTGTGAATTTATTCACAGTCAATATCTACAATCCGGTAAATATAGTAGTTTAAACTTGCTTGTCAACAGCTTTTATTTTGCTTTTGTGCGTTGGCTCACAACAACTTAGAACAAAGAGATAAAAGGTCGTCTTTTTTCCTACCCCCTATTTTTTCGCCAAAATCGCAACTTCTTAAATTGTCACATAAAAATAAAGAAATATAATTTTTCTTTTGACCTTTAGGCTCATATATCCGTTTATATAGTAGACGTTTACACCTAAGGAGATTTATATTGTTACCTATAATTATTGCTGCTTTTTTGTCTCTGCCCCTCTACCCCCTAAATCCAACTGCTCAAGATACTGTAAATACAATGAATCTCCACATTACAACAGGCATTAGCAGTCAAAGTGCTATGATATCTGCCGGACCTGAATTTACCGCTAAATATGAATACTTAATCAACCATCCCTTTATCTTTCGTACATCTTTAGATTATATCAACGGCAATATCAATTCAAAAAATTACCCAAACGGTACTTTGCATCGGTTGTCTCTATCAACCGAAGTCCTTTATTATAAAGGGACAAAAAGTAAGATGGCATATCTCGGTCTCGGCATTGTCTATGGACGAGGAATTTTTGATTTGAATGATGATATTTATTTCAGTAACGATTCTTTAGGAGTTCCGCAAGATATTAAGTTTGGATCTACCTTTGGATATCGATTGTTAATGGGAATGCGTTTTCAGCATCGCTATTCAATCGAGGTCACTATAACGGAAATATCACCCTCGTTTATATATTTTCGTGACACCGGTTTGAATGCATTTTCAGAGGAAAAATTTAGTTTCCGAGCTAACTATGTCAAAGTTTCATTGGGATATTTATTTAAACTGAAATAGAAACACCCTCTTTCAAACTCAATAAATAATTACCTATCAACCTGATATTTTCAATACTATGATTTTCGCATATTATGCGATACAGCTATTTTAGTTGCATAGGTTAATACTGAAGCCTATTTTGTTTATAGACTTACTACACAAGTATCGACACCATCTTAAAAACAGAATTTTTAGTTTAACCAAAGAGAAGGGAAGTATCATGAAATCGGTAAAGTTTTTAATTTTAGGGATAATTTTATTAACTGCCAATCAACAAATTAACGCTCAAATCTGTTCTAACATTAACACATTTGAAGGAAGTTACAAGTCTGCAAAAGTCTTGGGCGGTGTTGACTTTAACAACGACAGCTATGATGATATCGTTGTTGACAATCAGATATTTTCAGGGATTGACGGTGCACTTTTGGCAACAATGCAAGTCCCAAAAGTAAGTGCGTCTTCTCTGGCAGGTGATGTCAACAATGACGGTACCGAAGATATCATTATCGGTTATGAAGAATTCGGAGTGTACAAAGCAGGAGTATACTCAGGCAGTACAGGCGAATTTATCTATCAGTATCTTTTTGTAAACTCCGCTTATAAATTTGGATTTGCCGTTTCAGACGGAGGCGATATTAATAACGACGGATATGCCGATTATATTATCGGTGCTCCCGGTTGGGATATAGCTACTGACTTAAATATCGGAAAAGTATTTGTCTACTCAGGATTAGATGGTAGCATACTGCTTGAATTTGACGGTGAGAACCCTGCAAGTAATTTTGGAGCAAAAGTTATCGGCGGTAAAGATATAAATAACGACTCTATCCCCGACATTATTATTTACGCTCCAAACAAAGACGGTTTAACAGATTCTATCGGTTCCGTATTTGTCTATTCAGGTACAGACGGAAGCTTAATATATCGGTTTGACAGTGAGCAGATTGGAGATAACTTTGGTACTGCTCTCTCTCTGGCAGGTGATATTGACAACGATGGTGCCGAAGATTTTATTATCGGAGCAAGCACTTACACACCCGATAGTATTTCAATCGGAAAAGTCTATATATTCTCAGGTGCTACCGGTGACACACTCTACGCTATTTCCGGTGACAGTACAAAAACGTCATTAGGTGCATCGGTAAGTGATGCAGGTGATGTAGACAATGACGGGTTTGATGATTTTCTAATCTCTGCCAAATACACAAACCAATACTGGCATGAAAGAGTTATATTATTCTCAGGTCAAACAGGAACGATAATAAATAATTTCTTGGCAGGTGATATAAAATGGTCCAACTTTGGTTCTAACATATCCAAAGGCGGTGATATAAACAACGATGGAACAGCAGATATTATTATCGGTCGTGATAAGCGGTCGTATGAAAAAGCGTTTGTATTTTCCTATGATAGCGATTGCGACGATGACAACATCTCCAATATGATTGACAACTGCCCCACCGTTGTGAACACCTCACAAGACAATAATGACTCAGATAATTTAGGTGATGTTTGTGATAACTGCCCACTTGTAACAAACCAAGACCAGTTAGACTTTGACGGTGACGGAATTGGCGACGACTGCGATGATTGTACCGACACCGACAATGACGGTTACGGTAATCCGGGCTATCTTGCCAACACTTGTCCTGATGATAATTGTCCTGATTTATACAACCCGAGCCAAACAGACTTAAATCTAAACGGAATTGGTGATCAATGTGAATCTAATTGTTGCATAACACCAATGGATGTTAATCATGACGGCACCAATGATATTTCTGATATAGTATTTTTAGTGGCATTCATGTTCCAAAATGGACCGGCTCCTATTTGTGCTCTTGAGGCAGACCTTGACCAGTCATGTAGTACTGACATTTCAGACCTTGTTGCATGGATATCATGTGTTTTCACTGGCGGATTTTGCTGGACCCAATGCCATTTCTGCCCAGAACAATAATATTTTACTCTGAGAACCATGAGCAAGAATGTCATTTTGAACTTGGTTGGAAATCCATATAATTTTGTAGGGAACTGGCCTGCCTGTTCCTTCGTAATGTCATTCCCAACTTGGTTACGGATCCAGAATAGAAACAATTCAGCTATAATTGTGAGTAACTAACATGTTTCGTCAGTTCCTGATTCCGCTTTAGTGGGATTGTGAACTGACGATATTGTGTCAGGTCCCAATTCGTCTTTGATGAATAAAGACCTGATACAACAAACAAATCCAGTCTTTCAAAGTCTGTCGTGCTGCACGTAAAGACGTGAGCAAAGTATGTTCAACCTGACCTTTTGACAAACTCACAGTTTGCAAACTGTTCAGGGTGACTCGGTGAAATTTCGACTAACTATTCAAAACAAATCTCTAGAACCCCTTATCTACGAACGCAGGAATCAGAATAAAAGCAAATAAAAGTCATTGCGAGGAACGAAGTGACGTGGCAATCTCATCTTTTCTAATTTTGTGCAAGGCAGACGTCCTCGTCTGCCTGCCCAATTTAACCGAATTCATTTCCAACACTTGTAATGCATTCCCTACTTCCACAAACTCCTCTCCGTGCTTGACACGGTACCTAAATGTACGTTGAGTCCAGAACAGAAACAATCAGCAGCCGTTGCAAAATAACCTCTCCCTGTTAGAACATAGCAAAATGGGTTCGTTTTGTAAAATCAGTTTTATCGCTACAAGTTTTGTGGTGAATACAACAGCAGTACAGTAAATTTTATACAATTTCCTTCACTTCATTATAGCCATAAACGATTGGACAAAAAAGTAATCTACATTAATTTTGTAAAGAAATTATAGATGTGATTATTGATTATAATATCATTAAACTTATAAAACTAATTTCGTTTAGCAGTCATTGCGAACGGAGTCCGCAATAAGCGGACGAAGTGCAGCAATCTCATCTTTTCTAATTTTGTGCAAGGCAGACGTCCTCGTCTGCCTGCCCAGTTTAACCGAATTCATTTCCAACACTTGTAATGCATTCCCTACTTCCACAAACTCCTCTCCGTGCTTGACACGGAGTCCAGAACAGAAACAATCAACAGCGAATGAAAGAAGTTATCCACAATTCCAAAAATAACTTTTTCGTTGTAATCTCATAGACATTTTATCGTTACAGTAAAATTGTTTCGTTTTTTGAAATAGCCTTATTATTTCCTGATGTTCTTTTTCTTGAAATAAAATTTTATCTCATATAATAGAATCCAAAACGTAACAACATAAAGTCTGTTAACAAAAAATTAGAGAGAAGAGTAAACCTAAACTCCCCTTAATCCCCTCTTAAAAGAGGGGAAACAACAATCATAAAAGATGTTCCCCAATGTCATTCCCATGAAAAAGGGAATCCAGAAATTAAAGTTTATTTAAATCTACATCCAACCCTGAATCCTTTAATTCTTTAGCAACTCTAAAACGCCAAGCACCAACATTGTCATAAGGACGGGAATATAAACAACCCCATCATAGTCTGAAGGAATTTCAACTCCTTCTTCATAAATTACACAAACTTTATCTCGTCCTAATTTCCCTAAGAAAAATCCTAATTCAAGTATTACATTTTGACGTGCTCTGTATGACAACTTATCATAATCTTCATCTTTTTTACATCCAATATCATCAGAAGTCAATAAAATTAATGCATATCCTACATCCGAATTACTTTCAAATTTTTCGATAAGAGTTTGCCCCTTATTAGGCTGGTCGTGTAAAATAATGCTTTCTAACTCAAGTGTTGAAAGTAGACTTAAAGATTGTTCACGCAATATTTCATTATGTCCATGAACAATAAAAATTTTATCATTTCTTAAACTTGAACTGTTTTCAATCTGTATTGTACTTACTACTTCTTCTTCACCAGAGCCATATTCTATAATTTCCTTTAACATACTATTCAAAATTGCATCTGCTGAAAACGACCCATCTTTAAAAACTTGAAATGAATCTTCATCTTCCTCGTAAAGATTAAAACTTAATGAGAAAAATAATATATCTTTAAATTCAGAGACTTGGTCAGATTCATTGCCAAAAATATATTCTAAGGCAACGATAGTATCTCTTCTCCACTTTTTGAAATTTGGATCGTTTGAATCTCTACAAGTTAGATTTTTTAACTCAGTAATTTGGTCGTTTATTTTTTTTATTTTATCAACTTTTTTCAAACTATCACCTCCTTGTCACTATCTCTTTCCATTTGTACTATACAAATCCAAGAACTCCTTGCGGAATAAATCGAAACAGTCAGATTCAATCGACTTACGAATATTTTGCATCAGCTTCTGATAAAAATATGTCGAATGATATGTAGCCAAAATAATTCCCGTAATCTCTTTTTGATTATATAAATGTCTGATATACGAACGACTGTACCTTTGGCAAACTTTGCAATCACAGTTAGGGTCAAGAGGTTTATCATCAAAAGTGTAGTCAGCGTTACGATAAATAAGAGGTCCCTCCGAGGTAAACACATATCCAGTCCGAGCGTTTCGAGTCGGCAAAACACAGTCAAACATATCAACACCATGCGAAACCGCCATCAGTAAATCTTCGGGGTAGCCGACCCCCATCAGGTAGCGTGGTTTCTCTTTCGGAAGATATTGAATCGTATGAACCAGCATCTCTTCCATTTCATCTTTCGGTTCTCCGACCGAAAGTCCACCGATAGCATTGCCGACAAAATCAAGCGAAACAATTTGTTCCGCCGATTGTGTCCGAAACTCTTTATAAGTAGACCCTTGAACGATACCAAATAATAAACTGTAGTCGGTTCCCTCTTTTTCAAGAAGTTCGTTATGTCGTTTCACACACCGTTTTGCCCAATCGAATGTTCTGTTGACACCGAGTTGTGCAAGTTTTTCATCGGCAGGGTACGGCACACATTGGTCAAACGCCATAATAATATCGGCACCGATTGCATGCTCGACTTCCATCACAGATTCCGGCGTAAAGAAATGATACGACCCGTCATGATGCGATTGAAACTTGACTCCTTCATCAGTAACTTTTGCAATATCACGCAGAGAGAAAATTTGAAAGCCGCCCGAATCGGTAAGAGTCGGTTTGTTCCATGAGTTAAATTTTGCCAGTCCGCCCATTTTTTTTATTACTTCAATACCGGGGCGAAGATACAAATGGTAGGTATTTCCTAAAATTATCTCGGCACCGCATTCTTCTAAATCAGATGAGATAAGTGCTTTCACAGCACCGGCCGTTCCGACAGGCATAAAGGCAGGCGTTTGGATTTTTCCGTGAGCGGTGGTTACCTCTCCCCGCCTTGCATCACCGTCGGATGTTATATGTCTGTAAATTTTATTATTCATACTTAATTAAGCAAACTCTCAATCGCTGTTTGTAAATCTTCAACACCGACCAATTCAATTTTGTTATCTTTAATCTTAGAAAGGTTTGATTTCGGAAGAAGGACTTTCTTAAATCCCATTTTTTCCGCCTCGTTAATTCGCCTGTCGGCAAGTGAGACCCCGCGTATTTCACCCGACAGTCCAACCTCACCGAACACAAGTGTGTATGGGTCAATCGGTTTATTGAGAAGCGATGATACAATAGAAGAAATCAAAGCCAGATCAACCGACGGTTCTGCAATTTTAAGACCTCCTGCCGGCGAAACAAAAACATCGTTTGTTCCCATCGGATAGCCGCATCGTTTTTCTAAAATCGCAAGCAGCAAAGCTAACCGCTTGTTGTCAATTCCACCCGCAACTCTTTGGGCGTTACCATAATTTGCTGTTGTCACCAACGCCTGTATTTCTACTAATATCGGTCGACTCCCCTCGCAAAGTGCCGTCACAACAGCACCGCTTCTTTGTTCCTGATATTTTTCCGAGAGAAAAAGCGACGATGGGTTACTGACTTCAACAAGCCCTTCCTGACGCATCTCAAAAAGACCGATTGCAGAAACCGAGCCGAACCTGTTTTTATTGGCACGAAGCATCCGATACAAATGAGTATGGTCTCCCTCAAAATAAATTACCGTATCAACCATATGCTCTAAAAGTTTCGGACCTGCCACAACACCGTCTTTGGTAACATGTCCGATTAAAAACAGCGATGTATTGTTTGTCTTGGCAGATAAAATTAGCTGATGAGCCACCTCACGAATTTGCCCGACCGTTCCGGGAGGTGAATCAAGTATCGACGATGAAACCGTCTGGATAGAATCAACCAATATAACCTGATAAGATTCTTTTGATATAATTTGATAAATTTCTTCAAGCGACGTTGTATTGACAGCAGTTATATTTTCACCGACAACTTGTAATCTATTGGAACGGAGTTTTAATTGGGTAAGAGATTCCTCTCCGGTTACATAAAGCACCTGCAACCCAAGTTTAGAATATGCTTCGGCAGCCTGTAAAAGAAGAGTCGATTTCCCTATCCCCGGTTCGCCACCCAATAGGATTGTCATCCCCGGCAGAAGATACCCGCCCAGCACTCGGTCGAACTCATCGATACCACTTTTATAGCCAAACGATTGTGAGATTTCAATATCGGGTATACGTTTTTTTACAGAGTCTTTGATTTTTGTTGTCAGCCCTTTTTTGCTCGTTACCTTTTCTTCCATCAAAGAATTCCAGGCGTTACACTCCCGACATTGCCCCTGCCATTTCGGATGTTCCGCTCCGCATTGTGAACAAAAATATGCTGATTTAGTTTTTTTTGCTATCGCCATCTTTTGTATAACCTTTGTCTTGAGTAACCAGTATGCTTCGGTTGACTGACAATGCTTTAAACATTTTAAGAGAGCATACTTCAACAAGCTCAGTATAACATATTATAAACTGCTGTTTTTCAGACCACCCTGAACTTTATGCCAACATGGCTTCAAGTCCCCCTGAGCTTGTCGAAGGGGACTTGAAAAAATATACATTTAACAACAATATTTCACTATCACATTTTAAGAAAATTAAAACGGTGAAGGTTCGTCGCCGATAACAGGTTCAACCCCTGCCGGCACTTCACGATACCCCGGAGCCAAATTCTCAAACCGAGCAAAATCTTTTACAAATGCTAACTTGATATTTCCTGTCGGACCGTTACGTTGTTTGGCAACAATAATCTCTGCTTTTCCCTCTACTTCTAAAAACTTCGGATCGGACTTTTCAATATGAGCCATATAATGCTCTTCGCGATAGACAAACATAACAATATCGGCATCCTGTTCAATCGCACCTGACTCACGCAAATCAGAAAGCATCGGACGTTTATCCGGTCGTGATTCAACATTACGTGAAAGCTGCGAACAGGCAATAACAGGAACATTAAGTTCCTTGGCGAGAATTTTCATAGAACGGGAAATCGCCGACATTTCCTGCTGACGGTTCTCATGTCGACCCGACATCTGCATCATCTGAATATAGTCAACAATCACCAACCCTAAATTATGCTGTGCTTTCAAACGACGAGCTTTGGCAAGCATTTCAAATGCCCCCAAATCAGGAGTATCGTCTATAAAAATCGGTGCATCAGCCAAAACTCCACCGGCTGAAGTTAACCGAGGCCATTCATCATCACGAAGTTTCCCGGCACGTAATTTTTGTTGAGAGATTCTTGCCCGACCGCATAACAGTCGTAATGCAAGAGCTTCTTTTGACATTTCCAAAGAAAATACACCGACAGGTTTTTTATGTTCAATTGCAATATGTTCAGCCATGTTCATCACCAAAGATGATTTCCCCATCGACGGTCTCCCGGCAACAATAATCAAGTCTCCGTCATGCAATCCGTTAGTCATATCATCTAACTCATCATAGCCTGTTTTTACCCCAAGTAAAGAGGAGTTGTCAGACTGTAAGTCTTCGATATCATTAAATGTGCCCGGCATCAAATCTTTGAGTGGTACAAATCCCTGCTTAAGTCTTGCTTGAGAAATTGAGAATATCGTCGACTCGGCATTATTTAGAAGCTCATCAACCGGAACATCGGAGGCATAACAAGAGGTGATAATTTCTGTTGAAGTATTTATAAGTTTCCGAAGTGTCGATTTTTCTAAAACAATATCACAATGATATTTTAAATTTGAAATAGAAACTATTTATTCAATCAATCCAACCAGATAAACACGACCGCCGATTGACTCAAGCTCACCGGTTTTTTGTAGTTCATTCGAAACCGTTGTAATATCAGCCGGTTCATTTTTATGATACAGAGCAAGAACTGCTTTAAAAATTATACGATGTTTCGGTACATAAAAATGCTCAGGTTCATTAAACACCTCCAAAACAACCGAGATACCTTCTTGGTCTTTTAAAACAGCCCCCAATACCGCACGTTCGGCATCAACAGCATTTGGAGAAATTGATTTATCTACATTTCTTTTAGGTCTATTAGTTTCATACATTCTCAAAATTATCTCAAACTTTCATACTTTGCTTTGAGTTTTTTCATATCTTCCCACGTATCCCGTTTGAAATGTGGATTACGTAAAAGTAAAGCAGGATGATACGTAACCATGACAGGGATCCCTCGAAATTCATGCCATTTATTCCTCAGTTCTCCCAAGCTTGCTGTTGTTTCAAGCAGAGCTTGCGATGACACCAGTCCAAAAGTACAAATAAGTTTTGGCTTAATCAAATCAATCTGCTCATGCAGATAAGGAAAACAGAGTTCACGTTCTTCAGGAAGCGGGTTTCTATTGGCTGGAGGACGACATTTTAATATATTTGCGATATAGACAGTTTGTCTGCTTAGCTGAATTGCTGCTAGAATTTTATCAAGAAGTGCCCCCGATGCTCCAACAAAAGGCTCACCTTTTAAATCTTCATTGGCTCCCGGTGCTTCTCCGATAATAAGTAAATCAGCATTCGGATTACCGACTCCGTAGACAAATTTATTACGACTTTTACCGAGTGGACATTTTTGACATTCACAAATTGCAGCACGATGTTCATCTAATGTTGTATAAGTCGATATTGCCGCCCTTGAGGTTTCAGCAATTGCCACCGACTGCATTCTGTCAGACTGCTTATCAATTATTGCCTCGCCGACACCCATATCTATTTCAGATTGAAAGGCTCGCCGTACTAATTCTTGTAAGTTTAGTTTATCAGTCATGTAAATTTATCTTATTTTAAAAGGGAAATATATACTACAACATTCCTGCAATAATATCAAGTATCCGAACAGAAATTTCTCTTTTTGTACTAAGCGGAATGTGGATAGGTTCTTGTTTTCGGGCAATTAGAGTCACTTCGTTCGTATCAGTTTCAAATGCTGTTTTGTCAGACGGTTGGTTCAGAATAATAGCATCTAAATTTTTATCTTTAAGTTTCTTTTTGGCATTAGCCATCCCGTTATCAGTCTCAAGGGCAAATCCGATTACTTTGGGAGATTTTGAAGTTTTATTTTTACTGATTTCCTTTAAAATATCCGTTGTCGGTTTCAGAGAAAGCTCCATCTTTTGATTATTTTTTTTATTTTTTGCTTCTCTGTCTGCACAGGAGTAAAATCTGCCGGAGCAGCTGCCATAATAAGACAGTCGGTTTTCTTATATTCTTTTTTCACCGCTTTTAATAGGTCATCTGTAGTTTTAATCTGTATCAATTTGATTTTAGGGGAGGCTATCTCTTTAGTCGGACCGGAAATTAAGGTAACTTCTGCCCCCAACTCTAAGGCTATCTCTGCCAATGCATAACCCATTTTCCCTGATGAATTATTCGAAATAAACCGAACAGGGTCAATCTGTTCTCTGGTAGGTCCGGCTGTAATTAAGATTTTTTTATTTTTGAGACTTTTTTTTTTCGACAAACTTTGTTTGTTTTTCAAAAAGTAATTTAACAATTCGTTGTATAAATCTTCAGGTTCAGGCATCCGCCCGACTCCATAATGATTGCAAGCCATATCCCCCTCGGTCGGTTCAATAAACTTATAGCCGACTTCTTTGAGCAATGTAATATTTCTTTGCGTTATTTTATTTTCCCACATGTGGACATTCATAGCAGGAGAAAAAATCGTATCTGTTATTGTCGCACAAATAACGGTTGTAAGCAAATCATCAGAAATCCCCGAGGCAATTTTACCGATACAATTTGCCGTCGCAGGAGCTATAAGATTTACATCAGCCCATTCCGATAAATCTATATGACGGGTCGCGATATACGACTTACTTTCAAACATATCAACAGCAACAGAGTTTTCAGAAACAGTTTCCATCGTCAACGGAGTTATAAACTGAGTCGCTGCTTTTGTCATAATTATCTTGACCTCGGCATTTTCTTTTTTTAATGCCCTGACAAGATATGGAATTTTATAACAGGCAATACCGCCGGTCATCCCGATTAGTATTTTCTTTTTGGATAATGACATATTTTAATGGAAAAATGTGGATCGCTCAAGTGAAGAATCAAAGAATAATCCTGCATCACCTTGTTCGATTTCTTTGAAAAGAACCGATGATACAATAATCTTCATTCTGTCTTCATCAATAGCTTCACCGTTTAATAACAGAACCCGTTCTAGAATAGATTCTAACTGCTCTGAATTAAGAATTCTATTGTTGAGAAGTTTAAGTAAAAACCCGTAAGATTCTGATGTCAATTGCTGACGTTCTTCTTCGGTTAAAATTCTTATCGAATTTGCATTCTCAGGAAAAGCTGTGTAGTATTCTTCAATTGAGCTGTTAAACTGTTCTAAAAACCAACTATATGCGGTGTTGATTTCTGTATCTGAATAGCCCATGTCTTTTAATTCTAAGGAAATGTCATCTGGTGCGGGTTGTCGTTCGCTATGCTCTCGCATAAAGTCCATCAAAAATACTACTATTTCTAAAATTCTATTTCTCATTCACACGTACTCCAAGTATATACTGTCAAGTATACACTTCAGTTTTAGTCTATGCAAGCAGAGTTTATATATTTTTTAAATTACTTATAAATTTGGGGAATAATGACTCTTTGAAATGTTTCAGTCTGAAACGCTGAGAATTTTAGGGAGATATTTATCTGTTTTGCAACCTTCAAAAGAACCAATTGAGGTCTTTCAATATCGTAATCTTCTAAAAGAAGATGAAACTGTACGGTTATATCAACCTGCCTTATACCGTCTTTGGATAGCACCCTCATACTGATTTCAGGCTTAAGCTTGTTTTTCACTCCATGCATAAAAAAATACCCGTTTCCGACAACGGAATAGGTCGAATCAGGATGAATTATTTTTGGTAGATTTTCGACCGATAAAAGTTCAAAATACGCAAATGGATACTTGTCTGTTTCCAGATAATCTTCTCGCATATGTTTATCTCTGGTAGCAATTTGTGTTTTTAAAGTCCGAAGATCTACTTTCAAAATACCATACAGAGAATCATGAGGACTCTCTATATTAAATGAAAAATTTCCCTCAATATCGGTCGTTTTCCCTGCTATAAATTCCAGCTTGGCATCTGATTCAAAAAAGACCGTATCTTTTTTTTCAGACGGCTTTAGTTGAAACTCGGCACTTTGAACTTGAGATACCGATAAAACTAAAAGTAAAAACAGAACAGACTTTATCATCAATTATCTTTTGCTCCCTGATTGATCCAATCCTTAATTTTATCAAGCGAGGTTGTCGACAAAGAAGCACTACCTAATGGCATCCTGCTTCCAAAAGGAGGAGATGCTGTTAATTTGAGATATAAATTACTCGTAGATGCATCACCGACAACAACTATTGCTCCGTTATTACCGGTTCCATTTTCGATATCGGTATAAGATGCTGCACCCAATGAAAGTCCCCCTGAAGAGCTACCGCCACCATGACAACCCGACCTTAAACAACTGTTTCCAACGATCAACGGAGCAATATCAGCTGAAAAACTAATATCTCCATTCCCATTTCCACCCACGGGACCTGTCGGTGTATCACCGGAATCTGAACAACCGACCAATGCAAGACCTACTGCCACAGCCAATATTTGTAAGTTTTTCATGGTAACTCCTTTTTGTTATTAATAACCAAAATGAATTTGTAGAAAATAATCGGTTTTATCTTTTTGAATTCCCTCAGTATAGTAGGTAAGAGACGGTCTGAGTTGGAAAAATGAGATAGGGTATAGTTCAACAGAAAACCTTAGATACTCTTCAACACCGTCAGACAGATTTCGATTACCGTCAAAGAAATTATACTCAGTCACAAAATACAGTCCATATTCTATACGGCTTGTAAAGTTCAAATATGAAATTAAAGTGTCATTTGATTTTCCAACTAAATCAATTTCACCCATAAGAGTAAACCGATCATACGACAATCCACCAAACAAAGCTTTCGCTTCTCGGAATCTTGTATGTCCGACTTCTTCTTCAGGAAGCTGTACCGAAAATCCTCCAAATCCACCGAGAGAGTTTAAGTTAAAACTTTTCATAAGATGACCTATAAAAATTGATTGTCTGCCATAATTCAAGAACTCTGTATTCAGTAACAGACCTTTGATATCAACTCCTAATCCTAACCCGTCAAGATATGTCAAAGACCCGTGCCCTAATCTTTCACGGTTATAAGATTTATGGTCTGCCTGTTTTAAACCGAACGATGGGCTGAATCTTCCAAATTTCACATAATGCTTTTGTTTATCTATATACAAAATCGCGTAATTTTCAAGAATTCCGATTTCTGAAAACCGAAAATTATAGTTCATATTTTCAAACAACTCAACATTGGCAAAAAAGTCCGTCTGCATTCTAAAAATTGAGGCATCATCAAAAATAAGATGTCTTGTATCAAACCCGAAAGTAACCGATTCGGACAAGCGGGGTGCTTTATAGTTTTTAACAGCAATCTTTTTTGTCGCAGGTAAAGTCAACTCATTAAGAGCAACGGCATAATTAGCAAACTCTGTTCGCATCCCCCCACCGCTTGGATTGATATGACAGCTTTTGCAGGGAGCTTTATGTTCAACGGTCAACCTTGGATATGTTATAGCAGTTGATGCTATTAAGAGCAAAATTAAAAAGGGAAGCATGAAACTACGCATAGATTTCTCTTTTCTCAGTTGAATTACATTTTAAAACAACTTTAATGTTAAAATAGTTCCAAAAAAAGCGGAATCATATTCTAATTCCGCTTATATATTGTTATCAATGACTTAATGTTTAAAATGTCTCACACCGGTGAATACCATTGTCGCATTTGCCTTGTCGGCTGCCTCAATAGCTTGTTCATCACCTTTCGAACCACCCGGTTGAATAATAGCAGTCACTCCGGCATCAGTCCCGATTTCGATACCGTCAGGCATAGGATAAAATGCATCCGATGCCATCACCGCACCTTTAGCACGTACTCCCGCACGTTTAACAGCCAAAAATCCGGCATCAACCCGTGAGGTCTGCCCCATACCGATACCGACCGTAGCACCATCCTTAGACAGCACTATCGCATTTGATTTGGTATGCTTGACAATTTTCCAGCCAAACAGCATCTCTTTGATTTCTTCATCTGTCGGCTGACGTTTTGTAACAACTTGAAAATCAGACGGCAACGTCACCTTATCATCAGCAGACTGTACCAAAAATCCACCACGAATATATTTGTAAATAAGTTCGCCGTCAGAACGACCGTTTGTAATCGCATCAAGCGTTAAAAGTCGTCTTGATTTTTTCTTTTTCAAAAGTTTATAGGCATCTTCAGAAAACGACGGAGCCAAAATACATTCCACAAAAGGTGTCTCATGGAGCAATTCTGCGGCAGACATATCAACTTCTTTATTTAAACCGATAATTGAACCAAACGCCGAAAGTGGGTCTGACTCATACGCTTTCTTATATGCATCAGCAACTGTACTGCCTACAGCAGCACCGCATGGATTGGCATGTTTCAGCACACAGGCAAACGGTTCTGAAAAATCCAGAAGCATATCTAAACAGGCATCAAGGTCATTATAGTTATTATATGATAATTCTTTACCTGCCAGTTGCTCTGAATTTAATAAAGTCGGACCGCTAAAACCCTCAAGTTTATACAAAGAGGCTTCCTGATGAGGATTTTCACCATATCGTAACTGTGATTTCTTTTCAAGCGACAATGAAAACCCTTCAGGACATTCAGAATTATCATTCTCTTTTCCGAGTATAAAGTACTCAGAAATTGCAGTATCATATTCCGCAGTCAGAGAAAATGCTTTTTTAGCACATTCACGCCTAAACGATAAATCGGTCGTACAGTTATTTTCGCGAAGCTGTTTTAACATCGGATCATAATCAGACGGTTCGACAACAACAGTCACGGAAGCATGATTTTTTGCCGCAGACCGAATCATCGACGGACCGCCTATGTCAATATTTTCAATAACCAGAGCATCATCAGATTCAGGTTTTGCTACTGTCTGCTGAAAAGGATACAAATTAACAACTACTAAATCGATGCCACGATAATCAGATTGACTCATCTGTTCAATATCACCGGTGATTCCACGCCTAAAAAGAATTCCGGCATGAATTTTAGGATGTAGAGTTTTGACACGCCCACCTAAAATTTCGGGAGCTCCGGTAAAACTGGAAACAGAGATTACATGCACTCCGGCATCTTTAATAGTTTTAAGCGTCCCCCCCGTTGAAATCAATTCAATTCCCATCTCCTCTAATGCACGGGCAAACTCGATAACCCCGCTTTTATCAGAGACAGAAATAAGTGCTCTTTTAATTTTTACTTCTGACATTTTATTTACCTGTTAATAATTTTTGAGCTTCCAAGTATTTTGCCGCTGACTCCTGAATAACATTATCAGGCAATGACGGACCGGGAGCTTTTTTATCCCAATTGAGTGTTTGCAGATAATCCCGAATCGGCTGCTTATCAAACGAAGGTTGACCTACTCCGATTTTATATTTATCTACCGGCCAAAAACGGCTTGAATCAGGCGAAAGCACTTCATCAATAATAATAAATTTGCCGTCTTTGAAACCGAATTCAAACTTTGTATCGGCAATTATAATTCCTTTTGTCAGAGCATAGTCGGCCGCTTTGGTGTAGACTTCAAGAGATTTATCACGACACAGCTCGGCTGTCTCTTTTCCGATCAAATCAACCAACTGCTGATAACTGATATTTTCATCATGCCCTTCATCTGATTTTGATGACGGCGTAAACAGAGTTTCAGGCAGTTTTTGAGATTCCTGTAAATCAGATGGAAACTCAAAACCGTGCACCACATTAGAACCGTTTTTCCGAGCGGCTAAAAGCTCTTTCCACATCGAACCCGAAATATACCCGCGTACGATACACTCAGCATCAATACGGTCAGCCTTCACAACTATCATCGAACGACCTTCTAATTGGTCGCGGTATTTATGCAAATCCTCAGGATATTCGTCAACATTTGCAGTTATAAGATGCGAATCAACTATATCTTTAAAGAAATCAAACCAAAAAAGCGACATCGCCGTCAACACTTTTCCTTTGTTTGGGATACCGTTCGGAAGGACAACATCAAAGGCAGAAATTCGGTCAGACGCTATAAATAAAAGAGAGTCACCGAGGTCATAAATGTCTCGGACTTTACCCCGCCATGTGAGCGGATATTCTTTTATATCTGTTTGTAGGACTACACTATCCATCGTTTTACTCATACTTTCCTTTAATTAGTTTTTCTATAGTTTCAGGGTATAATTTATGTTCTTGTTCAAGTACCCGAGCAGCTAAACTCTCGGGAGTATCATCATCTAAAACCGCTACTTTCGCTTGCTCTAAAATCTTTCCGTTATCATATATTTCGTCAACCAGATGTACAGTTGCACCTGATTCAGAATCGCCTGATTCAAGTACCGCTTTATGTACATTTTGACCGTACATTCCTTTTCCACCGTACTTCGGTAAAAGAGCGGGATGTATATTCACTATCTTATTTCTAAATGCTTTTACAACTACACTCGGTAAAAGCTGAAGATACCCCGCTGTTGCAATATAGTCAATATTTCGTTCCTGTAATTTTTGAAGTAAATCATTCCCGGCTGTTTTGGGAGAATCGTAGTTTTTCTTTTTATATATAAAAGTCTCGATATGCTCGTTTTCTGCCCGTTTTAAACCAAACGCTTTTTTCATATTTGAAACAACCCAGACAATATCGGCAGTTAGCTGACCTGACTTGGAGGCATCAATAAGTGCCTGCAAATTAGACCCGCCACCTGAGATAAAAACTGCTATTTTCTTTCTTTCCGAACTCACATTACTTTCCATTTTCAAGCCAACTAAACCCTCGTTCTGTCATTGCGAGGAGCGAAGCGACGAATCAACAAACGTCAATATTAACAGCAGGAAAAATATAGTCAAGCTATATCGGAGCGATATTTGAAATATATATTTGTCGAGTTTATGCTAAAGCTACAATACCTCACAACTCCTTTCCGTGCTTGACACGGAATCCAGTGCAGAAACATATAAAGTTAAAACTTGAGGACAAGCTACACTCTGCTCTATAAAAATTATAGTCAAGCTATATCGAAACGAATCTTTGAAATTGTGAGATAATTTAATATTGCCTCCCATCCTGCAGGCTGTCCCCTCTTTTAGAGGTTTCAAGGATGTTTACGTTATTACAAATAATCATTTTCGTTTTTTTATACAAAACCACCAACTCCTTTCCGGCGAAGCCGGAATCCAGTCATTTTATAATTGACAGTTTATATTATTTATCCGTTTATAATTATAAATAATACTGATATTTAAGAAGAAGTTTATAAATTGTATTCTGGAAGAAAATATAAAAAAGCCGTTGTATATTACTATTCATTTTTAATAGATGATTTTAATTTTACTCTTGATGAGAAATCTATTACAAGAGGTATGTATTACAACATTAAGTTCAAAAAGATCGATAAAATTATATCGATTTACAATGAACTTATGGAAGACTATTTTGATATACATTTTACTAATTTCTTAAAAAAAGGACATCCTCAGATTGATTCTCTAACAAAAACATCAGGATTAACTTTTTTTATTAAGACAATATTTCCATTTTTATCAGAAAATGACTTTATCCAAAATAATACGTACTTTGATAAATTTGAAACTACTAATGAAATGGAAAAAAAGTTATTAGATCAAGCTAAAGAATTAAGGTTATGCTTACTTAATTTAGATAAAATTGTTGATTAGAAAGGGGCAAGCCCCTCGTCTCCCTTTAATGCATTTCAAGAAATGACATCAACTCTTCCCTAAACTCATCTGGTGATTCCAAGTTTACCAAATGTCCGCTATTTTCTATAATTGAAAACTTAGAATTAGGTATTAAACCGTGTAGCTTCTTTGAAAGAGGCAAAAACATTTTATCAGAATCACCAACAATAATTTTAGTCGGAATTGTAATAGACGGTACTTTTTCAATATCGTTTAACTGAGGATAATTTCCTCGTTTCGGGTCATTCCAAATAGCTCCCGAATGCTCTTGCATCATCAGCTCGACAAATTCTCTGATATGTTTTTGGTCTTCACGATACCAGAGAAGTGAAGTTTTAATCCATTTATCTTTGGCGGCATCAATTCCCTTATCTCTTGCAATTTTGTCAATCCGTGAAATTTTAGTACCGAGCTTAAACCCTGCCGCTGAAGTACCTATCAATGTCAGTGATTTTAGCAAATGCGGATACTCCAAAGCAATTCCGATTGCTGTCGTTCCACCGTACGATAATCCGACAAGATGCAAACTGTTCAGACTTAAACATTCAAAGAACTTTACCATATCAACAACCCGTTCATCGCGAGTATACCCCGAAAGAGGTGCATCGGACTTTCCATGCCCTTTCATATCAGGAACAATAACATGATAATTCTGACTCAGCTTTAAAGCATCAGTTTCCCACATCCGACTGTCTAATGTAAAAGCGTGTAGTAGTACTACTGTTGGGTTGCTTCGGTCACCGTACTCTCTATAATAAAATTTGTATTTACCTAAATCAGCGTATGGCATTTATTTCTTTCATAAAAAATACGGACTCTTAAGCATCCCACTTTGTAAGAAGTTCTTTTTGCTTTTCCGATATATCATTAGGAATCTGAATCTTAATAGTCACAAACAGATCGCCGGATTTCCCGTCAATAGACAATCCTTGATTTTTTAATCGCATTACAGTATCCGGTTGGGTGCCGGCAGGAACTGATAATTTAAATGATTTGGTCAACGCTTTAATTTCTTTTTTGCAACCGAGAATAGCCTCAACAAATGAAATTGTTATCGAGGTAAATATATTGTTGCCGTCACGCTTAAATTGCTGGTTCACTTTTTTCTCTTTACATTAGGTTCAAAACAAACTGTAGTATATTGACTCTTCCATTTTAAGACAAGATATATTAATTAGAAAAACCGGTAAGTAAATACTTACCGGTTCTTATTCAGAATGATTGGCACATCCTATTGAGATATTTTACACTATGATACATTTATCTCTACGAGATATTTATCTCAATTTCTTTCGGTTTTGTTTCTTCTTTTTTTGTAAGAAGAACATGTAATAAACCATTTTTATATTCAGCATTTACCTCATCGGTTTTCACAGAATCAGGCAAATTAAATGATCTGCTGAATGAACCTGATGAAATCTCTGTTCGTACATAACCGTCTGTTTTTACTTCATTTTCAATTTTTCTTTCACCGGAAACTGTTAACATATTATTTCGCACAACAACCTTGATGTCCGACTTTTCCATTCCGGGAAGTTCAAAAGTCAATAAAACAGAATCATCATGCTCTACGATATTGACTTTCGGATTAAATGATTTTGCTGTCGGTGAATCCGAAAAAAATGTCGGTAAAAATGATTGTCCGAAAAAGTTGTTAAAGAGTCCATCAAATTCATTTTCAACTCTGTTTGGTGTTACGAGAAATCTAGTCATTGTAATACTCCTTTATTTTTTTGTTAACGTTTTTGTTACGTCTGTCAGTCTTATATATAACAAACTACGTGCCAAAAACGTTATACTACTGTATTACAACATGTTATGAATTACAGGTCAGGGAATGAATCTAAGCGTATGCCGATACGACATAACAGTATGCCATTACGACATCGCACTGATGCCGTTTTGTCGCACTCGACTGCCGGATTGTCGGTTATTTCTTGGACAATATTTCTTTTATTGTTTTATTGATAGGAGAATTCTTAAAAAATATCTTTTGAGTAGTAGGCTGTTCTTCATGATATTGTTTTATTGTTCTGATAGCTTGAGAATCACCGTGATTTCCGAGTGCTTTAATTGTTGCAAGTCGAATTTGCTCTTTAGAAATCTTTGAACTCGTCAAACCCTCCAATAGATGTTCATCTTGTATTATTTGACTTAAAAATTTCACTGCTTCATCTCCGCCGACCCTACCGAGTGAATGAATTGCCTTTAAAGCTACTTGAGGATTTTGGATTGAAAGAGATATCAATAGGGGAGCAACTTCAGCGGTTCCTATTAAACCGATTGTAATAACCGCAGCTTCACGAATCTCACGGTCGTCATCATCAGCCATCATCATTAGAATATCTACAGACTCGTCACTGCCGATTTTTTCAAGTGATGAAATAATTTCGCGACGAACCCGTACATCAGGGTCATTAATTCGTAACCGTAAAGGGATACATCCTTTTTTATCTTTCAATAAGCCAAAGACAAAAATAGCATTCCGAATAACATACCATTGCTTATTCGGTAGCTCTCTTCTTCCTTCTTCACGATTGAATAACTCATCATCGGCAAGAACCCTTCCAAAAACATCCAATGATGCATGCCCTAATTCACCCAATATCTTAAGTGCCAGTTGACGAACCTGCCTGTTTTCATGGGAGATAATATTTGAAAGTGCTACCGCAACTTCTTCAGAACCGGAACCTATCAGCACATCTTTGAGGTGTTGATTGGTCGAACTATTTCCTTTGAGAAGTTCCGCTATCAACCCGTCAATCACAGATTTCTGATTAAAATTCATATAGATTTTTTTTATCGCAATAGAATCATATATAGTAACATTACCTTATATTCTACGACGGAGATAAAGCGAGTGCATTATTTTCGCCAGGAAGGCATAATCTTTTTCGACTATCGCTTTTTCTATTATCTGCCAGATAAACTCACTATATTCAAAAGTTTCTTTTTTCTCAAATAGATTCCTGATAATTACCTGTGACAATTTCTCAAACAGATACGTATCGCTAAATAAGTTTAACGAATTTACTATTTCAATAAGAATACTGAGTGCTTTTTGCCTAAAATCATAACTGGCATCACCGAGATGGTTTACTAACCGGGAAGAAATTTCTACTGATTTTTCTTTTTGACCTGTCTTAAGCAGCCTCACAAAACTTTCAGCAAAAATAGTAGGTGAGAATTCTATTGATAAATCAGAAAAGGTTTCTTCCATTAATGAATCAATCGTTTGTTGTGCTTCTTTTCTAATTCGCACAGAAGGAGACTTGAGCTCATTCCCAAATTCATTTGACAGATCCTCACAAGAAATATACGATTCTACTGCTTTTGATATAGAATCATACTCCGGATGAAACTCCATGATTCGGCAAATATCTTTACATATAGCAACACCGGCATCTTTTTTATCACCCTCTTTTTCCGAAGCTAACTCGCTAATATGCTGTTTTACTTCTGTATGAATTGTATCAGCAGAAAGGAGAGCTACTTTTTCGGGAATAAGCCTATAGATAATATCTAAATCAAAATCACAGTAATGTTCTTCAGCAAACTTTTCATCGGTAGAATACAGTTGAGCTAAAGATGTTATCGAATCAGGTAACTGCTGAATTATAATATTTCGCACAGAAAAATCATGGGATACATCTCCCCTATACTGGTCTTTCTATTCAAATATATTATAGGCATGTTCGGTGTTTACTTCGACAGTATCAATCTTTTCACTTTTCAAATACGATGTAATTAACTCATCATGATTTGAACGGTCAATCCTTGTAACAAAACGGAATATAAATTTTTCAAGCTCACCTAATGTAAGATGCTTTTCAAGAGTGAACGCTTTGATATCAAGCATCTGCATAAATTTAATTAGCTCTTCATTAAATACCGAGTCTTTCAGCCGGATATTAAGAAGATACAAATACCCGTTTTGCAGATTAAAGTTTATATACTTTTTATATCTAAATATTTTATCAATTAGCAAAAATGGTTTCTGTATAGCTTTTTTTGACAAAGGATGTGTCGAACCGTAGATAGCTGCTTTTTTGCAAGCCATAGAAAACTCTTTAACAAGAGTATGAACTTGTTCGTTCAGATTAGTATTTAAAATTGATTCATTCGTTTGTTTGTTTTTGTCTATCATTTCTCACTCCGAAACAGGTAATCATTCCTTTATCTGTAGCTACATAGATATATTGTCCGTTAGAAATCGGAGCAGTCGAAACCGCACCGCGTAATTTCCTCTTTTCAACTAAAGAACCGTCGGAAGCTTCAAGTAAAAAGAAATCACCTGCCTTACTTCCGAATGCAACATATCTACCAACTTTTAACACTGAGGCTGAGACAACATCAACAGCATCAAACCGCCATTGAATCTTTCCGTCATCAACCGACAGAGAGAGAACTTCTCCTCCGCTGTGTCCGATAATAAGAGAATTCCTGGAAACAGCTGCCGCTCCCCATGAAGCACCGTCTGTTTCGGATTGCCAAACAATATGACCGTCACTTGTATCGACCTTGTATACAACACCTTTGATGTCGCACACATAAAGAAACCTATCAAATACTAATGATGCTACGACCGGATTTTGTAAAATTACATTTCGTATTTCTTTACCATCTTCAGGAGCAACAGCAAACAGAGTACCTTCCTCAGAAACCTGCCAAATAGCGGTTCCGTCAAACAATGGAGGTGTTGTAAATCGTTGCTTGCTTTTAAATTCCCAAAGAATTTCTCCGGTAATTTTATCAAAGGCAAATAATCTGCCCTCAGCGGAACTGAGAATAATTTTCTCTTCTATTATTATCGACCCGCCGACAGCATCCTTTACCTCTTTCTTCCAGAGAGTTTTCCTATTTAACAGGTTGACACACCGTAACTTACTCTTTTGAGGAGCTGTCGCAAAATATCCCAATGAATCAGAAATCACCAACCCGGTTTGAGCAACTCCTCTCGGCTTAATATACCCCTGATATTTCCCTGAATCTGCTGATATAAACTTTATCCTATTCCTTGCCCCGGGATATATAAGTGTTCCGTTATATATCGTAAGCGGTCCTACCGGTTTATCATTTGACTTAAACTCCCAAATAATATCCAGTTTTCCACCAAATTCAGCACTTACAACAGCACCGCTTGAGGCAATATCTCCCCTATAATATGCCCATTCAGAAGAGATATTTATAAGGTCTTTATCTAATGAGTATTTTTTGCCGCAACCTGCAATTATTATAAAAATAACTATGAGTAATAGAATATATTTTCTCATTAAAAATTCCAGCCAAAGAAAAAGTCAAAGTCGGGAGTATTACTCACAGACTCAAAATCAGTAATACGGGAGAAATCAAATCGCAACAGAACAATATTAAATAAAGGCAATCTTACACCCGCCCCAAAAGAACCGAGCATCTCATCATACTCATCATCCCACGCTGAACCGGCATCAAAAAACAAAGCACCTTGAATTCCTCTAAAACCTAAACCTCCAAAAGGAAAACCGATATGTAAAACATTTAAAAGAGGAAACCTTATTTCATTTGATGTAAACACTACGTTCCTATTATAAAATGCACGTCTGTCATATCCTCTAAATGACCAACTTCCCCCAAAATATATTCGTTGTGGTTCCTGACCTGTTGATGAAAATACAAACATCCTGTTTGCAAATGCCGAACTTCTTCCAAGTCTGAGATAATGACGAATATCAACTGATATTTGTCTATTCCAGTGGCTTAGGTCTGTCAATGAAGATGTCATCCCGATAGTAAGGTTATATCGTCGACCTTCAACAGGACCGGTCATGCTCCATAATGAGTTGTCAAAAACCCAGCTGATATAATGGGTCGCTAAAACTTTTTCCCTCACATCGATACCAAAAAATCTTTCACGTTTGGAATACTTAACAATTGAGGTAAAATCAAGCCTATGAAACTTTGAAAAGGGATAACTTAAAAGTGAGATAGCACCGGCTTGCCGTTCAAAATAAAAACCGTCATAGTCATTAAAGTATTCATTAAATAAATGAAAAGCACCAAAACCCCAATTCAAACGTTTTTCTCTTTGCAGATACGTTATACCGAAGTTGAATGACTCCAACAAATCATCCTTTGTGCGGGCTGTGTTAGTCAACAATAGATATATCGACCTGTTGCCTAACACATCAGAGATTGCCGCCTGCAGACCTCCAATCGAACCATAAACAGGGTCATACCCGATAGATGATTGTGCTATATCTATCGAATAATCAGTATCGTACTTAACAGAGGTTGTCTTATATACTGCCTCTAATTTTTTGGGAACCCAAAGATTTGACGCAAATGCCTTATGCCGCTCAACTTCTTTAGGCTCTTCAGGGATTTCCATAGAGTAAATATGAAACCGCATTTTTTGATAACCGGAATAAATTAACTTTGAATTATCTTTTGTCACACGAGGATCAAACGCTCCGGTTGCAAATGTAGAAAGCTGTTTGATTTTATTCTCTTTGTTTAACAAAAATAGATTAAAAGTTCCTGCTCTATTGGATGAAAAATACATTCCGTCTTTTGATATTTCGGGGTTTAAGTCTCTGTACGGTCCATACGTAATTTGTGTCAGCACTCTTGATTCTAAGTTGAGACTAAAGATACTATGCTTTCCCTTTTGACCGTGTTCCCCTCGGTCTGAAGAAAACAAAATCGCTTTGTCATCAAGTGAAAATACCGGATCGATATCATAATAATAGTCATCAGTATATGATTGATAACTTGAGTCATCCAAATTCAAAATATAAATGTCAGCATATCCATTTTTACGTACACCTGAAAATACCACTTTCTTCCCGTCTTGAGAAAAACGGGGAGAACGTACTGCTATCAGAGAATCCATTTCATAGCGCTGAAAAACTTTTTCTTTTATAATGTCATACATATATATAACATCATTTTCTTTTGACTTAGATGAAAAAACAAGATAACGATTATCAAACACATCTATGCCCGAACGAAGTAAATGCAGTGATTCATACTCCGATGATCTTTCACCTTTTACTAAAGTCTTAACTTTTTTGGAACTATGCAACGGTCGCATATATATTCCGGCATAACCGTATCGGTTTGCCTTATACACTACCCAGTCCTTTTCACCGTGACCGTCATCATATCGTATCGGTACCCCTTTTACATTGTACCCGTCCTGCGATACTTTCATCGACTCCATATCAGGTAACCCAAGTGTATCCATTTCAGGGTAATACTTTTTCTTTAAGAAATATTCCCATTTCTGAGAGACCTGTGATAAATTTTCCCCTAAAGTTGCAGTAACAATTTCATCAAAGTTATCCCCTTTATGCCAATTCTCAAAAATTTTCACCAGCTTATCCGAACCGTATGTCGAATCAATAAAGTGACAAACCGACTCCCCTAACTTGTACATATAAAATGAGCCACGAATAATATAAAGTTTTTCTATCGGGAAAAACATATTATTTAAAATCATATCTTTTGTAATCATGTCAGCTTCGGTATCCCATTCTTTCGACCA
>JAJRXM010000039.1 GCA_024276275.1 Candidatus Zixiibacteriota bacterium
AACACTTCCTAAAGAAGTTGCAAGCGGAACTATTGAGCATGCCGGATTAAAATTTTCTATAGTGAAACCTTCAGATTTTCAAATATACGGAGTACGAAAATATTTCTCTTATTACGGTTCTATAGAAAATTACCATTTATTTAGGTGTGGTGCAAAATTTTCTAAAACGAATGAAACCTGTTTGTTTGCAATTGAAAGGAAATATTGCATAGTTAGAGGTGAAGTATTGCTTTCAAAAAATCAATTAAAACTTGGATATCATTTTGATGAAGCAAAAATAGTAGAAGGTATAGTATATGTAAGAAGATGGGATAAACCAAAGTTTGAATTTGTAAACTAAAAATGTAGTTGCGGGTGCCCCACGGCTTGCCGTGTGAAAAACAGGGTAGCCCACCATTTATGGTGGGACAAATATGTGATTGACCTAATCATTAATAAAAATTAAACTTACTATATGCCAAAACTTAAACATTATGATAATTTAGGAACTGCTCGTTTCATCACTTTTTCTTGCTATCAAAATCGTAATTACTTTTCAGATAAAAATTCAATTTTAATTTTTCTGAAACATCTGAAAAAATTCAGAGCAGACTATGTAGTTAAAGTGCTTGGATATGTAATTATGCCTGATCATATTCATTTAGTTTTGTATCCTCCCGATGGAGTAAAATTAGGAGTTTTGATTGGTCAATTAAAAGGTCGATGCTCACGTGAATTGATAGAATTAAGAAATGATATTTCTCATCGTGCCAATGGTCAACCTGCTATTTGGCAGAGACGATGTTATGACCATAATTGCCGAACACTAGATATTGTAATCGAAAAAATAAATTATTGCCACTTAAATCCTGTTAAAAGAGGACTGGTACAAACACCGAGTGATTATAACTGGTCAAGTTATCGATGGTACGAAGGGTATAAAAACATAGTTTTTGAAATTGATGGTATTGAACTATAAAATTACGAAAACCCACCATGAATGGTGGGCTACCCAGTTATAATAAAACATCGGAGAGATTTTACTCAACCCACCGCAAGCGGATGGGGCACCCGTGCCCGACTTTAATAACAAGGTTTCAAAACACAGTTTTCCCAGTTAATTTGCATCTATTCCACACAAACTTCATATAACTACAAATGAAAAGAGCAATTGACTTACTCTCAGATTTCACCTATCTTTTCAATCAATTATTCTTACAAATCGTTATAAACCAATTTAGGAATTAAAATGAAAAAAATTATTATACTATTATTAAGTCTTTGTTTATCAACTACTGCTTTTGCGGGAACTTCAGTTTCTTTGAAATTATCCGGCAAAGGTGCGGTAAATGACAGCACAATCACAGCCGGAAAAAAAGTTTCGGTTGATATCTATCTTGAAAACGAAGGCACTTTCAAAGGAATGACTCTTGGGTTCAAAATTCTATCTGATAATATCAAAAAAATCATACATGTTGCTGATTCCGGCAACGGGTTAAATGCTAACGGTGACATTAAAGGTTACAACGGTTGGAATGATAAATCTGTCTGGGATATGGGCGGTGTGTATGTCGCCCCGACTGATTGGGATGGTACCCTTCCTGATTATTTAGGGTTCGGTGGAATTTGTATTAAAAAATCATATACTCCACATAAATATGAGAAAAAAATATCCTTTGATATACTAGTCAAAGAAGCAGGAACGTTTGTTATTGATACCGCATTTTTCAAACCATCAGGAAAATGGTTGTTTGCCCCGCCGTCTACCGCCCCTAAATGGAACGGACCGTATACTTTTAAGGTGAAAAAATAAATAATCCTTTAATAGGTTTGTTATTTTAATATGTTTAAACTTAGAGCTTTTTTTCTCGTATGTTTTACTCTCACAATATCTCTTAGTTCGTACGCACAAGACTCTTCAGATGTAAAAGAAAAGAAGTTTCGTGTCGCTGTTGAGCAAAAGGAAATATTTACTGATTTTAATTTTGATACTTTAGATATCATAATTAATTCACCGGATATTGCATTCAAGGGATATGCCCTTAAAATTGCGGTACGGTCACAATTTTTCAATATTGATGATATTATTCCGGGAGATTTTTATAATGAATGCCGATGGGAATTTTTTAATACAAGACAAATTATTTCAGACTTTTCTGCAGAAAACTATATGCAGGTTTGGCAGGTTATAGGACTGTCAGAAATTTTCAAAGACTCAATTTCACCGATTTGTAATTCCGCTGACACAAAAACATCTTTGGCAAAAATTATAATCAGTCGTAATATTAATACCCAACCGACAGATGCTATAATTCCTCTATTTTTCTTATGGGAAGACTGCTCAGACAATACAATCTCGGGAATGTCAGGCAATGATTTATTTGTCTCAGAAAAAGTCTTTCAATATTTTGATAATCAACCGAATTTTGAAAAAAATAAATTTCCGACTACCCGGGGGATTCCTGCAAATTGCACCAAAGCATCATCTCTAAATGCTCCCGTAAAGGGAATAGTGTTTCAGCATGGGGGAATTATTTTGAAAGAAAGAAGTTTAGACGATTCTCTTATTTTAAATAAATAAGTTTAATCATTTGCGAGGCAATGTCTGACTCAAGACGGGCAAAATATATACCCGTAGATTGAGATAAACCGTTTTCATCAGAACCGTTCCAATAATAAGAGTATCGTCCCGGGGAAAACCGTGATGATACCAACACTTTGATTTCCTGTCCTAAGATATTAAAAATGCTCAATTTCAGATATTGACTTTCTTCGTTAGAAAATTCAAAACGTGTGTCACCGTTAAACGGATTCGGATGGTTTTGAAAAAGAGAAAAGGTTAGTGGTCTTTCGTACTTTAAGGAATTATCTCGGATACCTGTTGATATATCAAATCTGAACACCTTAAGCGTATCAGAACTTATCCCCACAATATTTAATATCGGTTGACTCTCACCCGTTTCAAAAAACTGTATTGTACGTAAAGGGCTGTCAAGCACAGTAGAGTCTGTAACTTGTCCGTTTAAATAGTTAAGCATCATTACTTTGTTTGAGTTCCGAGTTCCGACTAATAAATCTTCTGCTTTGTATATATAAGAAAAATCAATATCTAAGATATCATTATTGTACCATAGTTCTTCCGGACTACCGTCGGCAAATGAATAACATGCAATATGTTTATCTTTGTCATAACTTCCTAACAAATCTTCTGAATTGGCATGTATAATCAGCTCATCAGTTAGTGAACTTGGGGCAAAATTGTCTACAAAGATTGAATATATTCTATAAGAGTCAGCAGTAAGTTGAGAATTCAAATTGTCAAGCTCATCAAATATCAGTAATTTTTGATAGGATGATATACTCCTGTCTCCTTCGTTATTTTGGTCTCTGTTATCATAAGCGGAAAAATATAGTTCTGTATATAAATAGTTCTTAGACTCCAAAGAAAATAGGTTCCCGGGATATATACTTGTTTGCGTAGAACTTTGTAAAACTTCTGATAATTCTAAGTCGTACACCAATGAAGTAGAATTGTTGTCGGTCTCAAATCCCATTGTTACGAAATACTCATTTACTTGATAAATCCATTCATAAATGATTTGCTGAGGGTTCTTATTGCTTGGATAAAACTTGATATCAAAATGTTTAATTGAAAGATAAGTTGTCATTGCCTCAAATGATATATCAAGATTGGTTGGGGTTATAATCGTTAATTGAGTATAAGAATCCTCATAATAAGTTGTAAGAGTAATCTTCGGTTTATTTCCAATAACTGTTGTCAAGGTGTACAGATACAAAGTATCTTTTAATTCAGAATATCTTATTATAGTTTTAAGAGGTTTTGCGGGAATATCTATTGCAATCGTAGTATCAGAATGTAAAAAATCCAATACGATTTTATTTCGGGCAGTATCGGTATACACAAACCCGTTCAACTCATCTTGAGAGTCAAATAGCGGTGCAACATGCACAATATTTTCTCCGCCGGATATAACTTTTTCATAGAATAATTGTGACGGTGCGGAAAAAACTGATGCTGATATAGCTGTCAAGAAAATAGAAATTTTTACCAATTTACCCATAGGCATCCCTTAAATTGTTAACATAAAAAAACAGATGTGCGAAAGGTTTGTAAAGTTTTAACATTACAAAACCGAAACGATTTTGATGATTTTTTGTAACTCGTTGATTAGCAACAGATGTTGTCACTCCGATTCCTGTTGACTTTATTGCTTAACAACGTACATTACATCAAATATTAATAAATTTTTTGACCTTTATAAATAGAAGGATCAGACATGCGATTGTATGAATTTGAAGGTAAACAGCTCTTCAAAAAATTTAAAATTCCGGTTATGGAAAGCCGTCTGGCATCAAACCCCGATGATGTCTATAATGCTTTTTCAGAATTTAATATCCCGGTTGTATTAAAATCTCAGGTTCTCACTGGCGGTCGGGGTAAAGCAGGCGGTATACAGTTTGCCGAGGGTGCCAACGAAGCAAGAACCAAAGCAACAGAATTATTTAAGCTCACTATCAAAGATTTTCCTGTAGAAAAAGTTCTTATCGAACCAAAAATCGAAATCAAACAGGAATACTATATCGGTATCACTATCGACCGTGCCAAATATAAATTGGTAGTGATCGCATCGGGCGAGGGCGGAGTTGATATTGAAGAAACCGCCGAAAAATCTCCTGACAAAATTGTTAAATTCCCAATTTCTATCAATGAAGATTTGTACACTTTTGATGCCCTCCTCATTGCCAAAAAAATTGGTATTCCGCAGGAGTTAATCAAACAGGGTGCATCTATAATACAAAATCTACTCAAAATGTTTAAAGCATACGATGCCAAACTTGCCGAGATAAATCCGCTTGTGCTGACATCCGATGGTAAACTAATAGCTGCCGATGCACGTGTCTCACTTGATGATGATGCTACTTTCCGTCATAAAGATTTAGCCGAACTGAATGTAGAACATCGTCACGAAGAAGGCGAAATGACCGAGCGTGAAAAACAGGCTACAGAATGGGGTATACCGTATCTTGACCTTGACGGTAATATCGGCATGTTCCCCGGCGGAGCAGGATTCGGTATCATGGGTAACGATTTCATTCACCACTTCGGCGGTAAGCCTGCCAATTTTATGGATTCAGGAGGTGGACCGTCCCCTGAACGTATTGCCAATATGCTGGTGCTTCTTGAAGAAAACCCGAATGTCAAAGTTATATGCGGTGCTCGTTTCGGTGGGATTTCTCGTTGTGATGATTTTGCCAAAGGAGTCCTGATGTTTTTAAACAATCACGGACTTACAAAACCGATGGTATTCAGAATGACCGGAAATATGTGGCAGGAGGGAGTCAGACTTTTTGAAGAGGCAAAAGCTGCCGACCCTGATATGTTTAAACAAATCGAATTTCACGGTATCGAAACACCGATTGAAGAAATCACCAAACGGGCAGTTGAAATTGCTCAGGAAGTGGGTACATAATGGCGATACTCTGTGATAAAAATTCAAAAGTAATGGTGCAGGGCATTACCGGTGGTGCGGGTAAATTCCATACCGAACGAATGATTGGCTACGGTACAAATATTGTCGGTGGCGTAACTCCCGGTAAAGGCGGACAAGTTGTTTGTGAACGTCCTGTTTTTGATACGGTTGCCGAATGTGTTAAAGCAACATCTGCCGACGTATCGGTAATTTTCTTACCGGCTCAATTTGTTAAAGAGGCAGCGATAGAAGCTATCCGTTCCGGTATAAAATTTGTTGTAGTTATCCCCGAACATATTCCTATTCACGATATGCTGTATGTTCGCGAGGAAGCTATCAAACACGGTACAACTGTAATCGGTGGTAATACTGCCGGACTAATTACACCGGGTGAGGCGAATCTCGGTATCATGCCCGACATCGCATTTCAACCGGGTAAAGTAGGAACTGTCTCACGTTCGGCCTCTATTACCTATTATGTTGCCGATACTCTGACCCGAACAGGTTATGGCGAAACATCATGCATAGGTCTCGGTGGAGACCCTGTCTTAGGTTCAACCTTTGCTGAAATTCTTTTGAAATTTGAAGAGGATGAAAAAACTAAAGCAGTTGTTATGTGCGGTGAAATCGGTGGAGTCTATGAAGAACTCGCTGCCGAGGTTATTCCCTCTATGAAAACACCTGTTCTTGCCATGATTGGAGGAGTGCATGCTCCGATGGGAAAACGGATGGGGCACGCAGGTGCGATAGTTGAAGGGAAGATGGGAACCGCTCTTGATAAATTGAACATGCTTGATAAAGCCGGAGCACATCCTTGTAAAACATTTTTAGATATACCCGACACTTTAAAAAAATTAGGAATCTAATATTTTGTAGGGAACAGGCCTGCCTGTTCCTTATGTATTCAAATTTAATATTGTAATTCCCGATTTGATTGAAAATCTATATAACTTGTAGGGGCGTTTCGTGAAACGCCCTTTTTTTATACATGTGGGAATTTACCTAAGCTAGCTCATACATAGAATTTTCAAGCAATCTGTAAACATACGAATACTCAGAAACTCCTTTCCGTCGAAGACGGAAACCAGTGCAGAAACGTTTTAAACAAATTATTCGACATCTCAGAAAACTTTAACTAATTTTTATAATAACTACCTTTCTGTTACTGTTCTGGACTCCGTCTTTGTCGGAGTGGAGTAGTGACGTTCGTAAAAATTCTAAAGACAAGGACAGATATTTCTGAGACCTGACCTTCAAAGCTCTTTAGTGGTTCTGCCTTTTATTTATTCGTTCCAAAATCCATACAGCATCACTACTTATTCTCAAACCTCTTCACTAAATGTATACCTATATTTTATAAGGAAATAATGCTATTCAAAATCACTACAATTAATAATAACAAAAATGGCTTTAAGCCATTTTTTCAGGCAAAGCCATTTCTCTGTATTTATATGTGTGGGAGTATGTTATGGTGAAAAAACAACGAAAAAAGTGCCTTGAAAAACTTTTTTATATTGGAAACGAAGCCATTTTGAAGATACTTCGACTCCGCTCGAACATATCAGCGACTTGAACACAGCTTTGTAGGTCAGGAGGCCCGTCCTCCTGACTATTTATACCAATGTCAGGAGCACAGGGCTCCTGACCTACTAAACTAAACTCAGTATGACTTGTACCCATTAGCATGACTTGGACACAGTTGTCACCCTGAACACCCTGCAGGGTGTGAGCGGAGTCGAAGAGTGCAATAGAAAAAATTAGACAGGTTTTTAATTGAACCTATCCTTTTTATAAGTTATCTTGTAGTAATGTAATAGAAAGGAACAATTTTATGCCACACGTGAAATTACAAAATTATAGAAGAAAAATTTTTATACGAGGGTTACCTCGGTAAAATTATGCATGGTGAAAAATTAACCGTCGCTCATGTCAGAGTAACGGCAAACTCGGCTCTTCCCGAACATCATCATCCACATGAACAGATTCTAAATCTTATCGAGGGTGAATTTTTATTAACTGTCGACGGCACCGAATACCTTATGAAAGCAGGGGAGTCGTTTGTAATACCTTCAAATGTTCCTCATTCGGCAAAGTCTGTTACTGATTGTTATATTGTAGATGTTTTCAATCCGACTCGCGATGACTGGAAATAGGCTATAGCGAATTATTGTTGGTCACGGCTTTAAGTATTCGCTTTAGTGAATGTAAAACCCAACTTATCAGATTATCAGAATGTATAAAAAAATCTATAAATTATAAAGGTTGCGGTTTTTTGGAAATCCTTGTACATTAACGCCCATAAAAATTTATAATAATGAAAATGAAAGAATAATAAAATGTCATTTTTAAAAAACACTCTATTAGTTGCTCTTATCGCTGTTTTTGCTGTCGGATGTTCAGATCAAGTCGGAACATCACAAGATTTTTCTGCTCAAATCGCTGTTTCAGATGCCGGTTTTGCCTCATTACAACAACTGGATTGGTCAGGATATGCTTCACAGGTTGAACCGTTAGGAGTTGAAGGATTTCGTGCGGTACTTATGCCCGGTATTGAAAAAATGGTATTAGCATCAAAATCTGACTCTGTAAATCTTTTTGGAAAAAACTTTAATTCTCAAGAAATCCAATCATTAACACCATCTGAATTTTTTGTCCAAATGATGACAATGGTTTCGGAAGTTTCTCCTGAGATTAAATCGACCTTTAGCAATATGACAAACGAGTCTATCGGAGCGGTTGCTGAAGGGGATTCACTTGTACACATGGTTATCAAAACAAAAATGATGATAGGACCTCGCCCTGTTGATGAGATGAATATCCAATCTGTTGTAAAAATAGACGGTAACTGGAAACTGAAAATGTCACCTAAATTAGAAGGTATCGCTATGATGCTTTCACAGGCATTTCCAAGATAAGTATTTTATTTTTTCGTTGAAATAAAAGATAAAAGTAGTATATTATAAATATGAAACCGGTAATTCATTTTGGCTTAGAATTTCATCGCCGTCAGGTGAAAAATGTAATCTAATACATTCTCTTTGTAGTAGTTCTGTTACACTATTAATTAAATAACAAGGAGAAAGAAAATGAATTCCAAGCGTCATCCTGCCGAGCCGTTTCGTATTAAATCAATTGAATCAATCAAGCTGCTTTCTGAAAATGAAAGAGCTAAAAAACTTACCGAAGCAAATTATAATCTTTTTCAGATAGATGCGGAAAATATCTATATTGATCTTCTCACCGATTCCGGTACTACAGCTCTTTCTAATAAACAATGGGCTGCAATTATGTTGGGTGATGAATCGTATGCCGGTGCTAAGTCGTTTAAACGATTTGAAAAAGCTGTCCAAGATATTTTTAAGCATAAGTTTGTAATCCCGACACATCAGGGACGTGCGGCTGAAAATATTATGTTCTCTACTATCGTAAAACCCGGGATGTATGTTTTAAACAATACTCACTTTGATACTACCAAAGGAAACACACTGCACAAGGGTGGAATACCGTTAGATTTTCCGTGTCAGCAATCTAAAGACAGTTCTAATTTTCCGTTCAAAGGGAATATGGATATCCTTGCGTTAGAAGAAGCGATTCTAAAACATGGCACAGATAAAATTGCGATGGTTATCATGACTATCACGAATAATACAGTAGGTGGGCTTCCTGTCTCAATCAAAAATATCAGAGAAGTTTCTGCATTATGTAAACAACATAATCTGCTATTTTACTTTGACTGTGCCAGATTTGCCGAGAATGCCTTTTTTATCAAAAGATACGAACCGGAATTTGCCGATTACTCCATAGAAGAAATCACTGCCGAAATGTTTGAACTTGTTGACGGTGCTATGATGTCTGCCAAAAAAGACGGGATGTCCAATATCGGTGGCTTTATTACCCTTAATGACAAAGAACTTTTTGAACAACTTACCGAACTTATGATTATTGTCGAGGGGTTTCCTACGTATGGCGGTTTAACGGGAAGAGATTTGGATTCTCTGGCAGTCGGGTTTTATGAAGCTATGGATGAAGCTTATTTAGAATACCGTATAGGTCAGGTGAGTTATTTGGGCGAAAGACTCAAAGAGATTGGCGTGCCGATTGTTGAACCGACCGGCGGACATGCGATTTTTATAGATGCCGGAGCTTTGCTTCCGCACATTCCTGCTGAAGAATTTCCGGGACAGGCGTTGTCGACAGCGTTTTATCTGGAAGGTGGAATCCGTACTGTTGAAATAGGCTCGATAATGTTTGTAGAGGATGACTCTGAAACCGGTAAGACAATTTTAGCTCCCCGTGAACTGGTACGATTAGCAATTCCAAGACGGGTATATACTGCTTCTCATATTGATTATATCATAGAAACTGCTCAAGAAATAGTTCGGAAAAAAGAATCTTTATCCGGTTATCGAATCAAAAAACAGCCTAAATTCTTAAGACATTTTACCTGTGAACTTGAACAGCTTAATTCTAAAAAGATAAAGGCTTAGAAATAGCTGTTGTTAAAGCATAATTTGCGTTTAAAATCGACATTTTGTGAATTAAATTTCAGGGTTCTTCAAAGAATTAATGATTTTTGTTACAGATGGGTTTTCTGTCGAGCTATTATAAGCTGTTGGTAGTTAACGTGATAGAGATAATCTTCAGAATTGTTTCTGTTTTGGCTTTGATATTGCTTAAATATCTGAAATAATATCCCATATAAAAAAGTTTCATAATAAAGAGAGCCTTGACAATCTTTTTGGAACTTTATATAATGTATGAGTTTATACAAATAGAAAGGATACTTTATAGCTCTTAGTTAAAAGAATTGTTTGAACTGAAATATTAAAAGGTGTAACAATTAATTTGAAAGAGCTTTATTGCGTCCAAAATCTTGTGAAGATACGCATTTTTATGTGTAATCTTCTCTATAAATCTTTGATACTTCTAGTCGGTATCTTCTCAACATACAGTCTTGTATCTGCGTCTGAGTCTGCCCAGATAATCAGTTCCACAAACAATACGTTAACATTACATGTTACAATTGAACCACAAAGTCTGCATAGATACGTATCAGAACAAAATGAAGTAAGTTATTATCAGTCGCTTGTTGTAGCTGTTCCGTATGATGGCGAGTTGTCGATTGCAGGATTGACTTTGGGGGCATTAAATTCATCTAGCAAAACAGGGCAAAAAGTTCAAACAGCACGACCTGATAAAATTATAGAATTTTCAGAACCATTATTTGTACGTGGTCGTAAATTTTTTACGGTTTATATCTTTCCTGTTACACCGAGTGGTGTGTATAAAAATATCGAGCTTACTCTGAATTTTACCGGTACAACTACAAACGGTAAGGTTATTTCAGAAGATTCACCGTTTGAAAAAATGCTGTCCGCAAAGGTTGTCAATTATAAACAGTCAAAACAGTTTACTGCTCCGCCGGTTCGGAACTTTGCATCGGGAACTACTGCAGGTCCTTTTTCCGGTTCTACCGAGTGGATTAAAATTGATATAAATAAAAACGGACTGTATAAATTAACAGGAGCACAACTTGATGCTACCGGAATGACAGTTACCGGAGAAGCATCATCTTCAATCCATCTCTATAATGCAGGCGGAGCACAGCTTCCTGTTCCGAATGAACAGGATAGACCTCAATTTACTGAAATTGCTATAAAAGTTATTGATGGGGGAGATGGGACATTTGATAGTAATGATTATATCTTATTTTATGGTGAATCTGTAAACAGATGGATTTATGATACGACCCAAGTATTGTATCGATCCCATTCTTATTCTGAAAAGAATGTCTATTGGTTGAATACTTCATCGCTTACAGCAGGTTTACGAATTGAAACTGTAGACGGTTCAATAAACGGAGTAGTAGGCGGTTCTGTAATCCAGACGCTTGACCGCTATACCCGTCGGGTGCATGTAGAGCAAAATAAAACGTTACGCCGATGGAGTGATAACAAAACAAATGATTACTACACCTGGTATTGGACAAAAGAGAACAGCTTGTCATTTTTTGTTGCAACTGAAAATCTAATCAGCGGTGATACTGTTGATATAGTTCTATCAGGGAAAACAATTGATACAACCGGTTCAAACGATGATGTAGGATATATTGATTTCTTTGTGAATAATATAAAAGGTATAAATAAATCGTGTAACTTATCAGGTTGTACGTATCGTTCGACATCGTTTGTTGACGGTTCCACTGCTATTGATTTATCATTGATGTTTAATTCAAATCTTCCCCCGTATTTTAACTTCCTGGAATTAGCGTATACGTCTTATAATCAACCGATAAATAATCAACTTGATTTACCTTTGGGGCAGTTAACAGGCAACACAGAGATTGAAGTTATTAATACATTCAATTCAAACCCGTTAATTTTGGATATTTCTAATCCGTTACTGCCGAGAGAATTGCAAATTACTTCCTATGGCTCAAACAGTTTTTCTTTTTATGACAGTCTATCTATATCAAAGTATAATAGATATTTTCTTATGCCGGAGGCACAAAGTTTAAACCCGTTAGCAGTTTCATCTGTTACAACAAATGATTTGTATCTTACACAAAATCAGGTCGATTTGATTATTATTTCACCTGAATTCCTACAACCGTCTTTGAGTGAATATATTGACTACCGTACAACCGACGGGTATTCGGTTCAAACAGTTTCAGTAGATGATATAATGGATAATTTCGGATTTGGACTGTATGACCCGACTGCTATTCGTGATTTTCTCAAATTTAGTTATGAAAATTACCAAGACCCAAAACCTTCTGCGGTATTGTTTGTCGGTGACGGAAACTATGATTTTTTAAATAATCTATCATCAAACATACCGAATTATGTTCCGCCGTATACACACAGGATTGATAACACATCATCCGATGACAACTATGTTTATTTTGGTGATTTTGGCATTATTGATTCAGACACAACTTATGACACATCACAGATTTCCTTTAATAGAGGATTTGACATGATGACAGCCAGATGGCCGATTCGTACTCGAGCTGATGTACAGGTTATAACTGATAAAATTAAGCTATATGAATCAAACAATAATTTTGGTAATTGGAGAAACAACATTTCATTGGTTGCAGACGATGAATTTGGAACACTCAACAATGAAGTTTTTCACACTACACAAACAGAGGAATTAGAAAAGTATCATCTCCCTCTTACTTTTAACCGTAACAAAATTTATCTTTGGGAATACCCTTTTGTAAACGGTAAAAAACCGGAAGTGAACACTAAAATTGTTAGTGCTTTTAACTCTGGTTCTTTACTTGTCAACTATGTAGGTCACGGTAACCCCGATGTATGGGCTCATGAAAATGTTTTTAATAGAGCAGGTGATTTACCTCGACTATATAACGACTTAAAACTTCCTTTAGTTTTAGCGGCATCATGTGCTATCGGATTTTTTGATGATCCGCTTCGTGAAGGTATGGCTGAAGAACTCCTTGCTATGTCATCCGGCGGTGCTATCGGGATTATTTCGGCTACACGGTTAGTATACTCCTCCGACAATGCTCAGTTTAACAGAAAAGTCTACGATGTTTTGTTTAGTAATAAATCTCTTTCTATGTGTGAGGCTTTGTACACCGCAAAATTAGAACGACAATATTTGGGGTCGGTACCAAGACCGCAAGTAAACGATAGAAACTATCTCTATTTTGGCGGTCCGTTTGTGAAACTTGCAAAGCCACAATACAAAATAAATTTTTCATCAACCCCCGATTCATTAGTAGCATTAGGTCAGGCACGAGTTGTCGGTACAGTAGTTGATAATAACGGGTCCGTAATTTTAGAAAATGGAATTATTGAAATAGATGTGCTGGATTCTAAACGAAATAAAATATATCAACTTAAAAATCCTAACGGTCAGGTTACGAATGAGGTTCCGTATGCTACGAACGGTCCGACGATTTTTCGAGGTTCGGCATCTGTGACCGACGGTCAGTTTGATTTCCGGTTTGTACCTCCTTTGGATATCGGTTTTGGAGGAGAAGGGGCTCAAATTTCTGTATATGCATCTTTTAACTCTGTTGATGCTTCCGGAATTATAGACTCTATTTCAATTTCTGATTCTATTGCCGTTACAAATGATTCTTTAGGACCGGTTATCGATGCTACTTTTTCGGATCATCAAAACTTCATTTCCGGTGACTTTATCAATAAAGGAGAATCATTGATTTTACAGCTTTCAGATGAGTCAGGAATTAACTTAGCAGGTGGATTAGGTCACGGTATTACCTTGGAAATTGATAATAAACCTGAAAAATTACTTAATTTGACCTCATATTTTAAGTATGAACAAGATAAATTTAATACAGGTTCATTGGAATTCCCTCTTGATGATTTAGAAACCGGCGTCCACTCTTTCAAAGTAAAAGCGTGGGATAACGCCAATAATTTCGCTAAAATTGAGTTTGAAGCAGAAATTAAATCTAATTCTTCACTTCAGATTGTCAATTTGCTAAATTACCCGAATCCTATGCGTGAATCTACTCGTTTTTCATTTAGTTTGACTCAATCTGTAGATAATTTTGTATTGGATATTTTTACTCTTTCAGGAAAAAAAATAAAAACTTTTACTCGGCAATATCTTGAACCGACATATTATGACGATATAATATGGTATGGCAATGATGTTGACGGAGATAGAGTTGCCACCGAAGTATATATATTTAAAGCCACGGCATATTCGTCAAATGACGGAGATAAAGTGGAATCATTTGGAAAAATAATTTTAGTTAATTAATTTTTAGGAGAATTTAATGAAACAATTAAAACGTTTGCTCTCTCTCACAATCTTCTTACTGCTGTTTTCATTTGTATCACAGACTTATGCTGATATATCTGATGCGGCATTATTGTATCTACGTATTGCTCCGGGTGCTCGTGCTGCCGGTATGGGAGAGGCGTATGTTGCTGTTGCTGATGATGCTACTTCAACCCATTGGAATCCTGCCGGATTAGGTGCCTCGCCATTAGCAACTAATTGGCAGAATAAAAATATCCCACAGTATTTACAACCGATTACCGAAATAGCTACGGTTAAAGCACGAGCCGGATCAGGACATAATCAATATGATGTTTGGACTATCTCAGCTCAGGGACTGGTTAGGTTTGACAATCACAAGTGGTTTACCTATGAAACATTTTCAACAAGAACAGACCAAACCGTTTCAGGCATCGTAAAAACGTATTTTAGCATAAAAGACGACCAAAAACTTGCTGAAGCTGTTGTTAAAGTTGCTGAAGCTAACTCCACTCGCTCGTTTGAAGAAGTCGAAAAGTTTGCCTCTGATGTTTTAAGTGCTGTTCCAGAAGATTACTCTGACATAGAAGGATTAGTTCTAGGACTTGATTCTCTGAAAGCCCTCTATTTAGATTGTCGTATCAATTGGAGCCGTTATGTAGAAGCTGAAGAGATTTATAAAAACAGTATTAAAGATGAGTCATTAACTGAAAAAGAAATTGATAAGATCAATTTTGCGGTAGAAAAATCTAGGACACGGTTTATTCCTGAAGAATTAAATATCAAATACTCTGATTTATTTACCGGGAAGTTGACTACGATTAAATCAATAGGGACTACTCTTTTAATTGGAACTGATAACGGGTTTTTTACTTTTAATGGAATAAATTGGAAAACATATACATTAGAAGACGGTTTACCTTCTTTGAATATACTTTCTATCTCATCTGTAGGGCCTACTGCATATATCGGTACAGATATGGGGCTTGTAAAATATAGTAATAAAAAACTATCCAAAGTGATTCTACCTGAAGATGTCCAAAACGGTGCAGTTACAGGAATCGGTGCTTCAAACAGTCTGGATATTTGGGTTGTTATCAACAACGAACTCTATAATTATGACGGTAAAAAGTGGTCTAACTCTACAACTTATACTGCTTTGCTTGATGATACCTATGAGACTATCGCAGAAAGAATATCTATTTTCAAAACGGATTCAAATATCAAAATAATTGCGGATAGAATTAATTTACTTAATGTCATTAATCTAGCGGAAACAACAACTACTGTAGATACTGCTGCTGTTGATACTACTCTTGAACAAATATCTGATTCTACTTTGGCAACTACTGTACAAACAACAGAAGAAACCGTAGCTGACAGTACCGAAAATCTTGTACCTTCTACAACTCACGTTCCCACTGAATTTACTATTGAACCGGGTAAACCTGTCAAGGTTCCTTTTGCTATCGGTATTAAAGGTAAGATAAATAAAATATACACCAACGGTACTAATAATCTATGGATTGCTACTGATATCGGTTTATATACATTTAAAAACGGTGAATGGAAAGCATCCGGTTATAAAACTATAACAGTTACTGAAGGTCAAACACTTGATGATATAGCAGGAGCGTATCCACACATGCTATTAGATAACGAAGGATATGTTTCTCTGTTAAAAGAAATCAACGGACTGGAAACATCTGACGGTCTTATAGCAGAACAATCTCTAAAAGTGTTTAGCAATCCGTTGGCATATAAAATCAATGATGTCAGTTCTAATGGTACCGGTTTATATGTGGCTACCGGACGTGGATTGTATGAATTACATGGTACAACGTTGTCTAAAGTTGATATCGGCGGTATGGGCAACTCCAATATTTTAAATGTAAAAACTGAAGGTAACGAGATTTGGTTTGCCTCTGATAAAAAAATTGCTATAAAAGCAAGCGGTCGTTCTGATATCTCTTTGATGTTTGCTAAATGGCTTCCACAGCTTGCCGATGATATGTATTACGGTTTTCTCTCCGGTGCTACTAATATCAGCGGATGGGGTACTTTTGGCGGTAATATAACCTATATCAACTATGGTACGGTTCAAAGAAGAGGTCAGGGAAATACTGATGAAGGTGTGTTCTATCCTTTTGATATAGCTTTTACATTATCTTATGGCGGTTCAGTGCTTGATAAACTCAAAGGAGGGGTTTCGGCAAAATTTATATATTCTCATTTGAGTTTGCAGGGTGCCGGAGCTGAAAAAGGTGCCGGAACTGCTACCGGAGTAGGTCTGGATTTTGGTATTCTATGGAATATAAGCAAACGATTTGATCTTGGGGCAGCTGTTACCAATATCGGTCCTGACATTTCTTATATCGATGCTGCTCAGTCCGACCCGTTACCAAGAAATCTTGCAATAGGAATTAAAACAAATTTGTTGAGTTCTGAATATAGTCATGCTATCTTTACCGTCGAAGTAAATAAGTCATTGGTAGGAATCAATGACGGATTTAGTGAAGAACTTAAACAGTTAGTTATAAACGGTGGATTTGAATATGCATATTCAGATATTTTTGCTGCCCGTTTCGGATATATATGGGATGATGAGGGTGAAGTAAAAACTCCGACTCTCGGATTTGGTGTAACTCCGTTAAGTAATTTTAAATTTGATTTTGCTTATATTCCGAGCAATACTAATGCACCGTTAGCAAATACATTACGGATATCAATGCAGATAACCCCGTAAATTAATAAAGTCATAGGAGAGAACAATTGCTGTCAGGAAGACTGCTTGTAAAAATAGTAATTACGATATCATTTCTCTATGCGACAGCACAAATAGCTGTCGCAAGAGAAAATTTATATTACGGTAAAAAAGTCCAATCTGAAACGGTTAAGGGAGAGAACAAAGTCGTTCGACCTTGTTTAGCTCCACGTACCGGCGGATTGATGGAAAAATATCTTGAGAGAGACAAACCGTGGTCGCTTCCCAAGCAGGCACTTGCTGCAGATTTTTTAGATACAGTTAAAGTTTTGGTTCTCAGATTTAATTTTCAAACTGAATCACCGGATGATCCAAATACAACCGGACTCGGTCGGATGAACCTGACACCCTTTGATGAAGCAGCCTTACTGGAATCAGTCGGACATACCGTTGACCCGCCACCACATAATGCTGATTATTTTTCAGCACACCTGAGAGCTTTGGCAAATTATTATGAAGTAGTCTCAGAAGGAAAGATTACTCTTTCCTGGGATGTCTATCCTCCTCAATTAGACTCAGCCTATCAGTTACCTGAACAGATGAACTACTATGGCAAATGTGATTTTGCCGATGTTGTCGGCGGGCTTGAAAACTATTTTCGCGACGGTATCCGTGTTGCTGACACCACCACCCCCGAAATCAATTTTTCACAATACGAATCAATTTTTATGTTTCATGCAGGCTCTGACAGGCAAAACGATATAGGTTTTCCGGAAACATGCAACGATTTGTTTACAGGTTTTATTAAATATGCCAATGAAGATACTGTTTTTGTCGATAACGGTTCAGTATTTATTACAAATGCATTAATGATGCCGGAGCAGGCTTCGCAAGATAACCGAGCAACAGCACTTAATGCTGTCTTAGCACACGAGTTCGGACACCAACTCGGGTTAGTCGATTTATACAGTACTGCAACTTTTATTAGTCAACTTGGTGATTTTGCCTTGATGGATAACAACGGATTTGGTACTGGTATAGATTTTGGTTTTGTTGTCGGGCGTACATTCGGTGCAATTCCACTTTTCCCGACAGCATGGTCACGAGCTCATCTTGGATTTGTTGATGTAGTTGATTTTAGACAAGGTTCTGATATTCAACTGGTCGCAGCTGAAGTTGTTTCCTCGGGAATTAAAGTAGCCAGAATACCTATCTCTGATAAAGAGTATTATCTTTTGGAAAATAGAAATGTAGAAGTAGACGGATACGTAACCGGAGTTCAGGCAGATTCATTAACAGGTGTATTTATGGGACCTGCGTATTGTATTGTTTGTGATACAAATCAAAACGGTAATATAACAGATATAACTTTATCACCGGAATATGATGCTCTTATGCCCGGGTCGGGACTACTTATTTATCATATTGATGAAAGAGTTGCAGGGTTGGATTATAACTTTGACGGTGAATCAAACTTTGATGACAACCAACTGCAATGGGCTCGCGATTTAAACGGTACTTCGGTAGACAGGTTTATAAGTTTAGTAGAAGGTGACGGTTTTGTGAATTTCGGAGGTTTCTATCGTTCGGGATTTGGACGTGCTGAAGATATGTACCGTGATGACCGCAATACAGCATTTACACCTAATACAAATCCTCAAACAATTGACAATACCGGAAATAACACTCGCATAGCAATTGATAATATAACCCGAGTATTAGATACGACACTCATTAAACCTAAACTGATGGATTCGGTAATACAGTTTGATGTAACTACCGAAGATTTGGTCCAAGGTTTTCCGGTACGGGCAGGTGCACCACGTTTTCATATTTCACCTATCGCAGATGATTTAAACGGTGATGGAGTACCTGAGCTGATTTACGTCTCAGGTGATTTACTCTCGGTCGTTACAACAGACGGACAAGACTTTTTAGAACAAATAGACCCTTGCGGTTGTCCTCCATATCAAGACTCATCGTTTGCATCTATTCATCCGGGTCGACTTAATACAATCCCACTCTTTATAAAATTACCGGCCGATGCCTATACAATGCCTGTTACCGGAAGATTTTCCGATGATGCCGACCCGAACAAATTGGTTGCTATCGGCGAACAAGGACGTATAGATATCTTTCGTGTGGCAGATATAAATGATGACGGTCAGGCTGACCCAGCAAATTCTTTTTCAACCGGAATACTCGGCAACCCGATTGCATTAACATTTGGCGATACTTTGTTTGCACTTACCGATTCAGGGTATGTTCTACGAAAAACATTGTTAAATTCTGCCTATGATACTCTTATGCAATTTGCAAATGATGAGTATCAAGGTATCTGTAGAGTTGATAACGTTCTTGCGGTTCTTGCCGGAGATTCAATTGAAACAATGGCTTATTTTGTCGATGGTAATATTATAGACTCTATTGCACTGGGAGAACATTATACTCTCGGACCGATTTATGTTGACTTGGATCTTGACGGCTCTAAAGAGCTGGTTGCTGCTACCCTAGACGGAAAAATAATTTTAGTCTCTATAAACTCTATACTTGAGACTAATAATATCTCAATAAAAGACCAAAAAGATTTAGGTTTTACTTTTATGGTAAACCCGATAGCATCCGATGTTGACTTAGACGGTTATCCCGATATTGTCATAGGTGGCACGAACTCTATATATGCTTTCAATTACGAACTTACTCTTAAAACATCGTTTCCAATCGAAATAAATAAAAAATTCCCGAACGACCATCCTATCAACGCTTTGATTGCAGCAGATATAGAAACAGGCGGAAAACCGGAACTCATTGTGCCGACAGAGATAGGGAACCTTTATTCATTCGGTGATAAACTAACGCAAGATTTTCCGCTTTCAGGTGGAGAACAGGTAATTGGCTCTCCGGTTTTTCTAAATGATGATACCGGAGGAAAACTTGGGTATATAGGTGCCGACGGATGGTTTTATCTTTGGCATGTTGATACCGACTCTGTTACAAATTTCTGGCCGATGGCAGGGAATAATCCATCGGGAAATCTGAATTTTGAATCTACAAAGTTACCTTCTGCCAAAACATACGCTGACAATCTTCCGGAAAATTCTTTTTATAATTACCCAAATCCTGTTATAAACGGTACAACAACGATACGATATTTCTTAGGTGAAAATGCGAGTTCGGTTGAATTGGCAATTTTTGATTTAAGTGGTCAGGAAATTGAACGGTTCAATGGTCCGACAACCGGGTTGGTCGATAATGAGGTTCTCTGGAATTGTTCCGATATTACATCGGGAATATATAGGTGTGTGATTTCGGTGGAGTTTCCTAGCGGAACAGAAAGATCATTTACTGATATTTCGATTATAAAATAAGGATTCGATAGATGAAAAAATATATACTGAGTGCTTTACTTCTGATATGTCCCCTAACGGCAGATGCATCTGAGTTTTTACAACAATCAGAATTTGACGTAGCTCAATCAAAAATCAAGTACTCACTTTTAAACAGTGATATTGCAAGTCAAAAGTTTCAAGATTCTGAATCCGGTGAAATTACTTATAAAAACGGTAAATCCGATAGCAAAACTAATTCTTATAAATCTCCCGGGAAAGCGTTTGCTATGTCACTTTTAATCCCCGGTATGGGACAGCTTTATGTCGGAGACTCCAAATTAAAATCTCTTGCATTTTTCGGTACAGAAGTAACAAGTTGGATACTTTTCTTTAAGTGGGGAAAAGATGCTGATGATTTAACTGCTGCGTATGAAAAGTTTAACAACGATCATTGGATAGAATCTCGTTATATTGATATGCTCCAATGGACTTATGGTTTGGAAAATGATGATAATACCAGTGGATTGTATCCTGAATTAAGTCACCATTTGCCTAAAACAAAAGTACAACAATACTATGAAATGACCGGTAAATATGACCAGTTTTCATGGGGATGGGATGATGCTATGCTGCTTTCAGATAGTACGGTTTATGGCGATTACAGTCTGAACAATCCATTTCCTGTTTTAAATAGCCAGGAAAATATCCCTTTTTCTGCCAGAAGAAATGCCTATGAAATTATGCGTGATGATGCCAACAATAAATACAGTCAGGCACGAAAAATGGTTTATGTTTCAATGATAAATAGAATGTTTGCGGCATTTGAAGCATTGATTGCCGCCAAAAGAAATAATAGAAATAGTGACGGTGGTTCTATCTTATCATCGTTATCAGCCGAGGCATCGTTTAAAAGTTCCTATGTCAAACGTGACACGCCGTATATAACATTGAGCATGAAGTTTTAAGAGAGAAAATATGAGTAGACTATATAACATATCTGTTTTTATTATTATATCAGCACTAACTGTTCAAGTAAGTTATAGCATAGAACTAAGTCAGACACCAATACAAAATCAGTTAAAGAATTCAATTTTACTTGCTGCTGATAGTTGGAATCTTGACGGGAAAAAAGATGCTGATAATAATTATATTGTAACCTCTCAAGGTATAAAACAAAAAAAATCAGCATTCAAAGCAGCTCTTTATTCAGCTCTGCTTCCGGGTCTGGGTGAACACTATGTCGGCAATAGAACCAAAGCAAAAGTTTTCTTTACGACCGAGGCTCTTACGTGGATGAGTTATATTGCTTTCCGGACCTATGGAGATTGGAAAAAAGATGATATGGTTCGTTATGCTGCCGGTAAAGCGGGAGCAACTTTAGACGGAAAAAATGATGAGTATTTTGACTGGGTCGGGTTTTATAATTCGACTGAAGACTTTAATTCTCTTGGTCGGGTTTCTGACCCTTCAAGAGCTTATCTAACAGGTTCAGATAACTATTGGCAATGGGAATCTGATAACGACCGTGAAAATTTTAGAAGTTTAAAAAACAGCAGCCGTACGGCATACAATAGAGCAGGATTTATGGTTGTGGCTGCTATAGGAAATAGAATTATTTCAATTATCGATGCAATACGTGATGCCAAACGAGCTAATAGTCATGAAAAGATAGATATCTCAGAAAAAAAATCTTATAACTATAAATTTGCGGTTGACCCTTTAAGTTATAACAGGCAATTCTCAATAACGGTCTATACACCGTTTTAATGGAAGCCAAGATGCGTATTCTTTTGATGCTGATACTTTTGGTATCTATCAGCTGTTCTACAGTTGAAAAAAATGTCATACGTCAGGAAGTATCTCAATCTATAAAAGTTGATCTTGTTTTTGAAAAAGAAATAAAAGGGGTTGTTTTTGGTCTCCCGTTGAGTAAGCCGTTTGGGCTTGCGGTTGATTTTAAGGGTGATGTTTATGTTGCCGATGCGGGGAATAACCGAATACTGAAGTTTGATTCAACAATGAATCCGTTAAAACTGTTCGGTGGATTCGGTTCGGATCAGGGACTTTTTAATTTCCCGACATATATCAGTTTTGATAACGGTCTAAATCTGATGGTTTCCGATGAAAAAAATCAGCGTATAGCAAGATTTAATTCACAATTACAATACGTAGACCAAATTCTGTTTTCAGACATTGATGACCCGCTAAAATTCGGATACCCCTCAGGAATTACATTTACAAATTATGGAGAAATTTGGGTTGCCGACAGAGATAACAACCAAATCGCAATTTTTAATAATATAGGCAAGTATTCACACTCACTCGGACAGTTTGGATATGCCGGGGGACAGTTGTCCTCACCTGAAAAAATAATCAGAGATATGAACGGTGATTTCTTGGTATGCGATGCCGGCAACAAACGAATTGTACGGTATGATGAATATGCAAATTATCTCAATGAGTTTTCGCTAGACTTGTTTGAATATCCGAGTGCGGTTGCTTTACAACAAGATAAACTATTAGTATTAGACTCTGACATCGGTTCTATTTTTATTTTCAAAAAAAGCGGTCAGTTTATAGGCGAAATAAGTTCAAAGTTACTGGGTGATAAAACAAATTTGTTAAATCCGACTGATTTACTTTTTATCTCAAACGATAGAATAATAATATCTGATACCGGCAATGACAGGTTAGTTATCGGCAAGCTCATTATAGAAGAATAACGGGTTCGTTATGCTTCGAATAATAAACGGTATACTTATTCTCTTTCTGCTTTCCTTTAGTACAGTTACTGCTCAAACAAAACTTCTTTTTGTCGGTAACGAAATAAAAAAAAATATTTATATAAATGCACATTTTATTGTAAATAACTCCGATAGCTTAGTTTTAAATCAAACCGTCTTACAAAGGGATATTGACTACCGATTTAATCAAAAGTTTAAACGGTTTGAACTGCTTATTAAGCATGATTCCGAATTTGATAGTTTGACTGTGCAGTATCGTCAGCTTCCTTCATGGCTTCAGCAGAGGTACGGAAAAGCATTACCCGAAGTTACTCCCCAAACAAAAACATCTACCATAATTTTTCCTTCAGGAAATTATAAAAAGCATCGCACAGAATCTGATATGAAACTGAGCGGTTCTAAATCCTTTAGGCTTACATCCTCTCAAACAGGTAGCACAGGGTTTAACCAAACGCTTGATCTTAATTTGTCGGGACACCTGGCTAAAAATCTTACTTTACAAGGTACAATCTCAGACAGGGGATACAACCCGTCTTATGGAACTTCCAATAGTCGTCTTAATGAACTTGATAAAATAAATATTAAGATAGCATCACCAAATTTCTCGGCACAAATAGGTGATATAATAATAGAGAGCAACAAAAGTTTCCGTGTGAGAGAAAAGAAAATTTCAGGTATTAATCTATCGGTTCATAATAAAAATATGCAGATTGGAATGATAGCCGCTCGTCCAAAAGGTCGGTATAATTCAGTTTCATTTTTTGGGCAGAATAACAAACAGGGACCTTACCAAATAAAATCGCAATCGGTACGACAAGCTATTATCCCGAGTTCCGAAACTGTTTGGCTTGACGGAATTCAGTTAAAACGGGGAGCAAATGATGACTACACTCTTGATTATCCGAACGGGCAGATTACTTTTAATGTCAATAACTTAATAGATGTCAGAAGTCGTATAGTCATCGACTACGAACCGCTGTCATCTGAGTATAAACAAGAATACTTACATGCGAGTTCCGGATTTAATTCTACCGACTCAGTCTACAAATTTTCTTTTAACTGGATTCGTGAGGGAGATGATAAAGATGAAAATCTTTCGCAGTCGTTTTCATCTGCCGATGAGCAGCTGCTTGCCAATACTTTAGGCGAGGAACTAATTTTTAAATCAGGAATAATTTCAGACACACTTGGTTCCTATCAAATTCTATCTGATTCACTTCCCGATACAGTCTATCAATTTGTAGGTGAAAATGCTGGGCAATATGATGTTCGTTTTTCGTATATTGATTCGGGAAAGGGAGACTATGTATATAGAGGAGCAAACCGATACCAATATGTCGGATATGGAAAAGGTGATTTTCTTCCTGTTATTTTGTTAAATACTCCTAAAAGAACAGATTATCTTGGGGGGGCTTTTGTACTTACTGACGATAAAATAGGTCAGTTGCAAACGGAATGGAACCAAAGCAGAAAAATCAACAATCTGTTTGCGGTAGATAATAGTTCCGATAATAATAATTACTACCGATTTGCCTATACAAAATTATTTGGAACTTCAAAAAACAAAGTAAGTGCATTATATCGAAAAAAAGATTTTAAATACTCAGAAAGAAATCGAGTCAACCAAGCTGATTATACCTATCAATACTATCTCCCTATACAAAGTAAGTTTAATTCAGCCGAACAACTAACATCTGTCAATTCTGTTATCAATATCTTTAGCAGTTTTACAATTCAATCAGGATATAGCTTGTTGAACTATTCCAATCAGTTTCAATCAAAAAACAGTAAAGTCGCCTTAAAGTTTTCTCCATTAAAAAAACTAAAATTTTTAGGCGATGCCAATATCATTCGGGCAGATTTATTAAATACTTCCCAAAAACAACAGGGACGTTCTGATATTGTAAATATACAGGGTGATTATAATTTTTACAAAAACTATACCCTTACAAGTTCTTTTGCCAAAACAAAACGGTCCAACGACTACAGTTTATTAGTCGGAGGATTCTCACACGATGAATATACTATTCGTATCGCCGACAAAAATTCTGAAATTTTATATCAATATTATACAGAAGATACCCTTTCTCTTGTATGGGAAAAAAAGAAAAACAGAAAAAGGATTCAATTCAAGTCGGAAAATAAAATTAAAAAACTTAACTATACACTGCATGTCCGTTACCAAGAGCTTGATAATCTGACGAACAAACAAACATCACTGCTTACTTTGGCAAATTTTATCTATACTAACAGAAAACAAAATTTACAAATACAGACATCATATACACTTTCCGATGAAACACGGTTTAGCAAAGGAATACGCTACTTAGAGGTAAACAACGGCGAGGGAGACTATATTTTTTCAGACAGTCAATATATACCTGAAGTCGGCGGGAATTATATACTTGTAGAGGAACTACTCTCTGAAACCGCACCGGTAAAACGAGGTGAAAAATCATTCTCGCTCTCTAAAAGATGGGACAAAGTGTATGTGACCTTTAATTCGTTCATAAGTGAAGAATTGTTTGCTTCGGAATCCCGCAGTCGTAAATGGATTTTTCCGGTTTTCTCCGATTCAAAATTGTCTTATCTTTTCTTCAACCGATTTTTAAAAGGCTCGCTTAAAGCATTTCCGATAAGCGGGGGATATTTTTTCACTTTGAATTTTTCAGAAAAAAAAGAGAAACGATTTATCAACCAGCAAGACCGTTTAAAAGAGTCGTTAAAAAGTGAATTTATTTTTAATCAAAAAATAGAAAATATATTTATTGAAGAAAGACTGGAACTGTTTCAGGACGAACGTGATGCGTACTATTTTAGAGAAGGTGATATTAACGGACTAGCTTTAGTCGGAAAAGTAAAACAGGTAACTGATAAAAATGAATATGGAGTGCAGGTTAAATATAGAAGAGCTGTTTCAGCTGATTCTAAAATATCACAGATTTATATGTTTCTTTTGGAAAACAGATTTAAAATACAAAAACATGGTGAGCTAAAAGTAAGTTCAGAATTTTATCGTTCAAACAAAAATGATATCGTATCTTCACAAAGTTATCTCTTAACAGACAATCGCCCCGGAAGGCAGGGAGTTATATGGTCGCTGATTTTTCGGGCAAAATTAAAAAATGAATTCAGATTAAATTTTACTCTACAGGGCAGACACTCTGATATAAATGAGGCACGCATTTTTGCAAGGACTGAGTTTATTGCTCAATTTTAATATGAAAAAAATAATATTCTACATAAGCTGTCTTATAATTTTCACCGAATACTCAAGTGGCACAGTATTGCAATTTATAGATACAACAGATATTGCTATTCAGAATAAAATTGAGCAAAACAAATCATTACATAATGCAGATTCACTCTATACATATTTTATCGACAACGGTTATCTTGATGTTTCAATAACCAATTTAAATGACACTCTGTTAATATCATCAGGGTCTCAATATTTTCTTAGAAATATCTATTTAAATTCTCTAATAATTACAAAAAATACAACGCCTGAAAAATTCACAAAAGAAACTGTAACAACCGAGATAGAAAAAACAATTCAAAATGTAAACAAAGACGGGTATCAATTTGCAACTGTTGTTGTTGAGTCTACAGTTGTACATGATAAGATGGTTGACTTGTTCTGTTCTTTAAACAAAGGACCTCAAGTTGTTTTGGATTCTTTGATTTTTGAAGGACTCACAAAAACGCAAAAGCCGATACTGCATAAATATATTACCCTTGATGATTCACTCATCACACCGAAACTTTTACGCACAATTGAAAAAGATGTGCGGGAAATACCGTTTGTGCAATTTGTTCCACCGATAAAACAAGAGTTACTGCAAGGTTATCAATCTGCCAATCTTATCATTCCGTTAAAAGAACGAAAAAATATCTTGTTTGAGGGTGGGGGAGGATATCTTTCCGATCAGGATCTATTTCTGTGGAATATTTCATTACAATTTCAAAATATGTTTGGAGCAGGACGAGAAATATCTGTTCTTTCACAAAAGAAAGATATCAATCACCAAAATTTAACACTCGAATACAAACAACCTCTTTTTGTATTAGGCATAGGTTCGGCAGGTTTTAAAATTCAGACAAGAGACTATCGTGACCAATTTTATGAATTTGTCATAAACTCTCAATTTCAAACTTCCTATAAGAAGAAATTCAATTTTGGTACTTCGGCACAATACAAAACTGTAGAGCAGGAGAATAACCTCTCGTATCGTTCAGCTGAATTATCACTTTCGGTGAGCAATGATAAACTAAACTTAAAGGTAAAAAATAGAACCGATAAATTGATCTATGACTGGAAACTCAGTTATGGAAATAGAAAATATAAAAATGATACTAACCTGACTATATCTTCACACAGTTCTTTTAATGAATCTCGTTTTGAAATAAAAACTCAGTTTTTAACTCCGATTAAAAACAGTTTGATGTTTTTTATCAGTAGTAATCTACAAAGTTACCTTACAAATGAAAACATACCGCCACTTGCCGAGTTATACTTAATCGGCGGGACAGGTTCTATACGTGGATTCAAAGATGAACAGTTTCCGTCAATACGTAATCTTATTGTAACGGTTGAACCTCAATACCAATTTGAAACCGGCAATCTGTTTATCTTCTACGACGGTGGATATATATATAATAGAACAGCTTCAGTAATTTCTGATTTTGATGAAACGACAATTTATCGTTATGGATATGGGATAGGTCTTTCGTTTCTAAATAATTCTCAATTTCTAAAAATTTCATTTGGTTGGAATAAAGAGGTCTCTTTTGATAATCCCAGAATTTCTTTACTTTTAAAAACCGGATTATAAAAGTTGACTCATCGGGGCGACTTATATATGCTCCTATATGCAAAAGATACTACCGTATATCATTATAATTCGTCCGTTAAATTGTCTCTTAGCGGCAGCAACAGTATGGGTGGGAGCATTGATGACTTGGCTGGAGCCGCAATTTTTAGCCCCGTTTCTGACATCACTTGCTACTTTTCTTGTTTGTGCTTCGGGGAATATAGTAAATGATATTGTTGATATACCAATTGACCGTATAAACAGACCGCAGAGAATTCTTGTTCAGCAAAAAATACCTTTACAATCAGCCTATATTTTTTCGGTTTTGTTAAATCTTTCCGCACTTGCTTTGGCAATCTTTGTAAGCCTTGATGTCTTTATTGCTGCTTTAATCGCAATCAGTTTACTTTATTTCTATAACTATAAAGCCAAACAAATCCCATTTTTAGGAAATATAATTATCGCTTTGTTGGCCGGTATGGTATTTATAACCGGAGGGTTATCAATTGACAGATTGCTTGCATTTACATTGCCCGGACCTCTGATTGGGGCTGTTTTTGCTTTCCTGTTTCATTTAGTGAGAGAGATTGTCAAAGATATCGAGGATATAGACGGCGATTTGCAGTCCGGTATCAAAACTATTCCAATTATCTTTGGGAAAAAGGTCTCAATAGCAATTGCTATGTCTCTTTTTTTGATTTTGACCTTATTTACCTATCTACCGATTCTCAAAGGCTGGTATACGGAAATTTATAAAATCCTGACTGTTTATATTGTAGATTTGCCTTTGCTGGCTTTTCTTATATTGTTATGGGGAAACCCGACGAAAAAAATGCTCGCAGCGACCTCATTATTGTTGAAAATCGGGATGGGAATAGGGATTATCGCCCTTATTTTTTCATAAAATATTGAAACGAATAGATGAAACATGAGTATAATTTCAACTATAAGAGTAACTTGTAGTTGAAATAAATAGAAAAATGTATTACATACAGCAAGTATGATTATGAGTATAAAAATGACACGATATTTTTTGCGATATTTAATACTGATTATAACGATTTTGACGTTTTCAAGTTCTGTAACCGCCGAAATTAAAATCTCACAATCAATTTCTAAATCTGAAATTGCATTTGAAGATTCTGCCCAATTTAATATTTTGATTGAGTGGGAAGGTAGTCAATCAGCATACTTGTTTAAAAAACCTCTCAGTCCATTTATAGACCGAATGAAAATTGGGCAATTCAGCTCATCTGTCAGTAGCCGCATAATTAATGGTGTCGAAACTACACAAAAAAATATCATTATTCACTTATCCCGACATCGGCAGGGTTGGGGATTATCGACTCGATTTCTATTGCCTATATGAAACGAGGAGATTCTCTTCCGAGTTTTGTTGTTACGGAACCGATGGAAGTAATAATTGCGAACCCGGTAGCAAAAGTTAAAGATGATACTGAATTAAATATTTGGCTCGTATTTGGTCTGGTGCTTATTATTCTGTCTGCTGTTTTATTATTCTTTAATCTGAGAAACAAATCGCAACAAAGTGAAACCGAATTGACCCCCAAAGAACAGTTCCTAAAAAAACTAACTGAGATAAAAAACAGTTCCGGCTCTGAAATGAAAAATTTTCAAACTCAACTATTTCACGCATTGTCAAAATATCTTGTTACAGAGTATAGTATAAATGTTTCTCAAATAGATAAAGATTTACTTGTTAACGAACTTTCTAAAGCAGGTATGAGTTTAAAAAACGGAGAAAAAATTGTCGGCTGGTTACAACAAGCTGAAATTGATAAGTTTGCTCCTATTACCCAAAGTCCCGGAGCAGTTGTCAGATTAGAATCAGAAATACGAACTTTTTTTGAAAAGATATAATTATTAAATAATTGGAGTACCTATGAACACAGATATTCAGGAAATTCAAGCACGAGTTGAAAAAGAGGCACAGTTTGTCGAAAAACTGATGACGCAGATAAGTTCCGTCATTGTCGGACAGAGCTATCTGATAGAACGTCTACTGATAGGAATTTTAGCTGACGGACATATTCTTATCGAGGGTGTCCCCGGATTGGCTAAAACTCTTTCGGTGAATACTCTTGCCAATGCGATACAGGCAAAATTTCAAAGATTACAATTTACACCGGACTTGTTACCTGCCGATTTAATCGGAACAATGATTTACAATCCGCAGACATCAGAATTTACAATCAAAAAAGGACCTGTCTTTGCTAACATCATCTTAGCCGATGAAATCAACCGTGCCCCTGCCAAAGTGCAGTCAGCTCTTCTTGAAGCAATGCAGGAGCGTCAGGTTACTATAAGCGATACGACGTATAAGCTTGATGAACCGTTTTTGGTAATGGCAACGCAGAACCCGATTGAACAGGAAGGTACTTATCCTCTTCCTGAAGCACAAATCGATAGGTTTATGCTGATGCTCAAAATTGGTTACCCGTCACCGACAGAAGAACGGATTATCATGGATAGAAATACTTCTTCTGAAAAAATAACTATCGAAAAAATTATTACTCCCGCTGAAATAATATCAGCTCGTGAAGTTGTCCGTTCGATTTATATTGATGATAAAATCAAAGACTATATTATTAATATTGTTTTTGCTACCCGTGAACCTGAAAAATACGGACTCGCTGAAATTAAAGATTTGATTTCTTTTGGAGTTTCTCCTCGTGCGACAATCTATCTTAATTTGGCAGCAAAAGCACACGCTTTCTTAAGAGGTCGTGGATATGTTACTCCTGAAGATATTAAAGCTATCGGGCATGATGTTCTCAGGCACCGTTTGCTGGTAACATATGAAGCGGAAGCTGAAGAAATAAACTCCGATGATTTAGTAACAAAGATATTTGACGCTATTGAGGTTCCGTAAATAGAAGATATGATACCTAAAGAGATATTAAAAAAAATACGGCGTATTGAAATTCATACCAATAAATTGGTGAATGACCTTTTTTCAGGTGAGTATCATTCTACATTTAAAGGTCAGGGTATGGAATTTGAAGAGGTACGCCAGTATGTAGCGGGTGATGATATTCGTCTTATAGATTGGAATGTGACTGCCCGTACCGGATATCCTCATATTAAAAAATTCCGTGAAGAACGTGAATTGTCAGTTGTACTTTTGTTCGATGCATCATCATCGGGGAAGTTTGGAACAAGGGATAGATTCAAAAGTGAAACTGCTGCCGAATTATCTGCCCTGTTGGCATTTTCAGCTATCAAAAACAACGACAAAGTCGGGTTGATTATTTTTACCGATAAAATTGAAAAATTTATCCCGCCCCAAAAGGGAAGAGGTCATGTTTTGAGGTTGATTCGGGAAGTTCTCTACTTTGAACCTGAGTCTGTAGGTACCGACATCAATGGAGCTTTAGAGTATCTCAATAAAGTTATCAAACGAAAATCAGTTGTATTTCTTATCTCTGATTTTATGTCGGAAGATTTTTATAAACCGTTGCAGATTGCTAATAACAAGCATGATGTTATCGCGATGAAAATTTCTGATCCGCGGGAAACATCATTTGAAAATGTCGGACTTATCGAATTAGAAGATTCCGAAACCGGAGAAGTCTTTTTAGTGGACACATCTTCTAAAAAATTCCGAAATGAATTTACTGCCCGTGCCGACGAAGATAATGTCAATTTAGTAAAAGGGTTCAGGCTTATCAATGTTGACTTTATCAATATTCGAACAGATGAATCATATATCATTCCGCTCATCAATTTCTTTAAAATGAGGGGGAAACGTCATTGATGAGAATCTATAAACCTGTCATACCTATTATAATATCATTTGTGTTTCTATTGCTGCTTACCGCTGATAGTTTTGCAGAAATTGATTCGACCGCCCAAAGTGAAAAACTTGCGGGAGTCGAAATACAAACCTCTATAAATAAGGCAGAGATTTATATCGGCGACTTGGTGGAATACAAACTCACTATAATATATGATTCTACTATTGAACTAATACCGCCACCACTAGGTGCAAACCTTGGGGCTTTTGATGTCAAAGATTACCAACCTGATATTGAGACAAAACTTGATGACGGACGAATCCAAAGTGAGAACAAATTTATTCTTTCAACTTTTACAACAGGCGATTATGTTATTCCCTCAATTCCGATTCTTTTTACATTGCCTGACGGTACACAAAAAGTCATGTATTCCGAATCGGTTCCTATTAAAGTAGTTTCACTTCTTTTTGACACCGATGATGATCAGGAAATTGCACCGTTAAAACCGCAATATGAATTCAAACGAGACTATACTTGGTATTACATTATAGGTTCAATTTTATTAATACTTCTATTGCTTGCCGGAATAATTATTCGCAGACGTATGTTAAAATCAAAAGATGATTCCGAACCTGTTGATTTACGTCCGGCATGGGAAATCGCATTTGAAAAGCTGGCATTTTTAAAACAGAACAATTATCTGCAAAATTCTGAATTTAAATCATACTATATTGAATTAACCGACATAGTAAGACTCTTTCATGAAAAAATGTATAAACAAAACTTCAGAGACATGACGACTGAGGAGTTTCTTGCGGCATTCCAAGAATTAGAACTACCTGAATCTCTCTATGAAAATACTAAGAAATTCTTACAACATGCTGACTTAGTAAAATTTGCTAAATACATTCCGGAAATAGAACGCTCAAAATCAGACTACGAGTTAATTCATCAGATGATTGAACAAGTGCGTGTAGACACACTTAAAAAAGAAGAAGAGATCCGCTTAATTGAAGCTCAGAAAGAAAAAAATAAAACTGAGACTGTAGTTGCGAGTAAAGCAGATGAGGTGAAATCATGACCTTTGAATTTTCGGGTTTATCTCTTAATTTGTTTGACCTGGTAGAAGGAACTGTCCCACCGTTGATAATCTTTCTTATCGGTGCCTTGGTTATCAGTTTTATGTTGTTTTATCAAGTGTGGAAACGAAACAAAAAAACATCTGCAATAAAATACTCTGATATCCGTCTGGTAAAAAGAGCTTCTCGTTCTAAAAAACAAAAATTTCGGTTTGTACTTACATTACTAAGAGTATTGGCTATTGCTTTTTTCTTTATAGCATTTGCCCGACCACGCTCCGGAACAGAGTATAAAGAGACGACCTCAGAGGGTGTAGATATAATTTTGGCAATTGATGTTTCATCGTCTATGCAGGCAGAAGATTTTAAACCGAATAACCGTCTGTATGTAGCAAAAGAAGAGATGAAAAAATTTGTCAGCCATCGTCTTAATGACAGAATTGGGTTGGTAGTCTTTGCCAGATATTCATTTACCCAATGTCCTTTGACAACAGATTATTCAGTTCTGCTTAATTTTATAGACATGGTTGATTTTGGATTAGTAGAAGACGGTACCGCTATCGGAATGGCTTTGGCGAATTCGGTAAACCGTTTAAGAGAGTCAACCGCTAAATCAAAAGTAATAATTCTTTTAACGGATGGTGATAATAATGCCGGGGAAATTGACCCTATCACAGCTGCGACGATAGCTGAGGCTATGGGAGTAAAAGTCTATACAATCGGTGCCGGGAAATCCGGAAATGCGATGTATCCGTATCAGGACAAACTGTTCGGAAAACGGTATGTATACCAACCGACAACTATTGATGAGCCGACTCTTAAAGCTATTGCCGAAAAGACAGGCGGTAAATATTTTAGAGCAAAATCAGGCGAAGAGCTGCAAGAAATTTATACCTTAATTGATAAACTTGAAAAAACAGAAGTGAAAACATCATCTCATGTCGAATATGTAGAACTATTTCAGTTTTTTCTCTACATAGGGTTATTTCTTTTAGCACTTGAGATGCTCTTAGCTCACACGATATTAAGAAAACTTCCGTAAGGGGACTAAAGATGAGATTTGCTGAACCTTTACATTTTATGCTTTTAATACTAGTTGCGTTACTGGCTATTTTTGCTTTTTGGGCATTAGCACGTAAGAAGAAACTCTTAGCCCTGTTTGCAGATATACCGTTGATAATGAAAAATGCACCGTATATATCTTTTGCTCGCCAACGAACAAAAGTTATTTTAGTGCTTATCGGTATGGTATTAATAGTTCTTGCCCTGGCACGATTGCAGTTTGGAACTCATTTAGAAAAAATCAAACGCGAAGGTCTTGATATTATTGTAGCTCTTGATATTTCCACCTCTATGCTGGCTCAGGATATTAAACCAAACAGGCTAGCCAAAGCAAAACAGGAAGTACTCGGAATTATTGAACGACTCAAAGGTGATCGCTTTGGCTTAGTTGTATTTGCAGGTGAGGCTTTCCCTCAATGTCCACTTACGTTAGACTATGCTTCAGCACGGTTGCTGCTAAACGCTATGACTACTTCTTCTGTTACAGTACAGGGAACCTCAATCGCTCAGGCATTGGAGGTTGCTACCCGGATGTATGACCAGGAAACTAAAAAACATAAAATCCTGCTTTTACTTACCGATGGAGAAGACCATAGTGAAGCTGTCGAAAAAACCGCAACTTTAGCACGTCAACAAGGTATAAAAATATATACTGTGGGAATCGGTAACCCGAATGGGGAACCTATTCCTCTGTTTGACCGTAATAATATGCAGATAGGCTATAAAAAAGATAAAAACGGCGAAGTAGTCGTTTCGAAGTTAAATGATGAGATTTTAAAGAAAATTTCTCGGGCTACCGGAGGTAAATATTTCCCGGCTACCGCAGGAGAATTAGAACTGGATGTTATTTTTGATGAAATTTCTGATGATGAAAAAAAGGAATTGGAAGGCACGTTAATTACTCGATATGATGACCGTTTCCAATGGCCGTTACTGTTTGCACTCTTTTTAATTGTTGGTGAATTTTTCCTTTCTGAAAGGAAAAAATAAGGATATATTTTTGTATGCGTAAACTGACCTTAACAATATTGTTCTTATTTTTGTCAGTATCAATTGTATCAGCAGATGATTATATTGATATGGTCAAAAAAGGGAATAAAGCTTTTGCTGAAAAGAAATACAGCGAAGCATTAGATTTCTATCGCTCGGCCGAACCGGAACTACCGGGTTCAGCAGAAATTGAGTACAACCTTGGCGGAGCTTTATATCAAAAAGGAAATTTCCCAGAAGCTGTTGAACGATATAAAAAAGCTTTGAATACAACAGATCTGAATTTAGAAGGCCAAGCTCACTATAATTTGGGAAATACATACTTTAAAATGGAAGACTATCAAAATGCGATTACATCGTATCAAGATTACTTAATGATAAACCCCGAAGATTTAGATGCGAAGAAAAACCTGGAACTTGCTCGCAAAATGCTTAAAGAACAGATGAAAAATCAAGAGGGTGAGCAAGGGGAACAGGATAAAAATCAGGAAAAGCAAGACCAAGAAAAAGATCAACAGCAACAAGACGGTCAAGACCAACAGGGCGATGAAAATCAAAAACAGGATCAGCAAGGCGAACAGGACGATCAAAAGCAGGATGAGCAGCAAGGCGATAAAAAAGACGGTGAAGACGGAAAGTCTGAAGCTGAAAAACAAAAAGAAAAAGAGCAAAAAGCTGCTGAAGAAAGAAAAAAACAAGAACTTGCGGGTAAGGTAATGTCGAAAGAAGATGCCGAAAGAATTTTAAACAGTATTAAAAATGATGAAGAAAAACAACAGAAGAAATTAAGAAAAAAAGTTTATAATCAAAAAGAATATTATGGAAATGATTGGTAAAACAATGCGTAAGATTTTCTTGTTACTCATACTTATGCTGTCACTTTGTGTTACTCCGCAAGTTTTTGCGGCTAAAAGTGAATTAGATATTGTCGTCTCGTTGGATAGAGATACAATCGGTATGGACGAACAAGCTGTTTTACAAATTGTTGTATTAGGTGAAAGCCAAAACCTTCCAACTCCGAATATTCCGACTTTCTCTATGTTTGATATTTAAACCCGTGGTAGATCCTCTAATTTTTCATACAATAACGGTGTAGTAGAAACCTCGATGACATATCATTATTTACTGATTCCAAAACGTCCGGGTACTTTTCCGATTGACCAGATTTCAGCAGTCTATAATAATAAACGATATAAAGGTAATCGCTTGGAACTTACCGTTCTAAAGGACGGTTCAACTGTATCGGATAAACTTTCTAAGCGTGCGGTCAATGTAACGGGAAAAACGAAAGATTACTTTTTAGAGGCTATCGTTGATAACAAAACACCTTATGTGAACGAACAGATTACCCTGACTCTCAAATTTTATATCGCTTCTCGGTATTACGGTTCACCTGAGTTAACAGAGCCGACTACAACCGGTTTCTGGAAAGAAATCATCGGTAATAAAACACCGTATAATCAAAAAATTAATGACCGTCAATACAAAATTATAGAACGCAAGTATGCACTCTTTCCAACCCAAACAGGCGAATTGGAAATTGGACGTGCAATGATTCGGGTTACTGTTCCGTCCAAAAGACAATCTCGTCGAGGAAATAATTTCTTTGGTGGCTTGTTTGGTAATGGTGAAGAAGTATCGATTAGAAGTAACATAGTAAAAGTAAAAGTAAAGCCGCTTCCTACTAAGGGAAAGCCTGATGATTTTACCGGAACTATAGGGAAATTTTCAATCCATGCCTCTGCTAATAAAAAAGTAGTGGAAGCTAACCAACCGGTTTCTGTTTCTATCAAAATTTCCGGACGTGGAAATATCAAATCAATAGCAGAACCGAAGATGCCTGAACTTGACGATCAATTTAGAATTTACAGAGCATCAACATCTGAAAATATCTCCAAATCAGGCAGTATTCTAGGCGGTACTAAATTATTTGAGGAAGTATTTATCCCAAAACGACCGGGTGATATAGAGATTCCTCCTATAAAGTATAACTATTTTGACCCATCCCAAAAACAATACAAATATATTTCAACGAAGGCGATTAAATTAAAAGTTATAAAGCCCGAGGGTTATACCGCATCGGGCGATATTCCATTCCCTGCTCCTGATTTTAAAATTAGCTCAAATGCAAGAGATATTCGATATATAAAAGATGACATAGGTGATACACAACCGGTCAATCAACTTATTCTTGCAAGCCCAATCTATATTATTGTGAATGCGATACCTTTGTTTATTTTCGCGGGTATGATAGCTGTGCGAGTCCGCAGAGAAAAATTTGCCTCCGATGTCGGACTTGCTCGTTCTAGAGCAGCCTTAAAGGAAGCAAAGAGAAGACTTACAAAAGCGAAGTCAATAGCTCATACAGATTCCGTATCAGAATTTTATGTCGAGGTTTATACAGCTGTAACCTCTTTTATTGCTGACAAAATGAATATATCACCTCACGGTTTAACGATTGAACGTATCAAATCTTTGCTAGCTGACAATAATGCTGATACCGGACTTATCACACAAATTGAGGAACTTCTCAAACATTCAGATTTTGCGAGATATGCCTCGTCATCAATGACGCAAGATGATATAAATTCTGACTTAGAAAAAGCCCATAACATTATGGTCGCAATGTCGGAGGTGTCGTTTGAATAAGCTGACTGTTTTTATACTCATAAGTTTATTATCTATTACAGCAACTGTTACTGCCGATACATCTTTATTTACTGAAGCAAACAAACAGTATGAACAAAAAGATTATTCGAAAGCTATTGAGCTTTATACTGAAATACTCAATACCAATATCGAATCAGCTCCTTTATATTTTAATCTAGGGAATGCCTATTTTAAAAACGGTGATTTGGGTCATGCTATTTTATTTTATATGAAAGCGAAAAGATTGGCTCCCGATGACCAAGCTATTCGTCATAATCTTGAATTTGCTCAACGGTTCTCTTCAGTACAAATGGAGGGTGTTGAGTTGAACCCTGTTACATCGTTTCTGGCATCATTGGTTGATACCTATAATTTAACTTTTTTAGCATGGGGTTCGTCAATTATTTTTATTCTATTTATCATTACCCTTATTCTAAGACTGGGAATGGGTTATAACAACGCGATGCTTAGAGCCGGAGTAGTCATTTTGCTTTTATTGCTTATGATAACTTCGGGACTCACGACTTTTAAATATCGGTATGAATACCTTACCAAACGAGCAGTTATTATAGCTGAAAATGCAAAAGTATTTACCGGTGCCTCAGAACAATCAGATATTGAACTTGAGGGAGCTCCGGGACTTATTGTCGAAATTCTCTCTGAATCAGCAGACTTTTATAATGTCCTTTTCGAGAATAAACGCAGAGGATGGATAAAAAAAGGCTTAATTGCTGAATTCTAACAAGTTACGGTTAATTCTAATTCACTTTATTTGATTGACTATGCTGACTCAAACATCTATTTTATTCAGCATAACCTGAAATATATAGGTGTGATTTGGCTTTTTTTAAGAAAAAACAATTCTGGGGCAGTTTGATTGCTGTCGCCTTACTTTTTTACTGTGTAAAAGATATCAAAATTGAAGATATGAAATCTCTTTCTGAGAGAATTAATTATTTCTATCTTATTTTAGCTTCTATATGTTCATTTTCATTTATCCTTACAAAAGGCTACAGATGGAAACTGATGGTCTCTCAACAAAAATCAATGAAAGCATGGCGGGCGTTAACGTTATATTCTGCGGGACAGATTTTAAATATTATAATGCCGATGCTGACCGGACAAGTTGGTCGCATGTTTCTTTTTTCAAAAAACGAGGGACTTAAAAAATCTTTTATTTTCTCTACTATTGTTTTAGAAATACTTTTTGATTCTCTTAGCCTTATTCTGTTTTTACTGCTGACATCTATAGCCTTTGCTTTTCCTGAAAAATATAGGTTTGTTAGTTATATTATTGCTTCAATAACTTTTGTTTTGATAGTTATTTTGTATATGATATTGCTTTTTCAGGGAAATCTTGAAAACAAAATGCAGTCTAAACTCAAACCGAGATGGCCGAGTTTTTATATCGGTTTAAAAAAGTTTATTCGTTCCTTTGTAAAAGGAATAAACCTGCTCAAATCAAGCCAGCATTTTTTTGGTTCACTCGGATATTCGGTTGCATCATGGGTATCTCATACATTGGTTGTATATTTTCTTTTAAAATCATTCGGTTTTGAACTGCCCTTTGCTGCGGCAGCATCTATAATGATTCTAAGTACCCTGGCCCTGATGATTCCGATTACTCCGGGTAATGCCGGTACCTTTGAGGTCGCAGTATCAAGTTCTTTAATCGCATTTTCTGTTGGGTTTGTCGGTGATGTCGGATATGTCGGGCGGTCTGATGCTGTTTTATTTGCTTTAGTTTTACATGTTATTGATATTATTCCGATAGGTATATTAGGGTATAGTTATCTGCACATGGAAAAAGTATCTATACGTGAAATCAAAGCGGAACATGAAGATGAAAATATGTTTGATAAAGTTTCAGAAGACGGGTCATTAGTCGAAAACGAGGTCCGAAAATGATTAAATCTTTTCATTATATTCCTGATGAAGGAGTAAAAATAATCGACGGTATAGCTGATTTTGATAAATTAGCAGCAGTAGAAAATTCGCTCCTATGGGTTGATCTTTGTAAACCTACCGATCAGGAATCATTTATCTTAACTCACGACTTTAAATTTCACCCTCTTGCGATTGAAGATGTAATCTCGGAAAAACCCCGTACGAAAATTGATGATTATACAAAATATATTTTTATGGTTTTTCAAATTGTTGATTATATAGGGAAAGAGGAAGGACTCAAAATTGGCGAGATAGATTTATTCCTCTCAAAAAATACTCTGGTAACAGTGCATTACGACGAACATAGAATTTTTGATTATTTATACCATAGGGCAGCTCGCGATGAACGTCTTATAGGTCGGGGTGCTGACTTTTTATTCCATGCTGTTATCGATACTATTGTTGATAATTATAATACTACTTTAGATATTTTAGAATACGATGTTGATCAGGTTGAAGATGATGTTTTGGGTGAGGCAGATGAAGATACTATCAAATCGATATTTACCCTTCGACGTGATATAGTTCATTTGAAACGGATTGTGCTTCCGCAAAGAGAGGCACTCAACCGTCTTTCTAAAGAACACTTTTCTTTAATCAGTAAAACAGCAGCAGTATATTTTTCAGATATTCATGACCATCTGGTTCGTATTAACGATATTGCTGATTTCCATCGAGAAATATTGAATTCTTCTCTGGAGGTGTATTATTCATCGGTTTCTACAAAAACAAACGAAGTTATCAAATTTTTAACTATTTTTACAGTTATTTTTATTCCACCTACATTTTTGGTCGGGTTATGGGGGATGAATTTTAAATATATGCCTGAACTTGACAGCGAATACGGTTATTTTGCCTCTTTAATTGTAATGTTTCTTATCAGTTTTGCCTTAATATTATTCTTCCGTAGGAAAAAGTGGATTTAATTCTCTCCAGATTAATATTTATTGAAACATCTTGATATAAATACTGTTAGAGAAGTATGAAAATTTTAGAACAAGAAAGTAATACGATGTCGACTATCATAAAGCCGAGTAAAACCTTAGGCTATTCAGATATTTATTTGGATTTTCTTAATAGAAAAGACGGGATAGATACCTTTTATCCGGCACCATCGATACAATCTGTCGCCGAACAACTTGGCAGTATAAATTATGACCGAAATAATATCGCAGATATTTTGATTACTCAGAACAAAATGTTCGGTTCATCACAAAAGGTTTTTGATAATATCGAATTATTACGTAATAGCAATACTCTTTGCGTGGCTACCGGTCAACAGGCATGTCTGTTTGGTGGGTCTTTATTGATAATCATTAAAGCCTTGGCTATTGTAAAATCAGCCAAACTTTATTCCTCACAATTACAGAGAGAGGTCATACCGATTTTTTGGATTGCGGGTGATGATCATGACTATGAAGAAGTAAACCATACTTTTACTTTGGACCGTGAATCTCAACTTGTAAAATCAACCTATGAAGATATCCCAAATGTTGAGCTACCTACCGCTGAATTACAATTTACTAATGAAGAAGCTCTAGGAAAAGCAAAAGCAACTCTCAAAGAATCTCTCGGCGAAACTGATTTCACAAAAGAGCTGTATGATTTAATCGACCGATGCTATACAACATCTGACAACTATGCATCTGCTTTTGGTAAACTGATGGCACAACTGACCAAACAATATGGTCTCATTCTCTTTTCGCCCGGAGATATTAAAGTAAAAAAAATGAGCATAGATTTTTTTCAGTCTATAATTGAAAAGCAAGATACGTTACATGAAATTCTATCAGCAACAAACAATCAACTGCATTCGCAGGGCTATCATATTCAGGTCGAGAAAAAAGAAAACTCTGCCCATCTGTTTTATAATCTGAACGGACGAAAACCTATATTACGGGATGGGGATAATTTTACGGTCGGTGAGAAATCTTTTACAAAAAAAGAATTACTGGAAGCTATTGCTGAGAACCCTGAAAAATTTTCACCCGATGTTATGACTCGTCCTATTTGGCAGTCTCTTCTTTTTCCTGTGTTAAGTCAAAAGGGAGGAGCTGCAGAAATAGCATATCTTGCTCAAATAAATAAAATCTTTGAAATGTTTGGTTTAGTTACTCCATTCTACAAAGCACGTCCAACTTTGACTGTTGTTGAAAAAAGATATCAAACTCTGATGGAAAAACATTCGATTCAATTTGAAGATTTAGTCGGTGATATTGAACTGCTGGTAAACAAAATCCTTGCTGAATCGTTTCCCGAAGGTATAGAACAGAAGTTTCAATCATTAAAAAATCATATCAAATGTCATTTTGAAGATTTCTCGGCTGAATCACTTACTTTTGATAAATCGCTTGAGGCTTTTTCTAAACAGATAATGGGAAAAATAGATTATTCCCTTAATTCATTTGAAGGTAAAATATTTTCAGCACATAAGAAAAAATCAAAAGAAAGCCGTGAAAGAATTTATCGCCTTTGGCATTCTCTCTACCCAAACAGAACTTTTCAAGAACGTATTTTGAATATATCCTATTTTATCTCAAGATATGGTTTTGAGTTTATAACTTTTTTATATTCACAGATTGAATCAGAAGAGCCGAGTCATAAATTGATATACCTTTCTGAGATGGAGAAATAATGGTTATTGGTATTACATGCTATCCCGTAGCGGGTGGCTCAGGTATTGTTGCCACCGAACTAGGTATACAATTAGCAGCCCGAGGACATCAAGTACATTTTATTTCTTATGCTATGCCTTTTCGGCTTGATGATTTCAAAACAAATCTAATGTATCATGCCGTCGAAACAACAGCGTATCCACTTTTTAAATACCCTCCGTATACTTTAACTCTCGCGGCAAAAATGGCGGAAGTCTCTCGTAACTATAACTTAGATGTTTTACATGTGCATTATGCCATTCCCCATGCTGCCTGTGCCTTTTTAGCTAAACAATTGTTGAACGGTGTTGAGAAACAACCCAAAATTATTACAACTCTACATGGTACAGATATTACATTAGTAGGTTCAGACCCATCGTATTATGAAATAACCCGTTTTTCTATAAACGCATCCGACGGTCTCTCGGCTGTTTCAAAATATCTTGCCGACGAAACAAAAGATGTATTCAAATTAGAACAGGATATACGTGTAGTATATAATTTTTTTGATGAAAAACGATTTAAACCGAATTCCAAACATTGTATCAAATCAGAATTTGCCGAAGAAAACGAGTTTCTTATTACTCATGTTTCTAATTTTCGTCCTGTCAAAAGAACTCTTGATGTTATAGATATATTTGAAAAAATATCAACAGAACTACCTGCTAAACTTCTTTTAATCGGTGAAGGTCCCGATACTATTTTAACAAGACGGCAGGTGAACAAAAAAGGACTTGCCGATAAAGTTATTTTCTTAGGGAACCAAAGTAGAGTAGAGGCAGTACTGCCATGTTCGGATCTCTTTTTACTTCCTTCGGAAGAAGAATCTTTCGGCTTAGCTGCTCTTGAGGCTCTTGCTTGTGGAGTTCCTGTAATAGGGACACAAGGGACAGGGTTGGTCGAAGTAGTAGATGATTACAAAAACGGATTTTTACTACCTGTAGGAGATACAACCTCAATGGCACGGGCTTCTATATCGCTGTTAAAAGATACGAATCGCTTAGCTACGTTTAAAAGAGATGCTGCCAAAATAGCTTTTGATAGATTTAACTCTCAAAAAATCATCTCTGATTATGAATCATACTATGAGGATGTATTAAATGGTAAATCTTGATGTTTTAGCAATTGCTGCTCACCCTGACGATATAGAAATTACTTGTGGAGGACTCTTAATAAATATGTCGAAACAAGGTCGGAAAACCGGAGCGTTAGATTTAACAAGAGGCGAGATGGGAACCTTTGGTACTCAGGCTGATAGAGATTCTGAGGCAATCGCAGCAGGTGAACTTATGGGTTTATCATATCGTAACAACCTTTCCATATCCGACTCTGCTGTTGCTTATAATCAGGAGAATAAATTAAAAATTGCACAGGTAATCAGAGATACAAAAGCGGAGTTATTGATTCTTCCTCATTGGGAACAAAGACATCCCGACCACTTGGCTTGTACAAAATTGGGTTATGATGCAAGTTTTTTAGCAGGATTGAAAAAAATAGATTTAAACGGTGAACCTCATCGCCCACGCAAAATAATTTATATTTCATACTCCCGAACTGCCGATTTTTCCTTTTTAGTAGATATTTCAGAAAGTTTCGAGCAAAAATGCGAGGCAGTAAGAGCTTATAAATCTCAATTTGAAAACCGGGAAAATGCAAAACGAATTTTTCAACCCGGGTTGGATGTTTTTGAATATATGGAAATCAAAGCAAAATTTCTAGGTCAAATAGCAGGCGTAAAGTTTGCTGAGTCATATTTTATAAAAGAATCTATCCTCATTGATGACCCACAAAACATGCCCATAGCATCAGTTTAATTCTCTTAATTCCTTGTTTTATAATGACTTATCGATATAGCGACTAGTTGTTCTCTAATATTCGCTAGATTGAGTTCAGAACTTAAGATTATAATCCGATAAAATAAATAGATTTGAGAAGCAGGGGATACGGGTTATTTCAATCATGAAATTTCCCCCTGCTTAATAATCTCAATCAAGGGGATAGGAAAATTATTCGACTGTAATTTAATTACAGTCGAATTTTTTATTAACAATTTAATTCTTATTATGTATTTTACATCTATGTCAGAGCTATCAAAAAATATGAGCAAAGGTTTTTTAGTAACTATAGTCGGTATATGTGCAAATATTGTCTTGGTCGTTATTAAAATATATGCCGGACTTCTTGGAAAAAGTCAAGCACTGGTTGCCGACGGAATCCATTCTCTCTCGGATTTACTCTCAGATTTTATTGTTCTATTCGGACTAAAATGGGGAGCTATGGATGCTGATGAAAATCACCCTTTTGGTCATGGGAGAATTGAAACTCTCTCGAGTATGATTGTCGGAATTCTTTTAATCGGAGCCGGAGTAGGAATAGTTTACAATTCTGTTGAGGTTCTTTATGAACATCAAAAAGCAGAACCGACTCTACTTACTATTTTTATAGCTTTTACCTCCATTTTAATTAAAGAAACAATGTATTGGTACACGGTGTTGATTGGCAGAAAGATGAAAAGTATGCTCTTAATTGCAAATGCCTGGCATCATAGAACCGATGCCCTCTCATCTGTTGCTGTTCTAATTGGTGTCGGCGGGGTCTATTTGAATCCTGATTGGTATTTAGCAGATTCTTTGGCATCACTTTTTGTAACGTATTTTATTTTTCGTGCAGGTGGACAGATGGTTTGTACTGCTCTTAAAGAAGTTGCTGATACTGCTCCAAGTAAAGATGTGTTAGATAAAATCAGAGATACTGCTCAAACAGTAGATGGTGTTATAAACGCTCATGACATCCATGCCCGTTTTTCAGGTGGGCAGATTTTCTCTGAAATTCATATTGTTGTAAATCCGGAAATTACTGTTCGGGAAGGTCATGAAATTGCTGATGAAGTTGAAAGAGCGGTAATTGCTGAAGTCGACGACTTAGTTCGTGTGATAGTACATGTTGACCCTATCGAAGATTGATATAAATCTGTCATAACTGAGTCCGCCTAGGCGGAAAGTATTCTCCAAAATATAAAGTTCTATCATAATTTCACTAATCAAGTTCAGTAGGTCGCGGTTCCGTTGATTTGAAATCGTTAGATTTTAAAATCGAGAAACCCGACAATTTCATAGTAATTAAATTAGTTTTATGTCTTTTTATTGTGCAATTATTTTTAGTAGACTATCTGCTTTTGTATTTGTGTTATCTATCTTTATTATTTCTTCTAATTGCTTAATTGAATTATTAGTATCTAATATTGTTAAATATGACAATGCTAATAAATAAATTGCATCAACATAATTTGGATTTAATTCAAGTGCATTCTTCAAATGAAAAATTGAATTACCGAATTCAGATTTACTTGTATCCAATACCGCAAGATTAAAATGTAACGATTCATCGTTTGAACACAAAAATAGAGCATGTTTCAAATATCTTTCTGATAATTCATACTCATATTTGTTTAGATAAGTAACCCCTAAATTTTTATAAAGAATACAATTATTTGAGTCATATTTAATAGCTTCCAAGTAAAAAAATTCAGCAGAATCTAAATTAGAAGAATATACATAATTGTATGCTAAAGCATTATATCCTTGTGAAATGGGATTCATATCATTTTTATCCTTGTCTTGAAGAAATATAGTTGAAATCTTTCCTATAATATTGGCTGAGGATTTATCAATTCCATTACTAAAATTATAGTTCTTTTGAAGTTCTATTATCTTATAATTGTTAGAATCAAACTTAATACTTTCATGATGAATATCTATATACGGAAACATAATAGAATTTGAATTATTAACATGATAAGCTCCAAATAAATGAGCAATTTCATGTGTAAGCAATAATGACAAATAAATTTTATTTAATTCTTTTTCTTCAATTGTAATAAGAACTTTCGTACCTAGTATTGGAGAAAGTCCTCTCGGAGTGCTTTGCTTAAATCTTTGTGAGTTTTTATTCAATTTACTTGATGATAAAAAAATTTGTATATCAACGTTATTTTGTTTTATGTACTTTCTAGTTAATAATAAATTTTCTTGAAAATCAAACAAGTTACTTTTTGGGGTCCATTTGAATTTTTCATTCTTAACAAAGGTAACCCCAAATGGTTCATAAGCATCATTTACGAGTTGGAATGAAAATTGTAATAATTCTTCAATTTTATTATTTTGAATTAACTCGTCATCCAAATAGATGTCATAATTAACAATTCTTTTTGTTTTACAATAAGAAGAAGAATGTATGAACGTTACTAAAAACAGAACTGCGAATATTTTTTTCATAATTTCAATATTATTTTACTCTTTTGTTGCTTGAATATAAATGTTCTATGCAATGGTAAACCTTACTGACTTTTTGTCAATAAGTTTTTTATTTTATTGAAATTATGTGATATAGCAAAGTTCTGGATTCCCAATCAAGTTGGGAATGACATTTGGGGAAATACCTTTCAACAAGTGCAATGTGACTTATAAAAAGTAGGGAAACCACTTTTCAGTTAAGCGACGTAGGGTAATATCATGGCAATTATCTTGTCCGATCTTGATTTTGAGACCTGCCTAAAATAATAATATTACCTAATACATATATAAATTCAATTGCCACTCAATCTATTTTTTATATATTGTCTTCGGAAGTGGATGTCGTCTGGTGGCGGTCCCGGTCTTCAAAGCCGTGTGGGGGGCAATGATCTTGTCCTCGGTAGGTTCGATTCCTACCCCTTCCGCCATTATAAATAAAAACTTTTAAAACCAGCTTAATCGTTTTAACTCAGGAATTTCTTCACGCATTCTATCAGAGATTTCTTCTAATTCGCGTGCCATATCTTCAATATTTTCAGCACGAAGTTCTATTTTATCCGCTTTCTTTTCAATCTTTTTAGCTTTTTGCTCCATCTCTTCTTCTAAATCATCGGAATCATAATCAGGAGAAATAAGTTTAAACACACAAAGTATTGCAGAAAGACCCAATTTTGCACCCTCAGCTCCGATTTTCGCCCCATCCCATACAATATCTTTGGCTTCTTTAAAAATCAGATCAATAGAACGATACATCTCTTTTGTTAATTTTCGCTGTTTAGGAGTAGTTTGAATATGCTTATCATTGATATACAGCTCATATTTTTTATCAATTGTAAATGATGTTTTTTCATCGGTATTGGTAACTTTCAGGATATCATCGTCGAAATCAATATTGATATTATCAATAGTAATACCATCAAAACCGTAACGGGCATTATGCCCTTTATCTTTATATTTCTTTGCAGAAACAGATGATACCGTGAGCATGATTGATAAAACTATTAAAAATGATATACTTCTTTGAAATGTATACATTATTCTTCTCCTTAATTGTAATTAGTACAAATACGGAAAAATGAATAAAAAAGTTTCATTTTGTATTTTGAGATTGACTTTTTCGCATAATTAAAATTTACTTCAGCAATGGCAGAATTAAAATTACATTCACCACTACAATATGTAAAAGGCGTAGGTCCTAAAAAAGCAGCTTTTTTACAAACCATGGGGATACAGTCCGTCAAGGATATTCTGTTCTATTTTCCTAGGAGTTATCTCGACCGAACATCTGTAACCGATATCGCAAAACTCTCACCTGATAGCTATGTAACGATTATCGGGAGAGTAAAATCTCATGGAATGCTCTATGGTCGAAAAAAAAGATACGAAGTAATTTTACAAGATGATACCGGGGCAATTACATTAACCTGGTTTCACGGTATAAGGTACTGGGAAAAATTATTTAAAAAAAATCAGGTTTATGCCTGTTCAGGATTAGTCGGTTCATATTTTGGTATGCAGATGGTGCATCCCGACATGGAACGACTTGAAGATGAGTCCGATAAGATGATTCATGCAGGTCGTATAATACCGGTCTATCCTCAAACAGCAGAATTGTCCAAAGCAGGTCTGAACAGCAAAATGATGCGAAGGATAACAACCTTTATTTTTGAAAACCTGACTGAGCCTATTCCCGATTTTCTCCCAAAAGAAGTTTTACAAACTACCAGACTACTTTCATTAGACCAAGCTCTTAAAACTATTCATTATCCCGATAACAGAGAAGAAATTGAGAAAAGTAGAAAACGTCTTTCTTTTGATGAGCTTTTGAATTTTCAGTATATGGTTTTCTTAAGAAAAGAACGGAAAAAAACTATCACTAAAACTCATACATATAAACCGATTTCAAAAACCTATGAGAAATTTAAGAAAGAACTTCCGTTTTCTTTAACACCTGCTCAGGAAAAAGCTCTCAACGAAATTCTTTCGGATTTAAATAAAAAGTTTCCTATGTCAAGAATGCTGCAGGGTGATGTCGGCTGCGGTAAAACAGTTGTAGCAATCTTGGCAGCTTTGTTTGCATCACAAAGTAATCATCAGGTAGCTTTTATGGCTCCTACCGAAATTTTAGCTGAACAACATTTTCGAAATTGGAACAGTTTGCTTGAAAAAATCGGTGTTTCTTCAAGATTGCTGACATCATCACAAAAGGCTGCCGAGAAAAAGAAAACAGCCGAACTTTGTCAAACAGGTGAAGTCGATATCCTTTTTGGCACACATGCTTTGATTTATGATTCAATCAATTTTAAGCAATTAGGACTGGTTATTATTGACGAACAGCATCGGTTTGGTGTTGAGCAAAGAAGTCGTCTTTGTGACAAAGGAGAAAACCCTGACCTATTGGTAATGACCGCTACCCCGATTCCGAGAACCTTAGCCTTGACTCTTTACGGAGATTTGGAAATCTCTACAATTGATACACTTCCAAAAGGACGACAACCGATTAAAACAGTCTGGCGTACCGGCGATGTACGGGAAAAAGTGTATAAATATATTTTGGATGATGTCAAAAAAGGAGGACAGACCTATATCGTCTATCCGTTGATTGAAAAATCTGAAATGACAGAGCTTGAAAATGTCGAAGATGCGTATAAAAGATTATCAAGTTCAACTTTTAAAAACATCTCGGTCGGCATGGTACACGGAAAAATCAAACCGAAAGAACGTGATGATATTATTCGGAATTTTTTTGAAGGTTCTATCAATGTACTAATGGCTACTACTGTTATCGAGGTAGGCCTTGATAATCCAAATGCTACTATCATGGTCATAGAACATGCCGAACGGTTTGGTTTGGCACAACTGCATCAACTTCGGGGAAGGATTGGTCGAGGTAAAAAGAAGTCAACATTGGTAGCGATAGCACACCCGCCGTTAACTGAAATAGCAACTCAAAGACTTGAGTATTTTATCTCGACAACCGACGGTTTTAAAATCTCCGAAGCTGACTTACATCTAAGAGGTCCAGGGGAATTTTTTGGGCTGCGTCAATCAGGCGAAATGAGGTTTCAGAATGTTCGACTTGGAGAAGATTCGGAGCTGTTGGAACACTCAAGAATACTACTTGAAAAACTCTTTCAAAAGAAGAACGAGCTTGACTCTGCATACAAATATTTGCATACATACCTATCAGAAAAAATAGATATTGACACTGTTGAACTAAAAGGAGCATAGTTATAAATGACAGCTGACTTACAAAAAATTGATCCTCATTTTATGCAAATCGTTTTGTCTTTGCAAGTTGCTGCAATGCAGTATATGGGCAAAGTTATGAACCCGATGACTTCGAAAATCGAACGTGATTTGGTGATGGCTCAAAACAGTATAGATATGCTTTCCATGCTTGATACAAAAACGAAAAACAACCTCACCGAAGAAGAGTCAAAACTGATTGAACATGTCTTATATGAACTTCGGCTCAACTATGTCGATGAAACGAACAAAAAAGATGAACCTGCTGTATCTGCTGAAAAAAATGATACAACAGATGAAAATGACAAAAACGAAGAAAATAAATAATAACGGGAAATTTCTTTCTATTTGATTGTATAATCATTTACCTGAGAATGACTTAGGAAAACAAAATCTTTCTTCTTACGACTTGCAATATTGCCACTTAAATGTTATATTAAAATAATGGAAATGACTGAACAACTGGAAGTTAAGGGTGAAATGCCAAAGCAGAAAATGAGTACTCTTTTTGGCGAATCTTTGCAATTCAATACTCCGTTGGCTGACTATTCAAGTTTTCGTACCGGGGGAAATGCGGCTTGTTTTATAAATACAAAAACTGTTGATGAAACCGTTCATGCGGTCTTAACTGCTCATGAGAATCAAATCCCTTTTATTATCATAGGAGGCGGTTCGAATTTGCTGATTTCTGATAACGGATACGACGGTTTGGTCATCAAAATCGATGTTTTAGGAATAAAAATGACCGGTGATACTGAAATAGAGTGCGGTGCAGGTGAAGATTTGATGAATTTGGTCAATTTTGCTGCCGATAACAGCATGAAAGGGCTCGAATTTGCGGCAGGTATATGGGGGTCGGTCGGTGGAGCTGTTTTTGGAAATGCCGGAGCATATGGCGGAGAAATGAAAGATATTCTTACTGAAATCACTCTTTTGGATAGAAACGGTAAATTAAAACATGTCAAACCTGAATACTGTAAATTTGAGTATAGAAGCTCTTATTTGAAAGAAACCAAAGAAATTGTTCTTTCAGTAAAAATGAAGCTACAAAAAGGTAATAAAGACGAACTAAAGACTAAAATTGATGAAATATTGGCAATTAGAGCTTCAAAACATCCGGTCGAACAGTTTTCAGCAGGAAGTTTCTTTAAAAATATACCTGATCCGAAAGAAAAATACGGCAAATTACCGGCAGGTAGATTACTAGAGGAAATTGGTGCTAAAGACATTTCAGTCGGTGGTGCTAAAGTCTATGAGAAACATGCTAATATTATTATAAACGACGGTACTGCTACCTCAAAAGATATTCGGGAATTAGCCGACATATTAAGAAAGAAAGTATTTGAGAAATATGGCATCACATTAGAAGATGAAGTCATATCAATCGGAAATTTTAAATAAGGAGATTTTATAGAACATTAGCTAATCTAATAAAATTAACACAATTTTTTGAATTGTTGTGAAAACTATATCTAAAGTATTATTACAATTTACACTCGCCTGCATAGCAGTACTTTCTACTGCTGTGTTTTCTTTTGCAGAAATCGGGTTTCATGCTAAACTTGATACTCCTCCGTTATTTATTACTCATTACGAGGAAGTAGAAGATAAAATCTCTGTAGCTATATATCCCAAAACATATCCAATTCTTTCAAGATGGTTAAAATATAAACCTCGCCCAAAAGAATCTAATTTTGCCGAAAATTCTATCCGGTTTGAGACAGAGTATTTTAATATTAAAAGAGATAAATATTTTCTTATACCTCTTTCAGTAGATGCTGAAAAATATTCGCAATATCGTATCAGAAAATCTCTTCAAAAAAAACTACGTGAAAATTTTAGTCGGTCGATTAGTAAAGACCCTACGAAGAAAAAAGGCTCAGGTTTAGGAGTACAGGTTGCTCTGCCTAAAAGATTAGAAAAGATTTTTGGTGAAGGCTCGGCCGGACTTAAAATTTCGGGTAGAAGAAGAATTTCTTTTGCCGGAAGATCAAACTGGTCCGATGAGGCGACATCCGGTATCAATCAAAGTAAATTTCCGGCACTTGTAATGGACCAGGTTTCACAGTTTAACATTACAGGTACTATCGGTTCAAAAATTACGGTAAAAGTTTCTCAAGATTCGCAAACTGATATTCCACTTGCCAATAGAATTCAGATTCGGTACAGAGGGGACGAGGATGATATCTTAAAAGCTATTGAAGCGGGCAATACAACACTTTCTCTTCCTAACACAAAGTTCGTCGGATATTCATCTCGTATCAGAGGTTTATTTGGCTTAAAAACCGAAGCACAAGTAGGTAATTTGCGACTTACAGCTATTGCTTCACAAGAAAAAGGTTCGTCAGAAACAACATCTATTACTGCCGGTGGTGAAGAAAGCGTAGAGTACATTCGGGATTACGAATATGTCGAACGAAGAATTTTTGATTTAGTTCTGCCTTTCGATAGCTTAAAACCGACCGAAAGAGTAACAGTTCTTGATATGTACGAATCGGTTCCAAGTTATAATTCTATTGAAGATCAAATTGTTGCAAATTTTTACGTTGATCCGGACAGTACCGCAAGGTTCGCTTCTGAAGCAGTCAAGGGTAACGATACTAAAATTAAAGCAATTCCAAGTACAAAATATAGATTTTATCACGACAGTAAACGAAACGTTCCCTATGTTGTTTTTAATTCACCTCAGTCAAGAAACAATCATATCGGTTATTACATGGAAGTCGAAGATGAAAACGGTGCGGTGCGAACATTTGGTGATTTAGGAGATACTCTAGAGACACCTATAGATTCGGTTATGGTAATAGATTCTATTACAAATGATACAACCTATGATGTTACTTATAAATATTCTCTTCTCTATAAGTTAAAACTTTTAATTCGTGCTGAACCACTTCCGGCTCCTACTGATCAGACTTGGAAGCTTATGTGGCGGAATTGTTATAATGTTCCTAAGGGAGCTCTTATTGAAGATATAAAGTTTAAAGTTCTAAAAGGACTAGAGGGTAATGAAAAAAGTACTAACTCTGTACCTTATCAAATAGAAGGTTCAAAGAATATAGATTATCTTGAGATTCTTGGACTGGATTTAAAGAATACAAATACCGGAAAAGATACTCCCGATGGAATTGTCGATGATGACCCACTTATATATAGATCCGACTGGGGTTTGGTTATTTTCCCTAGCAGAACACCGTTCAACGATACTATAACATATCAGTATGGCAATACAGAATTACCGGGATTAGATAAGAAGGTTCCTGAACTGTATAACTATACTTCGTGGACTGAAAAAACAGAAAGAAGTGAGTATTTTATTCAAAAAGTAACCACAACTCGTGGTTCTATTATTCGCCTTAACCGAGCGAATATTATAGAAGGCTCAGAACGGATTACAGTTAACGGTGAAATCTTGAAAAAAGGGATTGACTATGACATTCAGTACGATTTTGGACAAGTAACACTTCGGTCTGAAAAAGCAACAGACCCAAATGCTCAAATTAAAGTCGATTTTGAATACGCACCGTTTTTTGCGGTACAAAAAAAATCTCTCCTGGGACTTCGTGCGGAATATGAGTGGAGTAAAGATTTAAAATTCGGTTCTACATTTTTATATAAATCTGATAAAGCACAAGAGAGAAAACCGAAAGTTGGACAGGAAACAGCTCGTACGGTAATTTTTGATGCTGATTTATCGCTTAAATTATATCCTGAATTTTTAACTTCTATGGTAGATGCTTTACCGTTTATTGAAACAGAATCTAAATCAAACTTGACTATTTCAGCAGAAATAGCTCAGTCTCATCCAAATCCGAATGTTAATGAAGTAGCCTATGTTGATGACTTTGCAACAGCTCTAGACAATATCTCACTAGGTACTTTTAGAACAGTTTGGAAACAAACTTCACTTCCGGCACAACTTGATGCAAGCGAATATGTACAGGCAAAAATGCTGTGGCATAGACCTATAAACCAAACACCAATTACTGATATTTATAACAGAGATACTCAAGCCGGAAGTGGGACTATGCGTACTTTCCGGATGATTTTCAGACCGCAAAATCAGGTGGTTGATACCGCTGTTGCTGAAGACTCATCATTAACTATTACCACTACCCCGACTAAATCCTGGGGGGGGATTATGAGGTATTTTGGCTCTCCGTTACAAGAAAACAGAGTAAAATTATTTGAAGTGCGGATGAGAGCAACGAGTGGTAAAATTCATTTTGACTTTGGTGCTATCAATGAAGATTTAAACAATAATGATAATGCTGATACCGAGGATCGTGATAATAGTAATGATATTGATATAGAAGGTACCGAAGATACAGGGTTAGACGGGTTGATGGACAAGGATGAAGTACCTGAAGGTGAGTATGACCCGTCCGTTAATCCTGATCCAAACGGAGATAACTGGTACTCGTTTTTTGATGGGAAAGGGAAATGCCCTCTACCGGAAGGATGTGATGCTATAGACGCAGATGATTATAATAATCCTCGATATTATGATTTTTTAAACGGTACTGAAGGAAACATCTCCGACGGGGGATCGTCACGACTTCCTGATAAAGAAAAGTACTCTCCGGGATTTACTACGAATAATGCCTATTTCTCGTATGTTCTTGATTTAGATAATTACCCTGACAGCTTTCTTGTAAAAGATTCAAAAAGATATCCTGAAAATGATTTGAATCAGCTCCCGTGGGTTACCTATCGAATTCCGATTAAAGACCCTGATGCAATAGACCAAATTATTACATCTGAAGGGGGTATTCAACCTGAATGGAATAAAATAACTCATGTTCGTATATGGATGGAAGGTGACGAACTCAGTACAAAATGGGATACAGTTGAAGTTGCCGATTGGTATTTTGTTCAGCCGAACTGGAGAGATTCCGTTATTTTCTCACCTCTTTCAGATATGAAGTCTGATTTTGTTATAGCATCTATCGGTGATGATATAGATACGAATTTTTATCCTCCTCCTAGTGTGGAAGCATACAAAGACCCGACTACAAACGTAATAGAAGTTCAAAAAGCTTTGCAACTGACTTTTGAAAATTTAAATCAACAGGATACTTGTATTGCTACTAAGAACCTTCTTTCGATTGACCAGTATTCAGGCTATAGAAGAATTGAGATGTTTGTACATGGCGATGAAAATATTGTCACAAATACGGATATTGATAAAATTAGATTTTTCTTTAGACTCGGGCGTGATGATAAAAATTATTATGAATATTTTACAAATATTAAACCCGGTTGGGATCAGTCAAACCATGTTAATATTGATTTTAACGAACTGACAGCTTTAAAAGATTCAGCATTAAAAGTTCTTAAAAAAGGGGAGGTGCTGAATGTCGAAAATGATAAATATAGAATAACAGGTAACCCGAATATAAACGAAATTAAATTTTTGGCTGTAGGCGTGCTAAATGAAGATACCGTTAATTCTATTAGCGGGAATATATGGATTGATGAGTTACGGGTAACCGATGTACGAAAAGATGTCGGTACAGCCGGTCGTATTTCTGCGAATGGAAATATGGCGGATCTTATCAGCTATAATTTCTCTTTGCAGTCTAAAGATCCGTTCTTTAGAGGACTCTCATCAGCAACCCGTGGTGGTTCACAAAATAATTTAGGCTCCGGTAGACATGAAACTACTATGAGTTCAAGTATGACTTTTAATTTACATAAACTACTTCCTCAGTCTTGGAGTGCATCGATACCGGTTACTTTGAGTTATAATAAGTCAGTACAAACTCCATTGTTAAGAAACAATTCTGATATAATACTTGCTGAAGAAACTCGTATTGAGGAACAACGGGTAAGCGAATCTAAATCCTTTTCGATCTCCGCTAAATTTAAAAAGAAAACAAAAAACCCACTTTTCTCTGTTTTATTAAACCGATTGAATTCAAGAATGTCGTATAGACAAACAAATTTAAAATCAGTTAATTTTTCTTATAACTACGGAGAAGTTCTTGATTTAAAAGCGGATTATAATTTGAATATAAAAAAGATACCGAAAATTCCTATTTTCTTCTTTTTAAAGTCAATTCCTATTCTGAAAAAAGCATCCGATTCTAAACTTTCTTTATATCCGGATTCTTGGACTATGAACGGGAGTTTTAACCGAAGTATTTCTATTCGTGATGCTGTTAATTCTACGAGACGTACAGATTTAAAGAGAAATTTCACCGGATCAATGAAAATTAGTTTTAAATTCTTTAATAAATTGGTGTCTAGCTATAGCTATAACACTCGAAGAGATTTGACTAATCTAGAACTAATTAATTTTAAATTTAACAGAAAAGATTTTAAACTTGGGCTGGAAACATATTACGGGCAAAAGTTTACTGCCTCTTATGACCCGCAGTTGCTAAAATTCTTTACCACCAGCTTTTCATATAAATCATCGTACTCCGATGATCTAGAACGTACGAATCTAACCAGACGTTCAGCACTATCAAGAAATATGTCCGTTGGAGGTACTTTCGATCACCAGGCTCTACTAGGTGGAAAAAGCACTTCTTCATCAGGTCGAAGTTTTAAAGGACGACGTGGTGGGCGAAAAAAGAATGTTATTGAAGAAGAGAATAAAAAGAAAAAGAAATTTTATGAACCGGTTCTAACAGGGGTAAGAAAACTAACCGGATGGATTAGCCCTTTCAAGTATTCTTACAATACCAACTTTACTAATTCTTTGCCGGGACTGGTAAAAAGACCTAACTATAGATATCTCTTTGGTTTTACAGACGATGCAAATGTAGAGACATTGGAAGATACTAGAATTCAAAAATCCGGAAATGGGGAATCGTATGATATTTCTTCCGGTTTTACTTTCCTTGGCGGTCTTGTTACAACTGTTAAATTCCGTAGGTCAATTTCGCGTGATTTGGTAAAACAGGGTAAACGGTTTGAAAATATATCAGAGAATTGGCCGGATTTAGGTATCCGTATTACTAAATTCAGAAATTTACCTTTAATTCAGTCTTATGTAAATAAATTTATTGATATATTTTCTCCTCGCACAGGTTTTTCAAGGTCGGTAAAGGAATCAAGAGATAGAGACGGTAATTTCACGGTTACAAAATCCACAAGTACAGGGTTTAATCCGTTACTGCAAATAAATTTTAAACTGTTCCGCTCACTTTCTTTAACGAGTTCTGTAACTCGCTCTATTACCGAAAGCGAAACTCATTCACCGGTTGATGGAGTATTGCAGTCAACATCTACAACGAGTAAACAGACATTTGCTTTGACAACTAAGTATTCGTTTACATCCCAAAACGGTATCTCAATTCCTATCTTTGGAAGATTGAAATTTAGGTCTACCGTAGATTTATCGATGAATGTGAAATTTAATTCTTCTAAAACTGAAAACCATGTTGTAATTGGAAATCTTAATAATGTTACAAACGATGAATCATCTATATCTTTTAATCCGGTGATTGCCTATACTTTCAGCCGTCAGATAAAAGGAGGTATCACTATGAGATGGCAGGATGTAAAAGGGCGAAGAAATAATCACACTCGTGAAGTTCAACTTTGGACAGAAATTAGTTTCTAGTTTTCAATTGACTTATTGTCATAAATCAATCATTTTACCCTAATGAAAAAAAATACTATCCGTATAATTCTTTTATCAATTTTATTTACCGGTGTAGTTTCCTGTCACTCAGATAAACAGATTCCACCACCACAATTCAACGCAGAAAGAGCATTTACGTACTTGGAAAAACAGGTCGCATTTGGTCCGCGTGTTCCCGGTTCGCAATCTTCTGCCGACTGTAGAAACTTCTTCTACGAGACATTTCAAAATCTCCAAATCCCTGTTGACTCGCAAGTATTTATTTTTTTCGATTTATACTCTCAAAGCAATATACGAATGGTCAATGTTATTGGCTCAATAGTTTCTAATGAAAATTATCCTACAATAGTTCTTATGGCACACTATGACAGTAGACCCCGAACAGATTTTACTAATAATCCGCTATTAAAAAATAAACCGATAGACGGTGCCTCAGACGGTGCTTCAGGTGTTGCTGCCCTGCTTGAACTGGCTCACATGTTTTCAGAAAGAAAGCCGGAGCTAAATATTGATATTGTCTTTGTTGATGGAGAGGACTGGGGGAAATCGGGTGATATACAATTTTATATGCTCGGTTCTAAAGAGTTTGCCCGCAAAGGAATCAGAGGAAAATATAAATTCGGAATTCTTTTGGATATGATTGGCGATAAAGATTTAACTATCTACCGAGAACAGTATTCTGAAAATAATGCCAAAAATTTAAATGATTTAATTTTTGAAACAGCAAAAAATATACAAGCAAAAGGATTTATTGACTCGGTTAAATATGCAATACAGGATGATCATCTTTCTTTGATAACAGCAGGAATTCCAACCGTGAATATTATTGACTTTGATTATAAATACTGGCATACTGAATTTGACACACCGGAAAACTGCTCGGCAGAATCGCTTGAGTCGGTCGGTAAAGTATTAGCAGAAATAATTTACAACAAATCATTATGGCAAAAAGTACAATAACTCAATTAAGAGATTTCCCCTCGGTGGAAGAACTCTTGCAGCATAAAAAAATTGCTGCAAGTATTAAATATCTTCCAAGACCTATTGTTGCCCGTGTTGTAAAAGAAACAATAGCTTTATCAAAAAAAGATTTCAAAAATGGAATATCAATTACACCTGATAAATTGATTGAATCTGTTATACGTGAAACAAAAAAAATAAAACGTAAAGAAATTACAAAAGTTATCAATGCTACCGGAATTGTAGTACATACAAATTTGGGAAGAGCTCCTTTATCTGATGAACTGTTTGATGAAATTAGAAAAACTACTGTCGGGTTTGGAAATGTCGAATATGATTTACAGACCGGCAAAAGAGGGAAAAGAGGAGAGGCGTGTGAGAATTATCTGTCTGAACTTTCCGGTGCGGAATCATCTACAGTTGTTAATAATTGTGCAGCTGCCCTGTTTTTAATTCTAAACACGCTGGGCAATAGAAAAGAAGTTATTATTTCTCGTTCCGAACTTGTGCAAATAGGCGGCGGATTTCGTATCCCTGATATCTTAAAAAAATCCGGTGCAAAACTCAAAGAAATCGGCTCTACTAATATTACAACTCTTATTGATTATGAAAATGCTATAACACATAAAACCGGAATTATTCTAAAAGTTCATCAAAGTAATTTTGTGCAAAAAGGATTTGTAGAACAGGTACCATTAAAAGAACTTGTTACTCTTGGAAAAAAACATTCAATTCCGGTTCTGAACGATTTAGGCAGCGGAGTCTTTATTCCTACTAAGAAAATCATTGGTTACGCTGAACCGACTGTGCAAATGTCGGTACGTGACGGTGCCGCTATAACCTGTTTCTCGGGTGATAAACTTTTGGGTGGCTCTCAGGCAGGTCTTATTGTCGGAAAAACGGAACTGGTTGAAAAGATTAAAAAAAATCCGATATTCAGAACTATGCGAGCCGACAAAATAGTATTCGCTATATTAGAAAAACTTCTTATGTACTACTTAGACAATAGTTGGCAGGAAAAAATTAAGCTGTGGAATATGCTTTCTATCTCGGAATCAGAATTATATGAAGTCGGTAAATCAATTCAAAAGAATTTAAAAAACAATAATATCTCAGTTGAAGCAACTAAAGGATTTGTAGGCGGCGGAGCTTTGCCCGAAGCTGATATCCCGTCGGTAGGCATTATTTTTTCGAATAAACTAAGTCCTAACAAACTAATGAAAGAGTTTCAAGGATTAGAAATTCCAATCATCGGAAGAATAGATAACGACCGATATATTCTGGACTTAAAAGCAGTAGAGAAATCAGACATTACCTATCTCGAACAATCAATAAAAAAGATACTCCATAAATTCTCATGTTAGTAATCGGCACCGCAGGACATATCGACCATGGTAAATCAGCAGTTGTCAAACGACTGACTAACACCGACCCCGATAGACTTCCCGAAGAAAAAGCTCGTGGAATGACAATTGACTTAGGATTTGCATTTTATACGACTCCCGAAAATGAAACTATCGCATTTATTGATGTTCCCGGTCATGAACGCTTTGTAAAAAATATGGTATCCGGTGTCGGTGGTATCGACGTAGTGATGCTTGTCATAGCTGCTGATGACGGATGGATGCCACAATCGGAAGAACATTTTCAAATTGTCAGACTGCTGAAAATTAAAAACGGAATTATCCTTATCAATAAAATTGATTTAGTTGATGATGAATGGCTTTCTCTCTTAGAATCTGAAATCAAAGAAAAAGTTGCAGGTTCGTTTTTGGAAAATGCTCCGATAGTAAAAGTATCTGCTCAAACAGGCTTGAACTTTGATGAACTGCAAACATACTTAAATAAATTACCGACACAAATTAAGTCTCAAAGAGATATTGGCAAACCACGCCTATATATCGACCGTTCTTTTGTTCGCCCGGGTATCGGTGGTGTTGTTACCGGTACACTTCGAGGGGGTGAACTGACAGTCGGTCAAACGGTCAAGATATTTCCTGCCGATGTTGATGCTAAAATCAGATCCCTGCACTCAAATAATCTGGATGTTCAAACTGCCGTACCGGGACAGCGAACAGCTGTTTCGTTTACCGGAATTGATAAAGATATCCTCGAACGAGGCGGTGTGATACTATCATCTCACAATACTGAACAACTATTTGATAATAAAGTGTTAGCTCTAGCAATTGAAATGCTGCCGCATGCGGTCGTCCCACTAGAAGACAGAAGAAGAATGTTATGTATTATCGGAACAACCGAAGTTGAGGGAGAAGTTCGACTCTTAGAAAAGAAACAAATCATGCCGGGAGAAAAAGGAATTATTTTTTTCAAACCCGATAACCCGCTTTATGCACTCCTTGGTGAAAAATGGATCGGCAGGCTTCCGACTCCTATGGTTACAATCGGTGGGGGCGAGGTTTTAGACTATCTTCCTTATTTCCCTCGAAAGAAAAATTACGATTCTTATAGTTATTTACAAGAACGAACAAATATGAACTTAGAAAAACTTATTTTATCAGAACTACAAAAAGAATTTATCCTCCCCAAAGAAAACATGCTTCCTCTTGCTGATTATTCTGAAAAAGCAGTTAACAACCAAATCAAAAATATGTGGCAAAAAAAAGTTATACAAATTTTTGAAGGACATATTTATTTCGAAAAATTTTTCACCGAAGCAATAAACATCTTTAAAAAAGATATAGAAAAACATCTTGAAGAAAATGCTCACTTAAACGGGCTATTACTTGAGCAAATTGAACAGATTGTATCGTATGAAAAAAATAAAGTTCATATCTTTTTGAAATATCTCATTTCTACAGGAGAACTGCTTAAAAATAATGATAAGTATATACCTTCCGGTCAAAAGATGATTTTAAAAGGAGCCGTCAAAAACTCCTATGAACTTATTATGCGTGAACTTTCAGAGAAGAAATACACACCCCCTACAATTCAGAACCTAATTCATATAGGCAAACAGGCACGCAACGCAATCAGATTTATTGTCGATACATCGCAGGCATACAAATGCGGAAGCGATTTTTTATTTTTGACTGACGTATGGCAGGAAATTATTTTGTTTGTGAAAGATACTATAGACAAAAACAACGAACTCAAAGTTTCAGACCTGAAAGAAAAATTTGAAATGTCCCGAAAATATACGATTCCGATTTTGGAAGAAACCGACCGCTTGAAAATAACAGCTCGGTCCGGTGATGTTCGCATCAAAGGAGAAAACTTTGAAAACTAAAACATTACTCTACAATGCGGTTATTTATACCCAATCGGATTCTCTGGTTGTAAACTCAATGGCAATATATAAAAACTCTATTGTTGCAGTCGGAAATAATTTAGAACATGATGCCGATTTCAAATCGTATTCTAAAATTAACTTACAAGGCAAAACTGTTATACCGGGCTTAACCGATGCCCATACCCATTTTTTCTTTTTTGCCCTTTCATTAGGACGTGTCAAACTGCACGGGTTAGAATCTATCGAAGCATGTTTACAAGAGATTAATTCATTTGCCAATAAACTCAAAAAAAATGAATGGGTTGTCGGTGAGGGATACTCACCCGATCAGTTCAAAAAATTTATTCAACCTGATAAATATATGCTTGATGATGTAACCGGTGGACGACCGGCCTTTATCTATTCCAAAGACCAACACTCGGCATGGGTCAATAGCAAAGCACTTCAAATAGCAGGGATAACATCACAAACAAAAGACCCACAGGGGGGAGAAATTGTTCGCTTTGAAAACGGAGAACCGACCGGAATACTCCGAGAAATGTCAGCCTATATTGACCTCTACAATAAAATTCCGCAACCGTCCAAAACAAAAATAGATAAACTGTATAAACAAGCTCTTGCATTTGCATATCAAAACGGCGTAACTGCTGTTAATTCATTTGATAAAGAAAATGGGTTTGCATATTTTGCCGAACAGACAGAAAAAAACAAACTCGGACTGCGTATCAACTATTATTTTCCTGATACAGTTCTTGATGAATTACTGGAACATAAAATTTTATTCGGTACAGGTGATGAGTTTCTCAGGTTAGCCGGAGTTAAGATATATGCTGACGGTGCCTTGGGAAGTCAAACTGCTCTCTGTTTTCATGAATATATCGGTTCAAAAAATAATTTTGGAATCGAAGTTGAGTCGGTAAAATCTATGACCAAGAAAATGAAAAAAGCTCTCAAACTCGGTTATCCCTGTGCAATTCATGCTATAGGGGATAAGGCGGTATCAAATGTCTTAGATGCGATAGAAGAGTTACCGAAATTGCATTTTGGAGCAAAACATCGCATCGAACATTTGCAGTTGATTCGGAAAAAAGATATAAAACGTCTGAAAGAGTTAAACATTACTGCCTCAATGCAGCCATCACATTGTCCGTCAGATATCAAAATGATTCATAAATATTGGGGGAAACAAGGGGCCAATGCCTTTGTATTTAATACTCTCCAAAAAAAGAAGATTGACCTCGCTTTTGGCTCCGATGCACCGATTGAGCCGTTAAAGCCCCTTGAGGGTATCGCCGCTGCTGTCCTGCGTGCCAAACCGAACAGTAGAGAGAAGTTTTATCCCGATGAAAAAATCACTGCCTCCGATGCTTTGTATCACTATACAGTCGGTCCTGCCAAGGCGGTCGGTCAGGAACATTGCCGTGGGATGCTTATGCCTGACTACCCTGCCGATTTTGTGCTGTTGTCTGATGATATTACTAAGCTTGCCCCGACTAAACTGTATGACATAAAAGTCTTGGCAACGATTTTTGACGGCAAGTTAAAATATGACTTGTCAAATATCTTTAAGAAATAATATATCATAGTTATTCTATCTTGTTTTAAAAACGATTGACTTTATACTTTTCGTTTGTCATATTTCTATATGAAGCATATTAATTTCTGCCTTTCATTTTTTCTTTTTTCCCTCTTTACACTCCAAATTAGTCATGCCGAAAACCAATCTGACAGTAGTCTGAATTCTTCTGAATCAATTGTATATCAATTACATGTTGATCGCATGGTCGGAACAGTCATGCATGACAGAATAATTAACGCTATTGAACTTGCCGAAGATAAAAACGCTGAACTATTGCTTATTACACTTAACACACCTGGCGGATATACCTCAACGACTCGAAAAATTTGTACAGCTATTTTAAATTCGGAAGTACCTGTTTGTGTATTTGTTTATCCACCGGGTTCGCATGCCGGTTCCGCAGGAGCATATATTTTATATTCATCCCATATCGCTGCCATGGCATACACGACAAACATCGGTTCGGCTCATCCTGTTTCCGGAGACGGCAAAGATATAGATTCTCTAATGAATGAAAAAGTAACCAACGATGCTGTCGCGCAAATAAAATCGTATGCTGAAAAACATGGAAGAAATATCGAATGGGCAGAAAAAGCAGTTCGTGAATCTGTGAATATAACCGACAAAGAGGCTCTTGAACTGGGAGTAATTGAATTTACGGCTGAAACAATCGATGATTTACTTGACCAGCTTGACTCCCTTGAGGTTGAAACTGTTGCAGGTATAGCAATATTGAGTATGAAAAAACGAAAAGTCGTCCCGATTGAAATGACAATCGCAGAAAAAATTCTCAAACTTCTTTCAAGCCCTGATTTTATTATGATATTAATGACTATCGGTATTGCCGGTATATCTATTGAACTGTATAATCCGGGAGCAATTCTTCCCGGTGTTGTCGGTGTTCTTTCTCTTATTTTGATTCTCTACTCATCACAGACACTTCCGTACAATGTTGCCGGGGTTGCTCTAATAGTATTTGCTGTTGCTTTGTTTATTGCCGAAATCAAAGTTGTCTCGCATGGTATCTTGGCTATCGGCGGTATGGTCTCGTTTTTCTTAGGAGGTACTATGTTATTTGATTCAGTTGACCCGACTCTCCAGGTATCAAAATCACTTTTGGTTGCAATAGTTTCTGTAATCGGGATTCTGATGGTAATTGTAATGACCGTGGTCATCCGAGACCGCAAACGAAGACCGGCGATAGGAAATGAGGGTATGGTCGGTTTAACAGCAGAGGCTCGCTCAAATGAAATGGTCTACATCAATGGAGCCTTATGGAAAGCGGAATCTGATGAAACTCTTCACAATGGTGACAAAGTTATAATTATTGCTGTACATAAATTACTTTTAAAAGTTAAAAAAATCTAAAAATATCGAGGTTGTTATGCCGTTTCAAGTAATGTTAGTTGTAGGTTTTCTTGTTTTATTTGTTCTTTTTAATATCGTTAAGATATTAAAAGAATACGAACGTGGTGTTATTTTTCGTTTGGGTCGCCTTGTTGGTTCTCGCGGTCCCGGTTTGATATTACTCATTCCGTTCATTGAAAAAATGAACCGCGTTGATTTACGTGTTATTACCTACGACATTCCTCCGCAGGATGTTATTACCAAAGACAACGTTTCTATCAAAGTTAATGCGGTACTTTATTTTCAAGTTGTAAATCCAAATGATGCTATCGTGTCGGTAGCAAACTTTTTTGAGGCAACCTCTCAAATTGCCCAAACAACCCTTCGTTCTGTATTAGGTCAGGTAGAGCTTGATGACCTTCTGGCACAACGTGAACAAATTAATGCCAGGCTACAAAAAATAATCGACGAACAGACCGAACCGTGGGGTATTAAAGTTTCGGTTGTCGAAGTAAAAAATGTCGACCTTCCGCTTGAAATGACTCGTGCTATGGCAAAACAGGCCGAGGCAGAAAGAGAACGTCGGGCAAAAGTTATTCATGCCTAAGGTGAATTTCAAGCATCGCAAAAAATTGCCGATGCTGCCACGGTTATTGCAACAGCACCGAATGCTATGCAGCTTCGGTTCTTGCAAACACTTGTCGAGGTCTCTGCTGAGAAAAACTCAACGATGATATTCCCTGTACCTATTGACCTACTCGGATCTCTCAAAGACTTCTTAGACCGCGGAGCAGCCAAAGAATAAGGTTTGACTAAACAATTCTCGTATAGTCGGTAACTAAAATAATTATAGGGAACAGGCTCGCCTGTTCCTTTTTTTGATTGAAATGACCCATATTGCAAAACAACTTTTTCTCTATAATCTTATCGCACACTTTTAGTTACAGTAAAATGGCTTTGTTTCGTACAAATTTAGTTTTTTTTGCATTTTAGTTTCCTTCTGAATACTTTTTAAGTATCTCATAGAACAGGATAGAGAAAGAAATTACATAATATGTGTAGTAATACTGTAACAGCAGTCATTGCGAACGATTCCGCCGAAGACGGAAGAAGTGTGGCAATCTCATCTTTCAATCTTGACACTAAAACCAAAAGAGACGTTTATAGAATATGGATGGAATTAAGAAAATCAGTTTATATGCTATAGTTTCTGTTTTGGTAATGGGTTGTTATAATAATATGATTATTGATCCTTGGTGGGTCTTTAGAGATTATAATACGTCGATGAGTATGATTAAAAATGATTCTTTGTATTTTCGTGCGGAGTATTATAGTTTTGATGATTCTCTCTATTTATATGCAGATGGTTATAATGTTATTCGCAATGAAACTGAAACAAATTTAGCATATAGAGTAAGATTATATATAGAGCTATTTAGTAAGAAAAAAATTAAAAATTTGATAATTGATCCTAAAAGAATTGAGTTGCGAATAAATGACAGTCTTATGGTTTTTGATTCACTGATTTCGTCACCAAATAAAAGAAATAAAAAAGAGTACTATTATGATTTACAATTTAGCTTTAATTCTATAGAGAAAATTCAACCTATTGAAAATATGCTAAACTCTAAACTTTCTGGGTATCTTATTACTATAAATTTAAATGATTTTCTTTCAATAGATTCAAAATTTTTATCAATTGACACAATCTTAGGTTTTCAAGATAGTAACATTTATTTGCAAGCGGATGATAGTTATTCACCTTTTAGATGAACTAGCTAATTATTGACGTTAAGTAACAACTCTCTAACATCACATTCTCACTCCCACCATTGCTAAACGAACTTGATTTACATATCTTTCCCCCATGACATCACCTCTGAAAATCACACATACCCAAGTAAGGCGAATTGCTCTGCACTCATCCTTACTCTATGGACAGGCAAAACTCCCAAAAGGGAAAGATGGTGTCATGTCGGTTATCCAAAAACTCGGTTATACCCAGATAGATACAATTTCAGTCATAGAACGAGCCCATCATCATACTCTCTGGACACGTTGCTCCGACTACAAACCTGAATTTATGCATCAGCTAATGTCAGACGATAAATCTATCTTTGAATACTGGGGACATGCGATGTCGTATCTTCCGATGGAGAACTACCGCTTTTACATGCACTCGTTCAAACGGTTTAACAAACCGGATGGTAAATGGAGTAAAATACGGTTTGAAAAAACTAAAACTCTTTTGCCAAAAATTCTTAAGCGTATAAAAAACGAAGGAGCCTTAGGCTCTAAAGATTTTGAAAATGATGGGGCGAAAAAAAATAGCGGATGGTGGGACTTCAAACCTGCAAAAATTGCTCTTGAACTGCTTTACTGGCAGGGGAAACTGATGGTTGCATCACGTCAGAATTTCCACCGCAAGTACGACCTTGCTGAACGGGTTCTTCCAAGTCACATCAACAAAATAATTCCAACAATCAAAGAGCAGACTGAGTTTTGGATTTATCGTGCTTTACAATCTTACGGTATCGCAACAGTTGCCGATATAAAAAAGCATCTCTATCATTGTGATAAAAAAGCAATCGAAAAGTATCTGCAGGTATTAGTATCATCTTCCAAAATTCTACAACTGCAAATTGAAGGACTATCAGAAAGCTATTATGCTGTGTCCGAGCAGTTTGAAAATAACTATCCCTTGAAAAAGAAAACTGACAAGCTGCATATTTTATCACCATTCGATAATGCCGTCATCAATCGTGACCGTCTGGCAAAACTGTTTGATTTTGATTATACAATCGAATGTTATCTCCCTAAAGAAAAAAGAAAATTCGGTTATTTTGTTCTGCCTATATTGTGGGGAGATAAATTTATTGGTCGACTTGATGCAAAAGCAGATAGAAAAACAAAAGAACTGATAGTTCATAATATTTATTTTGAAAATAAATTCAAACCTACCGAGTCGTTTAATAAATCATTCAGCAAAAAAATTCAATCATTTGCACAGTTCAACAGTTGTAATACGATTTCTTTACGTCAATCAGAACAAAGTTTATTTACAAAAGAACTTAATAATCAGATATAGAAGAATATTTTTGTCTTTCAAGACCCTCGATAAGCTCAGGGTGACTTGAAAGACAGTTACGTATAAATTTGTCGTGCTGAGCTTGTCGAAGAATACTTCCAAAAATATGATTTTTTAATAGTTTTCTGTAAAAGGGATTTGGGATGTGTCATTATTTTGGATTTTCAAAAAAATGCAATAAAAAAGCCGCTGTCCGTTCATCACGGGAACCGAAGCGCCCATGACGGGGGAGGGAAGTTAGGACAACGGCGATATCTTTAAAATACCATATTTCCCAAAAAAATCAATATATTTTTATCATAGAAGTGTCTAATAAATTAACACCTCAACCCTTTAATTCTTATTTGAAATTCGAATTAAAGACGGACAAATAGTACACTAATATATTACGCTAGTCAACTGAAATTGTTTGTTTTTTAACATCTTTTTTATACCATTCTATAACTTTCACTTTTCATAGCTTAAGAATAACAGTATATTCTTCTCATTATGAAAACAAAACGTACAGATTATATAAACTGGGATGAATACTTTATGGCAATCGCCCAGCTATCCGCCAAAAGGTCAAAAGACCCCTCCACGCAAGTTGGTGCGTGTATAGTAAATAACAAAAAGAGGATAATAGGTATCGGGTATAACGGCTTTCCGATAGGCTGCTACGACGACCTGCTTCCGTGGGACAGAGAAGGTGACTTTTTAGATACCAAATATCCCTATGTCTGTCATGCCGAGATGAATGCTATAACAAATTCCTCCAATAAAATGCAGCTTGAGGGAGCCTCGATTTATGTCTCTTTATTCCCTTGTAATGAGTGTGCCAAGCTTATAGTACAAGTCGGTATAAAAGAGGTTGTTTTTCTATCAGATAAATATGCCGATACCGACATTTTTATCGCATCCCGCAAGATTTTTGATATGGCGGGAGTCCGTCTGAGGCAGTTAGTTACAGAAACCAAAGAAATTCAACTGGAATTGAACAATGATATATAAGTTTTTCAATTTAGAGTAAATTTTTATTGTGTTTCTGCCTATATAGATTATAATAGTCGCTTATTAGAAAATTAGTGAAATTTTATATATTCTGCTGAGGAGCAAAAAATGACCAAGACCAAAGAAGATATTTTAAGGATGATAGACGAAGCCGGTGTACGTTATATCAGGCTTTGTTTTACAGATATTTTAGGACAAATCAAGGGAATGTCTATTACTCGTTCTGAAATCGAACAAGTTATGGATGAAGGTCAGGGATTTGACGGTTCTTCGGTTGAAGGTTTTGCTCGTATTGAAGAGTCCGATCTTATGGCTATGCCCGATCCTCGTACTTTCAGAATTATCCCGTGGGAAATCGCCGGTGAACGGGTTGCCATGATGTTTTGTGATATTACCTACCCTGACGGTAAACCTTATTCAGGAGATCCGAGATGGGCATTAAAAAGAAATCTGCAAAAACTTGATGACAAAGGCTGGACTTGTTTTATTGGTCCTGAACTTGAGTATTTCTATTTCGAAAATGATAACGAACCTATCACTATTGATAAAGCCGGATATTTTGACTATGGCACAGTCGATATCGGTACTCAAGTCAGAAAACGTACGGTCAATGCCCTTGAAGCTATTGATGTTACGGTAGAATGTTCGCATCATGAAGTTGCTCATTCACAGCATGAGATTGATTTGAAATATCAAGAAGCACTTGTCATGGGAGATTTTGCCCAGATTTATAAATTCATTGTCAAAGAAATCGCTTTAGAACATGGCCTCTATGCAACCTTTATGCCAAAACCTATTTTTGGTCAAAATGGCTCAGGGATGCATTGTCATATATCACTTTTTGAGGGAGACAAAAATTTGTTCTTTGATAAAAAAGGTGATTATAATCTCTCAGAACTTGGTCGCCAGTTTACCGCAGGTGTTTTAAAACATATTAAAGAATTTACTCTTATTACAAACCAGTGGGTCAATTCATACAAGCGGTTAGTTCCGGGCTATGAAGCTCCTGTTTATATCAGTTGGGGAAGACGGAACCGTTCCAGCATGATTCGAGTTCCGATGTATCGCGTCGGCAAAGAAAAAGCGACTCGTATAGAACTTCGTTCACCGGACCCGGCAGCTAATCCATACTTAACATTTGCGATGCTCTTGGCAGCAGGGATGAAAGGTATTGAAAAAAAATACGAACTGACTGCTCCAATTGAAGAAAATATCTTCGGTATGACTGCTGAACAGAAAGAAAAGTTAGATATCGAGACTCTACCAAATTCACTTGAAAATGCTATTATCGAATTTGAAAATTCAGAACTTGCCAAAGAAACTTTAGGTGAACATATCCACGCCAAACTTATTGAAAATAAAAAGTTGGAATGGGATGAATACCGTATTCATGTAAGTAAGTTTGAAAACGACAAATATCTCAGTATGCTGTAAGATTTAATTATACTTCGACTCCGCTCAGTATGACAGATTATAAGCTGCTGGCTTTCAAGTCACCCTGAGCGGAGTCGAAGGGTCAGAATTGTAGGGCAGGTCTTTCTGAGACCTGCCTTTTTTTATAAAATAAGCAAAGAAACTTTGCCTTCTGGTTTACGCAATACTTGCTCCATATCCTATAATTCTTGACTAAAATTGTTTTTTCGTGTATTTTACTGTATCTCAAAAATAGGTAGGGAAAATTGGTTTATGGTCTACCGTAACGAAATGTATATCAAGATTGAACGAGGGTATAAATTTGTTTAAATTTATAATTTTTGTTCTACTGTTTGCAACTTTTGGATTTTCACAGTCAGTTTTATCGGTTTCCAAAAAGAAACAGAATAAAAAAAGAACCTCAATTCAAAAAAAAACCTTCTCACCGCTTGCAGGTGGGGAAGATGAACAGCAAAAAAGTACAGCCGTCAATACTCCTTATTCGTCATCAGAACCTATTAAAAGTACATCAGCTCTTTCACCCGGTGTTCCGGTCGGTAATACCTGGTATGATTATCAGCATAACGGTTCGATGGGGAGGATGATTGATTGGGGTCCTCACTCCGGCGGTTCAGGTGATGCGATAGTACATTTTGGATGGATGCGTTTACCCGGAGCAGCACTTGATAATCGACACTATGCCTATAATTATTATAACGCATCAACAGGCGTATTAGGAACAACTATTGAAGTATTACCTTATGATGATGAGGGCGGGTATGTAAACTTGCAATCAACTGCTAATTCAATACCTGTTATTGGTGGATATAGAAAAACAGGACTTTTTGGCAGTAATCAGACCCATCTTTATTGGGATGTTCTGTCGGGGTTCGGTGTTAATTCTGTCTTAACTGATTCGGTAGCATCGTATGGCAGTAATCCGGGTAAACGAGCTTTGTGGCCGAAATTTGCTTACCAAGAAGGAACCGATACGGTTACTCATGTTATTGCTACTGTAATATATGACCCGATCAATAGTGCAATTTTTTACTTTCGAAAAGTAGGTTCTGATAGTATCGGCAGTTGGGATTACCCGCCGTATATTATAGACACAATTGATGCTATTTCACACGATATAGTCGCATCACGCATATCCGATAAAGTTGTTATTGCCTGGACAGCCAATCTAAACTACGACTCAAACGGTGACCAATATCCGGTCGGTGTTTGTGATACTTGTTCAGGTTATTCACCATACGCAGTTCAATGGGACAATGATGTATATTTTCAAACTTCTGATGATCAGGGGCAGACTTGGAACCCACGAATCAATGTTACTAAATACCGTTTGGGTGAAGCAGGATTTCGTGCCTACACCGATATATCCACTCTTATAGACAGCAACGATGATTTTCATGTTTTATGGAATGCTGTTCCGTGGTTTCCGATATTGCTGATTTGACCTTAGACAACTCAAGCCGACTCTTTCATTACTCGGAAAACAGTTCCAACATACGAACTGTAGCAAGTGCCGAGTGGCCGACTGACAGCGTTAGCTGTGGACCTGGTGCCTGGAATATAAATATAGCCAAAATGTCTCTCTCGGAATGTAATGGCAAGCTATATGCCTTATGGACACAATTTAATGATGTCCCAAACGGTATTACTGATGATTGTGCATCATGGTCATCTTCTCAATATAGCGGTTCTGCAAATGGAGAACTATTTGTTTCAATTTCATCTGATAACGGTACTCTATGGGATATCCCAAGAAATCTGACAAATTCGTACACTCCAAACTGTGACCCGTCAATCGGCTATGATTGTGAGTCCGACAACTGGGCATCTATGGCTCGGTATGGAAGGCAAAACCAAGCAGGCGATGATTGGTCGGGAGCGGTCGTTGTTGACCCATCCGGTTCTTACAGCGGTGATTACTTCCTTGATTTTCAATATGTACATGACCGTGATGCCGGTGGAATTATTCAGGGAGAAGGGTCATGGCAGTTATCAAATATTAACTGGTTCCGTTTAACGTGTGTAGATCCTATTTATTCACCCGGACCGATTATTTTAACTCCTAATAATATTGATTTACCTACTTGGGTAAAACCAAATGTAGAACTTACAATAGACTTAACAATTGAAAACCTTGGCAATGCAGATGTTTCATATAATATATCTGTTGAAGAAGACAACGGTCCTGCTGGGTGGTTAGCCGTATCAGGTTTTTCAGGAACTGTTCTATCAGGACTTTCTAACATAGAAATCGGCACTCTACATTTGAATACTGCAGGTGTACAAACATCCGAAGCAGGTTTATATGGACGAGTTATTTTCAACTCAAATTCGGTTTCATCACCCGATACGATTCCCGTTTATCTTGCTGTTGTTGATACTTTAGTTACCCCCTCAATAGATTCTATTTTAGGTTATATGAGTTTGGTTGTTTCAAATAACGGTAACTACGGCAATATGGGAAATAATGGGACAGGACGTTTAAATTTTGATTATACCGCAAATTCTCTTGATTGTGACACTACCGCTGATATCTATCTCTATGATGCTTCACCTTTACTTGGGAAAATAGAAGGTGTTGATACAATTTTTTATCATTCATTCAGGCAAGACAATTGGCTTAATCCAAATTCTTTCAGACCTATAGGTGGGCAAGCCTTGGGGAATGGAACCAAATATAATTGGTATTCAACCGGTATACTCACAACTCCCGACACTACTATTGCTCTCGAGCAAACTTTTTATGCTCCGACAACAATAGGTGCCAACTATATGATTAAAAAGTTGAAAATCTGGTCTGCTGATGGTGCTGCTCATAACGGGTTACGAATTGGTGATGTTGTCGACTGGGATATTCCGTCCGATACCAATGCTTGGAACAGTTCTGCTTTTGATCCTACACGTAACTTGATTTATCAAATTGGCGGTGAGTTCGATCAAGACAATCCGCAAGGGGATGATTGTATAGATTCTGACAGACGTTTTGGAGGTATGGCATTTCTAAAATCGGTTCTAAACGGGACTGAATATAAGACAATAACGTACTCTACCTATACTGCTCCAAATAACCAATTTATCGAACCGACAGGTAATTTAGTTTCGGGTGAACTTTGGAATAATATGGGACAACCCGGTTTCTCTGTTGAAACCGGTGTTTATGATCAGCATACTGTTATCTGTTATGAGCCGTCATTTGATTTAGGGGCTACTGACACAATCGTGTTTTGGACATCTCTGCTGTCAGTTTACGATGGGACAGTATCCGATATTTTGGTAGCAGCTGATAGTGCTTTTGAACTTGCAAGCTGTTTGAATACATTTCCGAGTGATTGTAATCCTGTTGGAAGTTGCTGTGTAGCAAATAGAGGGAATGTTGACGGTGATGCACTCGACGAAATAGATATTTCTGACTTAGTTGCTCTGGTAGCATACATGTTTCAAGGAAGTGCTACTCCTGTATGTTTGGAAGAAGCAGATATAGACGGTAGTGGCGGTATTGATATTTCCGATTTAGTAACACTTGTTGCTTTTATGTTCCAAGGCGGAGCCGCACCTGCAGCCTGCCCGTAGAAAATAGTAGGTCGGGTTCAAGTAGATGCTGAAACCTGACAAAGATAAAAAATTTGTAGGTACCGTCTTTCCAAGACCTAAAATTGTTGTGTTAAAATCTTTTGAACTCCTCTCCGTGCTTGACACGGAGTCCAGTGCAGAATAAAGTTAAACAAATTTTTCGAGACAACAGCTACTTTGTTTCTGTACCGGGTCCAAATCAAGTTTGGGATGACAGAGAAGAAGAGTAGTTGCGAAAATATGGTGAGGTTCTCGAAAATGTTCAGGCAGGCCTGAACCCTACAAAGAATTTTAGTTTTGTTTTTATATTTTTACCCGACGTCTATTTTGCCTTTGGTAAGGGCTTTGATACGCTGTAAGCATTCCAAATAGATCTTCTCGGCTTTAAAGCGAACTGTTTTGTCAGAGATTGATAAATCAAAAATCAGGATTTCAGATTTACCGTCAAGATATGACATCATAACATTCGGTAAAATAGTTTTGCTCGCATTAAAATAGAAGGTCCGCATCGTATCAGTAGTTGCCGATTGAATCGCTTTGACCTCTGATATCTGAATATCTTTTCCATAATGTTTTCTGATAGCGGTTGTATCTCCCTCTATCAGTTTCTCAAGCGAAAAAGAATTGTTTCTGTTTTCTTTGATTTTGAAAATATTAATTCCGATAATCACAGATGCTTCCGAATAATTCTCTCCATTCGGAATAAATGCAAACGAGTAACCGTCATCGGTGGACTCAACAGTATTCATCTGAAAGTCAACCGGGGGTGAGATTATGTAATTATAAGTTTTTCCCTCATAAAAGGCAGTATTATTTTCATAGAGAGAATCCGCCTCAGATGCTGAAAGGCTGTAAGTTACGAAAAAGAGTATTAGGATTGTATATATGTTTTTCATTTTACAAATATCGGCAAATTTTGATTGAAAACCACATAAAAAAACCCATCCGACTAGGCGGACGGGTTTTTTGGGATATATATTCAGGTATTTTTATTAGTGACCGTCACCGCCGTCGTCATCGTCATCGTCTTTGTCTTTTTTGTTGTCCTTTTTATCTTTATCTTTGTGATCTTTTTTGTCTTTGTCTTTGTCTTTTTTATCTTTGTCGTGATGGTCATTGTCATCATCATTACAGCTTCCTTCATGATCACCGTCGTGATTGTCAGAATCGTGTCCGTCATGATCGTCATATTCATCAGAGTCGTGACCGTCGTGGTTGTCAGAATCGTGGCCGTCATGGTTATCATATTCATCAGAGTCATGACCGTCGTGATTGTCAGAATCGTGGCCGTCATGGTTATCATATTAATCAGAGTCATGACCGTCGTGGTTGTCTGAGTTATGGTCGTCAGAATCACAATCATCTTCATCGTCGTTAGTATTGCCCGGGTTTAAAGCGATATCAAATTTCAACAGAGTTTGTTTTTCCAAATCATAAGAGGCAAACCAACCGGTGTAAAGTCTGTCGCTGCTGCCATTGTTAACATCCGGAGCATTTTCCCAGATATATGTATCGGCTATTACTTCAGTTTGAACGCATGTTGTAACACCGTTTTCAGTATAGCAGACTTCAAGGAAAGGTCTATTCTTATAAAACTCTTTACTGAAATAGATAGCTCTTGGAAAAGTCATATCGACCTGATCTAAAAGCAGACCGAAATTGTCATAAGTACCGTCAGTCCAACTATTAAAGAGCGGTGTAATATCTACTATGTTCCAACCTGCGGTAGATACAAAAGAACCTTCTACTGTTGGATTAAAAGCTCCGCTAAAAGAATTCCAGGTAACAACAGTTTCGTTCCAATCGGAAGTTACCCGGTGGATGTTAATAGGCTGATTATTGCCGATGTAAGTATTGATATTTAGTTTTGCCGATGTAATAGTTGCATTGGTCGGCAGAATAACGGGTGCCAAACCTAAACCACTTACATTTAAATCAGGGCTGACTGAATTTTGTTCGGATGAACAACCGACAAGCATAATACCGGTTAGGGTAAGGACTAACATGAGGAAATTAAGTTTTTTCAAAGGACGGGCTCCTTCTAGTTCTGTTAATATTGTTATCTGTCTTATGTATTGACTAAGAATAATTTTATCTATTGTTATCACTTAATTAAGCAAGATATTTGCCAAAATTAGAGTAAATTTAGAATAGTTTATGAGAATCAAATTATTAAAGCTATAAGTAGAATTACGAGCAGTTCTGTACAAAATTATTGATAAATTATATATCTGAATAGATTTATTATATCTCTATTATGCAATTAGATGCAATTTTTTCTACCGAGAAAGCATTTAAAAGCAGGTTTTTCAGATAAAGGGGATTAATATCTCGATAATTGGTGTCGAATTGGTATAAATGGTAATTACTTTACAAAAAAGTTATATTTACTTATATTTGACAACTGTGTATGTAACCTGTTGTTATGTACTGGGAAACAATATGTTATAAGGAAAAAGAAGTTTGAAAAAGAAAATACGTATCGGAAATTCCGGCGGTTATTGGGGAGATGATCTCTCAGCCTTTAGAAGACAATTAACCGGCGGCCCGCTTGACTATATTACCATGGATTTTTTGGCCGAAATTACGATGTCAATTTTACAACGTCAAAAAATGAAGAACCCTGAACTCGGTTATGCTGTTGATTTTTTGAAACAACTTGATGAGTCTTTAGAATTAGTAATCAAGAAAAAAGTACGGGTGATTTCAAATGCAGGTGGAATAAACCCGATAGGTCTCGGGCGGAAAATTATAGAGTTGGCAAAATCAAAAAAACTTGATATCAAAGTCGGGGTTGTCTACGGTGACGATATTGTCAATCAGTTATATGAACTAACAACAGCGGGTGAAAAATTCACTAATATGGAAACAGGTCAGAAGTTTGACAATGTCCGTTCTAAAATTTCATCTGCAAATATTTATCTCGGTGCAGAGCCGGTTGTCAAAGCGTTAGAACTCGGTTGTGATATTATTGTAACCGGTCGGGTAACCGATACCGGTATTACACTGGCACCGATGATTCATGAGTTCGGATGGGCAAAAGATGATTGGGATAAGTTAGCCTCGGGTGTTATCGCAGGTCATATTATCGAATGCGGTGCACAAGGGTCCGGCGGTAATATTACTGACTGGGAAGATGTCAAAACATTTCATAATATCGGTTATCCGATAATCGAAATGGAAGCTTCGGGCGAGTTTACCGTTACCAAACATAAAAACACAGGCGGACTTGTCTGCGAAAAATCGGTGAAAGAACAACTTGTCTATGAGATGGGTGACCCGTCTAATTATATATCTCCCGACGGTGTTGCTTGTTTTGATACAATTCAACTCAAAGATGAGGGGAACAACAGAGTTCGAATATATGGAATCAAAGGGAAACCGGAACCTGAAATGTTAAAAGTATCGATGTCGTTTGATGACGGTTACAAAGCAAGCGGGACGTTATTGATTTCAGGTCCTGATGTTTATAAAAAAGCAAAAACTATCTCTGATATATTTTGGAAAAAGGTCGGACACGAATTTGAGGAGTCCCGCACCGATTTAGTCGTAACAGGTTCTATATGGCCGACACAACTTGGACGGGCCGATACTGATGAAATCTATTTGAAGTTTTCTGTCTTAGACAAAAGCTATAAAAAAGTAAATGACTTCGGAACTATGCTTCCTGCTCTTATTTTGTGCGGACCGTCAGGTATGGCTGTTACCGGAGGAGGCAGACCTAAGCCTTCAACAGTTGTAGCCTATTGGCCTGCTCTTATGAAACGTGATAACTGCCGAGCAAAAGTTTTGACTATTGACACAAGTGACAAAGAAGAATTTTTTGAAATTGAATTTACGATTGTACAACATGCTCCTGTTGATCTGCCTAAAAAGATAAGAGCAAAAAAATCTAAAAAAGCATCGGGTGCTTTACAGAAAATCAAACTACGTCAGATTTGTTATGCCCGCTCAGGTGACAAAGGTGATACTGCAAATATCGGGCTCTTAGCAAGAACCCCCGAAATTTATAATTGGATTGTAGAGAATATCAGCTCAAAAGTAGTGAAAAACTTTTTCAAAGGAATTACATTTGGCAAAGTTATCCGTTATGAACTAGATAATCTACATGCTTTAAATTTTCTATTAGAAGAAACTTTAGGCGGAGGCGGAACAAAATCACTGATGGTCGACCCTCAGGGGAAAACATTGTCACAGGCTTTGCTTGAAATGGAAATTAAAGTACCGTCATCATTACTCAAAAGTACAAAGGTAAAAAATAGCCTATGTATAGAATAGAAACAAAAATAGACAAAGGCTCTGTTGTTTATAAAGAGAACTTTGAGAAAAATAAAGCACAGCACTTGGAGTTTAAAGAACGGCTTGATAAAGTAAAGCAAGGTGGACCGGAACGATCAAGAAAACGTCACACCGACCGAGGTAAAATTCTTCCTCGCGAACGAATCGCAAAACTGCTTGACCGTAATTCTCCTTTTTTGGAAATGTCTTCTCTTGCCGCATATGAAATGTACGACGGTGCCGCTCCTGCGGCAGGTTTAATTACCGGAATCGGTTCGGTTCATGGCAGAGAGTGCATGATAATTGCCAACGATGCAACCGTAAAAGGCGGAACATATTTTCCGATGACGGTTCTCAAACATGCCCGTGCTCAGGAAATTGCCGAGACTAATCATCTGCCATGTATATATCTGGTTGAATCTGGCGGCGTTTTTCTTCCGCTTCAATCCGGTGTTTTCCCCGATAAAGACCATTTTGGAAGATTATTTTATAACCAGGCCAGAATGTCTGCCAAAGGAATTGCACAGCTTTCAGTAGTAATGGGTTCCTGTACCGCAGGTGGTGCTTATGCTCCTGCCATGTCTGATGAAACAGTCATAGTTCGGAAACAGGGAACTATCTTTATCGGTGGACCTCCTCTTGTCAAAGCTGCGACCGGTGAGATTGTCACCGCCGAAGAGCTTGGCGGTGCCGATGTGCATTGCCGTACTTCAGGAGTTTCCGACCATTATGCACAGGATGACAGCCACGCTCTACAAGTCTGTCGAAACATTGTCGAAAATTTAAACCGTCCGAAACCGTTTGAACTCGACCGCAAAGAACCTGAAGACCCGTACTATGATACTGAAGAATTATATGGTCTCGTCTCAAATGATATCCGGAAACCGTTTGATGTAAAAGAACTGATAGCTCGTATTGTTGACGGTTCGAAATTTCATGAGTTTAAAGAATTGTACGGTTCGACCTTAGTTTGCGGATTTGCTCATATCATGGGATATCCGGTCGGTATTATCGGTAACAACGGGGTTCTTTTTCCTGAATCTTCACAAAAAGGTGCTCACTTTGTGGAACTTTGTTCGATGCGAAAAATTCCTCTTATCTTTTTACAGAACATTACCGGTTTTATGATTGGTAAACAATATGAAGCTGCCGGAATTGCCCGTGATGGTGCCAAGATGGTGCATGCAGTTGCCAATGCGCAAGTTCCTAAGTTTACGGTAGTTGTCGGTGGTTCTTACGGAGCAGGGAATTATGCCATGTGTGGTCGGGGATATTTTCCTCGTTTGATGTGGATGTGGCCGAATTCAAAAATCTGTGTCATGGGCGGTGAACAGGCTGCCGATGTTTTGGCTCAAGTTAAAATCGAACAAATTGAACGGGAAGAAAACAGAAAACTTTCTGCTGAAGAAATCAAGGCAATACGTCAGCCGATTATTGAAAAATATGAGAGTGAATCAACACCGTACTATTCCGGGGCAAGACTCTGGGATGACGGTATGATAGGTATGACGGAGACTCGACAGATGCTTGCCTTGGCAATTTCAATGTCGTTGAATGCACCGATACCGGATCAAAAGTTCGGTGTCTTTAGAATGTAGAGAACTATGATGAAATTTAAAACGATCAAATATATAAAAGAAAGTCGGGTCGCTAATATTATATTTAACCGTCCTGAAATTCATAATGCTTTTAACTCTGTTGTCATCGATGAAATGATACAGCTTTTTGACCAGCTTGAAAAAGACACTGATCTGCGTGTTGTTGTGATAACAGGAGCAGGAAAATCTTTTTGTGCAGGTGCCGATTTAAACTGGATGCGTTCGGTAGTCGACCAATCATTTGAAGAAAACTTAATTGAATCTAACCGTCTTGCGGAATTGTTTTATAAAGTGTACAGTTTTAAGCTACCTGTGATAGGTAAAGTAAACGGTGCTGCAATCGGAGGCGGAACAGGATTTATTGCTGTATGCGATATAGCAATTGCCGCCAAGTCAGCAAAGTTTTCATTTTCAGAAGTAAAAATCGGAGTAGTCCCTGCCTGTATCGGGCCGTATGTTATTAAAAAAATGGGTGAGGGAAAAGCCCGTGAATTGTTTATCACCGGTGAACGTATGTTAGCCGAAAGAGCTTTTGAAGTCGGACTGGTCAATAAATTTGTTGATGATGCCGAACTAGATGCATCGGTTGATGAATTGGTGCAGACAATTTTATCTTCGGGGCCCGAAGCGGTTAGTATGGCGAAAAAACTTGTCAGCGAGGTTCCTTCTATGACTCCAGAACAATTTAAACCGTATACTGCCGAGATGATTGCCAAACTTCGGATTTCAGATGAAGGTCAGGAAGGTATGGATGCGTTTCTAAATAAACGCAAACCGAACTGGGTGACCGGTGAGTAAAAAAATTGAAAAAATTCTCATAGCCAATCGTTCAGAGATTGCAGTTCGGGTTATCAATGCCTGTCAAGCGATGGGAATAAAATCGGTAGCTGTTTATTCCGATGCTGATATAAACGCTAAACATAAATTGATTGCCGATGAGGCTGTATACATTGGAGAAGCGGCTCCTCAAAAATCATATTTAGATATAGAAAAAATTATCAATGCTGCCAAAGAAACAAATGCCGATGCGATTCATCCGGGCTACGGTTTCTTAGCAGAAAATCAACAATTGGCTATTCGTTGTGCCGAGGAAAAGATTATTTTTATAGGACCTACAGCAGATGCGATAAATTTACTCGGTAATAAAGTTGAGTCTCGTATCAAAATGGCTGATGTCGGTATTCCTCTGATTCCCGGAATGAAAAAATCTGAAACTGATATAGAAATTTATAAAAAAGCAGCCGATGATGCCGGTTATCCTGTAATGGTCAAAGCTGCCGCAGGAGGCGGTGGTAAAGGGATGCGGATTGTTCATAAAGCTGAAGAATTAAAAGATGCCGTCGAGGCTGCCAAAAGAGAAGCAAAAAATGCTTTCAACGATGACTCTGTTTACTTAGAAAAATATATTGTTAATCCTCGTCATATTGAATTTCAGATTTTAGCCGACACACACGGAAATACGATACATCTATTTGAACGAGAATGTTCTATCCAACGAAGACATCAGAAAATTATAGAAGAAACACCGTCGGTCGCAATGACAGATGAACTGCGAACCCGTATGGGAGCAGATGCTATTCGTGTTGCACAAGCAGCAGGATATGTCAATGCAGGTACGGTTGAGTTTTTACTTGATGAAACAGGCCACTATTACTTTTTAGAAATGAATACCCGTATTCAGGTTGAACATCCGATAACGGAAATGGTTACCTCGACTGATTTAGTTATTGAACAAATTCGTATTGCCCAAGGTGAATCTATTGAGCATCTGAAAAATGCTCAACAAAACGGTCATGCGATTGAGTGCCGTATCTATGCCGAAGACGGTGAGAATAACTTTATGCCGTCAACAGGTGATATTTTACACTACACAGAACCTTCCGGTCCCGGTGTGCGGGTTGATTCTGGTGTAAAATCAGGAACCGAAGTTACTATAGATTATGACCCTATCATGGCAAAACTAATAGTACATGCACCTTCTAGAGATATTGCGATATCAAAAATGATTCAAGCTCTGCATCAGTTTAAAATTCTTGGTGTGAAAACCTCTAAGAAGTTTATGGTAGATGTTTTAGAACATGCAGAATTTAAAGCAGGGAATACATTTACAGATTTCATAGAAAAACAGATGAGTGACCGAAAAGACTATACCGAACAATTTAAAGAACTTGCTGTTTCATCAGCCGCAGTTTGTGTCTCGCAAGCAAATTCAGTAAACTCTCACACCTCTTCTCAAGAGAGAATAGCAACACCTTGGCATACTTTAGGTGCTGTACAAATAGGAGACTCTATCAATGAATAATCTTGCATTTCTGCTTGATGGGGAAACTGTAACGGCAGATGTAGAAAAATCTCAAAACGGATTTGTAGTCAAAAGTGGTGAGAACGAATTTGTTTTTGAACCTGCAGGCGAAAATCTTTATTATGTCAAAGTGAACGGACACAAACATCTTGTTGCCGTTGTTTCGCACAAAGGAAAATACTTTATTGATATTGATTCGATGCTGTTTGAACTGTCTGATCATCAAGCAGACAGTGTTTCAGGTGGAGCAGGAGGGCATGCAGGAGAAAAAGATAAAATCTTTGCTCCTATGCCGGGTAAAGTTGTCAAGCTGTTGGTAGCTGTCGGTGATGAAGTCGTTGAAAAACAGCCGATGGTTGTTGTCGAGGCTATGAAAATGGAAAATCAGGTAAATTCATTGGCAAAAGGAATAGTGAAAGCGATTAACTTTGCCGAGGGAGACCAAGTTGATACTGAAAATCCGATTATAGAACTTGAGTTGGATGAGTAGAGAATATTTAGAATTATACGAATTTACAAATGCATTTGACTATCTGAAAAAAACTAAATTATTTTTGGATAATCAAAATGATGAATATTGGGCAAAATGGGTGAGCTTGTCACTTTCAGATGCATTATATCATTTTATGTTGTGTGCATTAGGTTATCCAGACCCACGTGAAATTATAGACTATGAAAGACTAAATAAAACAAAAAGAGAAATACTTGATTCTTTACCTGATAACTATACTGCTGATGAAAAATATAAATATAATACAATGAGAAATTCCTATATTTCTTCTGGTAAAGGTAAAGTTATTACTTTTAATAAAGCACTAGATAGAATTCAAGAGAGAAAATATCTACACAATTTAAGTATTATTAGCAGTATTGTAATTTCTTCTGATGAAATAGATCATGCAATAAAATTAAGACAATCATTTAGAAACTACTTTCAACATTATCAGAAAAAAATTTGGGATATTGAACTTCAGTATTTAAAACCATTGTTTCGGGCGACTATCTCAATTATTCAAAAAGTATTTGAATCTAAAAGTTTGATTGGCTATAGAAGTAATGCAGAGTATGATAATCTTAAAGTTCTAATTGATGATGTAAAAGATAAAATTGAAGAGATTTAGCTTCGTAGAGTAGAATCCTTTAGCGGTTCTGCCGAAAAGAGATGCAATAAAAAAAGGACAGACAAAACGCCTGTCCTTTCTGAATATATATCTTAATTACTTTTTAAAACTTAATTCCGAATGATACCGGAATGTATTTTATTTTGTTATCTTCTTCACCTACAATTGGAACTTCAATCCGTTCAGCTGTGAAGCCCATATAACGTGCCTGAATGAAAAACTTAAACGGACCACCGCCGAATTCAAGACCGGCACCTAAGTTGTAATACATTTTTGTTTTCTTATCCAATTGGTTATTGTATAAAGAATTTAATAAACCTGAGCCGGAAATAGTAATATCAGCCTCAGATATTTTAGCTAATCCGACACCGGCAAAAACAAACGGTTTGATAGGGGCAAGTGGTGCACCGATAGCTGCTCTGGCATCAAGACCGAATGTTAAAATTCTAACATTACCTCCATCAAGCGGACTGTTTGGAATCAATGCCCAGTCTTTTGCCATAACCTGTATGCCTGCTTTACCGACAATTTCTACAAACGGGAAAACTTTAAAACCGATACCGCCCTCGGCATGATATCCGAGTTTATGGTAATCTTTGAACCAGTCCGGTGATGATGTAGATTGCAATCCTGCATCAAGATAGATAGAAAACGGTTTACCCGGAATTTGTGCTGATGTGGAAGCTACGACTCCAAAAAGAAGTACAACCAGTAATAGAGCAAATTTATTCATATTATTCTCCTTTAGAATATAAAAACTGTTTTTTTATATATTGGCATATATTTATCTGTTTTTTATGAATAAAGAGAATAATTAGAGAAAACAATATAAAAAAAACCACCGAATTAACGGTTTATTTATATTATAATTAATTTTCTTAGAATTTAATCCCGAGAGAGATTGGAAAAATTCGGGTAGGTGAATCGGAAGTTCCAATACTTACATATCTTGCCATAAAAAAGAATGATTTAAAATCAATATCGCCGCCTAATTCATAGTAAAATTTTGTTTCATTATACGATATATATGGATAATTGATATTGGTTCTATCCCATAATGTTTTTGCCATTCCTATACCGGTAATTATAAATAGTTTTGTTGAAGCTGATGGAACACCAAGATCAAGTTTAGTAAGACCGCCAAACATCAGAACGGAGAATCTTTTACCTTTACGAGAAGGGGTACGTTTATTCAAAGAGAAAGTATGATATTCTATCTTGCCGACCAATTGTGTAGAAGGTCTTGTATTGAACCCAATCCCAAAAATTCCATGGAATCCTGTTTTATATAAATTATTAGGTACATTAAGTGATGAGGGGATACTAGCTCCGATATTAAAATAACCGGTAGATGATATTTCCTGTTTCTGTGCTGATGTTGGATTTACTGTTCCGAAAACAAAAACAATTATTATAATAAATTTATTCACTTTCTTCCTTAAAAAAAAATCAAACCCGCCTAAATGACGGGTTTTTAGAGTATTAAATATCTATAACTTAAAAAAGAAAACTTTCGATTCCTAGTCCAACCATAAGCCTGTGTCCGCTTCTTTCTGTGAGAGGAGAGCCATAGAAAGAATAATACTGTTTGCCTTCTATTTTGTCATAGGAATATGAAATGCCAAAATCAAGCCCGATATGTTGGTTCAACATTTTCAGAAAGCCTAAATTAAGCCCTAAATACTTAAAATCAGCACTGTTGGATTTTCCTTTTGTCGCAAAAAATCTCATATATGGAACTACAGTTTTTGTTAAGTCATCCAAACTGTTTTGAGTCGGAAAATAAAATTCTACTATCGGTCCGATAGACCAATTTGTGTTACTTCTATATTTCTCAATTTGTGTGTTTATTCCAATAAAAAAACCGTTATTGACGGCATAACTTGCTGACGGAGTAAAATTAAATATTGTGACATCAGAATACGCATCACCGGTAAACCGTTGAAAAGAGATACTTCCGCCTATACGTACTGCTCCTTTATCAAGAGCATTTTCAGAAGCAAAAATTGTTGAACTTAAGGTAAAAAGAAAGATTGTGATTAGTAATAAAAGTTGTTTCATACATCCTCCGCTGGTTGTTATAAGTTGAAAGAAGAATATATATTCCATATTGTAAAAAGTCAATTTTCTTCGTAGAAAAAAGAGGAAATACTATCTTATTGTGAACATATTCACTTGATTTCTGTCGGATATTGTATAATATATACGTTCTTAGTGAGTATTATTGAATTAAAATCTGTTTTATAATGTCATTTCTTCCTATACGAAAATGACGATAATAGAGGATTTATCATGGCTGAAAAAAAAGAAGCATATATCATCTCTGCCTGTCGTTCGGCAATAGGTGTTTTACATGGCGGACTGGGCAAACTTACAGCATCTCAATTAGGTGCTTTGGCAATCAAAGAATCAATCAAGCGTTCTTCTGTTGACGTTGCTGATATCGAAGAAGTTATTATGGGACATGTTGTACAAGGCGGATGCGGTCAGGCGACTGCTCGTCAGGCTTCAATTCATGGGGGAGTTCCTCCTGAAGCTGCCGCACTAACAATTAACAAAGTTTGTGGCTCCGGTCTCAAGGCTGTTATGTTGGCGGCTCAATCTGTTCGTGCCGGTGACCAAAATGTTCTTATCGCCGGCGGTATGGAATCAATGTCGAATACTCCATTAGTTTTACATGGAGCCAAAACAGGAGTCAGATTTGGTCATCAGAAGATGATGGACATTATGATTACCGACGGTCTTTGGGATTCTTTTAATAATTTCCACATGGGTTCTGCTGCCGAACTGACCCGTAAAAAAGCCAACATCACCCGCGAAATGCAAGATGAGTTTGCATATAACTCTCACAAAAAAGCAACCGAGGCATGGGCAGCAAATAAATTTGATGCCGAGATATTTGATGTTGAAGTTCCTCAACGCAAGGCTGACCCGATTATTTTTAATAAAGATGAAGGCTTCCGTCCAGATATCTCTATTGAAAAACTTGCTCGTTTACGTCCTGCGTTTGAAAAAGACGGTACAGTTACGGCAGGTAATGCTCCCGGACTGAACGACGGTTCTTCAGCTATGGTTGTTGTCTCAGGTGATTATATGGAATCGAAGAGTTTGAAACCGCTCGCAAAAATTGTTGATTATGCAACCGCAGGTACTGAACCGGCCGATCTGTTTTTTGCTCCGATTTATGCCGTTGAAAAACTTATGAAGAAAATGCAAGTTGATATAAATCATTTTGATTTAATAGAAGCCAACGAGGCGTTCGCCGCACAGGCACTCGCAGACGGTCAAGGTTTGAAATGGGATTGGGCTAAAGTAAATGTCAACGGTGGTGCTATTGCTTTAGGTCATCCGATTGGTGCTTCGGGTACCCGTATTTTGACAACATTGATTTACGCTTTAAAAGATCGCGGACTTAAAACCGGTATGGCTACACTTTGTCTCGGCGGCGGTAATGCGGTTGCTCTTTCAATTGAAATTTGTTAGGAAATAAAGGTTTGTTAAATGAATATAAATGATATTAAAAATGTGACCGTTGTCGGCGGCGGGACTATGGGTAACGGTATTGTTCAAGTCTTTGCATCGTTTGGTTACAATGTTACTTTGGTCGATTTAAGCCAAGATGTGTTAGCCAATGCTGTTGCAGGTATTTCAAAGTCTTTAGACAGATTTGTTAAAAAAGAAAAAATAACTGCCGAACAAAAAGAAACAACTCTTGCACTAATTTCAATCTCAACTGATTTAAATAGTGCCAAAGATTCACAATTAGTTATCGAAGCTGTTTCAGAAAATTTAGCTGTGAAACTTAAGATTTTTGAACAGCTCGAATCAATTTGTCCTGCTGATACGATTTTTGCTTCAAATACATCCTCACTTCCGATTACCCAACTAGCCTCGGCAACAAACCGCCCGTCGCAGTTTATCGGAATGCATTTTATGAACCCGGTACCGATGATGAAACTTATTGAGCTTATTCGGGGTATGGCTACCTCTGATGAAACATTTAAGTTAATCAAGGAATTGTCCGAAAAACTTAACAAGACACCGGTTGAAGTAAACGATTTCCCCGGATTTATCGCAAACCGTATTTTACTTCCGATGATAAACGAAGCAATTTTTGCTCTCTTTGAAGGAGTAGGTACTGCAGAAGCTATCGACGATGTAATGAAACTCGGAATGGGACACCCGATGGGTCCGCTTCAATTAGCTGATTTTATCGGTCTTGATGTCTGCTTAGCTATTTTAGAAGTAATGCATGACGGTTTAGGTGATTCAAAATACCGCCCGTGTCCGCTTCTGAAAAAGATGGTTCAGGCAGGGTATCTCGGTCGGAAATCCGGTCGTGGTTTTTATGAATATAATTAAAGGAGTTTTATAGATGGATTTCAAATTAACAGAAGATGATCTCGAATTTAAAGAGATGGCACGTGAGTTCGCAGAAAAAAGACTCTATCCCAATGCCGAAGAATATGACGAAAAAGGTACAACTCCAAAAGAGTTAATTGAAGAGTGTGGTGAATTAGGATATTTTGGTTTTATAGTTCCCGAAGAATACGGTGGCTTAGGTCTGTCGACAACATCATTTATGGGTGTAGTAGAAGAAATCTCAGGTGGATGTGCAGGGTTTGGTATTATGCTATCAGTTCATAATTCTCTTACCTGTGAAATTGTGAAAACATTCGGGTCTGAAGATTTAAAGAAAAAATATCTTCCTGCTATGGCAGCCGGTGAAAAAATCGGTTCCTATTGTCTTACCGAACCAAATGCCGGTACTGATGTTGCCTCTATTGCTACAACAGCAGAAGATAAGGGAGACCATTACTTAATAAATGGTACAAAAACTTTTGTTACATCTGCTATGTATGCCGGCGTGTTTATTGTATTTGCTAAAACAGACCCCGAGGCAGGCTACAAAGGTATCAGCTGTTTTATAGTTGATGCTGACTCAGACGGTGTTACTCTCGGTGTAGCCGAGAAAAAAATGGGTATCAAAGCATCCGACACAAGAGAAGTATCTTTTGTAGATGTTAAAGTACCAAAAGAAAATCTCTGTGGTGAACTTGGCAAAGGTTTCAGACAGGCTGTTACTATTTTAAACTCAGGACGTATCGGTGTTTCTTTCCAAGCTATCGGAATTGCTCAAGCAGCTTTTAACGAAGCTCTCAAGTATTCCAAAGAGAGAAAACAGTTCAACCAACCGATAGCTAATTTCCAGGCTATACAATTTAAACTTGCCGACATGCAAACAAATATCGATGCTGCCCGTCTGATGGGTTATCGTGCTGCTCAACTAAAAGATGCCGGTGAAGCATGTCATCGTGAATGTTCTATGTCTAAATTGTTCTCTACACAAATGGCAAATGCTGTGTGTAACGAAGCTGTTCAGATTCATGGCGGATACGGTTATATAAAAGAGTATGCTGTTGAACGATATTTTCGTGATGCTCGCGTTACTGAATTATACGAGGGAACTACTGAAGCACAAAAAATGGTTATATCAAAAGATTTGTTGAAGGAGTAAGGCTTGCTTGAGAAAAAACACCTCGAATATAGAGAAGACATCAGAGACTTCTGCTTAAAACAAATTGAACCGGTTGCGAAAATTATTGATGAAGAACAACGGTTTTTACAAGAACATATCCAACCGTTAACTGACAAAGGTCTGTTCTCGGTTTTTATCCCCGAAGAATACGGAGGTAAACCGGTTGATACTATTTCCTATGCTATAGCAGTTGAAGAACTTTCCCGTGTCTGCGGTTCCACAGGCATTACCGTAGCTGCCCATAACTCGCTTGGAACTTTTCCGATTTTAGCATTTGGCAACGATGAACAAAAGAAACGATTTTTACCTCGTGCCGCCAAGGGCGAACTGTTAGCATTTGGTCTTTCAGAACCGGATGCCGGTTCCGACGCAGGAGGTACCCGTACCTATGCAAAAAAAGTTGACAAAGGATGGGAAGTAAACGGTTCTAAATGCTGGATTACATCGGCAACCAAAGCGTTTGCCTCTATAGGTACTGCTAAAACTTCCGAAGATGCCAATGATAGAAGAATCACCACACTTATAATGGAAAAGATTGTGACGGTTATGCTGTCGGAAAAAAAGAAAATAAAATAGGCCTTCGAGGTTCTGATACTGCCTTCTTACATTTTGATGATATGTTTGTACCTGATGAAAACCTGCTAGGTAAAGAGGGGGAAGGGTTTAAGCAGATGCTTATCACTCTTGACGGTGGACGAATTTCTATCGGTGCGATGGCACTTGGTCTCGGACAAGGTGCTTTGGATGTTGCCTTAAAATATGCGGCTGAACGTCATCAATTCGGAAAACCGATTATTGCCAATCAGGCAATTCAACACAAACTTGCTGATATGTCAATGGAACTAGAGGCTGCCCGTCTGTTGATTTATGATTGTGCAAGACGAAAAGATGCTAAAGAAAACTATACCCGCTATTCTGCTATATGTAAATTGTATGCTTCAGAAGTAGGACGAAGATGTGCCGAACATGCGATTGAAATTCTCGGTTCTGTTGGAATTCTCACAGGTAAATATACTGCCGAACGAATTTGGCGTGATGTCAAACTGTGTGAGATTGGTGAAGGAACCTCCGAAGTCCAACGCCTTGTTATCGCCCGCGAACTCCTCAAAGAATTAGAAGCACAAAAATAGAATATTAATTTGTAGTGACAGGGCATTGCCCTGTCTGAATAATTATAATACAATCTGTAGGGCGGAACCCAGCGAGCTAGTGGTTCCGCCTTTTTTCATGTTGTCACCCTGAGCTTGTCGAAGGGCTTTCCAAAATGTCATACCAGCGAAGACTGGTATCCAATACAATTGTAGGTCAGGTCTTTCAGAGACCTGTCTTTTTTATGTGTAGATAGTAGGGTGGAATCCTTTAGTGGTTCCACTTTTTTAAAATAATAAAATAAATTCTTGAGAAAATTAATATTACATTATATCTTTTATCATGTACAAAATCATATCCATTACATCAAAAGAATTCTCAGATACAGATTGGCAGAGGTACTATATATTATTGAAATCTTTAAAAGCTAAATATGATTGTCAGCTTAACTCAGAATCTTGGGAGACATTGAAATCAAGAATTACTTTATACACCAATATCAATAAACACTATCAGGAATATGCTGTCTTCGAAAATGATAAAGCAATTGCGTGGTTTGCGGTGAATCTTATGATGCAGGGAACAGATGATGAGTTCCTGGCAATGTACTTAGAATTTAATTATGACAACATCCCGGAGCAGTTGAATAAGTGTATAGTTGAATACTTAGTCGACTGTATCAAAGAACTTAAACATCATAAAATATACTACATGGCGGCGGATAAGCGAAATACGTCGGCAGCTTTAAGGTGGGGAGCAGAATTGTATGGTCATGTGAATGAGTCGAAATTGTATAAAGATAAAGCAAACAGCCTACTGATGCAGGAGTGGGTGGATACAATACCGAAATTAAATCAAGAACTGACTCTCAAACCATATCGACAGCTACCTGAAAAATATATCGATCAATATGTCGCATTGTACTCACAGTCTATTCAGGATATACCAGAAGATAAAAGCTCTGATGTAAATTACGAGTTGACAGCCGATGTTTTCAGAAATGATGAAGAGTTAAGCAGAAAAAACGGTATCGTAAAATATAATTTTATAATTGTTAATGAATTGGACGAATTAATTGGGTTATCTTCTGCTTATATAAGCAGTAAAAATACCGATGTAGTGGATCAAAATATGACTGGAGTTAATAGAGAATATAGAGGGAGATCTCTTGCTAAATGGTTAAAAGCTGCTGTGTTTTTTTCTGTCGAAAAAAAATATCCAGATTTCAAAATGTTTTACACACAAATGCGATCTGTGAATGAACCTATTCAACATATAAATAAAAAGATGGGTTATGTTAATACGAGAGAAGGCTGCGAATTTTGGATAACAGTTGAATCTTTTGAGAAATTTTTAAATACATAGTTATATCTCCTGAGCGGAGTCGAAGGGTTTTCTATAAATCATTCCCGACTTGAATGGAAATCCAGTAAGAGAAGTAAAGTAGTTACTATGTTATAAAAGTTCTATAAAGATAAAGATTCTGTAATGGTTGCTGAATGTTTCTGCACTGGACTCCGTGTCAAGCACGGAGAGGAATAGTGAAGAGTTTATCGTATGGATAATAAAAAGGCAGGTCTTAAAAGCGAGACCTGCCTTGCTAATCTGTATTTATAAAACAAATCTTAAACTGATTCAGTAGCAGACATCTTTGCCACTTCTTTCTGGACCTTTCCCATTTCATTCCAAGGAGGAAGTATTTTTGTCAGTACCCATAATATCCCGATAGGAGCAATTAACAAAGCTATAGACACTAAGAGACCTTCAATACCGAAGATGTCCAACTTGTATGTAGTCAGTCCTCTGAGAGATTTTGAGAATAATTGTCCGCCAATAACAACATTCCAACGAGTTGAGAAAATACCAACTTGTACCAATATCGCCGAGATAAAATAAATCATCCTTCGCAATTCATCGGGAAGTTTTCCAAACCGTGCAAAAACTAAACCTAACATCGGCATCAATGAACCGATAATAATTTGTGTGATGATAAGACTTATAAACAAACGGCTTGAAATCATTTCAGAAAGAATCGAAATCGATTCTTCCGATTCATAGAGCCTGTGAATAAAGTCTAATGTTTCAAGCGAAAAATCTATAAGCATTGCGTAGAGTAAAAACTCGGCAAGTTTGTTAAGACATTTCATACTCATAGTTGTCCAGCGAACCATCGAGGTAATCATATAGACTAAAAGCATTAGTGCGATACCCGAAACGATTGCCGAGAATAAAAATACAATCGGTATCAGCACAGAACTCCACCACGGATTTGCTTTAATTGACCCGAAGATAAACCCGACATATCCGTGTAGTAAAAATGCTGACGGTATACCGATGATAGTAATAACTCTTCCGATTTTATGATCAAACGCTACAGCTTTTTCAGAAATATCGGTTGCTCCTAAAGTAAGCAGTTTATAGAAATACTTTACGATACCTTTTTTTTCGTTTGACCAAATCACGATATCTTTGCGGTAGTCAAACCAAATTTCCAGTAGTAAAACAACCATCAGATACCACGCATATACAAAGCCGAACATCGCCATTGCCGATGCTGTGTGCGGTGTTAAAAACATCTCGAACGAACGTTCAGGATGTCCAAGATGTGCCAGCAACGGAAGGGGTGCTATAATCATAAATGACAAAGCAGTCAACAGAGAAAGACGGTAAATCGGTTTTAGTGCTGAAACTTTAAAAACTCTTTCAAGTGATGCCAAAATAAATGCACCTGCAACTAAACCGGTAAGATACGGATATATGACAATCAGTATTGACCAGTGCAGTTCATATTCATTCGGGAATACATACCCCGATAATCCGGGCATACTGTTTAACAAAGGAAAAATTATAGAGTACAACATATTATATAACCTCCCCGTCTAAACCGGCATAATACACTTTCGGTTTTGTATTCAGTCCGGGCTTTAATGTATGAATTTCGTTGAAGCGGAAGAAACGACGTAAGGGAGAACTTTTCTGCCCTTTCTCACCGAATATTCTTGCCTGTGTCGGACAAACTTCTACACAGACAGGAAGTTTACCATCGGTTATACGATGGTAACAAAATGTACATTTGTCGGCGACATTTGTTTCAGGATGTAAATATCGAGCACCATACGGACATGCCTGAATACAGTAACGACAACCGACACACCATTTTGGATCAACCAATACGACACCGTCTTTAGTGTTAAATGTCGCACCCACCGGGCAAACCTGCACACAAGGTGCTTTGACACAATGGTTACAAAGTTTCGGAACAAAGAATGTTCGTTGGATATGCAATTTTTGACTTATTTCCGGGTATCCGTCTATACCACCGTTAGGGCTGTCTACAATCGGTTCACCTTCTTCCGGGATAACATACCGTTCAACCCATGTACGGAAAAAATGAGGTTTGCGGGGAACTTTGTTTTCGCTTTTACAGGCATCGGCACATCTAGCACAACCGATACATTTTTTGATATTTATACCCATGGCATAATTATGTTCAGTCGGGTCATAGACACCGTTTTCTTTTGCCATTAATTGTTGTACATCAAAACTTGCAACAAGCAGCAAGAGGCTCGGCAAAGTTTTTGAACAATTTTTTAAGAATGCTCTTCTTTCTATTTCCGGACGAATCAGCTTGTCAGTAATAGTTTTCATTAAAATGCCTCCGGATAGTGTGGGTAATGACAATCCCAACAGAGATAACGATCTGAATGTAATTCTACATTTATTTTTGGTGCTGCCTTTTTAATAGTAGAACCTTTTTCATGACAGTATGCACAGGTTGAATTATCAATCGGTTTATGTGCTTTTGAAAATTTAGGTGAGGTCTTGTGACCTTTTTCTATAGTATGACACTGCGTACAGGGAAGAGTCGCATGATGTGAAACTATCTTTACGCTTGCGATTTCCTGATGACAGGCTGAACATTCCTCGGGAGCGTGAGGAAGTAAAGGGTTATGCGGGTCATGGCACGACATACACGCTTTACCAGGATTGTGCCGTTCAGGATTTATCTGGGGGAAACCTGACGGTCTGGAAGGGTTATACCCGTGACATAACGGACAATAACCTCGCCCTCGTGGGGCATCCGGAATAAATTCATCGGGAGCTTCAACGTGTTGTGAGGCAGGTCCGTGACAAACTTCGCAACTTAAACCTTTGTGGTATGAGTCGGATTTTATCTCGGCAACGTCATCGTGACAATCATAACAAGCATCTGCACCGGCATACACTTGTTCTAAATCCATATTTTCCTGAATGGCTTCAGTACGGAAATGACCCTGTTCACCAAATGAGGACGGAACAAAAATGTTCTTGGCGGCAATAAATGAACCGACGACAATCATCAAAATGATAACTATAGGGATTATTTGTTGTGGGATTTTAGACATCTTCACCTATTTTTTTTTATTGCGTTTTAATTTTAGTATGTTTTATTAAAACTAATATAGAACAAGTTGTCAATAATAAAATTAGATAAATAGAGCAACATAGCAATAATAATGTTGAGGCTGATATCGGCAAAAAACATATATCTGAAATCTAGCCTGTTGTTTGCTTAATATATAAAATAGAAGGTTTAGTTATGAGTAATGAAGTTATTCTATTATTAGTTTGTTTAGGGGGAGGAACAATACTGAGCGTATTTTTGCTATTTAAAATAGTTATTGAAATTCGGAAGCTGCGAAAAGAACATTCTCGGCTAAATGAACTTGAAACAACACAACTTCAAAACGAAACTTTAGAAAAACGAAGTAAAAACATAGAAGAAGAATGATTCTTTGTTGTAGTGAGTTGTTACTATTCCATCTCTTTTAGTTTCACATTCACAACACCGATTCCGCAGTGAGGGGCAATACCTTTATTGAGGAAATAGTCCTGATGGTAATCTTCAGCTTTATAATATGTAGCAGCTTTGGTTACTTCGGTGACAACAGGACGATCAAAAAATTTCCCGTCTTCAATTTGTTTGAGAGCATCTAATGCTTTCGCTTTTTGGTCCTCGTCATTATAGAAAATAGCAGAACGATACTGGGTGCCTACATCGGGACCCTGTCGGTTTACAGTTGTAGGGTCGTGGAGAGACAAGAATACCGAAAGCAGGTCGGTATAGCTGATGACATTCGGGTTGTATATGATTTCGCATACTTCGGCATGGTTAGTTTCGGAATAGCAGACATCTTTGTATGTCGGGTTTTCTGTATTACTACCCATATAACCGACTGATGTTTCGATAACACCTTCTAACTTTTGAAAGGTTGCTTCAACTCCCCAAAAACAACCGGCTCCGAAAGTTGCTTTCTTCTGATTCATATTTGACATTTTTTCTCCGATTTGTTTTTTTTCGTTCTTCTCTTTTGACTCTGAAGAAATAACATTTATACCGACAAAAATCAACAAGGTAGCTAAAATTAATATTTTATATTTAATTATATTTTCCTTTGTTTTATAAAACATTATAATTTATGTTCGGTTCCAATTAAATCAGAGCATACTTAGACAGGCTCTGTTTGACAGGTTATAAAGTGTTAATTCTTACTTGTTTTCAAATTGTTATCTATCTACATTTATACGTTGATTATGATAAAAAACGGAGAAAAAATGACTACAAATACAACCGCAATTTATAGTAGAATTCAACCGAATTCTCTTTTGGCTGAATTACCTTTGCTGGCGACATTTAATATGATTTTAATCGCCTGTTCATACCTCACAATAAATATTCCATTTTCACCTGTACCAATCACAGGTCAGACATTTGGCATCTTGTTAGTGGCAATTGCTCTCGGTCGGGTTCGGGGAACAGCGGTTGTGATGGCATACTTATTAGAGGGTGCGATGGGACTACCTGTCTTCGCGGGCGGTTCTGCAGGAATTGCTAAATTTGTCGGTCCTACCGGTGGTTATCTTGTCGGTTTTGCAGCATCGGCATATCTGGTCGGATATCTTGCTGATAAGGGATGGGACAAAAATTTCGGTAAAACTACAATTGCTATGGTGCTTGGAACGGCACTTATTTTTATCACAGGGCTAGCCCAACTTTCGTTTTTTGTACCGTCTGAAACAGTTCTTACAATCGGTTTCATGCCGTTTATCCCGGGTACGATTATTAAAATTGCGGTAGCATCGGTCATTCTTCCGTTAGTATGGAAGTTTATAAACAATGTGAAGTAGTATTTCACCTTATCTGTATAACTTATTGGAACATATATTGATATAATGCGTTAAATGTATATATGAAAGAACGCATTGATGTGATTAATTGTTTTGTGAAAATAGTAACAATCTTATGTTTTCGATTGAGTTTCCGCTGAAATTATATTATTATATATCAATGAAAAATATAAATTTATATAGATACAAGGAGGTTTACTTTAATGCAACCTACTGAATATATTTGGATGAATGGTAAAATGGTTAAATGGGATGACGCCAAGATTCATGTTTGCTCTCACGTTATCCACTACGGCTCATCAGTATTTGAAGGAATGCGGGTTTACAAAACTGACAAAGGCTCGGTTTGTTTCAGACTTCGGGACCACTCGGAAAGACTTTTAGACTCAGCAAAAATATATCGTATGCCTATGAAATGGACAGCCGACGAGATTGATCAAGCTACCTTAGATATAATCGGTGTAAATAATATGGAAGAATGCTATGTTCGTCCTGTTGCATACCGTGGCTACGGTACTCTTGGTGTTGATCCGTCAAAGTGTCCGGTAGACTTATCTATTGCTGTATGGCCGTGGGGAAAATATCTTGGTGATGATGCTTTAGAAAATGGTGTCTCTGTCTGTGTTTCATCTTGGAATCGAATTGCTCCCAACACAATGCCAGCAATGGCAAAAGCAGGGGCAAACTATATGAACTCACAGCTTATAAAACTCGAAGCTCTTTCACACGGCTATGTCGAGGGGATTGCTTTGGATATCCATGGAAATGTTTCAGAAGGTTCCGGTGAAAATATATTTTTAGTTCGTAAAGGAACCCTTATAACTCCGACATTCTCGGCATCGATTTTACCGGGTATAACTCGTCGTTCAGTTATTCGAATAGCTGAAGATTTAGGAATAAAAGTTATCGAACAAAATATCCCTCGTGAAGCACTTTATCTTGCCGATGAAGTTTTCTTTACCGGTTCGGCTGCTGAAATTACTCCAATTTCAGAAATTGATAAAATAAAAATAGGTTGCGGAAAATGCGGACCGATTACCAAACAATTACAGAAAGCTTTGTTTGATATTCTAGAAGGTCGTTCCGAAGACAAATACAACTGGCTTACCTATGTACCGGAATATAAAAAGGTACCTGTCTAATGCGGGTTGCTATCGGTTCTGATCATGCAGGTCTTGAGTGGAAAGAAAAAGTCAAAGAGATTCTCACAAGTTTTGGCTATGAAATAACAGACTTTGGAACAAAATCAAAAGACTCGGTAGATTATTCTGACTTTGGTTTAAAAGTCGCTCATGCAGTTGCTGACGGTGATGTTGACTATGGGGTCAATGTCTGTGGAACCGGAAACGGTATGGCGATGGCATCAAACAAAGTCAACGGAATTCGTGCCGGGTTAGCATTGAATGCCGAAATGTCGCATCTGACCCGATTACATAACAATGCCAATGTCTTAATCCTTGCCCAAAGATATACTCCCGAAGATGAACTTGAGGAAATTCTGAAACAGTTTTTTAATACAAAATTTGAAGCGGGACGACATGTTCAGCGTATTAAAAAGTTCATGGAGGAAGAGGGGTAAGGGGGAGAAATTGTCAAAAGCGGGCTGCTACTACAACGAATTACCGGAACAGGCAAGTCTGTTCCCTACAGTAGTCGTTGAATGTTAATAACACGTTAGATGTCAGCAAGATAGCTTGTAATCACATTTTTATTTAATGTGGTCTATTGGTGTAAAATGCTCGTTTAATGCGTGAAAAAGAATAAACCTTCAAAAAATCCCTTGCATAATGTGGATATTTGGCGATATTATATAGTAGAGTTACATTTCTAATTGCAATCACTAAAAAAAACACCTCGGTTCTCTTTTATTTTAAACACAAATACTTTTTAAATTATACAATGGACGTATACTTTATAACCAATAAGGAGGTTGTATGGATAAAATCAGATCTACGAACCGTTCTCGGGTAATTTCCTTTGTGAAAGTTATTGCTGATGCAAGCAAAACCGAATGCGGACGGGTTATAGACATCTCATCGAAGGGGATGAGAGTCCGAAGCAAGAATCCATTTCGAACCGACCGACCTTTTCATTTTTCTATGTTAATACCTAATGTAAATTTCCGTGAAAAGGTAATCAAGTTTGACGCTTCTATCGTATGGAGTAGAGAATCTGCAATTGATGGATATTATGAAGCAGGTTTGCACATTGAATCGGTTACATCGAAAGGCAAATCGATAATCGAACAGTTTATCAAAGATTCTACTCATCGAGACCGTTGGATTCAAGTTGATGAATGTTTTTCACAGGAGCACTAAATTTCTTTTTTTTATTCTCCTAACTTTTATTGACCTGAGATAAATTATTTCCTACATTTGCTCCATAGAAACTAATAATTTGGAGCATATATTATGTCATATTTAAAACAACTAGACCCTGAAATATATAAAGCAATTTCCCAAGAAACCAACCGTCAAACGACAAAGCTCGAACTAATCGCCTCTGAAAATTTTACTTCTGAAGCGGTCATGGAAGCTGCCGGTGGTGTTATGACCAACAAATATGCCGAGGGGTATCCGGGGAAACGGTATTACGGCGGATGCGAGTTTGTTGACATTGCCGAAGATATAGCTCGTGACAGACTAAAACAGATTTTCGGATGCGACCACGCTAATGTACAACCCCACTCAGGCTCACAGGCAAACATGGCGGCGTATTTTACTGTTTTAAATCCGGGAGATAAAGTGATGGGGCTTGACTTGTCTCATGGTGGGCATCTAACCCACGGACACCCGATAAATTTCTCGGGGAAACTATATCAGTTCGAAGGATACCAAGTAGACCCAAAGACAGAAACTATCGACTATGATAAACTAATCGACCAGGCAAAAAAATATAAACCTAAAATGATTGTTGCAGGAGCCTCGGCGTATCCTCGGTTTTGGGATTTTGAAAAAATTCGTGAAGCGTGCGATGCAGTCGATGCTATTATGATGGTAGACATTGCTCATATAGCAGGTCTTGTTGCAGTAGGTCTCCATCCATCACCGGTTCCGTATGCCGACTTTGTAACTTCTACGACTCATAAAACTTTGCGGGGTCCTCGTGGTGGAGTTGTCATGTGTAAAGAGCAGTATGCTGCAGACCTTGACCGTACTGTTATGCCGGGAATACAAGGCGGACCGTTGATGCACATTATCGCTGCCAAAGCGGTGGCATTTAAAGAAGCTCTCACCGATGAATTTAAAACATACCAGCAACAGGTAATAAATAATGCCAAGGCTATGGCAGAGGCGTTAGCATCAAAAGGACATAAACTTGTATCTGGCGGAACGGATACGCACCTTATGCTTATTTCGTTTCTTGATGTTAAGAATGTCTCGGGGAAAAAAGTTGAGATTGCTTTGGACAAGGCAGGTATGACTGTTAATAAAAACACCGTTCCATTTGATACTGCGAAACCGTTTATAACATCGGGGATTCGTATTGGAACTCCAGCGGTGACAACTCGAGGAATGAAAGAAGCTGAGATGGAATTGATTGCCGACTTTATAGATAAGGCAATACAAAATCGTAAAGATGATGATGCTCTTGCGAAAATTTCAGTTGAAGTTTCTACTCTTTGTGAAAAGTTCCCACTCTATAAAGAAAGACAGGAGGGATAGATAATGCTATTTCAACTTACAATGTTTCCTTCAGGCTCCAAACGAAAATCAGCCTCGGTTTCTGAACATGTTGCCAAGGTGATTGATATTATAGACAAGTCGGGGCTATCGTACAAGATGACACCGATGGCTACTTGTATCGAGGGAGAGTGGAACGAGGTGATGGTGGTGATAAACAAAGCACGCCTGATGCTTCGTCGTAAAGGACACGAACGAATTTATATATCTATTACTATCGATGACCGCAAGGGTGCTAAAAAACGTTTAGAAGGTAAAGTCAAATCAATCGAAAACAGACTGGGAAGAGAGGTCAATAAGTAATGTTACATTTAAGAGTTGTTTTTATTACAGTCCCTGTTGAGAGAGCAACAGAACTTGCTAAAAAAATAGTTGAAACCAAATTAGCGGCATGTGTGAATCTGCTTCCATCTGTTGAGTCATATTATCGATGGGAAGACAAAATTAATTGTGATAAAGAAACGCTTCTTATTGTCAAAACGATTGAGCAGAAAATAGAACATTTGATACAGTTTGTCAAAGAGAACCATCCCTTTGATACTCCTGAAATCATAGCACTTCCGATTACAGAGGGACTACCAAAGTACTTGGATTGGGTTCGAAAAGAGAGCGGCGTTTAGTGAAATGCCCGAAGTGTGGACATGAAGAAGATAAAGTAGTCGATAGTCGTCCCTCGCAAGACAACGCCGCTATCCGTCGTCGTCGAGAATGTCTCAAATGCCGAGAACGATTTACTACTTATGAATATGTCGAGCAGGGAACTCTGACTGTTACAAAATCAGATAGCCGTCGAGAACCGTATGACAAATATAAACTGCTCTACGGAATTAAACTTGCTTGCAACAAGCGTCCTGTTACTCCAAAAGAAATTGAAACGCTTGCCGCTGAAATTGAATTGCAAATCAAAGGTAAAAATAAAAGCGAAATATCATCGCAGGAAATCGGTGAAATGGTGATGGAGAAACTCCGTCCGATAGATGAGATTGCGTATGTTCGGTTTGCCTCGGTTTATCGAAAGTTTAAAGATAAAGAAGAATTCTTAGAAGAGATGAAGAAGTTATTGGAATAGGCAGAGCAGTTTAATAGTAGGTCGGTGTTCCTATTCTATAAAATATAATTGTAAGAAGCCCGACATATTGTCTACGATTATTCTCTTTTTATAGAGAGGTAAAATATAATTCAAGTCACCCTGAGCGGAGTCGAAGGGGACTTGGTTCCTAATCAATCAAACGGCAGAGGTAAAATCAATCCTATAGAATAACTATTAAACCGTGCAGTTTGCCCAACTTTTTTTATTCCGACATCAGGGTCAAATACTAAAGTATGGTGTAGGTTAAGCACATGGTCATAGGTGAATTCAAACGATAATCCCCATTTTGGAGTAAAAAACAAATCTGTCCCGATTATTCCACGCCAACCTACCCGAAACTGAGTCTGGTTGTCTTTGGCAAAAACGGTTTCATCGGAATACTCACTTAACAATAAAGTCTCTGTATTAAAAAAGTAAAGACCACCGGCAAGCCCTGCTTTTGGACGGAAAAAAGAATGACGGCTGTCTGAACCGAGTTGAACACCTAAGTGAAGTGCACCCGAGTATTCTGAAATTCGTTTGCGGGCATAGGAACCGTCAGTAAGTAACACATCTTCAGTTGTAGATGAAAAGAATGATCCGCTCAAATTTGCAATTCCGCTTAAAGCTTTAAATGAATCCCAATGTGAAATATACCTAATATTACCGTAGAAACCGTTGTCTGTATACTTGTTGAATGTTCCTTGAGGAAAAGTGATACCGGCACTCACAGAATACTCATTCATATTTTCAGCTTTTGATTTTCCGCCGAAAGGTAGTAGTATAAGTATTAAAACTATTATTTTCATCTTTTGCTCCAAAAATATATCTAATTTATTGCTTCAATATCTCATATACGAGGGAAAAAGTAAATTGTTTTTACTCGTTGACAAAAGCTTTCTTTTTTCTGACATTTGCTAACGTATGAGTGAGCAAGAACATGACAGATTAGAAGACGGTATTATAAAAGAAAAAAGTGCTATGCCGTTTCTAGAGCATTTGGAAGAACTCAGATGGCGGTTAATTAAATCGGTATTAGCTGTTATTGTCTGTGCTTTTGTTGCTTTTAATTTTGCTCATTATCTTGTCGACTTTGTACGGATACCTCTTGGCGATGTAAAGCTGTATAATATCGCCGTTACCGGGACATTCTATGCTTATATCAAGCTATCCCTTATAACAGGTGTGCTGGTATCGCTGCCGTTCGTTTTTTATCAACTTTGGTCTTTTATCTCTCCGGGGTTATACAAAAAAGAAAGACTGATGGTTATTCCGTTAGTGCTAATTTCGACAATTTTATTTTTAATCGGGGCAGCCTTTTGTTTTAAGGTCGTTCTTCCGATATCATTTGCTTTTTTAATCGGGTTTGCCGGGGAGCAGATTGAAAATACGATTACAATCGGTAGTTACATTAGTTTTGTCGGTCTGCTTTTGATGGCTTTTGGATTCGGCTTTCAAATGCCTCTGCTGAGTTATTTCTTAGCAAAAATGGGAGTAATAAATGCCAATATGTCGGGAAAAGGAAGACGATACGCTATCGTTATTATTTTAGTAGTCGGTGCGATTATTACACCACCCGATGTATTCACACAGTTTTTGTTAGCTGTACCTCTTTATATCTTATATGAAATCTCGATTATAATAGTTCGGGTAACTCAAAAGAAAGATTCAGAATAAATAATCCTGAAAATTTAGAATCTTCTTACTACTACCGTTATTGTTACAGATAAGCTACCGCTACTACTGCCGGACCCGTCACCGGAATTACCTATTGCTTGCTGATAGGAACCTGCAATAGACCGTGTCATCAAGTCAAATCCAACTAAATAAAATGTGCTATTAAATGTAACTGAGGATTGACCTGAAACAGGCATATTGTCATTAGAGTGAAAAGAGTCTTCAAAAGCAGAAAATGAGAATGGAACAGCGGTAGTAAAAAGAGTAGCAAAACAAGTTGATGTATGAATATATAATACGGCTTGAACTTGTGAACCTGCTCTTGAGATGTCTGTACCGCTTGATGATGCTGAACCTGTTGCTTCCCACGATACAGTAATTTCAACAGAGTCTCTGTCCGGGTTGTCAAATTGGAGAACAAACGGGTATGTTGTACTTTGAGCGTCAACATTTATTATGCCAAAATTAGAAGAACCGGGAGTTGGAGCATTAACTGTTGCCGATGTTGTTAAAATTACAGTATTTGTTGTTCTTGTAAATGTAAGAGTTTGATCAACCGATGCAGAACCGCCACCTGCCGAGGCAGCAGCAGATTTTGAGTAACCGTTTTCGATGTCTGTTGAAATCAACTTACAGCCGTCAGTTGTATACTCGGAACCATTTCCCGGGTCACTATTAGAATTTGATTCAGTAAACGATGACCCGTCAATAGTAGCTCCGGCAGAAGTTTTTACTGAACTAAGGTTTAATCTACCATAAATTTTGTAATAGAATCTTGACAGTGCTTGATATGTAATATCGACCGATACTATTTTATTTTCTTCAACAAGTATAGTTTGAGACTCGGTTGTCGTTTGTACTGTGTCACCCGAAGTGTCTACTACATCAGAAGTAGTTACCGTATATGTTCCTATTTCCAAACTGTCGAGTAATGTGTCTTTTGTTATATGATTATTATAACTATTCGGTCCGGATATGTTAATGTCAGCATTCAGACCGGCAGTAAGGCCACTGATAGAAATAAGTAAACTGCCTAATTTCTTTGGTGATTGATTATTGGGTGTTGTCGGATTGCCACTGTTTCCACAAGAGAGGAAGAATAATATTGTTAGCGTAAATAATATATATAGTTTTTTCATGACACATTTCTCTTATTTATTTTTGTACTTTTTTTCTTTCTATCCAGATTTGTATATCCGTTGAAAGGGTAAACATGCTGGAGTATGAGAGTCTATCGACAATATAACTTGACCTAAGAAATCCATTTGCGGGTCTATAGAACTTAATAGAGAGAGTCGGAGTAGTTGATTCTATAATAACTGTATCTATCTAGACTTATTTGGTTTGTTACTACAGAATCATTCCATGCTATAGCTCCTATTGATAATTGATCAACGGTATCGATAACAGCATATGCATTTGAGCAATATGCATAGGAGTATGCAAGAGAACTACCGCATGCAATATAAATATCATCAGGTTCATTAACGGCAGAAAAATCAACCATGGCATTTCCCGTACCGCTTACATGAATAAGTATTGTATCTTCAAACGGGTTGTTTATTTCAATTATTAGCGGTTCCAAAGTAAAGTCATTATAGACTTCATTATATTCAGAGTTTACATGAAGTAAACCGTATCCATATTCTGAACAAGTCGGTTGGGAAGATTGTCCCTCTATTGTTTTAGAAATTGTAATTTCCCCTAATGATTTATCAACTGCAATATCTTCAGAGATAGAACCTGATGAAAAAGAACCGCCTATTTCATAAAACTTAGATGAAGCTGTCTCAGTAATATCAGCATTAATTACTGTACATATATCGTATACATAACCGCCTTCAATATTTGAAACAGTATCGGAGTAAAACATGAGCCTTTCCTCATTACCTTCACATTGATCTCTATAAAAGAGCCGTTGTCTCGGAAACTTCGGGTCTGAAATCACTTTAAAAGAATATCCTTTATATTCAATCTGAATGTCGGTCACGTTTCCGGCGGTAACATTTACTTGAATAGAATCAGGGTCCGGGAATAAAGAATCTATACCGTTAGGGATAACAGGTGAAGATATGATTGTATAAACGTCTGGTGTAAGAGAATCTAAAGACTCACTTCCGTTTAGCACCCAAACTTCGTTATGAGTATTATTTATTATAATTTCTGCATCATTTAAACTATCAGGTAAACCTACAGAAACGATATTTAGAAAACCGAATTTGGGAGTATATCCTATTGGTTGGGCAATAGTTGTTTCTCCACCACCGACATCAACTGTTTGATATTTGGGCTTAGCTATCCACGTCTGTCCGTCTGGAGCAGTTAAATCCCATGCAGTAATAGTATAAGTACCTTCTTCAACGGAGTCTATCAGATAAGAGCCGTCAAATTGATATGTACCTAAAGTCGCAACACTTATTTCAGCAGAAACATCATTCGGTAGTCCATAGGCTTGCAAGAAAATCTTTCCAAGCCGTGGGAAATAATCAACTGTAATTGCAGATGTGTTTTGATGAGCAACAAATACCTGCTGGTAATAATGTTGTGGACGGTAAATATCTCCGTTATTTAGTGTAACATCAATTGCTTCAACTGTATATTGACCCTCTCCTAAGGAATCTATAAGACCGCTCTTTTTAATTTCTACATATTCACCGTTAGCAGGTACCCAGGTTGATTTATATACTTTGATAAATCCTTCTTCACCTGAAGGGAGTCCCTCGACATTGACCTGTAAACTTCCTATCGCTTCAACATAAGTTATTACAATATTTGTAGTAATCCCTCCGGTAATTGTAACATATATTGTATCAGTATCCGGAACATAAAGCCGGTCGTCTAAAGTAGAAACAGAAGCTGTTATAAATGTGTAATTACCTGCTAATATTGAACTAATGATAATTGATTCGGAAATTTCACTATACAAATAATGGTCAGATTTCAGCAGACGGGCATAGCCGGTGACTCCATTGGGAAGACCGTTTATAGTAACAGAAAGAGAACCGTATTGAGTTTGAACCGCCTGATAGGTAACTGAAATTGAAGCAGTTTTATTTTCTTCGACAAGAATAGTTTGAGACGGAGTAGTAGTTTGTATTGTGTCGCCGGAAGTATCGACAACAGCTGATGCAGTAATTGTATATGTACCTACTTCCAAACTATCCAGCAGAGTTCCGTTTGTTAGATGTTTACTGTAATTGTTAGGTCCTGCGACATTAATATCAGCATTCAGGCCGACAGTTAATCCACTGACAGCTATGAGTAAACGGCCTAATTGCTTGGTCGGTTGATTGTTAGGTGTAGTAGGGTTATCGCTTGGTCCACAAGAAAGGAAAAAAATGCCAAGCAGTATTAGAATAATATAGAGTTTTTTCATAATGCTTTTTCCTCAATAAATATCACTAATGATTCCTATATATGAGAAAATTCAGAGCCGATAACTATTTTATAGGATATAAAGCAACTATAATATATATAAATATGTCTATTTTGTCAAGAATTCTGTCTGTCTATTGCTGTTGACAAAATCAAAATAAATGATACATTGGGGGACTAAAAAAAAGTATTAGTATTACTATATTCATTTATCATAACGTAAGGTTAGTATGAAAATCACCGCAGTTGAACCGGATTCACCTCTTTTTGGTTATGTCCGTCCAGGCTATACAATTAAATCTGTAAACGGTAGTTCTATTCTTGATTCTATAGATTTTCGTTTCAAGACTACTGTTGAGCAGATTTCTATAGTTTTTGCAGATACAAAAGGGAAAGAGATTGCCTTTGAATTTGAAGAGCAGTATGTCGGAGATTTAGGACTGACTTTAGATGATGGGAAAATTAAAGTTTGCCGTAATAGCTGTATTTTCTGTTTTGTGCATCAGCAGCCAAAAGGAATGAGACAAGCTTTATATATTAAAGATGAGGATTACCGTCTTTCGTTTACTCACGGGAATTTTGTTACTCTTTCAAATACTACACAGGAAGATCTCGATAGAATTATAGAGCAACGATTATCACCGATATATGTTTCAGTACACGCTTCTGATGATACTCTTCGCCGCTGTATGTTAAAAAATGAAAAGCTTGCTCCAATCATACCTACATTAAAATATCTGACTCAAAATGGAATTACTGTACATACTCAGGTTGTGTTATGTCCCGGGGTAAATGATGGAATCTATCTAGAAAAAACAATTGATCAGCTCTCTGAACTTTGTCCGGATGTAGAAACATTGGCAGTCGTTCCGGTCGGGCTGACTAAATACAGAGAGCATCTTCCCAATTTACGAAATTATAAACCGGATGAAGCTGCAGAAATTATTGATTATATAGAAAAAAGACAAAACAAGTTTTTAGAAAAGCAAGGTACTCGTTTTGTATGGGCTTCAGATGAGTTTTATGTCGAAGCAAAACGACCGTTTCCGGCTCGATATACTTATGAGGAAATGTCTCAATTTGAAAACGGTATTGGGATGGTTCGAGAATTTATTACAATGTTTAACTATCGTAAATCAAAATTGAAATCATTACAATCTAAAAAACGGGTTCTCTTTTTAACCGGATATTCGGCATTTCCATTTTTGACCGAAGAAATTTTACCGTATGTAAAAAATGAGTTGAATCTAAACTTAGAAATTTTGCCGGTTGAAAATCAGTTTTGGGGTAAGATGGTTACAGTCTCAGGATTACTAACCGGACAGGATATGCTCAGACAAGCTCGGATACATCAAGATGAATTTGATACTGTAATCCTTCCTCCCAACTGTATTAACAATGACGATCTCTTTTTAGATAATCTTTCTTTAAAACAGTTTACGACCGCCCTTAACAAAGAGGTTGTTATCGGACAATATAATTTAGCAGAAACTTTAAAAGAGGTCTTCAATTGAAAATCCCTACCGTTGCTATAATAGGACGTCCAAATGTCGGCAAGTCATCACTGTTTAACAGGTTTTTACAAAAACGTATAGCAGTAGTAGATGAACAACCGGGTGTGACTCGTGATAGAAATTATGCCGTTTGTGATTGGGCAGGACGAGAATTTTATCTGATAGATACGGGTGGTATTGTACCTGACTCCTCTGATTTAATGGAAAAACTTATCACCGACCAAACAGATTTTGCAATACATGAATCTGATTTAATTCTTCTGGTTGTAGATTCACAAATTGGGATAGACTCGGTAGACCTTAAAATTGCCAAATCTCTCAAAAGAGAGAAAAAAAGATGTCTGTTGATTTCTAACAAAGTTGATAATCAAGATTTAGAACTGCAAATTTATGAATTTATGAAACTTGGCTTGGGTGAACCTGTTCCTGTTTCAGCGACTATCGGACTGGGTGTCGGTGAATTGCTTGATAAGCTCGTTGATGCTCTGCCTGAGTTAGATGATAGCAGAGCCGCTGACGACGATGCTATTCGTATTGCATTAGTAGGTCGTCCGAATGTAGGGAAGTCTTCATTTATCAATAAACTAATCGGTCAGGATAGATTGATAGTTACACCGATTGCAGGAACTACCCGTGATGCTGTGGACACACCTTTTGAGTACGACGGTGTAAACTATACTCTGATTGATACAGCCGGGTTACGACGAAAATATAAAGTACAGGAGTCAGTTGAGTTTTATACAAATTTAAGAACTGACAGAGCATTGGAATCCTCTGATGTCGCCTTGATTTTAATTGATGCCGGCGATAAACTTTCCAGCCAAGACCAACGGATTTTGGATAAAGTTATCTCGATGCGTCGTCCTGCGATTATTGCAATCAACAAATGGGACCTTATTGAAAAGGATACTCATACTGCCGATGCATTTTCAAGAGAAATCAAAGATATAATCTCTATGTATTCATACCTTCCTCTTATATATATATCAGCAAAAACAGGGCAAAGGCTTGGCAAAGTAATCTCATTATTGAAAGAAGTTTATGAAGAAAATAACAGACGAATTCAAACTCCTGAGCTCAATGATTTTTTGGAAAGGGTAACAAATCGCACTCATCCTCCTGCCAAAAAAGGAAAATATATTCGTTTTTATTATCTGACACAGTCAGAGGTTGGACCGCCGACTTTCATCTTTTTCTCTAATTTCCCTGAACTTGTAGATAAAGCATACATAAACTATCTCTCGAACCAACTCCGTAAAGAGTTTGGCTTTCAAGGGGTTCCGATTCGCCTTAAGTTTAAAAAGAGATAACGGCACCTGTTTTAATATCTCAATAATTCTTCGGAAATATTACAGAAATATCCCCGATTTTATCAGTTTTTTCCGTTTCATGCCGATACAACGGTATTATGGAAACATTACAAACTCTAGAAAATAAATATGATGATTTAGAAGGTCGGTTTGCTGAACATAAAGCGAATCTGCAAGACCTTGCTACCATGGGAACGGTGATTACATCAATCCATGAGATTAACTCCGTTTTGTCAGTTGTTATGGAGATGTCAATTCGTTTAGTGAATGGCTAAGTCGGTGGAATTCTTTTACATGAAAATGATGAATTTATTGGAAAAGCATCGTGGGGTGTTAATCAGGAATTTCTCAAAACGCTCATGTATGAAGAGGATGTTGATTTAGCATCTCATTGTTTTACAAATCGTGAAACAGTTATTTTACAAAGTCTCGGAGTCCAATCGGATGATGGGATGACTCTCAATTCAATAATTTGTGCTCCGATACAAACGTCGAAAACATGTTATGGTACCATAATCATAATAAATAAAACAGATGGTTCCGATTATAACAAAGATGATCAAGAAATGCTTGAGATGCTTCTTTCGTTTGTTGCAGTAGCGATTGAAAATTCAATTTTAATGAAGGAGAGATTGGAACGTCAAAAAATTGAACAAGAGATGTTAATTGCAAAACAGATTCAAGAAACAATCCTCCCACAGGATATTGATTGTATCGAAGGTGCCGAGATTGGTGCTGTTTATTTTCCGGCTCGTGATGTCGGTGGTGACTTTTATGATGTTGTAAAATTAGAGGGGAACAAATTTGTCATAATTATGGGCGATGTTTCCAACAAAGGTGTTCCGGCGGCACTTGTGATGTCGGCAACATCTGCAATTATAAAGTCGACCCTCAAACAAAATAATGATATTAGTATAGCCGAACTTGCTGAAACTACAAATGTACTCCTATCCAACGAAATAATAAAAGAGAGAGAAATGTTTGTAACTCTCTTTTTCTGTAAATTTGATTTTGATGAAATGAAAATTACATTTTGTAATGCCGGTCATTTGCCGGGGTTATTCTATGATAATACTGAACATAAAATTATTGAACTCGCTGTCGGCGGTCCTATTATCGGTCAATTTCCTGAGATAAAATATAAACAAGGCGAACAACCGTTTAAAAAAGGTGATAGGTTATTCTTGTTTACTGACGGTCTGACTGAAGCAGCCGATGATACAGGACAATTATTCGGAAGAGAAAGAGCAGAACAGGTGTTTTCAATTGAATATCATCTTCCTCCAAAAGAATTTTGCTTAAAAGTAAAAGAGTGGATTGACAACTTTACTGAAGGTTGTGCTGAAGATATGGTAGATGATTTCACAATTTTACAGGTTAAGGCGGTTTAATATGGCTTCTTACAGCTTTATATATCCATCTGTTTTGGATTCAGAAGAAAAAATGTTAAGCGACTTAGCATCTGTGTTAACTGAAAATATGATTTTGAATCCTGAAAGATATGGGTTCATGCTCGTAATATCAGAAGCGTTTACGAATGCTCTTCTGCATGGAAATCAGCTGAATCCTACCAAAAATATATATTTACACGTCGTTATTAAGCCAAATCAGCTAACTGCCGCCATTATTGATGAAGGTGAATTAGGCTTACAGCAAATTCAGACAAAAAAACCGTCTGAACTATATGCTGCAAACGGTCGTGGAGTAGATTTA
>JAJRXM010000040.1 GCA_024276275.1 Candidatus Zixiibacteriota bacterium
ACTTTATGCCCAAATTCCAACATCGCTTCAACAGCATCAGCTTTTTGGGCTCGATTACCTTTTAAAGAATCACAGGCACCGGCGTTAATGAGAGATTCTATCGTCCTGCGGTTCAATGCCTTAAGAGGTACTCGGCTGACAGATTCAGCCAAATCAGAGAATTTACCATTTTTGACGAGTTCATTTTCAATTGCTTTTGCGGGACCTTCACCGACATTTTTGACAGCTTTTAATCCAAACCGAATTTTATTGCCGACAACGGTGAAATTTGTTTTGGACTCGTTTATATCAGGCGGAAGCACTTCAATGCCCATTTTGCGGCACTCTTCTAAAAAGAGATAAATACGGTCGGCAGAGTTTATTTCTGAGGTCATAAGTGCTGCCATAAATTCTTTCGGATAATACAGCTTCAGCCAAGCAGTTTGATAGGCAATAAAGGCGTAGCAAGTTGAGTGAGCTTTATTAAATCCGTAACGGGCGAACGCTTTGATTTGGTCAAAAATATTTTCAGATACTTTTCTGTCAATATTGTTCGCATCGGCACCTGCAAGGAATTCTTTCTGTTGCGAATCCATCAGGGCAGCATCTTTTTTCCCCATCGCTTTACGTAAAAAATCAGCCTTGCCCAAAGAATAGCCGGCAAGATAGTTTGCAATATGAAGAACCTGCTCCTGGAAAACAATAATACCGTAGGTACTGCTTAGAATTTTTTCAAGTATCGGATGATCAAATTTAATAGATGATGAATCTTTTTTATTTTTAATATATTTATCTATCATACCCGAGTCTAAAGGACCGGGACGATAGAGAGCGTTCATGGCAGTAATATCGGTAAAATTTTCAGGTCCTAATTTACGAAGATAGTCACGCATACCCGCAGATTCAAACTGGAAAATACCTATTGTATCACCTTTGGCAAAAATTTTGTATACTTCAGGGTCCTCCAGAGGAATATTTTCTAAGTCAAAATCAGCTTCGGGATGGTTCTCTTTAATAAACAACAAGGCATCATCGATTACTGTTAAAGTGCGTAATCCCAGAAAATCCATCTTTAGCAGACCGATTTCCTCAACCATTTTCATATCATACTGAGTTGTTATTTCGTCTTTAGTTCCTTTAAAAAGAGGCACGTAATCAGTAAGTGCCGAGGGTGCAATTACTACTCCGGCAGCATGAGTAGAACAATGTCGGGCGAGACCCTCAAGTGTTAAAGAATAATTTAAGAGCCGTTCAATTCGTTTGTCGGTTTGTGTCAGTTTTTTAAGTTCAGGTACTTTTTTGAGAGCTTCTGTGAGAGTTACTCCTGGACCTTCAGGAACCATCTTGGCAATTTTATCTACATCTCCGTACGGAATGCCCAGCACTCGTCCGACATCGCGAATTACTCCCCGAGCCGCCATAGTACCGAAAGTAATAATCTGGCAGACATTTTTTTCACCGTATTTTTCGACTACGTAGTGAATAATTTTTTCACGACCGCGGTCGGCAAAATCAATATCGATATCAGGCATTGAAATACGTTCAGGATTCAAAAACCGTTCAAACAACAAATCAAATTTTATAGGGTCGATAGTCGTGATTTTTAAGGCATACGAAACCAAAGAACCGGCAGCTGAACCACGACCGGGACCTACACGGACACCGATTGAACGGGAATAGTCGATGAAATCTTTTACAATGAGGAAATATCCGGCATATCCCATTTTTTTGATAACAGATAATTCATAATCCAAGCGAGTCCGGACAACTTCATCAATTCCACCATACAGTAATTTACATCCTTCTTCGCAAAGATGCTTCAAATATGAATCCGGTTCTACAAAAGGAGTTGGGATAGGGAACTTCGGTAATTTTAAATTTCCAAGTTCAATTTCGAGATTACATGATTCAGCTATTTGAACAGTATTTTCCATAGCTGATTTGAAATCACCAAAAAGCTCTTTCATTTCATCTTCTGATTTAAAATATATCTGGTCGGTGTTGTATTTCATCCGTTTTTCATCTTCGACATTTTTTCCGGTCTGAATACAAATCAAAGCATCATGAGCATCGGCATCTTCCTGACGAAGATAATGACAATCGTTTGTGACTACCATCGGGATACCTGTTTCGCGGGAAATGGCATCTATCTTGGGTATATTATTTATCTCTTTATCTATTCCATGATTTTGGATTTCTAAAAAGAAATTACCCTCACCGAATATATCCTGCAGTTCACGTGCAACAGCAACCGCTCGGTCGGTATTACCGTGCATCAGATTCCAATTAACCTCACCTTTTAAACAGGCAGAGGTCGCAATAATTCCTTCGGCATATTCTTTGAGCAATTCTTTGTCGACACGTGGACGGTGATAGAATCCCTCTAGGAACCCGGAGGATGTTAATTTTATTAAGTTATGATATCCAACTTTATTTTTGGCAAGCAGTACCATGTGATAGCCGCCGTCAGGATGTTCCCGTGACGGTTTTTTGTCAAGACGTGAACCTCCGGCAACATACGTTTCACAGCCGATTATCGGTTTGATTCCTGCTTTTTTTGCTTTTTTGTAAAATTCAATCGCTCCAAACATATTTCCGTGGTCGGTAATAGCCAAAGCGGGCATTTTGAGGTCTATTGCTTTTTGAATAACGGCATCTAAACGACAGGCACCGTCTAAGAGTGAGTATTGACTATGTGTATGCAGATGCACAAAATTAGCGTATTTCACAGATGAAATCGTCGCTTTCTCGTTTGCTATAATTAGAATAATTGTATAAAAACTGCTATATAATAAGTACTATAAAATGTGGAAATTATCAATCTCTTTATGAAATTTTTGCTATAAAAGTGAGGTTTTATTGGGCGATATAAAAAATTGAACCGACAGGATATCAAGGATATTTTAGAAAAAGATGTCGGATTTCTCTCAATTAATTTTCCAAAATTCGAAACTACGACCTAATTTCTTCTGACGGAAAACTACTTATTCTTTTGTCAGAGAGTTAATAGCTCCACAAACTACATTTAATTTAGGTTTTATTGACTTAAGTAAAGAACATTTGAGTTTTTAAGAGTTATTTTTGTATAAATTGAAAACTCATAAACGAAACATAAAGGAGAAATTATGAACTATCAAAATGAGACCTTACCTGATGGTGCCGAAAAAGTCGGTTCTACTCCAAGTATGAATGAAGAGACTGTTGTAAAAGGAATCCTGAAAAATCATCTTGCCCCAAAAGGAAAGCACGGACTTGTGGTAGTCGAAGAAGGAACCTTACAGTTTGTTTGGGAAGATGACCCTGAAAATGTTTTAGATGCTGATATCGATCACCCTATTGTTATATTTCCGGAACGGTTTCATCATGTAATTATCACCGGAAAAGTTGTTTTCAGAGTTGAATTTTATTTAGTACCGGTTGTAGACCCGGATGCCAAAGTCGGTGACCGACCAGGTCAAGATTATTTGAAATAAAATATTGTCTGTTTTTTGTAAAATCAAGAAAATTATACTAATTAAGCTGTCAGGAACCCATTCCTGACAGTTTTATTGTTTTAAATCGCCTCAAGAAGCTTAAATATTTATTTTCATCATGATAAAAAACAATGACACACCCTGTCAGTCCAATTAACTATTTTATTTACACGTAAAATGTGATATATTAATACAATAAAACTTATTAGATTGGATAATATATGACAAAAAAGAAAATTAATATAAAGAAAGGTACAGCGGATATGGCAGTTACAACAGCTCCGGACCGTCAGAAAGCACTTGATGCGGCCCTCACACAGATTGAACGCTCTTTTGGCAAAGGGTCAATCATGCGTCTTGGCGATAATCAAGTATTAGAGGTCGAGTATATTCCGACCGGTTCACTCGGTTTAGACTATGCTCTGGGAATAGGCGGAATTCCACGAGGACGAGTGTGTGAAATTTATGGACCGGAATCATCGGGTAAAACAACAATGGCACTTCATTTTATCGCAGAAGCCCAAAAAATAGGCGGAACTGCTGCTTTTATCGATGCTGAGCATGCTCTTGATGCGACCTACGCCAGAGCATTAGGCGTAGATACCGATAACCTGCTTGTGTCACAGCCGGATACCGGTGAACAAGCTCTTGCAATTTGCGAAACATTGGTTCGCTCCAGTGCGATTGATATTATTGTGGTCGATTCTGTTGCCGCCTTGACTCCAAAAGCGGAAATCGAAGGCGACATGGGTGACTCGCACATGGGTCTGCAGGCTCGCTTGATGTCACAGGCACTTCGGAAATTGACAAGTGTTATTTCTAAATCAAAAACTTCGCTTGTCTTTATCAACCAAATTCGGATGAAAATCGGAGTCATGTTCGGCTCTCCCGAAACAACTACCGGCGGTAATGCTCTGAAATTTTACTCATCGGTGCGTATGGATATTCGTCGGATTGCGACTATCAAAGATAACAACGAACCAATCGGCAACAGAACTCGTGTTCGGGTAATCAAAAATAAAATGGCTCCTCCGTTTAGAGAAGCAGAGTTTGATATTATCTATGGCAAAGGTGTCTCATTTGTCGGTGAGCTTGTCGACAAAGCGGTCGATTGTGGCATTATTGAAAAATCCGGTTCATGGTTCTCCTATGGTCCCGAACGGCTCGGCCAGGGGAGAGAAAAAGCAAAACAATTCTTGTTGGATTCTCCTGATGTTATGGATGATATTCTCAACCAAGTCAAAGTTGCTTTGGGTATGATTAAAGATGATACTGTTGAAGTTGTCGAAGAGGAAAAACAGGTAGAAGTCGCAGTAAAAGAATAACCTTACATTACTCTGACTACTGTGAATAGTTTGTAAGCAACAAGTTGTGAAGTTTTATAAAGAAATTTTTCAAACAGCAGTCATTGCGAACGACCGTAGGGGTGTGGCAATCTCATCTCTTTAGTTGTCACATTGTTTATACTAAGTGCAGTAGATGCATGCTCCAATAGGTTTATGTTTGTTTAAAAGAGCGGATTTTTTCCGCTCTTTTTGTATTTAATAATACCAACAATACGATATTTATAGATTTACTCATTTATATATAAAAGAGTTATTAGTAATCGATATTAGTCAAAACTATCTATGTTAATTGTAAGTATTACTTGTTATAAATATATCTATGTGTTATAATACTTTAACAATAAAAGTCGATGATACTTATTTGCTATAAATATTTTATGTAACAGACCTATAAAGAAGGAGAGAAATCGTGAAAATTAAACAAATATTAATGATATTTATAGTATACTTGATTACAATAAATATTGCAAATGGGCAATGTCCGTCATCGACAACATTACTTGGTACCCCTGGAAATGAATTTGGATTTAGTATGGCGTATCTTCCGCAAGATACTGCTCTTACTGCAACTCCTAAATATATCATCGGTGCTCCTCATGATAACGGTCTTACCGGAAAAATTACAGTTTATACAGCTTTTGATAATTCAGTAATAACTACAAAGACAGGAAACAAGGCGAATTCAAGAATGGGTTGGTCCGTTGCTTCTGCGGGTGATTTTAATAATGATGGACATACTGATTATGTAGTAGGTTCTCCTTTTGAAGGGGCAGGAAATGGTGGTAGAGTAACTATTTATTCAGGTTTTGATAATAGTGTATTGTTTACAATGGTACCTGATAATACTGGTAATAATGAAGGTACGGGTTATTCTGTAGCAGGAATAGGTGATGTAGATAATAATGGTTTTGATGATGTCTTAGTCGGTTTGCCAACTTACTCTTTCCTAAATCAGGATGGTACAACAAGATGGACAGAAAGTGGTTTGGCTGTAATCTTTTATGGACCTGATGGAACTAACAGGTCGTACTTCTATGGAAATGCTGATTATCAAAAGTTTGGTATAGCAGTATCCTTCGCAGGAATAATAAATGATGATGCTGTTCCTGATTTTATAGTTGCTAGTGATATTGGTGATGTTCAGATTTTTTCAGGAGCTACTGGTTCTGTTTTGTTAACCGTTCCTAATAGCACTCAAATTGTAAATGTGGGAGATGTAAACCCTAGTGATGGTCAAGGACGTGATGACTTTGTTGTTGGCTATGCAGGTACTAATAATACAGTTGTTTATTCTGGTTACGCTTCAAGTTATACTGGACAAACAGCTACGATAATACATACTCTAACAGTTTCAGGTAGCAATAGTTTAGGTAATAATGTTGCTAGTGCAGGTTTTATTGATGGTGATGCAATACCTGATATTTTAGTATCTGAAATTGGAGCCGGCGTAGACAACTCGTATGTCCATGTTTTTTCTGGTGCTACAGGTTCAAATATATTTTCTCAAGCTGGAGGTTTCTCTGGCGATTCTTTCGGGGATGGTTTAGTAAGTATTGGTGATACCGATAATGATGGTTTTGACAACTTTATAATTGGACAACCTTCTAGTAGCATAGCTAAACTGTATTCTTGTACAGACGGAGATAATGATGGGTTCTTTGATTTAGAGGATAATTGTCCAACGATATCAAATCCAAGTCAAATAGATTCAGATTCTGACGGTATCGGAGACCCATGTGATGTTTGTCCCGGCTATAATGATTTAGCTGATGGTGACTCTGATGGAATTGCTAATGGTTGCGACAATTGTCCAACGATATCAAATCCAAGTCAAATAGATTCAGATTCTGACGGTGTCGGAGACCCATGTGATGCTTGCCCAGGTTTTAATGACAATATCGATATTGACTCAGATGATATAGCTGATGGTTGTGATAACTGTCTTTATTCTCCTAATGTTGATCAAGCAGATGTAGATGGTGATGGTATTGGTGACGTTTGTGATCTATGTACCGATACAGACGGTGATGGTTTTGGAAACCCAGGCTATTCTGTCAATACATGCGTTGAAGATAATTGTCCTGAATTTTACAATATAAATCAAGTTCCTGGAGATTGCTGTGACTTGTACCCTAGCTATGTTTCAGGAGATGTTGCTTGTCCAAATAATGGAATCTTGGATATTACAGATTTGATTTATTTTGTAGCTTTTACGTTTCAAGGTGGTCCGGATATTTGTCCATTCCCATTAGCAGGTGATTTTGATTGTAACAATATTGTTGATATATCTGATATGGTATTTTTAGTTGCATTTATGTTTGGTTCAAGTGGAATACCCCCATGCAATGTTTGTGAATATCATCTAAATTAATTATTATAATCATATCTAAACTGATTTTTAAGTTGTAGACCCATTATTGTAAAACAATAACGGGTCTTTCTTTAGCTTGATATTTTTCTATTTTCTTCACATATTCTATCTATGTTACTCGCTATTGATATAGGCAATACCAATATTGTCATCGGTCTGTTCAGAGGTGATCAGCTGAAAGACCATTTTCGTCTTGCCTCAAGACATAATATGACTGCCGATGAAGCCGGACTGTTGATTTCGCAGTGGCTGTCGAATATGCATTGTCAAAACGAAGAGATAGAATCGGCAATAATCTGTTCGGTAGTGCCGCCTCTTACGACAACTTTGGAAACAGTTGTAAAGTCGTATCTCGGATGTATCCCGACAGTTGTATCGCATCGTTTAGACCTTCCAATCACAATTGAGTTTGACCAACCTGAACAAGTCGGAGCCGACCGTATTGCTAATGCCGCGGCAGGGTTTGATAAATTTTCAGGACCACTTATTATCGTCGATTTTGGAACCGCTACGACATTTGATATTGTTAATGCCGAGGGTGCTTATATCGGCGGAGTGATTATCCCGGGACCTGAAACTTCACTTGAACAACTTGCGAAAAAAGCGGCAAGACTTTTTGAAGTTCGCATAGAACCGCCCGACTCGGTAGTCGGCAAATCTACGGCGGGAGCACTCAAGTCGGGATTGTTTTATGGGACTGTCGGGCAGGTTGATTTTATTATTGAAAAAATTATCGAGGAAACCGGGTTCCAATCTTGTACGGTGATTGCGACGGGTGGACTTGCTAAAGGTATCGAAAAATTTTCCAAACATATCAAATTTGTCGAACCGACTTTGACACTTACCGGCCTACGTCTGATAGACGAAATGAATCGGTAGAAGTTTGACATTAAATCTTTGTGAATTTAGGGTATCTAGTTTTTGATAAATTAATTTATGGAAGGGAAAAACATGTTTCGAAAAATTTTATTTGTTATGACAACTTTAATTATTAGTACTTCTCAAAGTTTTGCATTAGAAAATCAACTTGTAGAATCCAAGCAAGAATACAAAGTAAATGAAAAGAACTTGTTTGAAGTAGGTAAAAAAGAAAAAGTTATAGATATTAGGGTAAGTCAAGATTACAAACATGTCGCTCTGCTTATTCAAAAAGGAGATAAACAGTATGTCTGGACAAAGGGGATGAGAAAAAAGTATAAATATGAAAAAGTAATCGGTTTCAACTTTAGCCCTGACGGCTCAAAATTAGCTATTATTGGAAGAAAAATTGGCAGGAATGGATTTGCATATTATTTAAAAATTACCGGAAAAAAAGAACTCGGTCCGTTCTTAGGGATTACATCGGATACTGTAGTTTTTTCTGCTGATAGTAAAAGATATGCGTTCCCTGTTGCAGGTCCAGATGCCCAAATGGTAGTTTATGATAATAAAAAAGGGGAAGTTTATCAATCTCTTGCCGGTCCTCCACCAATGTTTACACCTGACAGCAAACATTTGGTTTACTTCGCTAAAAAAGAAGATAAATATTTTATTGTCGTTGATAAAAAAGAAGGACCAAAATTTGATAATACCGGCTTGGGACCTTCCTTCTCTTTTGATAACTCAAAAATAGCTTATGGTGGATTTATAGGTGATGACGGTTATATTATTGTGAATGACTCTTTGTATGGACCTTATGAGGATGTTTTAGATTTATCTTTTTCACCTACCGAAGATAAAATTGCATATACAGTAAAAATCAAAGGAACTATGCATCATGTATTAAATCATATTGTTGACACTTTACATTATAGCTCAAGATACCCAACTTTCAGTCAAGAAAAAAACCGTTTAAGCTATTGGATGTCTGATAGCAATAATCAATACTTGGTAGTAGATTCAGTAAAGAGTAAACCTTTTTCAATGATAGCAAATCCTAGATTTAGTCCTAAAGGAAATCATTGGTATTCAGCAGAATATATTGATACTGAAAAAAATATATGGAATTATATTCTTAACGATTCCGTTATGCTAACATTAGAAGGCGGACAAGATAATTTTAATACTCTTTTTTCTCCCGATGAATCACAGGTTGTGTATCAATGGGATGAAGAGGAAGGAAAAGAATATTTTCATTCTAAAGGAATTACTTACGGTACTTACAAAAATGTCGGAGAATTTATATTTTCTCCAAATAGTAAAAGAACCTGTATTTTAGTTGAAACTAAAGACGGTAAAAGTAAATGGTTTTTTGACGGTAAAGAATTTAATAAGTATGAACTAATGGGTCCCAATATTG
>JAJRXM010000041.1 GCA_024276275.1 Candidatus Zixiibacteriota bacterium
AATGGAATTCTCAGAATAAAACTTGAATGGACAAATGAGGTAGATATAAACAGTTTACCGTATTATAAATATGATTATTTTGATACACCTGCCAAAAAGTTAAATCTATTGAGTGCTGTTCATTCTGAACTTAGTGAAATACATAATGTTTTAGATAAACAGACAACAGAACGAGTAACATTAGAACCTAATCAACAGATAGAATTTACATTTTCAGCAGATACGATTCCAAGTAATTACAGAAGACTTCTCTATTTTAAATTCAAAGGAAGATATGAAAGTTTAGGGAATAATTCTACTGAACTAAATACAAGTTTACCTAATCAGTTCAGTTTAAAACAAAATTATCCTAACCCATTTAATCCGTCAACGATGTTTGAGTTTGACCTGCCTGTTTCTACGGATGTTAAGTTTGAGATATTTAATGTTTTAGGACAAAAAGTACAAACACTCATAAATTCAAAAATAGAAGCCGGAACACATAAAATAGAGTGGAATGGTTGGGATAATACAGGGAGTCGAGTTGCTTCAGGTATTTATTTCGCCAAATTCTCAGCCGGAACGTATAAAACAACAAAGAAGATGGTGGTGCTGAAATGAAAAAAACTGAATTAAAATACTTTGTTATTCTGTTATTAAGTTTAATAATTAAATTAGGGTGTACTTCTCCACCGGTGGAAGACCCTAGTTATTCTATAATAGAAGATCCAGGAATAATAAGTGATGATTGTTGCTCCGCACATTACACTACAAGTATTTCGGGGAATACTCCTGTTGGCGGTCGTTATTATTGGTCAGCTCTGTTACATAAAGATACTTTGGTGAACTATGGTAATCCTATTTATTTAGAAGAAGGAGAATTTAGTAATATTGACATAGAAATAGTTGTGAGTTATTTGGATAATATCCCATACGGCGAATATAAAAAGTATATATATTCTTCTGCAAATGAAGAAGATGTTGGTAAGGTAGATTTAAGAGATATTGCAAGTTCTCAAGAATTTGTTGTGGTTGCAGATTATACTACTGTAACTTGTGCTGACTGTTGTACCAAAAATCCCAATATCTCAAGGTATAAAACTTGGGCTATTAAAGATATTGGAAACGCTATTGGTGCTTCAGCAACTATTAAAACAAGATATGGCAAACTTTGTGGAGTAGGATTTCCTGTGGCAGATACTATAAAAGCTCAATCAAATGTATTCGTCACTATTCAAGCTTCTATAAATCCGAAGGATATAACTACAAATTTCATTCAAATGGGTTATATGCATTTAAGAGAGTTTAGCAGCGTTGATACTTTTGTATATGTAGAGTTTTTAGGTTTAGTTAATGGCAATGAATATGTAATATATAAAATAAAAGGATCATCATTTCCAAGTATTGGAACACCAATTCCTGATTCTAACTATACATATAAAGTAAAATTTAATCCTTCTTCCGGGTCTATTTTTTGTTATCTTGATAACAATCCTGTTATATCCCAAGAAACGTCATGGTGGATTGGTAAAACAATGCGGTATGCTACTTGGCAAGGCGAAATAGATGGACGTGAAACAGATATGGCAGGCACCATTAACAATAAATGTGAAATAATAGATTGTTCTTATATAAAAGATGATTATGTTATTTATAATGCAAGTTTTGATATGAATGATAATATAGGAGTTACCCCTCAGACAGGGAATAGACCAGCAGAGTGGGGTATCTCTTACGAATTTTCGAATCTAAAAATTTGGGATGTTTTTCCTCTTTAGATAAATATATTATAACAAAATGAGGTAAAGTTATGAAAAATAAATATTTAGTGATACCGATGTTAATAGCATCAATGATTAGTTTTCCCATAAGAGGAGAAATTAACGCGAATGACACATTAAAAATTCAGACAAAAGAACAAGCATATTCAACTGCCTTAGAATTAACAGGTTTTAATAAATTTAAAAATACTCAGTTTAATTTAGCCCTTTCTGAACAAAATGTATCATTAGTAAAATTTACAGATTCCACAACTCCATTTATTTCGAATGAAATAAATAATAAAAATTCATGGAATATTAAATTTGATACAATCTACTTTGAAACTAACGGGAAAAAATTTAACTACTTTTCATTTTCAACTGATATCTTCTTAGATGAACAATCAGGAAAATTACTATCAATAATATGTAAATCAGGCAAGGTAAACAATCGCAAAATTTACAGACTTCCTACTGTCGAAGAATCAGAATTACAGTTACAACACTTTGGAGAAAAATATCACGGACTCCCTGATACTCCCCCCAAAATAAGTTTAAAAGAAGCTCTTGAAAAATGTAGCGGATATTTAAGTGCTAGAGAAATAATAGTATCTTATGTTTTATATTCTATAAAAACATCAGATACAGTTCCTGTATGGGTTATCTATTTAAGGGGATACAACCCTATATCTAATAAAGGAAAAGAATATCAAACTACAAACTATCGGTATATTATTGATGCTACTACAGGAGAAATGATATTTAATAACAACCTACCATATCCTTTATTAGAAGGTGGCTTTGGTATAGAAAAGAATATAGAATAATATCTAATTAAAATTCGTTATTTAAGTATGATACTATAAATTTAGCAATTAGAAACTCATACTAAAATAGGGATAAGTTTCTCCCTATTTTAGTATTGTGATAGTTCTACTAAACTCTCATTGCATCCAAAGGACTATATTGTTTGAAAGCTTCTTTTAACTTTTCTTCATCAACTAAGTGTACATATCTTTGAGTCATTTGAATAGTAGTATGACCCAATAGTCTTTGAAGTAAAAATGCTGGCATACCTGACATTGCTCTATGTGATGCCGCACTATGACGTATAAGTTTATTAGAAATATTTAATTCCGAAAATCCAGATAGTAAAAGTTAATACTTTCGGGATTTTTGATTCATTATTTAATCGACACTTATTCTATAATATATTACTATGTCCACTTTCTCTGTGCCATATTTGTGTCTTTTTACATTCAAAAACAATCAAAATCCTTCAAAAACAAACTCAAACAATCAAAAACCTAACCCTTAGAGTTTCTTAGACTTAAATGCTATTTTGTTGTATTTCAACACCTTACCAAATTAAACTAAAAAGACCACAGGGGTTTCGACCTACACGTATCTGGAATAATAAATTCTACGTCTTGCGTTCTTTTTTCTTGGCTGCGGGGAATAAAATGTTGTTGAGTATAAGTCGGTAGCCCGGAGAGTTTTTGTGCAGGCGTAATTCTGTCGGAGGGTCTGAAACCATGTGACGGTAATCTTCGGGATCATGGCCTGATAAAAAGGTAAAAGTGCCTCTACCTAGATTGCCGTGAATATAACGGACTTCATCAAAATTATCCGGTTGGCCTAAAATTGTAATATGTTTTTTGAGGTATGATTTCCGCCATGCTGTCGACTGTCCCATGAAACCGTCGACCGTATTTGTATGGCATTGGGTCAGCATTGTCGGAATCGGGTCGAGTTTGGCGGCAAAATCAAAAAGAAAGAAGTAGTCTTCCTGTTCGACCGGAAAACGAACCTGACGTTCGGGATAAGTGTCTATATCAGAATGACGGTAGAGCATCGGGTTGGTCGTAATATTAAAATTTTCAAAGGCAAAAGTTTTAGAAAAATCAAGTTTAGTTTCAGCACCCGGGTCTATCGGGTCGTTGTCAAACTCACGGGGAACAATGTCTACTCCCTCGGCAGCGAGAGCTATATCCATCGTTTCGGGAGCGGAACACATCGAGAACAAAAAACCGCCACGCCTAACATAGTAATAAATAGTCTTGGCAACATCGAGCTTCATTTTTGAGACTTTAGTATAGCCGAGTTTAAGTGCCATTGCTTCGTTGGTCTTAACATCGGCCTGATACCAGAGCTGAGTACGGAATGCTGAATAAAATTTGCCGTACTGTCCGGTGTAATCTTCATGGTGGCTATGCAGCCAATCGTACTCTTCAAGCTGACCGGTAAGTACCTCTTCATCCCAAATAATCTCATACGGTATTTCAGCATACGCAAGGGCGAGAGTGACAGCATCATCCCATGGTTGATTCGACGGAGGTGAATAAACCGCAATTTTAGGAGCTTTTTCGAGTTCGACCCGTTCCATATTTTCAACTTCGATAATGCGATAAATATCGGCAATCTCTCCCTCGGTCACTTTTTCATAGGTAACTCCCATCAGCAGACAACGTTCGGCGGTTTCATTAGAATAGTCTAGTAAGAATGAACCGCTTTTATAGTTGAGTAGCCAGTTGCCTTTTTCACCCTTTTCAAGTGATTGAAAAACGACACCATACGCTTTCAGATGATCGGTCTGCGAGTTATCCATCGGAATTAAAATCCCGGCAGAAAATACAGAGATTGGAAATAAAAGCAAAAATATGAGAGTTATAGTTTTCATTATCATATTGTACTCATTATACAAAAGATTTGAAAATAAGTTTAGTTACTTTTCAATTTGTAGGGCGGCTAAAAATGCTTCCTGAGGTATTTCAACAGTACCGAATTGTTTCATACGTTTTTTCCCTTTTTTCTGATTCTCAAGAAGTTTCCGTTTACGGGAAATATCACCGCCGTAACATTTTGCCGTTACATTTTTACGTAACGCTTTTACTGTCGAACGGCTGATTACTCGGTTGCCGATAGCTGACTGAATAGCTACATCATACATTTGACGTGGAATTAGCTTACGAAGTTTTTCGCACATTTGCATTCCCCATCTGTAAGAATGTTCGCGGTGAATAATAACCGAAAGAGCATCAACAGGGTCATTGTTAAGCAAAACATCAAGTTTTATCATGTCGGAGCGTTTGTAGTACGGCATTCCGTAATCAAATGATGCGTAGCCGCGGGTACAGGATTTGAGTTTATCATAAAAATCAAAAATTATCTCTGATAACGGAAATGAATAAGAAAGCGATGCCCGTTGTGGTGATAGATACTCAGTAGTTTTATACTCGCCTCGTCGTTCGGTACCAAGCTTCATTATAGCTCCGATATATTCATCGGGAACGATAATCTGTGCCTCAACATATGGTTCTTCTATATGTCCGATATCGCCAGGTTCAGGCATTTTAGCAGGATTATCGACTATTGTTACTTTGTTTTCGTCATATTTGTCAAAGACATGGTATTCTACGTTGGGGACTGTGTTGATAATAGTCTGGTCATGTTCTCTTAAAAGTCTTTCGGTGATGATTTCCATGTGGAGGAGTCCTAAAAAGCCGACACGGAACCCAAAACCCAGTGCAGTTGATGTTTCAGGTGTGATTGTCAAAGAGGAGTCGTTTAGTTTTAGTCTTTCCAAAGAATCACGCAGGTCTGAAAATTTTTCGGCAACTGCAGGATATAACCCCGAGAATACCATCGGTTTTACATCAACAAAACCACCTATAGGTTCTTTGGTAGGGTTTGCTAAAGTTGTAACAGTATCACCGATTTTTGTATCGGCAACATCTTTTATCGATGCGAAGAAATAGCCGACCTCGCCGGCTGTTAATTTTTTCTGAGGAACTTGGTCTAACCTCAGATAACCGACTTCATCGGCATCGTATTCTTTTTGAGTTGAGAGAAACTTAATTTTATCATTTTTATGTAAAGTGCCGTTGATAATTCTCACTAGAGGCATAGCTCCCCGATAGGAATCAAAAACAGAATCAAACACCATAGCTTGCAAAGGCGCATCGGGATCTCCCTGTGGAGCAGGTACAGAAGCTACAATAGCTTCGAGAACATCAGTGATACCCACACCGGTTTTAGCAGAGCATTTGATTACATCCGAAGGGTCACATCCTAAGAGGTCGACAATTTCTAAAGTAACTCTATCAGGGTCGGCAGCCGGTAAATCAATTTTATTTACAATAGGGATAATTTCTAATTCATTTTCCATCGCCAGATAAAGATTGGAAAGAGTCTGGGCTTCAATTCCCTGTGCAGCATCGACAACCAACACTGCACCCTCGCAGGCTGAAAGTGAACGGCTGACTTCATAGGTGAAATCAACATGACCGGGAGTATCAATTAGGTTAAGCTGGTAAATATTATTATCTTTTGCTTTGTAGTCTAGCCGAATAGCATGTGCTTTAATCGTAATCCCGCGTTCACGCTCTAAGTCCATAGAATCAAGCACCTGGGATTTCATCTCTCTGTTTGAAAGAGTTTTGGTCTCTTGCAGGAGTCTGTCGGCAAGGGTTGATTTCCCATGGTCTATATGGGCAATAATAGAAAAATTTCTTATTTTGTTTAATTCAATCACAGGCAAGCCTGTCCTTTATATTTTATTAACAACCAACACATGCAGAACCGTTACAGGATTCTTCCCTAGTTTTAATACTACCATAACAATCCGACTCTTTCATATAAAAACGCCCGACAATATCTGCCGGGTGAGTATTTTTTTTCGGCTACATAGTATCAAACTAACAGGTGGCAAAGATAGGCAATAATGAGAGATTTGTCAATTTCTACCTTTTGCCTATTTCTTTAAATATTCAGCTAATACATCTTTGAACTCTGTTTTATCAATATCTGTGTATAGAGTGCTATTAAATGCTATTGATATTTTACTGGTCTCCTCGGAAACTACTACAATGACAGCATCGGAAAGTTCTGAAACTCCGATTGCCGCTTTGTGTCTCATGCCGTAGAGTTTTCTATATCTCGGATTTGTCGTCAATGGAAGCGAACAGGCAGCTGCAATAATATAGTCACCTGAGATAATAACGGCACCGTCATGCAATGGCGTATAAGGGGTAAAAAGAGTTATTAACATCTCGGATGACAATTCTGCGTTCAGTTCTTTTCCTGATTCGGCATAATTTCTTAGTCCGGTTCTACGTTCAATGACAATCAGTCCACCATAGCGTAGTTCCGACAGACGTTGTACTGCCCGGTTGACTTCTTCAAGTGACTTTCGTTGTTCCATTGTAACAAATCTTCGGAGAAGCCTGTTTTGACCGAATTGAGCGAGAACTCCACGAAGTTCCGGTTGGAATACAATAACAATTGCTATGAGCCCGAAAGTTGCTAAGTTTGAAAAGAGCCAAGTCAGCCCTTCTAATTGGAACCAATAGGCTATAAATGAAACTCCGGCAACTAGCAAAAGTCCGATAATAATTTGAACCGAACGGGTTCCTTTAACTAGTTTGAGTATTTGAAAGATAACAAATGATACAATTAAGACATCTACTATATCTTTTAATCCGAAGCTCATAAAATCTATTTGGAATAAATTCATTTATACTCCATCACAGCCTGTAAAACTTTTAATGCTTCAACAGTTTCGGTCACATCGTGTACCCTTATGATATTAGCTCCATTTGCCACAGCAACAACTGCCGAGGCAATTGAACCGCCGATTCTTGCAGATGCGTCTTCGTCGGTCGGATGAATCATGTTAATAAATGATTTGCGAGAGGTTCCGATTAAAATAGGCAGGTTAAATTGTTTATATTGTTCTAAATCTGCTAATATCTCGAGATTATCAGAAAGTCTTTTACCGAAACCGATACCGGGGTCAAGAATCAGTTTTGATTTTTCAACACCTGATGAAACGGCAAATTCGATACGCTCTTTGAAAAATGAGATTATTTCATCATTTACCGAATTATAAGATGGATTTTCCTGCATATTTTGAGGAGTTCCAAGCATGTGCATAATGACAATCGGTAGATTGTTTTTAGCAACGACTTTTGCCATATTGGGTGAATTACGGAATGCTGATATATCATTTATCATATCAGCCCCGACATCAACAGCTTTTTGAGCGACCTCTGATTTATATGTGTCAACTGAAATAGGGATATCGGTTTGTTTTCGCAGAGCTGAGATTAACGGAATAATCCGTTCAAGTTCATCAGAAACAGAAACAGGGACAGCACCAGGGCGACTGGATTCACCGCCTATATCAATTATATCGGCACCCTCTGATTCCATTTGTAAAACTCTATCGACAGCATTCTCGATAGAATTATATTGCCCGCCATCGGAAAACGAGTCGGGTGTATAATTCAATATACCCATGATAAGCGGTCTGCTTAAGGAAAGCTGAGTCCCGTTTGACGAGGTAATAACCTGTTTGATTTCTTCTTTTTTCACATAAGTCTGTTTTGGCATAATATCTTTCCGAATATAGTAATATATACGAAATTTAAGATATCAATAGCAAGAGTAAAGTTTGAAAGATATTGAAGAAAATCAGTCTGAAAAATTTATTGCATATAAAATTTTATATATTTTGAAGTGATTTTTTTTAATCTCTGATAAAACATTTCATATTCTAGAAATTGATCTGTGTTTGCTTGATAAGTTTTTAATTCTTTAGTGACAATACAGTAAAACAAGTTATCGACTTGATCTGTTGTTGTTGTAAACAGCTGAAACGAAGTTTCAATAGTGTCCGGTTTAATAAATTGAACAGAATCAATTTGCAGGAAAGTATCAATTTGTATGGAAATGGAATCGACAACTTTGTAGGGATAACTGTATTTAATAGGATATTTACGGTTTAATGTCTTTACTTTCTGCAGATTTTTTTATCTAAAAAACAGGTAAGGATTTACATACCATTTATTACCTATTTTATCAACTTTCTTACTTGTTGATGCTGTAAGATTTATAATAAAAGGTTCTTTGATATCATCGGAATTTTCAAAAGAAAACGACTCTAAGATGAATTGAGATTCAGCTCTGTTTATATACCCTTCTAAGAGTTCTCTTTTCTCATTCTTAGTTTTATCAATAAACCAATTTCTAAGGCTTCTTCCATAGTTCCCATAAATAATTGATTTAGCGGTTATTTGAACTGTTCTATCTGATACAATAAATAATGATGTTTTTCGAATAATTCGATTATCATCCGGTCTGCTTGCCGGGGTTCTTCGCAAGACTCCCCCATCTTCTGTGATTACCAAAACATCAATATCTTCATCCATAAGAGGAAGTTCACCATACGCACAAGAGTTACAGGTTGGGTCCATCCAAGTAGTATCATTACCATTAATCGCTACCGTTATAAGATGGTTGAACTCTAAATTAGGAAAATCTCTGTCGAGCCGACCTTTATCACGGGTTAATACTAAAACAGGATATGCCTGAATATTTTGATTATTTAAACGAGAGATTAAAAGCGTGGACATATCTTTACAGTCACCAAAAGCTCTTGTTTCAGTAAGAACCGCATCATACGGCTGCCATCCACCAACACCTATTTGTATAGCAACATAGCGGATATTTTCAATTACATTGTTATAAACTTCTTCGATTGTAAGTGTATCTTGCAAAGGGACAGTATTGCCTTTGCCCTTACTAAGTAGATTGTACCATTGTCCAATTCCGTTCCAACTGACCTCTGGCAGTATATATTCACCTAAAGATAATTGTTCTACTACTAATTTTAGTTGAATTTCTTCACGAGCATCGGCAGGTAGGTATTTAACAGATTCTAATGCGGGAATATTATTTAATACCCATTGGTACGAAGTAATTCCATTATATTCGTATAAAATCGGTTGAATGTCAGTTCCGTAGAGTTTTGAATGAATGATAGCAACATCTGTACTATTGACAGTAAACGAAATTGAATCAACAGGTATATCTAGTTGAAAAACAGCACCGTTTAAAAAAAACAGACTCGCACATTCTACAGTATATTCGAAATCAATTATATACGGAAACTGTGGAGCTTCTGCATACAAATAATATGTACAGTTATCATCATATCCTCCAAAAGAACCAAATCCACACTGTTTATTAAAATGTTTTTTTCTTTAGAATATAATTCTTTTCCGTCTGCGGATAAAACTGTCAGTTTTGCTTTTTTTACTTTGGTAGTATTACTTTCAAAAAAAGATACGACATTATAATCTTCACCCAGACTGTTATAAATTATTTTTTTATAATGAATTGTTCCTACATAAGAACCATCAATAATATCATATTTCCATGTTTTAAAAATATATCTAGCACCTTTATCAGGTATATTCTCATCAGCAAGAATATATGTACTCGCTAACAAAAAAAGGGATAATAAAACAATGGAATACAGTATAAATTTATTCTGTAGTTTCATATACAAAGGAAATCTCTTCATTATTTATAGTCGCAAGCTGTTCAAAAACTTTTTTTATACTCTTATAGCTACCGGGGCGCAGTTCCGGTACGAGTACTTCTAGTGTACATGTTATTACAATTGTAGAACCATCTAATGTTGATGTTCTGCTTAATCTAATTTTACCTAAGTCATTCACTAGATCATTCGGCAGATATATTTTTTTAGGAGTTTTTTCCAGGTTGATCCTTACAGTATTCCCCTGATAAGTAAAAGGATAGGTGAAGTCTATCGGGAAAAAACGTTTGTCACTTTTGAACGGATTTTTTTCAAAAGCAAGAGATACAGGTTTTACAATAAGGTTTTCATCAAGATGTCGTACCAGTTCATCTGTTTCAAAACTACCAGTAACAGTAAAATTGTTTGAATCATCCGGTGTACAAGTGTATTCGCTTAAAGTCATAGTTTTTCCAACAGGTTTTTTGATAAATTTGTTAACAAACTTTTTTGGTGTCGTATTGTCATATCTGTTTATCATTTCAGCAGCATAATAACCGGTCATAACTGATGATGTAGAGCAAACAGCTAGACCTTCGACATTAACATGCATTGTTGTAATGTCGTTGCGTGATGAAATTATTGGTTTAATAGTCATGCGGACAAGTTGAGAGTTTTTTCCATCAATTAAAAAACCGCCATCAGTAAGACATTGGGGTTGTAGAATCCCATATAAAGCATTTCTGTCGGCAACATCTAGAAATTCCCAATTTTCACCTATTTGAACAAATGCGATTATATAATCAAACTGCCTATAGTCAGGATAACCAGGGTCAAATTTACCGTTAGAACGTCTAGAGATAAGTACAGGCCAGCTATCTATATCGACGGCACGGTGCATTTGAACCAGTAAGATGTTTTTCCCTTCCTGAGAACCGATTTTTTCTGTTAATAAATCAGAAATGTTATCTTGTTTAAAATATCTACCTGTAAATTCATCAGTAGATTTAAAATTTATTTTTATATATTCAAAAATAGCTTTTGATTTTTCCTCTTTTGTCGGCAAGTCTTTTGTTATCTCTTGGGTAAGTTTTTTAATCTCTTTATCTCTATTACAGTATTTATCAAAATATACTTCAAAATCATCCGCCTGGTCCTGCCAATTACTAATAATAGGATACACCTCCCCATCAGGATATGTATATGAAATTAATAAAAACTGCAGCGACGCTTTGTAGTCATTTATTGAACTCATATATGGTTCGTCTTTTACCGGAGGAAGGTTCTCCATGTTCCAGATATAATTTTTAAGTTTTCTTTGTCCACCGCTCTTAGGGTCCGGTTTGGATTCTATTTTTGGCTTTTTAAACTTTGTAGGAACATTTCGATATAACATGTTAAAAGCAAAGCCCGCGGATAATGAAATTGTAATTTCTGAATTTAAAGTATAAATTTCATTTTGAAAATACCAAGTCGGTAAACTCAGATATTTTTTTATTATAGTATATCTATATTCTAAAATTACACCTTCGGAAACATTTGGGAACGAAAATGATACTGTAGTCCATTTGTTATGGGTTTTTTCAAAAATCGCATTCTTTTCTACTTTGTGCTTTTTCCCATCAGGTGTAATTGTATGTGCTTTCAGATGTTTGAGTTTGTCATTTTTTTCATAATAAACAATAGATTGGTCTCCTACTTCGTCAATGCCTGAATTTCTTAAAACTTTAATACGAACATGACGTTCAATTTTTACATTTTTAAGAGAAACTTTTACAGATTGTTTATCAAATAATATAACAGCAGCAGCTTCGGGATAATCTTCGGGTGCTGATATATACCATTCGGTATCATCTATTTTTCCAAATTTTTGAGCTGAAACAGCAGAAACCCCGATAAAAGATAAAAGCAGAAATAGAATTATTAAGTTATTTGATTTAGTCATAAATACTCCCCATCAAAGGTTGATATCTCTATTATTTTTATAATAAAAATATATTCATACTAATTGTCAAGCCAGTTACAAAAAAAGGCAGTCCGTCTAGACGGACTGCCTTATACATATATTTGTTTATATTTTCTATTCAGGTGTTGGAGCAGGTTTTTCGACCGTTTCCTCTGATCCTGATGAACGGCCGATGATTTGATCAACTTCTCGACTGTCGATAATCTCTTTTTCAAGCAGTGCTTCAGAAAGAGCATGCAGTTTGTCAAGGTTTTCTGATAGAATTTTAGTAGCTGTTATTTCGCCTTGTTCAACAAATGCTTTTACCTCGGAGTCAATCAACTGAGCAGTCGCATCGGAGAAATCTTGGTGTTTTTGAATTTCTCTGCCTAAAAAAACATGTTCTTCAGTTTTTCCAAAAGTAACCGGTCCGATTTTTTCTGACATACCCCAGTTACAAACCATTTTTCGGGCAAGTTTTGTTGCTCGGTCTAAATCGTTTCCTGCCCCGGTATCAAGTTGGTTGAAAACTAAAATTTCGGCAATTCGTCCACCCATAAGCATAGCTAACATTGCTTCGAGATATTCTTTTGAATGGGTATGCCGTTCATCCACAGGAAGCGAATGGGTAACACCCAAAGCCATCCCACGAGGTATAATAGTAACTTTGTGAATAGGGTCTGCTTTTGGTAAAAACTTTGCGACCAAAGTATGACCTGCTTCATGGTATGCGATAACTTTTTTCTCTTCATCAGAAATCACCATTGATTTCCTGGCAGCACCCATCATTACTTTATCTTTTGCTTCTTCAAAATCTTCCATATAGACCGCATCTTTATCACCACGAGCGGCAAGGAGTGCGGCTTCATTGACCATGTTTGCTAAATCGGCACCGGACATTCCCGGAGTACCTCGAGCAAGAGTTTTTAAGTCAACGTCACCTGCAAGTTTAACTTTTCGGACATGAACTTTTAAAATACCGTTCCGTCCGTTTAAATCAGGATTACTGACAACGATTTGTCTGTCAAAACGACCCGGTCTGAGTAAGGCAGGGTCTAAAACATCCGGTCTGTTGGTAGCGGCAATAAGGATAACACCTTCGTTAGATTCAAATCCATCCATCTCGACAAGTAGTTGGTTGAGGGTCTGTTCTCGTTCGTCGTGTCCACCACCTAAACCGGCACCACGTTGGCGACCGACCGCATCGATTTCATCAATAAAAATAATACAGGGAGCATTTTTCTTCCCCTGTTCAAATAAATCTCTTACACGTGAGGCACCGACACCGACAAACATTTCGACAAAGTCGGAACCCGACATGGAGAAAAACGGAACGCCTGCCTCGCCTGCGATAGCACGGGCTAAAAGTGTTTTACCGGTACCCGGAGGACCTAATAGTAGGGCTCCTTTCGGTATCTTACCACCGAGTTTTTGGAACTTACCCGGTTCTTTTAAGAATTCTATAATTTCCTGTAGTTCTTCTTTCGCTTCAACAGCTCCTGCGACATCTGAGAAAGTTACTTTCGGACGGTCATCAGTAAGAAGTTTAGCTTTGCTTTTTCCGAAGTTAAAGAGACCTTTGGCACCGCCGCCGCCCTGCATTTGCCTGATAAAAAAGAGCCAAATCAAAATCAGAATAATCCATGGAGCCGCAGCTGCCAGATAAGTAAATAAATTCGGAGATTGATCTTTGACAATAATCTTTACACCGGCATTTTCTAATTTCGTTACAATAGAATAATTAAAATCCGGAAAAGGAATACGAGTTGCAAATTTTGAATAAGATGTACCGGATTTAGATGATTCAAACAATTTTGCATCTTTGAGGACACCGGTAATATTTCTATCTTCAAATGTTACTTCGGCTATATTGCTGTTTTCAAGTTCAGAATTAAATTCTGAATATGTAATCTCAACAAAATCTTTATTGAGATCATCAAAAATTGAATAGGCAACAAATGCGATAGCAAAAAGACCGAGCCATAAGATAGCTGTTTTACCGGAACCTTTAAAACCCGGAAAGTCTTTATTGTCATCTTTTTTGTTCTTATCTTTTTTATTTTTGTCGTTCAAATCTGTCACACAAACTCCACATAATTTTTATCTGTTCATTCAATATCTCATGATTATACAATACTTACGTAAATATATTGAAATAATCAGTTGATTATATTTTTAATTATCAATAACCTTGCCTATAAAAGGTAAATTACGATATTTTTGGGTATTATCCAACCCAAAACCTATAATAAATTCATTTCCTATGGTAAATCCTTTATATTTTATATCAAGTTTCACTTGATGAGACCCCGGTTTATCTATCAATGTAACAAATTCAATAGAAGCAGGTTCCTTTTTACGCAATTCTTTTAAAATAGTTTCCGCGGTTCTACCAGAATCAACTACACCCTCAACAATTAAAATATGTCTATTCTGCAAAGAAATAGGTACAGCAGAGACAAAATCAATTTTTTTCTTCTGCTTTTCACCGTCTTTATATGATGATGCTGAGACGAATTCAATTTCTAAAGGGATATTAACGGCACGAATAAGGTCGGACATAAAGACAAAACAACCTTTTAGTACGCCTATTACTATCGGATTTTTTTCTATATAATCTTCCGAAAGTTCAGTTCCTAGCTCGATAATTCGTTCGGATATTACTTTTTTATCTAATAGTAGTTCAAAAGGCTTCTGGTCGTTCTTATTTTCTTCTTTTAAACTCAATTTCTAAAACCTCAGTAGTATTATTATCAACTTTTGCACGTTCATCAATTTCATGCCCAACAACCCAAAAAAGACCTTTTTGGTCAGTAAGCAAGAGAATTTCGTCACGAAACAAACGATGTATTTTCTTATCAGTAAGATAGTTACCAACCTTTTTGCTCCCTTTCATTCCGAGAGGTCTAAAACGGTCACCATCTTCTATTGAGCGAATATACAACGGTTCCTCAAGTTTAGCCAAATCAAAACGTCCAATCATACCTTTTTTATTGTTCTGAAGTGATTGATTGGTCTTTTTTCTCAAACGGCTTGAGACAATATAGTTTATTTTATTTAGATAGCAACAATCTGTTATACTGTATCTTTGTTTGATTTTTATTTTTTTTCTCGGATATAAAACAATAGTTTCGTTTGCTAAACACATCTCCAACTTACCGGGAATCGAGATTGACTTTTTACCTGAAATTATCGCATTATCTAAACGGTCGACGGTTTCTTTGTCAGGAAAAAGAGTTTCCGGGGCTAAATGCCCTAAAGAGTTTCGCAAAAGTCTCCTGCGAATCCATCTGTCGCATTTCAAATACAATTCTTTTTTGAGAATTATTTTATTGCCGACAGAAAGAGTTAGAATCTTTTTTGCTTTTTTTTCTACAATCGATTCAAGAAAATTTTCCTCCTCGGTAATTGTATCTGATAAGTTTAGAATTGCTTTCTCAACTGATCGGTTCAGGTTTGTTTTTAATAACGGAATCAACTTATTACGGATATAATTTCTTTTAAATATACTATCTTTATTAGAAGCATCTTCACAAAACCTCAGGTTTTGTGATTTTAGATACATAAGGATTTCATCTTTAGAAATTGACAACATCGGTCTGATAAAAATATCTCGTTTCGGTCGGATACCTTTGAGCCCTGTTTTCCCTGTACCCCGAAAAATACGAAAAAGGATTGTTTCGACCTGATCGTTTTGATGATGTCCCAAAGCGATTTTATTATATCCGTATTCGTAGGCAAGAGTCTCAAATAACTCATATCTTTGTTCACGAGCGGTTTCTTCGATTCCTTTTTTGTTCTTTTTGGCAAGAGAAGCAATATCTATTGATGTAAGATGCAGTTCAATATCTAAGTTATCACAAATTTTTTGGCAGAAGATTTCCTCTTGTTCGGCTGCTTTTTTACGTAGTTGATGATTGAGATAGACAGCAGAAATAGTAAGATTATATTTTTTACGGAGCCTTGCCAATAGATGTAAAAGCGTAACCGAATCGGCCCCACCTGATAATGCAACAAGAATAGAATCATGCTGAGTAATCAGAATATTCTCTTCAGAAAAAGATATGACTTTCTGCAATAAATCCATGGAAAGAAGATACTGATTCTAAGAAGAAAAAACGACTATTATATTGTCGGATTAATACATATTTTTGAGATTTGCTCAAGTCCGTCTTCATGACCGATAAGAACCAGGATATCATCTGCCTCTAAGATAACATCAGGACCAGGTGCAATTATCATATTTTCATTTTGCTTTTTGAGCCCGATAATTGTCACACCAAAATCTTGTTTTAAATTAGAATCTTTTAAACTTTTCCCCGAAAGGGTCGAGCATTCCGGAATTCTCATTTCTTCAATAGTCAATCCGCTCTCTCCCAATGATGTTGAATGCATAAAGTCGACAACATTCGGCCTGAGAGTTGCCATCGCCATACGGGTCCCCCCAAGAACATGAGGAGTTACAACATGATCGGCTCCTGCTCTTTTGAGTTTTATAACACCTTCATCATAGTCAGCCCGTCCGACTATATGTAACTCTTTATTCATAAAACGAGCGGTTAAAGTCAGATAGACATTTTGGGCTTCATCAGGCAAAGTAGAAATTAGAGTATTGGCGGATTCGATTCCTGCTTTTCGCAACACATCATCTTCGGTAGCCTCGCCCTGAATAAATAAAACAGAATCTTTGTAAAGATCAGGAACTGAGTCTATATCTTTTTCGATAACTACAAACGGTACATTTTTTTTCTTGAATTCAATGGCAACCTGTCTGCCGACCCGCCCGTATCCAGCTATAATATAATGATTTTGCATTTTATTTATCTTTCTTTCCATTTTTTTTCTCCCATACATTTCATTAAACTGCCCCTCCATTACAAGCTGTCCTAAAATAGTAACTACAAAGCCTGTGAACATAACCCCAAAAAGGATGAGGAAGATAACAAAAATTTTCCCTTGTGGGTGTAAGGTTGTGACTTCACCAAAACCGACTGTTGAAAGGGTAATAATTGTCATATAGAGTGCATCAATCGGGTTGTAATCTTCAAGCACTATAAACCCTACCATACCGACAAGAATAATAAATGTAAGACAGGCAAAAGCAAGCTGAAGTTTTTGGCCGGTAGTCATTTGACCGTTAGTATTCATAAAATTAATTTATATAATTGCAGGTGTATGTTCTACAAAAACTTTTATCGAAATTTTAAAATTTACCTAGTTTTAGTTGACCTGTGGTCTGAAATTAAGTAGTAAATACAAAATGTTAGAACAAAAACAAGAAACAAACGGTAAGAAAATATTTATTAGATATCATCTACCGGTTATTTTATATGCTTCTATTATAATTTTCATATCATCTTTATCAAATTTAAAGACTCCTCAGATACGATTTTTGGCTTTTGATAAAATAGCTCATTTTTTTGAGTATGCAATTTTTGCTTTTTTGGCTGTTCGTTCATTTTTGCATATTTCTCCTAAACTATCTGAAAAAAAAGCATTTCTTCTCACATCGCTATTTATTGTCATTTTTGCTATATTTGATGAATATTTTGTGCAAACTCTTTCACGTAGGAACTCCTCTGTGTATGATTTAATCGCAGATGTTGTGGGTGCCTTTTTAGTGTTATTGATTTATTGGATTCAAAAAAAAGTAAGTTCTTGAAATGATAATAAACATAGATAGCAGAAGTTGCTAAACCCCTTTAACAGCTTGACTTTTCAGAGTTTTATTTTATATTAGAACCGGCTTTATACAGGTTATTTTTTGGGGATATAAAGGAATCTGTTTATAGTCTTGGTCTTACAGAAATTAGCAGAATTACTACAACGAATTGTATCATCAATTAAACGAAAGTAAATTTGAACAAGTTTAATATATATAAAAAAGCAATGCTTTAGTAAAGATTATCTCAAACACTCGTAAATTGTATACTTTTTGCTGGGAATCAGTTGAATAATAAAATAAATAAACATAACTATAAACTAACAATGGATGGGGATTCAAAAATGAAATCCAAATTTTTGGTAACCTTTCTGGCCTGTTTTCTTTTATCTTTTTCATTTGCATCAGGTCAGTCAATTTCTTTAGAATCTGTAGACGGATTAACTTCTTTAGGGAATTTACAATCTGAAGCAGTAATTACTTTTAATTTACGAGTTACAAATAGTGCTACCATTAACTCGGGTATCACAAACGGGTTTTCTATTGCATCACCGGATGGTGCCACCTGGACAACTACTGTCGGGGATACACTTTTCCCTATGAAAACAATGTTTGACGGTGTTTTTGTTATTAATACTTTTAGTATTGACGGTGCCGGTGCCGACACACTTGGTTTTGGAGGTGCAAAATTCTTTGGAACCGGGATGCCGGGTAACTTCGACGAAGTTGCTTACAGTATTACAATAGGTCCTATTCCACTTTCTGATGAAGGGAAAACAATTGTTTTAGATTCGTCTTATTATCCCCCTTCAGGTGTTTGGAAATGGTCAGGACCGCCTGAACAGTTTCCTTCATGGGATGGACCTCATGTTTTCCAAATCGGCGATGTAGCCGGTAATACTGCTCCGGTGTTAACAGCTATCGGTGCTCAGTCTGTTGATGAAGGACAACCTCTTGCAATCAATGTTTCAGCAACAGATGCTGACCCAACTGATGTACTGACATTGTCTACTTCAACCCTTCCGACAGGAGCAGGCTTTACAGATAACGGTGACGGTACCGGTCTCTTAACTTGGACTCCGGGATTTGACCAAGCCGGTTCTTATGATGTTACTTTTTCTGTTACCGATGGAACCGATTCTGATTCTGAACTTGTAGTTATTACCGTTAATAATACGAATCAAGCTCCTGTTTTGGCTGCCATTGGTGCAAAAGCAGTAGATGAAAATGTTAATTTGAATTTCACAGTAACAGCAACTGATGCTGACGGTACTACTCCTACATTATCGGCTACAGGATTACCTACAGGTGCAACATTTGTCAGCGGTACATTTGACTGGACACCTGACTTTACTCAAGCAGGTTCTTATGATATAACTTTCTCTGCTACCGACGGTATTGATACTGATGAAGAAATTGTTACAATTACTGTAAATAATATAAACCGTAGCCCATTTATGAGCTCACTTGACGACTATGTTGTTGACGAAGGAGTTAGGCTGACTTTTCCTTTATTAGGTTCTGACCCTGACGGAGATAGTATTACTTTCGGTTCAAATGAATTACCTCCAGGAGCAACTATTGTTATTAGTGTTGATTCAATATATTTTGAATGGACTCCTAATTTTAACCAAGCCGGGTCTTACAATGTCCTTTTCTTTGTAACTGATGGTACCGACTCTGCTTTTACAACTGCACCTATAGATGTTAACGATATAAACCAAGCTCCTATCTTAGCTACAATCGGTCCTAAAGCTGTTACTGCCGGAAGCGAATTAGTCTTCCCTGTTACTGCTACAGACCCTGACGGTACATTCCCTACGCTTGGTGCTACTCCATTACCGGGTATAGCTACCTTTGTAGATTCCGGAAATGGAAACGGTTACTTATTATGGCAAACTCTTGTAACAGATTCCGGTTCGTATGATGTTACTTTCTCGGCATCTGACAATGAATTTACTGATGAAGTAATTGTTACTATTACTGTCGGTGAAGCTCCAAAAATGATTGTTGTATCTGATACTGCCTTCAGTTTTACATTTACTGACGGTGCCGCAGCAAGTGATACAGCTTTTGTAAACATTACTGAACTCAACGGTGCTGCTATTACTGTTGATGCAGCTGAGTCTTCATCGTGGATGGACCTTTCAGGATTTGTACCGACTGTTGTACCGACAACTTTAAAGATTGCGGTCTCAACTGACGGTTCTTTACCGATAGGAACTTATCAGGACACAGTTGTTATAACTTCTGCCGAGGCTTCAAACAGTAGAACAATTTTTGTTACAATGGATATTACTGAACGTCCAAACACTCCTGCATATATATCTTCCCCGGCCGATTCTGTATTTTTCACTGATGAATGTACTCCTCTGAATATCAATTTTGTAACAGCCGATGATGAAAGTGACCCTGTTACAATTTCTATGAACGGTTTAGTTGAAAATATGACTTTTGTTGACAACGGTGACGGCACCGGAGATTTCGACTTTATACCGAATTTTGCTCAAGCAGGTAACTATCCTCTTGATGTAGTTTTATTCGACGGTAGAGATTCAGCCGTGTATCCTATCTCGGTAAACGTAAGCGAATGTGAACCTGGTACTGAAGGTGATACTGTTACTGTTGCTACTGTCCCGGCAGTTCCTGGTGCCAGAGTTACTGTGAGTATAGATTATGCCAATCTTTGCGATTTATGGGATGCCAATATATCTCTCGGTTGGAGTTCCGAATATATAACTCTTGACTCAGCATCTATTAACAATAGTGAATTTGCTCTCTGGAGTAACACTATTACAATTGACAATGATTCTAACTTTATGGAATTAGATGCTCATTGGACAGAAGTTCCTCAAAGTCCAAACTCTGGCAATATGATGAATCTATATTTCTCATTAGAAGTTGGAACACCTGCCGGATTCTATCCGCTTGATTTCTATATGGAACCGATGTACAACCGCGACTGCGGTAGTGGACAAGAACAAGTTCGTCCTTTCTTTATACCGGGCGGTATTGTAGTTGATACTTCCGGAAATTATGTCTGCGGGTATGTTGTTGACCCTGAAGGAAATGCTATACCGGGTGCTACTGTTGAACTATGGGATAACTTCCCGTCAGGTTCTGTACAGGATTCTCAAGATGCAAGTGGTACAGGTGTCTTTGCTTTTGATAACTTTACTACTATTCCTTTTGATCTCTATGCTTATCAAGAAGGTTACTACCCTGGTCGTGTTGAAAATATCAATTTTGCTCAAAGCGGAATTATGATAGTTCTCACACCTATTACTGATATTGTTACTCCGACTAACAGATGGGTTGATTTCTTCTGCGGTGATAATTCATTTAGAGGATTCCCTCTTCCTGTCGGCTCTGTTGTAGAAGCATACGACCCAGACGGTATTAAGTGTGGTGAGTTTGTCGTACATACTGCCGGTGAATATGGATTCATGCATGTATATGGTGATGATGAATTCACAGCTACCGACGAAGGTGCTAATGTAGGTGACCCTATTCGATTCTATGTAAATGGAATTGAAGCATTTTCAAGTAGCACTCCTATTTGGACAGAAGATAGAGCTGTTATTGAAGCTTGTCTGAACGTTGAAATTATCACAAGCACAAGATGTCTCTTAGTTGAAGGTTGGAACTTAGTCAGTTGGTCACTTGATACTCCTGATGATAATATTGTTAATTTCTTCTCAGAGATAGAAGAATGTATTGAAGTTGTGATGGGCTTTGAACAGGGTGCCTTAACTTACGACCCTACTTTGCCTCAGTTTTCTGATCTCCATACTGTTGATCATCTTTCTGCTTACTGGGTCAAAGTGAGCTGTAGTGTCGAACTAAGAATCGTAGGAAATATTTTCCCCGTGACTACACCAATCCCTGTTACTGCCGGATGGAACTTAGTCTCTTATCTTCCTGATACTCCACTGGCAACAGAAGTTGCTTTAACAACTATCCATGATGATTTAATAGTTGCCTTAGGATACGAAAATGGTACCGGATTAACATATCTCCCAGGTCAAACAGAGTTTAATGATTTGACTTCAATGAGTTCCTGTTATGGATACTGGGTTAAAGTTAATAATAACGGTACTCTTATTTATCCTGACGGTGGCAGTGATTCTATTTCCGCCGGTAAACAGAACTTTGCTCAACTAAGTTCTTCAGCCGGTAGAATTGACGCAACAACATCTTGGATGAATATTTACGCGTATGACTTAAAACTTGATAATGTTCAGGTTAAAGCCGGTGCTGAAATTAAAGCATTTAATTTAGATGATATTTTGGTCGGTTCTTATCTCATGAAGAAAAACGGTCAATTCGGATTTATGCCGATTTATGGTGATGATAACCAAACTGATTATGTTGACGGTATGAAATCAGGCGATGATTTCTATCTCACAATAAACGGTGTAGAAACTTCTGAGCTATTCACCTGGACAACATCGGGTGATAAGTTAGAAATCAAAGGGTTAAGTGCTAAAACATTAAACGGCTCTTTACCTTCATCATTTGGGTTAAACCAAAACTATCCAAACCCGTTCAACCCGTCAACAATGATTAGTTTTGAAATGCCGGTTTCCGGTAAAGCCAAAATTGAGATATTTAACCTCCTCGGGCAGTCGATAGCGACTCCATTTGACGATGTAGCTACTGCCGGACTGAATTCAGTCATGTGGGACGGTCGAAGCAATGACGGAAAAACTGTTGCTTCGGGTATTTATTTCTATCGCCTAACTGCCGATAACTATACAGATACAAAGAAAATGACTTTATTGAAATAAAGCGTTCTTAATATAAACGAAGTTTCCGACCGGATAATTCCGGTCGGAATAATTAGGTGTAGAAAATGAAGTTACTCAAAAAATTATTATTATGTTGTTCGATTTTAGCTCTGTTTACAAGTTCCCTATTTGCCAACCCTCAGGCCCCAGAATGGGTTGATTTTTATGGCAATGTTACAGTCAATGGTATTGCTGCTCCTATTGGTACTGTAGTGGAAGCGTATGACCCTGATGGAGTTATGTGTGGAAGCTACACCGTATTATCTACTGGTATTTATGGATTTTTACATGCCAATCGTGATGATATTACAACAACAGGTATTGATGAAGGTGCTAACCCCGGTGACTCGATTACTCTCAAGGTAAATGGTATTGTTGCAACACCAACTGTTGTCTCAGGTGTTCTCACTTGGGGAGCAAACGGTGACCAAAATAATGTTGATTTGGCTATTACTGGTCAGACAATTGCATTTACTGCGGTTACTCTTCCGACAGATACTCTTGCCGCTCCCGGTTGGGTTATCGAATTTGTCGTTGGAATTCGTAATGATGGTAATGGAACCGATTATTACTATATTGAAGGAGGACGCGATACTTCTGCCTCTCCTGCCTGGGAACCGTTTCAACCACCTGGATATTCATACGCAAATCCTGGAGATACAACCTCAATTATTTTGACCATCTCTCTACCGGTTTTTGGCGGTGGTCTTGATACCTCACTAGTCATTCCTTACACAGTCTTTTCAGTTATTGATACAACTGTTAGGTATACCGATTCTGTATTAATTTATAAATCAATTACAGATATAGGTGACGGAACTTTTGTAACTGTTCCTGATCGGTTTAATCTGTTCCAAAACTATCCAAACCCTTTTAATCCGACCACAAATATCTCGTTTGCAATAGCACATAGGTCATCAGTTAGAATAGAGATTATAAATATCAACGGTCAGTTAGTTGATATTAAAAACCTGGGTATACTTCCTGCCGGTTCTCATGATATAGAATATGATGCATCCAGATTATCTTCGGGTGTTTATTTCTATAGAATGACAACGGATAATGGCTCAATTAGCAAAAAAATGGTATTATTGAAATAATTTACTACCTAAGAGAAAAAAAATACAACCCCGAGAAAATCGGGGTTTTTTTTTATTGTCTTTGTGCCGATAATAATTGATATTACGATTAATAGGTAATTGATGTCAACACAAAAGGAATATTGTGCCGTTAGAGTTAAAAGTAATCGGAAAAACCGATAAAGGATTGGTCCGCAAGGGAAATGAAGACTATCTGCATATAGATAACAAAAATCTAATTTTTGCAGTCTGTGACGGTATGGGTGGACATCAGGCAGGTGAAGTTGCCTCTATGATGACTGCCGAAATGCTCAACGTAACATTTAATCAGTTTAATACTGCCTTACAAAATGACCAAAACTTATCTATCGGCAAAGCTGTTCCTATTAGCGGTGATATTTTAGTAAAATCAATCAGACTTGCTAATAGAGCAATTTATAACAGAGCTGAAGAAAATTCTGAATTACACGGAATGGGTACTACCATAGTTGCATTGGCATTTGAAAGTGACCTTTTATCAATAGCCCATGTAGGCGATAGCCGTGCTTATAGAATAGAAGATAAAAAACTTTTTCCTTTAACAACAGATCATTCGTGGGTTGCCGAAATTCAGAAGACACAAAATATTTCTGAAGAAGAGGCATCATCGGTAGTCGGAAAAAATGTTATCACCAGAGCATTAGGTGTTCGCGATACTGTTGAAGTTGATTACAGTTTGATAAAAGTACATAAAGGCGATAAGTTTCTCCTTTGTTCTGATGGGCTTTGCGGATACGCCGATGATGATGAGATATTTGCCTCTGTTGAAACTGCTGACAATAACAACGAAAAAATTGTTGATAATCTTATACGAATGGCTAATGACCGAGGCGGTGCCGACAATGTAACTATAATTGTTGTCGAAGTTGTTGATATTGCTGATAGCAATCTTCCGGAAGTAGAAGTATTTACTATTCCGCCGGAATCTGAAGAACTACTCGCTTCTGAAGATGCCTGGCTTGAGAGGATTAATGAGTTTACATATAATATTAATTCTGAAACTGCCCCTCCACAGAAAAAAACAATTGTTCTTATCTTTGCCTTTTTTATAATAGCTGCTGCTGTTGTGATATATTTCGCCTCGATGAAATAGTAAATACTATAAAATAGCACCCCCTATGAAATAGCTTGCTAATTAGAACTAAAATCTATTCTTTTTTATCATGTTCAAATTTACGAATATCCGCACAAGAGATTATCTAGCCTTATTTTCATTTGCATTTATTCTGCGACTTATTTTTTTATACCAATTCCAATCAGTTATAATGTTTGATAACCCGATAGTCGATATGTTGTATCACCATAATTGGGCTTTGGCTATTGCTAACGGAGAACAGTTTTATGCAGGACCTTTTTTCAGAGCTCCGCTCTACCCGATGTTTTTAGGTTTTGTCTATTGGTTCTTTGGGGAATCTCCTTGGGTTATCAGAGTTATACAGGTAGTTATCGGCTCTGTCAGTTGTGTGCTGCTTTATGAACTCGGACGAGAGCTTTTCAGTCGTAAAACCGGGATTTTAGCATCTGTAATCATGGGACTCTACGCTCCACTCATTTTTTTTGATGCACAATTATTGGTTCCAAACTTGGCAATATTTTTAAATTTAACGGCGTTAGTTTTTATTGTTAGAACACAAACAAAAAATGATTTAACATCTTATCTGTTATCGGGACTTTTTCTTGGTTTGTCTGCTATAACAAGACCGACAATCGGTCTGTTTGCTCTTTTACTGATTATCTTTTTGGTTTATATCAATAGACAAAAATTAAAAACTGAATTTAAAAAAATCTGTTTAATGATTCTGTGTATCTGCATTCCGATTCTTCCCATTACAGTTTATAACTATATCCAAAGTTCTGAAGTAACATTGATTGCTGCTTATGGGGGGATAAATTTCTATATCGGAAATTATGACGGTGCCGATGGTGTTTCGGCGGTTATACCGGGTGTTCGTCCCGATTGGCAAGGAGGCAAAGAAGATACTAAACAAATAGCGGAAAAAACGCTTGGTAGAACACTCACGGAAGCAGAGCAATCGGATTTTTGGTTTGATTCTGCTATGGATGATATTTACAAAGACCCGCTCAGATGGCTGGGGCTGCTTAGCGATAAGATGATGCTTTTGATAAACGGGTTTGAACTCTCTAATAATTTTGATTTTTACTACTTCGCTCATCAGACAACTTTTATGAAATTACTCCTGCATCGTTCGTTTCTGTTTTTTCCGTTTGGTTTGTTATTCCCTATAGCATGTATAGGACTTTTGTTACTTCCAATATATGAGCCGAAACATAAAATCCTTCTGATTTATATTTTAGCAACGGCCTTTTCGATAATTCTGTTTTTAGTAACTGCACGATATAGGTTGTATTTGGTTCCACCTCTTATTTTGTTTGCCTCGTATGCAATTATGTATATTAAAGAAAATTGGAAAGTTATATCAAAACAGAAGATAATTATAAGTGGTAGTTTATTTCTGCTGTTGCTTGCTGTCTGTAATTATGATTTTTATAGCTATTCAAAAACAACCGATGCCCACGGGTTGCATACTACGGCGACAATTTATAATCAAAAAGGTAATATGTATAAAGCATCGGAATATTATCAAAAAGCACTTGATGCCGACCCGAACCAAGCAGAAACACTCAACGACTATGCTCTTCTGCTTGCATCACAGCAAAAATATAAAAAAGCAGTCAAACTTTTGAACCGTGGTGTCATGTTACCCAACAGTAATTTTATGATGGGTTACAATCTTGGATATATTTATTTGCAGATGGATAAACCTGCAAAAGCCAAAGTTTTGTTTCAAAATGTCATAGCTAAAAACCCGAAATATTTATATGCCTATAATAATCTTGGACTTTCGTATATGTGGCTCGGTCAGCTAGATTCAGCATTAATTATATATCAGAATTTGATAAAACAAGACTCGCAATTTTCTGACAGTTATTATAATGTCGGTCTGATTTGGCTTGATAAATCTGTTGCTGATTCGGCCGAATATTATTTGCAGGAATATCTTCGACATAATCCTGTAAGCCTAAATCAGATAGAAACTTCCGGGCATCTGTTGGATTCACTGAGACAAAGGTAAGGCAGTAAATTTCGCTTGACATTTTTTGTCATACTTTCCTTATTAGAAAACTCAATGCGCCCGTAGATCAATTGGATAGATCGTCTGACTACGGATTAGAAGGTTGGGGGTTCGACTCCTCCCGGGCGTATTTTTTTATAACTCTTTATTCAAAATATCTCAACAGATGATTTTACTATTGAATAACTCAGCAATTGTCAAAGTATATATAATAAAACAAAGGAAATAGATATGTATGGAGCAGATGCTGCAATAGCCGCTAAAAGGAGACAAAAGCAAAGAGAAAAAGAGGAAGAGCAAATGACTAAATACAGCACCGAAGATTTAGAAGGTTGGGAATTTAAAATAGTGCGGTCGACCATGGGAGCTTTTAAAGATTTAGAAAAAGTACAGGCACTTTGTACTGAGGAAGCAAAATCCGGTTGGGAAATGATAGAAAAATTTGATAACGGACGGATACGGTTTAAACGCAAAGTGCAAATGCGTTCTCAGGATTCATTATCGGTAATAGACCCATATCGAACATCATTTGGGTTAGGCGAAGGTCAGTTAGCCTCGATTGTTATCGGAGTTGTGTTGCTTCTTGTCGGTTTGGTATTTATATTTTCAAAGCTCTAACAGTGTATAAGAACTCATCTCAAGAAACTTAGATTGGACAGGAATGTCCAACCTACCGAGTATTAAAAAAGTCAGGTCTCGGGGAGACCTGACTTACATTTCTGGACTACTTCTTTTTAAATCATAATCTGTTTATACTTTTGCTGCCTGTTTTTTCTTAAAAGTAAAGAGTCTTCTGATATCATCAGAAACAACATATAGTGTCGGAACCAATGCCAAAGTTATCGGCGTGGCAAACAGAAGTCCGTATCCGAGTGCCATTGCCATAGGACCGATGTATGGGTCAGACCCGCCGATACCGTAAGCAAGCGGAAGCATCCCCACAACAGTTGTTAATGTCGTAAGAATTACAGCACGCAGTCTATTGGTGGTACCGTCAGCAACTATTGAAAGAATAGTATCATTCGGTCGTTGTTCTTTTAATCTGTTTATATGTACAACTAAAACTAACGAATCATTTACAATAACTCCAAGCAGACCGATAACACCTAGCATAGCAATAAACCCTAACGGTTCGTTATGCAGAGCAAAGGCAATTATAACACCTACAATTCCAAACGGAATAGAAGATATTACTAACAGCGGCTGGGTGATAGAATTAAAGAGAATAATCAATAAGTAGAGTATTCCGATAATTGCCAAACCAAAGGCATAGAATAAAGAGTTCATTGATTTTTCAGTTTCTTCGGCTTCACCTCCGATAAACAATCTGGCACCGTGCCAATCTTTGCCGACATTAAAATGTTCAGCTACATCTGCTGTTGCTTGCATTGATGTAATGCCGTCTTTTTCAAGATCTGCTGTAATAGTAACTGCCCGTTCTTCATCAAAATGGAAGAAGTTAGAAGGTCCCGGTTGAGTTTCGAGAGTAGCAACATCTTTGAGAGGTATTAATCTGCCTCGGTTATTCGGAATCAAAAAGTCCTTCAGCATCTCAGGCTCTTTTCTTACTTCTTCTAAGAAAAGTACTCTGAAGTCGACATCTTCATCACCGTATCTAACCGAAGTAACAACCTCTCCGTCGTAGGCAATTCTGACATTTTGAGCAATATCGGCAACTGTGAGTCCTAAGCGGGCAAGTTTGTTATAGTCGATATTGATATTTACCTGTTCTTTACCGGTGCGGTCGTTGCGGACAATATCTTTCACATCCGGCATAGTCCCTAAATATGTTACAATCGAGTCAACAAGTTTTTCTCTCAGGGTATCATCGGAAGTTACAACTCTTAGAGTAATCGGTTTTCCAACCGGTGGACCTCCACTTTCGATTGAATAGTTAATAACATCAAACCCTTCAATTTGATTAGTTTTCTCTCTCATACTTTCGACTATTTCATCAGCCATACGGTCACGATTTGTGTACGGAGTTAAATCAACCGAGATAAACGCCCAGTTTTCATTTTCCCCCGGTGGAAATCCGCTAACCGGATACGGTTCCTGACTCCCGATACGAGTAACAAAAGATGCGAGTTCTGCAGGCGGAAGTTTTTCCACTATCTTTTCCACTTCTTTAACTTTTTCCGATGTTGCCTGTAAAGATGCTCCTGTCGGTAGTTCCATTAAGATAAAAAACTTTTCAGCCATTGATGCGGGAAACAGTTCAAACTTCACATGATGATAGGCATAATACATCGTTCCGACAAAGAGTGTAAGAGTTGCGATAATAAACAGATACCTTAATCTCAGAACTACGCTGATAAATCTATTAAAAGGTCCCTCTAAAGAACGGAACCAGCTTTTTTTTATTTTTTTCTTTTTGGTTCTTCCACTAATTAGATGAGCAGGTAAAGCTACAATAGATTCAAACAGAGATATAAACAAAGCTAAAGTAATAACTAGCGGGATAACAAAAATAAAAGAACCCATAATGCCTGTCATAATAAACATAGGAGCAAAAGCAAGAAAGGTTGTAAGGATAGTTGTAACAACAGGAGTAAACACTTCGTGCAGACCGTTAACAGCTGCCTCAAGCGGAGCTACACCGTTTTCCAGATGTCTCTGAATATTTTCGGCAATAATAATTCCGTCATCAACAATAATACCTATAATAATAATCATCGCCGCCATTGATATAGAATCCAGATAGACATCAAACATCGGCATTAAAAATATAGTTCCTAATAGAGTAATCGGAATTCCCATAGCAACCCAAAATGCTGATCGTAAATTAAGAAAAATAGCAAGCATGATTAAAACAAGTACAAGCCCGATAAGCCCGTTTGTCTGGACAACATCAAAACGGTTTTGCACAATTCTTGAAAAATCGGATGAAAAGAGAATCTGTACATCATCAGGTAGATACTCAGCTTCTTCTGCTGCTAATTTTTTAATAGCTTTTACCATTCTTATAACATCAGCAGATTCTTTTTTAGTAACCTGAAAAGAAATTGCAGGAATACCGTTCATGCGGGATTGTATTCGTTCATCTTCATAGTCATCTTTTATAATAGCTAAATCTTTTACCTTAATAAGCGGACCGTCAAATGATGAGCGTACGATAACATCTCCGACTTCCATCGGGTTTTCAAACTGCGCTAAAGTCATAAGATTTTTTTCAGATGTATAAGACTCAAAAGAACCGCCGGTAGCCCTGATATTTCTTTGCTGTATAGCAGCAATAATCTCACGAAGTGGAATCTGGTATTTTTCAATTTTTGCCGGATCGACTTGCACTTCTATTTCTCTAGCCAGGTATCCAAAAGAACGTACTGCCGAAACACCCGAAAGAGCTTCAAGTTTTTTTTCAAATTGCTTGGCATATTTCCGCAATTCGGGATATGGAATATCCCCCGCCAAACCGACTTCGAGCACCGCAAATTCACCCGTTTAAACTTCCATAATATGAGGTGACTCGGATACTTCAACAGGAAAATCGGAAATACGACCGACAGCCTCGCGAACATCGTTCATTATGTCATCATGGTCAGAAGAGTTAGGATCTAAAACAATAGTAACAACAGAAATGTTTTCCATAGAAACAGAGAATACTTTTTCTATATTTGAAACAGTTTTAATTTCATCTTCAATTTTATTGGTAACATTAAGTTCTACATCTTCAGGTGATGCTCCCGTAAAACGAGTTGTAATAACAGCAATGCCATAACTTAAATTTGGAAAAATATCTCTTCTGATTTCCATATAGGTAAACAACCCGGCAACAACTGTCATTATTGTTATAAGGTATGCCAGCAAATGATTTCCGGCAAAAAATTTAATTATTTTTCTCATATCAGTAATCTCCCCTTTCTACATTGAGATCAGTTGATCGGTTAAAGAATAGTATTGAATAAGCAGTTTTTGATATAAAACAGCATTAGCGGCATAGGATAACTTAGCAGCCTGTTCTTCATCACGACTTAAAATTACAAATGTCAGTTGTCCTCTGCCGTTATCATACAGCTTTGATTCTTCAATTGTTTTCTGTACTGATGTATTTATCTGCTGTATGTTTTTTTTAAGAATCTCATCAAACAAGTTTAGTTGTGTTATAACTTTGGAGAGATTTGAGCTTAAATTACGTTTTAGATTATCAAGTTGATTTTTAAGATTTTTAACTTTCAAATTTGTTTGTTTTATTTTTGACTCAGAACTCCTTTTGCCTAGTGGAATTTCAAACTGCAGTCCAATACTGTAATTAGGCTTATCCAAGACAATTTAATTCAGATAACCTTCTTCACCGTTTAATAGCCCAAGTTGAGTTACTAAATTTAAAGAGCTTTTATGTTCTTCTGTATACCCTTTCCGAAGATACTGCAATTGTTCGACCTGAGCTCTAATAGTAGATAGTATTCGGGAATGTTCAAGTAGCGAATCATTTATCGACTTAAAATCAAGGGCTTCTTTTTTTCCATATAAATCAAACAACGGTTCTGCTTTGTTTAAACTTTTGTTTGAAATAATTTCTGAAAGCTCCGCTAAAGTTGATTTAATTTCTGATTCAATCAACAATAGGTTCTGTTCTGCTATAGTAACCGCATTTTCAGAACGGATAACATCAACATTATCAATAAGGTTTGCATCTCTCTTTCTGATATTGTTTTGGAGAAGTTCTTTACTGATTTCTATACGTTCTTCAATAATTTTTTTCTGTTCCAGCAGATAAACCCAATCAAGATACCGTAATGCGTAAACGGTTATAAAATTTTCCTGCTCTTCAGTTGATACCGTTTCTGTAATATCTATACCAAAGTTTTTAAGTTCATATTGTAAGCGATTCAGGAATCCGTTTTTGTTTTTTAATAACGGCATTGTATATGAAACAGTTAAAGCGTTTTCATAAAATGTAGAGGGTATCCCATAAATAGGATTTATAGTCATGTCCGCACGAGTCGATTGAAAACCCGCCTGAAGAAAACTTCCATTTTTCCAAAAAACTCTCTCGACAGAACCTGAAAACTGGAATGCATCTGTTTTTTCTGGACCTGCAATTGCTAATGACGGTTCGTCGTGTGAATAAAAAGCTGATGATTTCAATAACCAATCTTCGGCGGTTTGTAAATCTTTTTGATTTTCTCTGATAATTGCTTTTTCGATACTTCCCTGTTCAAATATCGGATGACTTTTAAGTAACTGTAAGAATTTGTGCATTGTTACAGTTTCAGCACTAATTGTTCCACTCATGAATACTATCAGAGCTATTACGAGTAATCTAATTTTTGAATTCAAAGAGATACCCTCCTTTGCCATCGGCAGTCATTGTAGGACAATTATCAGGATGTAAAGCATCATGAATTACAGCAGCACCTACATCGTAGATTAATTTAACAATATCATCAATATTGCAATGCTTGAGATGATCAACACAGATTAAAGCACCTAAGCCATGAATAAAAATTGCCATTTTTGTAAGTATTCCCTCACACTCTTCATCTGATAGTTCTGATAGATACGGTTCTTTTGCTAAATCTTTACCGAGTTCGTTGTCAAAATCAATTAGAAGCTGCGAATAATCATTTTGTTCCATAAACAGCGAACGGTAAAGCATTTTATGTTCTGTAGCAAAAGTTGTGATACCAACACCGACATTTAAGAAATTAATATTGGTATATTTTCGTCTTGCATATTCAAGAACCAAGTCGATTGTTTTTTCTACAACTTCTTTTTCCAGTAAGTCAATCGATGCATAACTGCTGTATACCGGAGCAGTCGATGACCCAAGCTTAGCGGCAACATTTCGTGCTGTAAGCTGCTTTAATCCTTTCTTTTCAACTAAAGAAAAGGCAGCCTGCAAAACATCATCTTTTGTAAATGTAGTTTTTGGTGGCAAAATTTACCTCTTTTCTGATATTAAATCAATTTTATATTACGCCTGTTATATTACATGCGTTACATAACGTAAGATATATAATAAAGTTTCGTTTTATTCAAGAATTATTTTATCTTTTTCATAAATAACTTATAACTTGTTGTAGGGTATTAAAATACGATAACGCTAAGAGACTAATATTTAGAATAATTTGGAGGGAAAATAGGAAACTGAGAAATTAATTGCTGATATTTACATTAAACTTGATCTCATATTCATGTCGAGATGCATAATCCAAAGAGAAATAAACGAGAATAAAACCATCGCAAACAAGAGTGGTAATTGTGCCACAAAAGATTTTGCCCCTTTGCCAAACATCTGCTCTCAAGCTTTGGCGGCAATTTTAATTCCGATGATATGTCCGATAACAACAAATATTACCTGCAAAATCCAAACAGTTGTATCCCCCAATAACATAGGATATGTTTGGCCTACTGTTCCAAATAGGTTCCAGCCGAAACCAAAAGGGTCTGATAGTAATGGAAGCACCATCTGGCCCTCCATGGCAACATGCATACCGTTATGTGCTAAGTGATAGAATAAAGCGATTGGAATTAAACTATATGAGAACCGAACAAAAATTTCTTTAGTAGTTATTTCATTATGAGCAATTTTATGAGAGAGAAAACAAAGAAAGATATAGAGTAAAAAAGGTACTAATAGTATTCCTGCCATCCCGACTGAAAAAGAAAACAATGACCCAAGACCAAAGAATGTATTCAAAGTAGAAATAATTGAGACACCACCGCTTGTTAAGTCCTCCCATACCGGAGTCATCGACAATCCATGAAATGATGTCAGCGATAAGAGTATAACAGCCAATACTGCTTCATCTAAGCGTGGTTTTCTATAATCTAGAATATCTGAAGCAAACGGTCTTATATTGAGAGCGACATTATCTTTTGGACAGGATTTAAAACATTCGGTACACATGATACAATAAGTATTTTCATTTAGACCGGTAAGGTTTAAACCGGTCGGGCAGGCATAACCGTTGTCGTTTCCGTTGTAGCAGTCTTTTGATTTACAGCTCAAACATACATCATGGCTCTTGGCACGAATTTCTATCGGTGCGACGTTGGCATACAAGCCTGAAATTCTGCCGACTAAACATCCGTAACGGCAAAATGATTTTTTTTCAAAGATAAAGATCGGAAACACAACCAACAAAGTCATTGCTATACCCATAATAGCAGTAGCAAAAGGGTCAGAGGTTACTTTGTAGCCGAGTTCTAACCAAGTAAGAATTATAAAAAGTCCGATTGCCAAGGTAATATTCCGAGCATATTTCGGCCATTTGAGATTTAATGAAATAGGGTCTTTGTTCACATTCCAAAACCGTAAACGGCTGACTAACGATGCAATGAAATCCCATGGACAGACAAAACACCATATTTTTCCAAGAAAGAGAATAGCAAAAATTAACCCGCCCCACCAGATAGTCCAGGTTAAAGCAGGAGCAATGTTTATGAGTTGATTGCCAAAGAGTCCTGCATATAGAATTATGACAAAGAGAAGAAAAAGCGGTAATTGAAATGCAAACTGTACCCACCTTTTTTTGATTAACCACTCGATAAATCTGATTTTTGTTAAATCAAATCGGGATGTTATTCTTCTGTCGTTTTTTTTAAAGTATAAAAGAAAAGATACAAGCAAGGTGAGACCGATACCGGTAAAGAACATCCAGTCCGGATTTCCGGGCATCATGTGTATACCGTCTTTTACTTCGCAACAATCCATTTGAATAATTTACTTTCGTCTTCTTTTTTGTTTCTTTCGAATAACACCGACAACAGCAGCAAAAACAATAATACTTGCAACAGAGACAAGAAGATACAGCCAAACATTACTCCTGTTACCAACTTTTAAATCAAATAGGATATTATGTTTTTTTACTGAGTCAGCAAATGTTACCCGTACAAAATAATCACCGTCATCTTCATACACCCACCCAACTTTATAAATATTAGTCTGGTTTCTATAAGCTGTAAAAGGATGAGAATTATTAGGGTCTTCATGTTTCCCAAACACCAAAAACTCAACCGGGTCGGTATAAGGTAAGTCATTAATGGTGTCACGCACATATACGGCTAAATCAAAAGCTGTATTACCGGGGATTTTATAATAAGTAAACGTAACTTCATAATGAGAGGTATTTTGAATAAATTCGTAGACAGGAGTTTCCGGATAATTATCACGATAACTATAATGAGGTATACCTCGAATATGATGACTTTCGACAATCGATGCAAATAGCAAGAGCAGTATAAGTATCAAAAGAGTATTTTTTTTCATTTCAGACCTTAAACCTAATGACATTTTTTAATGCGTTTCTATTATTATTTTTACAAGCATCAATACACAAAGAACAATTATCACACTCGGGCGGGAATTGACCTTCCGACGGATTTAATCCGTACGGACATGCCGGGTTGCAGACTCCACATAAGTCACATTTTGATTCGATTCTTTCGATTCTCCAAATCCGCCATCGTCCTAACAAAGAGAATAATGCACCACCGGGGCATAAACGTCTACAGAAAAGATGTGGTGAAAAGATAATTTCCCCCAGCCATAAAAAAATGATAAAAATCAAGCCGGAAGTAATAACCCCAGAAAGTATTAAATGATATATCGCTTCAGTAAAGATTCTGGGAGGATAAATGAGTGTTGTTATCGGGACAGAAATTATTCCCCCCAAGATGAGCGAAACAATGAGATAAAACAGAGGTGTTTTAACAGGTAAATCAAAATGAAAATACTCGAGACCGAATTTATTGAGAAAAGTTCGTAAACTATTCCCCAGTTCCGCAAAAAAGGAATAAGGGCAAATCCACGAACAGAAAAATCTTCCGAATAAAAGAATCAAACCGAGAGGGATTAAAATTGATAAAAATAATGTGAGATTAAATTCTAATGCTGTAGCAGTTGAGACAACAAATGCCAAAGGGTCAGAAACAGATAACGCGTAAAAGCGAAAACTCCAAAGACCTCCTTCAAAATCACCAAGAAAGAGCATCGGTTTATTATCATCTCCGAAAGCATAATCATACATTGTAAGAATAGTTGAATTTTCTATTTCTATTTCAGCACCTATTTGACCTGCTTTTTTTTTCATATAAGTTGTAGTAAACAAGTGCCACCATTAAAAACAGAACAAGACAACGAGTGAAAATTCTATACTTTTTCATTCGTCACCTCTGAGATTTCTTCAGTATGTATTACACGAATTGCTTGCGGGTAATGTATACATGACTGCTCACACAGTCCGCATCCGACACATTTATCCGTAACAACAGGTTGTTCCCATGTATCCCCCCAAATAGCAATACCGGTATAAGGACATGCAAACACACAGACTCCACAAACAAAGCCGTTAAAAGAATTGCAAATATTTTTGTCAACAACAGCTTTCCCGATTTTCACTTCTTTTAAAATTATATCGGAATCATCGGCTATAGGTACTAAAGCTCCACTTGGACAAGTATTGTTGCATTTCATACATAGTATACATCCCTTTTCACGGGGAACAAAATGAGGCGTTCCCGACATAACCGGGTCAAGTGTATCAAAATATTTGATTGTTTCGTTCGGGCAAACCTGACCGCAACGACGGCATCTGATACACTTTGATAAAAAATCTGATTCAGCAACTGCTCCCGGAGGTCTAAACGGTGCTGTCTTTCTTTTTGGTAACAACTTTGTAAAGCTATACCAGCTTCCACCCAAGAGAAGCGACACCGGCACCAAAGAAGCAAATAGCGATTTTATAAATTCTCTTTTATTCATTTTCACCAAAAAAGAACTGTCCACCGTTGCGCCGGACAGTTCTTTATATATTGTTTAAAAAAAGTTATCGTTTATATTTTTTCTATACGGGCAGCCAATTTCTTAAAATCTACCTGACCTGAAACCGGATCATACGCTCTGTGCGAAGTAGCATTTACCAACCATTTATTATATTTTGGATCGGCAGAATCGGCTACTGATAGATTCCATGGAGAGAAAAGATATCCACGAGGTACTTCGTTCCTAGACGGTTTGATTTTGGAGCGTATTCCACCAATTGAAACTCGTGCTTCGTAGTTTCCTCGACTGGTATGAATACGGATTTTATCACCGTCGTTAAGTCCGTTAACCTCGGCATCTTTTGGATGCATCTCGACATATTGTTCCGGAACTAATCTCCGAGTTGTAGCACCTCGAATAGTCTTTGCAGTATGGAAATGTTCATAAACAATTCCCAAACCCAGCCAGAATGGATATTTACCTTTCGGGATAGATTTCCAATGTTGTTTTAAATGTTTTACATCAGGAAGTTCCGGAGTCAAAGCCATATCGCGAGCTTTTATCAATAGGTCTTCATTATCAACCGCATAGAATCCCGGTACTGTACCTATTTTTTGCAGCTCTTTTGTAATTGCTTTCCGTTGAGAATAGTCCTGACGACATACTTTGAAATGCATTTTCCCGTCAGTATGTCTGAAAGCACCATACGGTTTATCTACCCATCCTTCTTGATCCATATATCTTCGAGGTGTACCACCTGCTTTTGCTGATTCATAGTTAGGAGCAGGCCACTGAATTCCACGAAGTCTTCTGAGTTGGTCGTAGAGACCAATACCGTCACGGTCTCGAACAGCAAGCATTCCGGTTAAGTCGGTGTCAGTTCCTTTAGAACCTTTGACGATTTCTTCAAACACTTCTTCAGCATCATAGAATTCAGGTCCATCGGGATGGAATCTTTTTTTCTTATAAGGGAAAATTTTCTCACCGTCTAAACCTAATAAGTTAGCCATTAATTTACCTTTATCAATCGCCATATCTAAATCAGGAATACAGTTTTCAAGACCCGGAGCCCCTTTACCTACACCGTCAACGACATTAAAGCGTCGTTCAGATGAGATATAGGTTCCACCCGGCCATTCGCCCCATGTAAGAGCAGGGAAAATAACATCGGCATATAAGTTATTTGGAGCATGACGATAAATATCCTGGACAACAACAAACATTTTCTTTAACGCAGGACGTACAAGATTATTCAAATCAGGTTGATGTACGTGAGTTGTATACATATAGAACATTGCTTTAACATCACCTTTTAAAGCACGTTCAAACATACCAACCATCATACCCGGATTTTTTTCTTTATTCGTTAAGTCAAGACGGTTTTCAGGCAGCGACCAGACTTCATTAATCCATTTACGATGTTTATCATTCTTAAGAGCGATATTAAACGGAAGTCTTCCTGTAAGTCCACCCATCAAACGTTCACCCATAGCATTCGGTTGACCGGTCATAGAGAAAGGTCCGGCACCGACACGACCAAGGTTTCCTGTTAAGGCATGTAAATTAACAATACTAATTACATTATGCTGTCCATGAATATGCTGATTGTATCCGATTCCCCAAAATGTAACAACACCGCCTTTACCTCGTTTTTTTCCTTTCACAGAAGCCTTTGCCCATTTAGCAGCAATAGTTCTTATGAGTTGCGGATCAACTTGAGTACGATCTTGAACTTGTTCCGGAGAGTATTCAGCTTTCATTACTTTGATATACTCTTCCCATCCCTTAGTATGTTTTTTCAGTAATTCGTAATCAATAGCTTCCGGATGGTCTTTTATTATCACATGTGCAATGGCATTTAAAATTGAAATATCACCATTGATATAACGTAAATGATAAGAATTACGAGGATTGATTGATTCTAAAGCTTGCACTGTACCGGTACGACGCGGGTCAGAAATAACAGTAGGAATATTGTTTTTCTTTTTGTGATCAGCAATCCTCCAGAAAACAATTGTATGAGCTGCTCTGGCATTATGTCCCCAATGAGTAATCATATCAGATTCTTCGATATCATCATATGACAACGGAGGTGTATCAGAACCTAATGTAGCAAAATAAGCCGTTACTGCTGAAGTCATACACATACGAGCATTTGCTTCAATTGAGTTTGAAGTAAAAATACCTTTCATCAGTTTATTTTCAATCCATTGTGCTTCAACTGTTAGTTGTCCTGAACCATACAGACCGATGGAATTGCCACCATGAGCATCATAAATCGCTTTCATTTTTTCGCCGACAAGTTTTTCAGCTTCTTCATAAGAAACCTCTTCAAACATATCGTCGTCAAATCCACCCTTGGTTTGTGATTCGTACCCGGTTAATGGATCAGACATATCTTTTCTTACTAACACCTTTTCTAAGCGATCAACATATGTCGGTTCATCAGCATTGAGACCTTTAATACATTGTACCCCTTTGTTAGTAGGGTGTTGTTTGTCAGGTACCACACCCAAGATACGACCGTCGGCAGCAGCTTTAATGACAGTACCGCAACCGACACCACAGTACGGACATTGTGCGAGTATACTTTGTGCGACCGGTGACACACCACTACCGGTTTCTGCTAAAATTTGTTCCGGAGAAAAAATCGCAGAGCTTAGTCCTATCGCGGCAGCACCGGCGACTGAACCTTTTAAAAAATTTCGTCTATTTATAGAGCCTTTATTTCCCATGAGAATGTTACTCCTTTCCCATCTTTATATAAGAGATAATATCATTTATTTCTTTTGAACTTAACTCAGTTAATCCTGCGTTGCCTCGAATCATCGACTGCATCGCGGTTTGATGTCGACCTAACGACATTGTAGCCTGTAGATATCCTACCGGTGCTGCTTTGACAAAAGCCGACCGCATCAAGTCAGGAGCAAACGATCCTTTTTGATGACATTGAATACATTGACCTTCGTATAAAATTTTACCGTTTTGCGGAGTACCTACAAGATACTTCTTACCGATTTCAGATTTATCTTTATTTCGTAAATAGTGCACAATTGACATTGCAGTATTCATGTCAAGTTCGACAATACCGCCCCGCCCGAACTTTTTCATTTCGGTACCGTCACGACCGGACATCATCATAGCAACAATGAATCCGTCGGAAACAGATTTCAGGAACCCCTCTTTACCGATACCGGGACCGTTACCTCCGCCACCTCCGGCACCGTGACATTGAGAACACATATCATTAAATGCTGAACGACCGTTATCAATATCACCGGGGATAGTACTTATACCGGTTAGTTGAGCCGGATTCTTTTCAAGAGTCCGAATATAACTTACAATATCATTTAATTCATATTTAGATAAATCGGAAGTACCGTTTTGTCCGTGCAGATTACCTTTCATTTGAGTACCGGAACGACCATAAGCTGCCATTTTCCAGATATATTCATCAGATGCGTTGGCAAGGAAATCTTTGTTTCCTATAGCAGGACCGTTAAGACCGACACCCTCCTGCCCATGACATTGAGCACAAGTACGTTCGAACAAATATTTACCGTTAAACTCGGACCCGGTTATTTTTTTCTTACTTGTTCCGGCTATAGAACCCTTAAATCCACTACGAAGATATGCTGTAATATCACCCAGTGCTTTTTTACCGAGATGATTATACGATGCCATAGCAGTGTTACGACGACCTTTGACAATCGTATTGTACAAGAATTTATTATCAGCAAGTGTAAGAAACTCTTTTGAGTTCAACGAAGGTCCGATACCGCCATCTTTGTCATTTCCATGACAAGAGGCACAGTTATCATAGAACAATCGTTTTCCATTGTATGCCGAACCGTTTTGTGAAGCGTTTACAAACGAATTGTAACTAACTTTTTTATTACGCCAGCTTTTAATATATGCCAATAAATCAGAAAGTTCCTGCTTTGATAAAAAGTTCCAAGCAGGCATTGCCGTACCGGCTCTACCCTCTACAATAGTTTCGTAGAAATGCTGCTCATCAAAAAGAGACAACAATTGCGGAGATTTTAAAGTAGGTCCTACTAAGTCCGTTTCATATTCGCCGTCAATACCGTGACAACCGGCACAATTGGCATTAAAAGAAATATTACCATATTTAGAAACGCCTTTAAGTTTTTTTACTTCTTTATAAGCATAAGGTTTTTTTCGGAGACTTAGTACAAAATCGGAAATTTTAGAAATCTCACTTTTAGCAAGTCCACCACCGGAACCCCATGCCGGCATAACCGAAGAACCTGACCCGTCAATAATAGCACTCAAAAAATCATGATCAATAATTGCTAAAAATTGAGGATTTCCCAAAGCAGGTCCAAGTTTACCAATCTCTGCTAAATTGGTTCCTTTACCGGTTTTTCCATGACATGCCGAACAATATCGTAAATAAAGGTCTTTACCGTTTTCTTCAACAAATCCTGAAGCAGCAATCATTCCTTCCGGAACTGAATACTCTTGCAGAGATTTTAAGAACACTGTCAAATCCATCGCTTCTTCTTTTGAGAACCCATAGTCTATCATTTGAGAAGAATCAGGTTGAATTTTCGGTTGATATACAGCTTCAAAAATATAAGCAAGATTTACATTGCCATTAAACTCTTCTATAAAATGTTCATTATCTTCGTGTGGACGTTTTGCTTTAAAAGATGCCTGACCGATAGTTGTTAATTCCGGACCTAAAGCACCTCCTCGTCCTTGAACAGTGTGACAACTTTGACAACCGTTTTCAATAAACAAACGTTTACCACGTTGATAAGCACCTGTCATTGTCGGCATTTCAGAACGGTGACATCTGGCACAGTTGGCTTCTAAAAACGGAGATACTAATACCGGTTCTTCCCAGTGGAAATCTTCCGCATGAGCCATAGCACTTACTAAAGTCGTTGCTCTGCCTTGTCCGTCATGACAGATAGTACACCCGAACTTGTTCATGTCATGATCGTCAAGATATGTTCCCGGATGTACCGTTAACGGGTTGTCTAATTCTTTTGTATTAGGATCTGCAATTCCCACATGACAAATTACACACCTATCAATTTTATCAAAGTGAGGTAAAACTAATTGACGGTAATCAACTTTGAAGTCATGTCCGTCTTCTTTTACAAATTCAGCATATTGAGCCTGATAATCTCGCCAATCAGTAGTGAGATATTCATTCATAGCTCCATAGACAAGAAAAACTATAACAACTATACTGGAATAAAACATTGTTTTCTTCATAATGTATCCCTAATGTGCCGGCCAAAGAGACGGCCACCAGTAAAAGTTCCAGTTCGGTCCACGATGTTGATAGGCAAAATATGTTAATATGACAAAACCGATTATAAAGCAGGTAAAGATAGCCATCGCCCCTAAACGCGTCGAACCGGTCTTATTTAAAATCCTAAGTGACCACCATACAAAAAGTGATGTAAGCAAAGTTCCCGGATTCACTAAAACTATAATTATCTGGGGTATATGCGGGAACCAATTCCTCAGCCATCCAAAGTTTACCGTAAAAACAAGAGTCACCAATATGACAATTGCTGAAAAGATAGCTGAGCTTTTAAATACAGATTTTTCACCTTTGTCAGGAAACCATATTCCCGACTCATTACGTGTTTTATCTAAAAATGGAATAAGCATTAAACCGAGAACCGCTAAACCCGGAATTGCAACACCGCCCATAAAGGCAGAGTAAGAAACTAATTCCTGAAGCCCTAAAAAGTACCAAGGAGCTTTTGCTGGATTCTCCGGCACAGAAGGATTAGCAGCTTCTTTTAAAGGTGCATCACTGACAAACGACAAAACTATGAGAATAGCTAAAATTAGAATAAAAATTGCCATTTCATAATTAAATAAGTTTGGCCATGACTGCACTGTCTGTTTTGGTGAGTTTTTAACATTATTACTATCCCCTTTCACCAAACACATCAGACCGTATGTTTTGTTTTTTGTCGGGAACGCCATTTCAGCAACTTCGTCAACAGGTGTACCGAGTAACATATCTTCAGTAATTACAGACGGTCTTGACATACCTCCGTCTTTTCTGATTCTCCAAAAATGGACTCCAATAAAAGTTGTGAGAATAAGAGGAAGCAAAATACAATGCAGGAAATAAAAACGAACTAACGCTTCTTCTCCTACTACATCCGCACCTAAAAGCAGTCGCATCTGCATCCCACCGACATCAAGTATCTTTGTAATTCCTAAAGCGTCGGTTACTTCAACAGGTGAACCGGCAATTTGAGCTCCAATTGTAGTAGCCCAATAAGCAAGTTGATCCCATGGAAGCAAATACCCTGTAAATGACAATCCAAGTGTTACAGCAAATAATACCATTCCTACAACCCAGTTAAATTGGCGAGGATGACGATATGAACCTGTCATAAAGACTCTTATCATGTGTAGAAAAACAGCTAATACCATAATGTGAGCTCCCCACCTATGGATATTTCGCATTAATCTACCACCCGGCACAGCAAAATGAATATCTTTAATAGAATTATAAGCCTCTAAAAGCGAAGGTTTATAATAAATCATCAACAAAATTCCGGTAATAACAAGAATTATAAATGATGCTGCTGATGCGATACCTAGACCGGCTGTAAATGTCTTTTTAAAATTATACCTATGAGTACGAACTGAATGAATATGTAAAAAGAGATTTGAAAAGACTGATTGTGATGCCGCTCTATTTGAAGATGGAGGTCCGTGACGAACAGCAGCATCCTTAAACGATTGCGGAAGATGCTTCAGATTGGTTAAAAAGGTGTCCAATCCTGAAGGCTTTTTATCATTCTCAACCTGATTAGACATAAAACTGTTCCTTCTTACCAAAGTCTACTGATTCACCTAAGTTTAATGAAAGTTGCCCTGACGGCAATTTATCTATTTTATACCATTTAAGAGCTTTAGGTGCAGGGCCACGAACAACTTCACCTAGAGAATCAAATTTGGAACCGTGACAAGGACAATCAAATCCTTTACCTGTCCATTTAGTCACACAACCCAGATGAGTACAAATTGTTGAGATAGCAAAAAGACCTTCGGAATCAGAAAACAGAACCACCCTATCTTTTTCAAATACTTTAATTGTGCCATTTGGATAATCAGTCGGCATACCTAATTTTATCTTTTTAGTTTCTTGGGGAAGTAGTGTCGGCATCGTAAATTTCAATAACGAACCACCCCAAACAGCTAATGACCCCCAAAATGTTGCAGGCGCAAATTTTGAAATAAAGCTACGCCGTGAATTTTTCTTCTCTTCCATTATTACCACCTATTTCACAAAAAGTTACTCGTTCCATTGTTATAGCACCCACCGGACAACGGTCAGCACAACAAGCACAACGAATACATTTAGTTTCATCTTTTATTATTGCTGAATCGTTTTCTGAAAAACCTGATGCTGATATATCAAAATTATTTTTTATCGCTAATTCTTTAACCGAAACCAATTGCAGACAGAGTTCCGGACAAACATCGGCACAACCTCCGCAAAGAACACATACATCTCCGTTAAAAATTGTATTTACAGAACAATCAAGACACCGTGCAGCTTCAGCGATAACATCCATTTGAGTATACCCTAACTCTACAGCCGGTCTTTTTGATTCTAAACGTTCAGCGACTTCTAATGCAGGTATTTCTTGTCTTTTAATCTCTTCATAAGATGCCTCACGGGCATAATTGTCCAAAACAGTATGATCAAGATCGAGTTTAGGAGTTATTTGCAACCCGACAATTTGCTTGGCTATTGTCTGGGCAACTTTTTTACCGTCAGCGACAGCATCGATAACAAGTTTAGTTCCGTAGGCACAATCACCTGCAAAAAAGATGTTCGGTACATCGGTGGAGCCGTCTTTATTTACAGAGACCAAACCATATTCGTTAAAAGAGAGTCTATCAGTTTGAGGATTTATAAATGAAAGGTCTATCTGCTGTCCTATTGCCATCATTATATTGTCACACTCAATTGTGATAATATCATTTTCATCAAAGACCGGAGCAAACTTTCCTTCGTCGTTCAAAACAGAAAGACATTTCTTAAATTTTATACCTACTAATTTTTCACCGTCAAATAGAATTTCATGAGGTCCTACAGAATTGATTCGTTTGATTCCTTCTTCTTCACCTTCGATAATTTCTGTTTCATCAGCCATCATCTCTTCAAGTGATTCCAAGCAGCAAAGATGCACTTCTCTCACACCTTCCATCCGTTTTGCCTGTCTGGAAATATCAAACTGCCCGTATCTCAATGCAGAACGTCCGATATCGTAGGCTACTGACCCTCCGCCAATTACAACAATTTTTTCACCTAAAGGAGTATCATTGCCAACGTAAAAATCTCTGAGAAATTCTACTCCTCCGAGAACCTGACTGTGATCAAACCCGGGCATAGGTAAAGAACGAGATCGTTTTGCACCTACTGCTACAATCACCGCATCAAATTCCTGGGCTAATTGCGAGAATAGTACATCTTTCCCGACAGTAGTATTGACTTTAAATTCAACACCGAGTTCTTTAATTATTTCGACTTCACGTTGAATAATATCGCGAGGAAGTCTGTAATCAGGAATTCCAACTGCGAGCATTCCACCTGCAATCTTTTCGGTTTCAAAAACTGTTGATTTAATTCCATACAGAGCTAAATCATGAGCACATGCCAATCCCGCCGGACCAGAGCCTATTATTGCAACTTTTTTTAGAGTTTTAGGAAAGTTTTCATCTATTAAAGTCAATTCGTTTACAGATAGGTTTTCACGATTGGCTACATACGAACGGATATTATCAAGTACATGCAAAACTTGCTCTTTGCTATGTGCTGAATAATACTGTTCTGATGCGAACCTTTTTAATGCTCTAATTGAAACCTGCTTATCAATGTCGCCTCGTCGACAATTTACTTCACACGGGGCGGCACAAATACGACCACAGATTGATGCTAACGGATTTGGACCGCGAGCTATCAGATATGCTTCTTCATATTTCCCTTGAGCCAAAGCCCGCACATATCCACGCGCGTCAGTTCCTACAGGGCAAGCATACTGACATTTGATGAGTTCTTGCCAATACTTTTCATCTGGTACTTCTACAGAATAATTCAATTTGTTATCCTGACAAAGATAGAGTAGATTTAATTAAAATTTATTAATTCATCATTGAATTGCTGACCAATTATACCATCTTTTATTATAGTTCAAATTGACGTAAGTCAAGTGCACCAAAAAAAGATTTACTTGACATAAGTCAAGCTTTTAGAAGTAATGTACCTTTAAAGCACCTTAAGTAGACATTCGTAAATTATACGGTCAAATTTCCTATATTATACCTTAAATGTATTTTTCTTCTTTCTTGCAATTTTAATACAATCGAGAGAAGTAGTGATGTATTTAGTAAATTGATATTTGAATGAATTTATTTTAGCAGGTTACTCAATTAGTAATCTTCTGTTAAATATGAGATTAATATTTAGGAGATTTAATAACTTTCTATGAAACCGTTTTAAAGATGACGAAGTGCGGATATGCAGTTGTTACCCGTTTTGTCAGAATTTTTAAGCTGCAAGTCAACTTGCATTTTATAAAACCGAAATAGTCGGTGTCGATGAGAAGATGCTCCAACCTAAATATTATTAAGTTGTTGAGTTACAGACAGTTATTAGTAAATACGTTAAAATACAATATGTTAACCTTTTCTTATTCTTTCTTTTCATCAGTCTTTTCAGGTTCTTCAATTTCTCTGAGTGGTGACAGAATTTCCAGTAGTCGGTTTTTGTGTCCTTTAATTTCTTTAACAGCAGGATACATTAGACCCTGATTGTAATCAATATTGTATTCTTTGATAAAATCACCTGCAAATGCGAGGAATGTTAAGGGTGATTTACGAGTTGTATCTTTGACGGCATTAGTAATTCTATCTTTAGAAAATTTCATATTGTTTAATGCAATAATTTTTAAACCAGAAAACATTGCAGCTTTGTCAGCTAGTGACCCCGGGACAACCTGTTTGATCTTGCCTTCATTTGAGATTGTAAATCCGAGTGAACTATAAAAATCAAGATATTTGTATTTTGTTTCTCTTTTTTTTAGATATTCAGATTTCTCATTTGTTACAGTAAGTTCATAACCACATTCTCTGAATGTTGACAGGTTTAGTTTAGGTTGTGGTTCTAAAATTCTTTCAGTAATCAATGAATCCCATGGCAGATTTACAATATCAGTTAAAGAGTTGATAATTTCATCAATCGTCAATGGAGAAGTTAGTGAATCTCGGTGACCATGCCCTGCTAAGGCTGCACAAAAATCATTGAGTGATTTTGTGCCTTCTGTTGCATTTCTTATGCGTGCATCAAATTCCATCCAGACATATGCTCCCTCACCGTAATAATCTTGACCACGTCTGAGGAGTGACCAATTTGCTGAACCGCCTCTTAGGGTATATGCTGCAAGTTCTGTGTCTTTAATAGGTCTCCAGCTACGTCCTTTTTTAAACTGATAGTTGCCGAAATTATGAATATATGCATCTATTAAATTTTCTGTTTTGACTAATCCGGAACGAGCGGCTAAAACATCTCCAAGATATTCGGTCAGCCCTTCATATACCCAGAGTAAATCTGTATTTTTGTCTTCCATATAATCCCGTGTGTTCATTCCAAATGGGCGACGATATTTACCAATCCATGAGTGTACAAATTCATGTGAAAGGAGGTAGCTAATTCGATTGTCACCGTCTACCATTTTTTTAAAGAACCGGCACTAACACCATGCAGCGATGAGTTGCGATGTTCTAACCCATTACTTGGTGCCTCATCGGAAAGATAGAGAAGAAAATGATACTCGTCAAAATGGGTCCGTTGAAATAATAACTCTGTTTCTTTAACAAGGTTTTTCATTGGTAATAAAGTTGAATCGGGAATATCAAAATCATAACTGTCATGAGCAGCTATATGAAGATAGTAAGTAGCATTTTTGGTTTTGTCTATCTCAATATGTTTCATATTAACAGCTGTTATAAGTGGCATATCAATAAATTCTTCTAAACTAATTTTTTTAATAAAAAGAGTGTCACCTTTTTTATCTTTAACAGGAAGTGCGGAGCCATAATCCCAACCGGTAGGAAGAATGATTGTGGCAGATACAATAATATCTCGAACAGAAGTTCCTTCGGGATAAAGCAGGAGAGTATTCCAATTGATTATTCCAAGATTTGCATATCCGAAACAATCAACACCTTTTGAATTTACAGAATTTTGATTACAAATATACGTAAGTGAAATATTGCATTGTTTAGTGTTAGGTTGAGGATATACATAGAATCGATACACATCTTTCCAGTCACGCTGCCAACGTAATATCTGGTTTTGGTTATCTGTGAATGTGAGACCACCTATATTTTTGATTGGCCCTTTTGGTCCATGGATTCCGGGAATCCATTTAGGGTAGAGAAATGAAATAGAATCATTCGGTTTAATAGTTGTACTGATTGTAGACTTCAAAAGTTTCCTTGGTAAGTCGGATGCATCTATTGTAATATTCATTTGGACTTCAGCATTAATTGAAGCAGGTAATAATATAGATGCTATTATTAGCACAGATAATAATTTGTATTTCATCATATATGATTGTCTCCGAGGATTTTAGATTTTATATAATGTACTATATTTATGTCTTACAGTCTAACTATTTATTACTCGGATTGTGTGTGATTCGTATATTACATGCAACTCCTCCCACAGGAGCTTTTTTATCGCATAAAAATAAGTTATTACTTTCACCTCAAAATATCAGCACTAAAAATACTATCAGATGACCGAGGAGAGTTACAAAGCGAGTGTTCACTCAATCACTAAATCCAAGGTTCGTAATCACCTATCTCTAAAGAATGCCGAAGGGGGGATTTGAAAAGCATGTTTTTTACAAGTCGTTAAAACACAACAAAATACAACTTAAGCCTAAGAATTATAACGTGTTAGGTTTTTGATTGTTTGTGAAGGTTCCCTCCGTGCCAATATAAGTGAGACAGAAAGTTGAAACGTGTAAGTAGGGTGGTATGGAGAAAATCAGATGTTACCAGAGTCTGTGAAAAAGAAAGAATTATCAGCTGTTCGGAGTAGGTTAATAAGCCCAGAAGAACAGGTATTGTCAGCCGGTCAATCGGTTGAGTCAGAAGTTGTACCAACAGCCAAAC
>JAJRXM010000042.1 GCA_024276275.1 Candidatus Zixiibacteriota bacterium
AAACGGAGCAGTTGAACAGTTTGTTTTTAATGATATTGACAACGACAATATCCCTGAAGTACTCGCCACCGACGGTTCGATATTAGTTTTATATTCAATAGCAAATGACTCTATACTGTTTACAGATACAATACCTGCAACAACTGATACGGTACTAAATTATAAAATCCTCTTTGATGATGTCAACCGTGATTCTATCCCTGACATTTTGTACGCAAGATACTTAGTTACTAATTTTTTTACGTTTCCTACCATAGCAGATTGTGAACTAATTTTCTATGATGGTTCCAACTATCAGAACCAACAAATTATTTCTATGGATACAATCGTTACTGATATTGGTGGCATACATTTGGGAAGTATCAAAGAGTTAACATCTTTTAATATTAACAACGATAAATTCAAAGAATTATTTATTTCATTTGAAACAGTAAAAGCAAACTTTGATATTGGACTTAACTTTGGCTATGTAACCGGCACAACTATTCAATATCATTCATTTCCTGATTCAATTACTATAATAAACGGTTCACTTATATCGAATATCCAAGTTCTGACAAACGAAGATACTGCAATAATCGCAAATACATACTACTCTGGATGGTCTGATAGTCATGGGTCTCCTTCAGGTACTACTACAGATAATCATCCTACACTATTTAATTCAAATTTAGATAAAACAAAAGATATAAAAATTATTAAAAACGTATTAATTGATTGTCCGTCAATAGTAAGCAGATCCTTTACAAATTCAATAAGGTATAACTGTTTTGGAAATATTGATTCTACTTTTACTAACCTAAACATACTTATATCACATTACTGGCATCAAAACATATATTGCTATGACTCTCCCATGTTTGAATTAGACACAAGTGGTGTTGAATTATTATTATATGATTTTGGTACACCTGATTCGCTAAATAAAATTTGGTCTCTCAATATCACCGGTCATAATTATACAAACTTTTTATATCATCCTTTAGAACCGGGATATTTCTTCGCATTTGAAGGCGAAACTCTCATTCAGTTCAAAGGAACCGAAGGCTCTATCTACCAAAAAAACGATACTCTCCCTACAGGAGTACGTCAATGGGTCTATCCATTTGACGACAACCTCCCTCGATTATCTATAACTAACGGTAATTATATAAAGCTGTACAGATTCGACATCTCAACAAGTATCAATGATATAGTTGACCAAAACAACATCCCGTCTGTTTTTACTCTTTCGCAGAACTATCCGAACCCTTTCAATCCATCAACGGTTATTGAGTATACGTTACCCTCAAAAGGTATTGTAAAAGCAGAGGTGTTTAACATCCTCGGTCAAAAAGTTGCCACCCTTCTGGACAAAGAACAAGTTGCGGGAACACACCAGATAAACTGGGATGCGACCGCTCAATCATCAGGTATGTATCTTTTCAAAGTCTCCTACGACAACCAAACTAAAACTATCAAAACACTGTTGTTGAAATAGTATTACTAATACCAACAAGGTATTCCCTGTCTTAAGCTTTATATATAAAACTCGGGGGTATATATATACGCCGAGTCATATTTTCTTGCCTGTTCAGTATGTGGAAGTGCCTGCACTCCATTAATTCCATTACGCTTAATAATTACTGCCGGTGTTCCTGCTACAGTTGTATTCGACGGTACATCTTTCATCACTACAAATGAATTCGCCCCTATTAAAACATTATTCCCTATTGTCACCGGACCCAAAATTGTTGCTCCGGTTCCGACTAAAACATTATCGCCTAATGTTGGATGACGTTTTCCCCTGTGTTTTCCGGTTCCGCCTAAAGTAACATTGTGAAACAGTACTGCATTTTTGCCAATCACGACAGTTTCACCTATAACCAACCCGGCACCATGGTCAACAAAGAATCCGGCACCAATCGATGCCCCCGGATGAATTTCTATACCGGTAAAAAACCGACTTATTTGCGATATAAGTCTTGGAATAAACGGTATATTCATATTCCATAACAGATGAGCAAACCGATGAAACAAAATTGCGTGCAATCCCGAGTATAAAATAAACTCAATATTGCGTACCGCCGGATCGTTGCGGTAGATAGCTTTAATATCTTCTATAAGAGATTTCATTTTTTTAGTTCTCCATAAGAGCTGTCGAAATATACCGCTCACCTGTATCACAAATAATTGTGACAACTGTTTTTCCTTTACCGAGTTTTTTAGCATAATCCAAAGCGGCTTTCACATTTGCCCCCGATGAAATTCCTGCTACAATTCCCTCATTAAGTGCCAACTGCCGACTTGTTTCAAAGGCTATTTCATTTTCAATTTGAACAATTTCATCTACTACAGAAGCATCATAGTTCTCGGGAATAAACCCGGCACCGATACCTTGTATCATGTGCGGTCCCGGTTCTCCTCCGGAAAGCACAGGCGAATCTGTCGGTTCTACCGCAATAATTTTACTGTTATATGTATCTTTTAAGACCGAACCTGCTCCACTAATAGTTCCACCGGTTCCTACTCCTGCGACAAACACATCAAGATGTAAATTTCCTAAATCAGCAATAATTTCAGGACCTGTAGTTAGTTTATGAATTTCAGGATTAGATGGATTACTAAACTGCTCAGGCTGAAACCCTCCTTGTTCCTTTAAAAGCTCTTTTGCTTTTTCAATAGCTCCACCCATCCCTTTTTCTTTTGGAGTTAAAACCAGTTCGGCTCCCAATAATTTTAGCAAAGCTCTCCGCTCTAAAGACATTGACTCCGGCATAACTAATATACATTTATAACCTTTTGAAGCTGCTATCATAGCCAGAGCAATTCCGGTATTCCCGGATGTCGGTTCGATAATTGTCATCCCCGGTTTGAGAACTCCTTGTTGTTCGGCTTTTTGAATCATCGCCATCCCAATACGATCTTTGACAGAACTGCCCGGATTAAAAGATTCCAGCTTAACATAAATATCCGCAGAATTTTCAGGTACTATTCTGTTAAGCTTCACTAACGGCGTACGCCCAATAGTTTCTACAATGTTTGCAAATTTCATTTTGTTACCTTTGTTTTATATGTTTTTTAGTTTATTTCAAAAAAAAAGACCTTTCTTCAAAAGAAAGGTCTCATAAATTCATATATCTATATGTTGTAACGGATATTTATCTGACAGACAACCTCGCTTTTGAACGGCTCTTTTGCATACAACAACAACAGCAACAAAGTTCATTGCTTATTAAAGATAGAGTATGAGTTGGTCTGTTTTGTCTTATCATCTGTTTTACATTTATTTCCTATATTATTTTGATTATAATCGAAAAACTATTTTTGTCAAGACAATTAATATTAAATGTGTAAAAGAACCGTTGACAATTTTTAATTTACGATTATTATGTTAGTGTAAATAAATTATTAATACAAAAGCTAACGAGACCAAAATGACTAATAACCTTTCTACGACACAAAACAATATATTCAAACAGGTAAATGATTCTATCTGTTGTTGTTGCTGTTGTGTCAATTATAGGAAAGGTTTTGCTTATATATTATAGTTATCATTAACAATACTATCTAAAATTTCAAGAGCCTTTTCTACCGAAAAGGCTCTTTTTTTGTGCATTTTTTTTAAAAAAGAGAATGTGTATTTAATAATCATTCTATGTAACCTAAATCGTAATCTGTTCTAAATAACAGAAGGAGAAACAAAATGAGTAAAGTTCTAAAAGAATTACTAACGGCTAACAAAAATTATGCTGACAATTTCAAAGAAAAAGCTAATCTTGCCATGCCACCCAAACGACGATTTGCCATTCTTACATGCATGGATGCAAGATTGGACCCTGCTAAATTTGCAGGTATAGCAGAAGGAGACGCCCATGTTATACGTAACGCCGGCGGAAGAGCGAGTGATGATGCTATCCGCTCTTTAATAATCTCACACAAACTACTCGGTACAAAAGAATGGTTTGTAATCCATCATACCAACTGCGGGATGGAAACATTTACAAATGAAATAATCTCAGACCTTTTAAGTAAGAGTCTGTCAACTTCAACACTTGTTGATGATGGATGGTATGATGACGGTATCGACTCGGGAACCTCCGCTGCAAAATCAATTGACTGGTTAACAATTAGTAATCAGGCAAAAAGTGTGTATGATGATGTATTACGTATTCGTTCTCATCCGCTTGTAGCAAAAGATATTCCTGTTTTCGGGTATCTGTTTGATGTAAAAACAGGACAGTTAGTTGAAATTCCAGAAGCAACTGCTGTTGGAAAACCGACAGAACTTTCTCATTCAGTCCGAAAATAATAATAATCTTAATTTAAGAAAATCAATAATGTATGTCGGATACTTACAAGGTATTCGACATACAGTTTTATGGGAAATTTCACTATCAAGAGCTGCCTTTCTATTGAAAGGTTATATATTATAAGAGAATCACAGGATACCTGTGACTGTTAACAAGAGGTTTATAAGGATTATTTCTGGTGTATCAGCTTCTCGGCAAGAAGATGCAGAAACAAACCGACATCGGTGACAAGTCCGATAGTCTGCATCGAGCCGCGGTCTTTCAACTTCGTCACTACCGCAGGATTAATATCAATACAAACTGTCAACACTTTCGCAGGTATCATATTACCGACTGCGATAGAGTGTAGCATTGATGACAACATAAGAACTATGTCGGTATCTTTGAGAATTTCAAAATGATCGTTCTGAGCTTCATTCATGTCGGTTATCGTATCTGGCAGAGGTCCGTCATCACGAAGCGATCCCGCAAGCGAAAAAGGGATACCCGCTTTAACAGCTTCATACATCGTACCTCCCTTGAGAGTCCCCTCATTCACAAGATTAGCAATCGACCCTGCACGGCGTACTTCGTTAATAGCTCTTAGATGATTGCGATGTCCCATCTCGACCGGTTTACCGGTTGTAAGATTTATTCCAAGTGATGTATCATACAAGTTCGCTTCAATATCATGCACCGCCAAAGCATTGCCCGAAAGAAGCCCGTTAATGTATCCGTGTTTTATCAGTCGCCCTAAATCATCACCACCACCGGTATGCACACAGACAGGTCCTGCAACTGCGATAACTTTTTTATCTTTTGCTTTCAGCATATCAGCAACTTTGTCAACAAAGAGTCGCACCTTCCGTTCGGTGGAAACATCACCAGACATAAACGAAAAATCAGAACGGTCACGTTGGGCAAACTCCGGTGTAATTTTGACACCGCTTATACCTGCTACAACTTTATCGCCTTTTATAATGTCGCGGAATTTTTTTACGAACGCTGTATTGTCTTCAACGACAATTACACCGTCCATCCGTAATTTTTCAACCGTCAGCAATTTTCCGTTGTGACGAACTTCGGTGAAATGATTTGTTGAGCTGTAAAAATCAGACGGTACGACACCATCGGCAGGAGCATCTTTGAGTTCGACCTCATCCATTTCATCAACCTGACATCCTAAAGATGATAGTTTCAAAATGATTATATTCATGTCGGTCAGGTTTTCAGTTTTGATTTTTAGTTTTGTTTTTGAAACCTCGTCATTATTTCTACCTATATTGAATTCTAAAATATCGTAACTACCGCCGTCGGCAATAATCGTATCGAAAATCTGACGCATCAGATTTGAATCAATCAAATGACCTTCGGATTTTATTATTTTTTCAATTTGTGCCATAAAACCTCTATCGGAATAATTAGTTTTATTTTGAATAAATTAAACTGTCAGCTTTGATTTTTATCTGTTTCTCTCTATATTTGTTTTCATGGTACTTGATTTACAGAAAAAAGAGGTTGAAAAAGCTGTCCTTGTCGGACTGGCAAGATCAACCAAAGATAGGCTTGATGTTGAAGAGTCGCTCGATGAGTTAGCCGAATTGGCATTTTCTGCCAATGCTGAAGTTATCGGTAAAAAAATACAGGTCAAACAAAAACCGAACCCCGCTTTGTATGTCGGTACCGGTTTTGTTGAACAGATAAAAGAGATGCTTTCAGAAAATGACGGTAATACGGTAATATTCGATGATACACTTTCTCCCGCCCAACAGAGAAACTTAGAAAAAGCGTTAGAATGCAAAGTTATCGACCGTCCTATTTTAATTTTAGATATTTTTGCCACCCGGGCAAGAACAGCAGGCTCACGATTACAGGTCGAACTTGCACAGCTTGAATATACTTTGCCACGGTTAACCGGTGCCTGGACTCATTTTTCCAAACAATATGGTGGAATTGGTGCCAAAGGACCGGGTGAAACTCAGCTTGAAATCGACAGACGGCAAGTCCGCACAAAAATTTCACAATTGAAAAACAGATTAAAAAAATTAGATATTCAGCGTGCAACTCAACGAAAACGCCGTCAGGATCTGTTCAAGGTCGCCCTTGTCGGGTACACCAACGCCGGTAAATCGACTTTATTTAATGTTTTGACTAAGGCAGAAGTCAGAGTAAAAAATATGCTTTTTACAACGTTAGATTCTACAACCCGTGTTATGTCAACAGGTTATCCTTCTGTTACGGTCTTTTCCGATACGGTCGGGTTTATCAAAAAACTGCCGCATCAGTTAGTCGAATCATTTAAATCAACTCTTGAGGAAGTAGCCCTCGCCAATCTTTTGCTGCATGTCGTTGACTGCTCGGAAGATAACTACGCTGAACGAATTAGACATACCAGAGAAATTTTAAGAGAAATCGGAGCCGAAAAAGTTCCTTATTTGTTGGTATACAACAAAATAGATAAAGTCCCTGACTTCCTGCCGGATAATGAAATTTCGGCAAAATCATTTTCTCTTTCTGCTGTAAAAAAAACAGGTATAAAACAGCTTCAGGCTGAGATTATCCTGCATTCCGATAATTATTCTTTAAAAAGATAACTGCAAACTATCAACTGATTTAATTCTTTGCCGATACAGTTTATATGGCAAAGTCTATTTTAATAGTTGATGATAATCCAAATATGTCAGCACTTCTTTGTGAAATGCTTGAGATTTTTGAGTATGAGTCTGAACTGGCTGAAGACGGTCTTATTGCTTTGGAAAAACTTGAGAAAAAGAATTTTTCCTTAGTGATTACCGATATGAAAATGCCGAATATGACCGGTTTGGAGCTTTTAGAAGAAGTAAAACAAAAGTACCCCAAAATGCCAGTTGTTCTGATTTCAGGATATTCGGTCGACAGTATGTCCAAAGAAAATTCCGAATGTAAACCTGATGGATTTTTGTCTAAACCGTTCATGATGACCGATGTTGAAAAACTTTTAGAGTCACTCCTTTAATAAACTCCGAAAAAAGATGTAAAGAGTCGAATATGGCTCTTTTTTTTTGCCTGAGATTGTACTATACTTTCTCAACTCTCAAGAGAAAGATTGACATTGTATGATACGGTATTTGAAAAAATCTAAACTATTCAGCGGGTTTGATGATGAATCATTAGAGGGAATGTTGACAGCTGTTTCTATGAAAAGCGTTACCAAAGGCGAGATTATTTTTTATGAAAAAGATCCCGCCCCTGCCTTTTTTATTGTCGGAACCGGGAAAGTAAAAATTTTTAAAATATCACCTGAGGGGAAAGAACAAATCCTGATGATTGCATCAGAGGGAGATTCATTTGCCGAGGCTGCTTTGTTTGGAGGAGGAAAATATCCTGCTACATCACAGGCAATGACCGACGGAAAACTTTTAGTTATACATCGTGACAGGTTTATTTCTATTATAGAAAGAGACCCTGCTATTGCTTTAAACCTTATCGCCCGCCTTTCGCATCTGCTGCATAAACTTAATAAATTGGTCGAGGAACTTTCGCTTTCAGATATAAACACTCGTCTCGCACATTATTTTATAAATATTGTTGAAGAAAAAAATCTGTCTGAAAATGACCCTATACTGATTACACTCTCTGAGAAAAAAACAGTGCTTGCCTCACAATTAGGAACTATTCCCGAAACATTATCCCGTTCGTTTAAGAAACTTTCAAAAGAAAAAGTTATTGCCGTTAACGGTGCCGATGTTACAGTTGTCGACTTAGACAAGTTATATAAATTCGCAGGCGAGTAACAGCCAAAAGGATGGTTTATATATTTTCGTATCAATGTCATCCCAAACTTGATTTGGGATCCAGTCTTTTGAACTTTTTCTCTGTAATCTTATAAGCGTGTTTGAGTTATAGCAAAATGGGTTCGTTTCGGTCATTTTTTATTTTTTCTCCTTTTCTCTTCCTCAGCTAAAATGGGTTCGTTTTGTAAAAAAAGGTTTTTCACTACAAGTTTTGTGTTGATTGTAATAGTATAGCCTGATTCTGTTGTCATACACATATTTACTCTCTTAAAAATATCCATATACATTTGGAAAGAATGGTAAACTTCAAAGAAGATGTAGAGAAGTTGTTTTATGTGGTGTCATGCGTCCTCGCTTGACACCTCTTATGTACGAAAAACTGTCAGGCGGGGACGCCTGACAGCACGAAAGAATCTAAAACTTAACTCGGTGGGATTCGACATAGTAGCGACAGGGCATTGCCCTGTCTAAAAGGTTCAGGTATGCCTGAACCCTACTATGTACGACCTGAAACATCGGAAACAATTGTTTCCCTTCTTTTAAGAGGGAATTAAGGGGTGTGTTTGTTTTATGATTTCGAGATAGCTGCTGATTGTTTCTGCACTGGACTCCGTGTCAAGCACGGAGAGGAGTTCAAAAGATATTTGAAAACAACAATGTTGGATCCTAGATCCAGTTTTATAATTGACAATTTATTCAGGTCATTCGTTATTTAAATATGATGATACTAAAGCATCGGGCTATAAAATTCTTGCGGGGGCAAATGGGATGTCTGCCGATAACATAACGTTTATAAAGGAATTATAAGATGAGAATAATACATGTATTGTTAATTGTAGTATTAATATTTTCAAAAGACATAACTGCTCAACAATTATCACAAGAATATAGTATAAATAGCCAAGAATTAGCTTATGAAAAAGCTATACAATTTACAGGGTTTAATACTAAAACTCATACATTAAAATCTCTTTCAGAAAAAAATAATATAAAACTTAAAATATTGGATAAAGAAAATCTACCTATAAAAAATCAAGATTTTAATGGAGAGAAAGTCTGGGAAATAGTATTTCCAAACTTGACATTAAATCTGCCTAGATGGAATGATTCAATAATCAATAATCAAATAAAAAAAACTTTTAAAGTTATAATTGATGCCAAGACAGGTAGTTTGATAAAAATTATAGCACAACTAGATACTACAAAAATATTTTTTTATAATAAAAAAACAAAATCATCATTAGAAAGTGAATTATCAAGACATGGAGAAAAGTATTTAGATGTTTCAGTTGATGTACCTAAAATATCAATGCTTGATGCTTTAGCTGTAGCTCCTTTAACAAGTCCCTTGATGGCTGAAGAAATACATATGGTTTGTGTAGTATATAAATCTGAATTCGAAGAGAGTAAGATTTTAGCGTGGTGTATTTCTTCTTATAATATTATCAATAATACTAATAATTCTATTCTGGGTTCATCTGTAATTACTGTTGTAAACGCTACTACTGGTCAACCCCTACATTCTACAAATCTTCAGCCTTTTCATTTTAATAATCGTCAATAAATTGTTCTAAAATCTTTTGTAATGTAGTAGGAACTAAAAATATGAAAAAACTTCTATTCATTATCATAATTTTACTTTTATTCTATTCAGGTTCAAATGCTTTTGATGGCAAACTCAAAGGATTTGTAATTGGTGGAGGTGTTGGCTATTCCCCATATACTTCTTGTAATATAAAAAAAACAAATCTAAAAGAAACGTTTGATCCATTGATTTTAAATGGTAAAATAGGTCATGGTATGAATAAAAATAATCTTATAGTTGTTGATATTTTTTATTCGTTTGGACATAAAACTAAAAAATTATTAGATTCAAAAACATATTTTTGGGCAAATGGAATTAGATGGTTCCATTATTTTAATTCTAATAAGTATAAATTAAATTATTCGTTAGGGATTTCTATATTAAACTTTAAAACAGATTTTGTGAATATAGGGGGGCATGGGTTAGGCGTAGTTGTTGGTACGGGAGCTCAGATTAAAAAACATCTCCAAATAGAAATATCCTATGTCTATGGAAATTCAGCTTCCGAGGATTATGACAACAATCATCGTATGCTATCATTCACCCTAACGGCATTGGCATATTAAGACAAAGTTATGTAAGTCAGGATGTTTTTGATATTTCTAGAAAATAAATTATGAAGAAAAAAACTATTACCGACGAGATGAAATCGTACTACGATCAAAGAGCTCCTTGGCATGATGAGCTGATGAATTATCAGGGTATCGACCAGATGGAGAAACTTTTTCAACCTATAATTGAAAAAATTGAACCTATTATTGTAAATCAAACTGTTTTAGAAATTGCATGCGGAACAGGAAACTGGACTCAGGTATTAACAAAAAGAGCAAAGTATGTTACAGCAATAGACTCCAGTAAACAGTCGTTGGATATAGCAAAACAAAAACTTCAGGAAACTAAAAATCTGTCATTTAAGCTTATCGACGCATACTCTATTGATACATTAACAAGTAGATATGATACAGTTTTTGCCGCTGATTTCTTTTCGCATATTCCCAAAACAAAAATAGATTCATTTTTATTATCTCTTCATAAAGTTATGCAACCAAAATCACAAATTATATTTCTTGATATGTCTGTAAAAAGAGAATTTCAACAAGAAACTGTATATATTGATTCTGATGAAAACCGTGTCAGCAAAAGAGAACTTCCTGACGGGACATCTTATGATGTTGTTAAAAATTTTCATTCCGAATATGAGCTATTGAGTATCTTTTCAAAATTCGGAAATAATATTTCCTATACTGAGATCAAATCATTAAAAAGATGGATGATTACCTATCAGACAAAATAAACATTATTATCATAGAACAACAAACGCTCCCATCAGCCCCCACAAAATAATTTTAGATATATCGAAAAATTTGTTCAAAACGTTTCAGCACTGGTTCCCAGCCTACGCTGGGAAGGAATATCAGGATATACAAAAATGCAGCTATAAACTTAAAAGAATAAAGACAGAAATTTAATTGAGAGATAAAGTAATATTTAAGTTCTACCACCAATCCTCTCCAGCGAAGGCTGGAGTCCAGAACAGGAACGTAAGGCAGTTGTTATAGTTTTAAAGACAAATCTTCCCAATTTGGATTATGGTCTTCTATCAGTCGCAATTTCCATTTACGCTGCCATATTTTTATCTGTCTTTCTCTATGCATTGCAGAAATTTTTGAATCTGTTATTTCATAATGTACTAACATTGTAACATTATACTTTTTCGTAAATCCTTCTATAAGTTTGTTTTTATGTTCGTAAATGCGTTTTCTTAAATCAGAGGTACTTCCCACATAAAGAGTACAGTTTCGGTAACTTGCTAAAATGTAAATATAGTGTTCTTGTTTCATAAGCTTAACATATGTTTACAGACTGACAGGTGATGTCATAATAATTGCACATGTATCACAAATTTGTTCAAAACGTTTCTGTACTGGTTCCCAGCCTACGCTGGAAAGGAGTAACAGGGTAAGCAAAATTACAGCTATAAACTTAAAAAAATAAAATTTGTACGAAACAAACCCATCTTGTCGTAAAGTCTTAAAACAAATAGAATTACAGCAAAATATTATTATCAACACAATCTTCTTTAATTACAAAACTCTCTTCAGACAGTTGACTTAAGTCATACCTATTTACTCCATTTTAACCGATATTAAATTAAAATGAAAGGATGTACAAATGGACAATAACAACAAAATTCCCCCAACAGGTGGATGCCCCGGTTCTGCTTCCCGTCAGTTTGAAGCACCTGCAGCTCAACAAAGCAATAGCGATTCATCAACAGAACCACAACCGTCACAATTAGCACAATGGCCTATACAACTTATGCTTGTTCCGCCTACTGCACCGTATTTTAAAGATGCCGAACTTGTTTTAACCGCCGATTGTATTCCGTTTGCTTACGCTGATTACCATAAAGACTATTTAAAAGGTCGCCCGATTGCGATTGCCTGTCCAAAGCTTGATAATTTACAACTTTATGTTGATAAATTAACCGAAATGATCAAGGTAAACAATTTTAAGTCTATTGAAGTGATGGTCATGGAAGTGCCTTGCTGTAACGGACTTTTTCAGGCTGCTGCAATGGCTCGTGAAAATGCCGGAGTAGAGTTACCGATAAAAATTACGACTATCGGAGTTCGTGGCGAATATTTTGGAACAAAAGAGATGTAATTTCGTCTAATAGATAGATGCTTTAATAATTTTGAGTTTAGTTATTGATATAAAATAGCAGGTGCCGACAGTCACCTGCTTTTTTTATTGCAGTCTAATTATTTATTTGGTCTTAATATATTAAATTTGCAGTAACTCTTTTACTTCATCATGAAGTGCTGCCCGATAGTGCAGACCGCCGATAGATGATGCCCGCATAATCTGAGAAAATTTTTCAAACTGTTCTAATTCTACAACAGCTACTTCACGGATTTCATCTCTGTCGGTAAACTCAAAATTTCCATCTACATACCGAGCCTGAAAAACATACGAATACCATTTAATAACTTTATTTGAATTTTTTTGTTTAAACTGTACATTTGTTTTCAACAAAAATTTATCAAACTGAATTGTACATCCTGTTTCTTCGAGTGCCTCACGCTTGGCACCGACAATGAAATCTTCACCCGGATTTATTCCGCCGGATGGAGCCCTATAAAGTTCTTTGGGATAAAAATGTTTTGCTATAACGATTATTTTATTTTCTTTTATAATATAGAGCGTTACATCATGCTCTCGCCCTTTTTTCTGAGATGATTTTATCAGGTTGTATTCATCTTCTGATATTTCATACTCAAATGAAACTTCTTTCGGATTGCCGTATTTTTCAGACAACTTTAAAATTGTATCGTTAGAAATAAACATCAGTCGAGCAGTGCTATTAATTCGGTCTGATAGGGAAGGGTATGCACCTCGGCACCGTCATGTCCGATATAGACATCAATTTCTGTTCTAAAGCCACAGTCATCCATATATATCCCCGGTTCGATTGAAAAGAGATGCCCCTGCTGTAGTCTTCGGGAATCTTCTGTTTCTAAATTATCAATATTCGGTCCGGTGCCGTGTACATTATCTGTAATTGAATGACCGGTGCGGTGTGTAAAGTATTTTCCGTATCCTGCCTTTTCGACAACAGCTCGGACAACATCATCAACTTGTGAACCGAAAACAGGTTGAGAATCAATATGTCCTCTGATATATTCGACTGCCGTATCGCGGGCTTTGATTAGTATGTTAAAAATATCTACATATTTTTTCGGTATATCATCTTTTTTACCTGCGTAGGCAACCCAGGCGATATCGGCGTAGATACCGTCTTTATGTTTTAGTTTCGCCCATAGGTCTATCAGTATTAAGTGATTCTCTTTTATTACTACCGAATTTTCTTGCGGTGGTTCATAATGAGGATTCCCTGCATTGCCGTCAACGGCACAGATAGGACTATGTTCTGTTTCCATATCATATTCTTCAAATCGGTCAAGTATAAATTTGACAACATCGTATTCTGTTATTGTTTTATTGCTCTTTAAAGAATCGGCGATATATACAAATGATTTTTCTTTTATTTCTATCATATTTTTAGCGGCTATACGATGTGTTGCTATCTGCTCCGGTGACAAACGAGCTTGAAAATTTGCGACTAAGTTTGCCGAGGATACTATTTCTTTTCCAAACGAGCGAACAAGTTCAATAGTTCCTGCATCGACAATACCGATATACGGTAGCCGACCCATCGGAGAGTACTCCATAGCAATTTTATCAACATCAGTAAGCAGTTCTTTGAGGTTGGACTCTAACAGTTTGTAGGAAGAAAAAGTTATTTTTTCTCCGGGTAAATGCACAAACTTGTCTTGTTCGATAGCATGGATAAGAGCAGTCGGGTATCCCTGAGCAGGAATAAAATAAAATGAACGGCGGGTCAGCATTCCGTGCATGTTGAGCATAGCCATAGCGATTATGTTAAACCCGTGAAAGTCAGCCATCAACCAGCCATCGAGTTCGTGTTCTTGCAAGTATGATTGTATTTCAGATATATTCATTTTAAGCTCTTTTTATATTCTTACTTTTTCCAGTATCAATATATATAAATAATTAGTAAAATAACAGATACAAAATAAAAAACACTATCATATCTGATAGTGTTTTTTGGGAAGTACTTTTTTACTAAGGCAAATCAGAAACTTGGATAGTAATAATTGACCAATCATATAATAAACCTGAAGCTTCATCTGCTTTTGCCAAAACATACAATTCTGTTCCTGCATTATTTGCAAAAACGAAACGACCCTGTGCTTTGTAAAGAACTCCTCCAAACTCAGCAACTTGCAATAGATACTTTGGAAGTGATACTTTACCTTTATATGCCAAAAATTCATCTCCATATGCATATAGTTCAGTATTTATAGGGTCCCACCAGCTACCGGTTTCTCCGAGTACCATAACATAATTAGCTAAGCTTGAATGTTCTGCCCAAGCTATTCTCGTAACTCCGGCTAAATTACCGTTGTAAATCATATCATCTGCAAGAACAGATGAAGCTCGGAACACATTTGATGAACGTGCAAAGAGACGTAAACCATCATCTGATATCCAGATATTGCCTGAAAAACTATAATCACCATGATATGGTGAATCATATAAGTATGTAAGAGTATCTGTCCTTATATCATATTTTTCAAAATCAGAAGGGGATAGTCCATTATCTGCACCATAAATAAATTCTTCGGAAGGATGTAATTTTGCTACAGTTCCTGCATAGATAGACCTTCCGACATGTGGTATTTCTAAACCGCTTGCAATTTCAACGCACCTAATCCGTTCCCATTGGTCAGTTTTTGGAAAAACATATACCCATCCGTTTGAAGGTAAAACAATATCTAAAGCATTTGCTGTAACCGGCAATGTTTTTACAATCTGCCAGTTGGTAACATCTACATAAGTTATAAGTCCATCATGCCCTACAACAGCATAATTACCATCAAATCGAATAGTAACGCAATTTGGTGGTAGAACAAGATCTAAAGATTGAATTGAATTGTTTATAGGGTCTATAAGATGTAGTTTATTAGGGTCACTCGAAATAGCTATTATTTTATCAATAGCTCGACAATACTCAGCATCAACAATCCGGAAATCAAGAGTCCATAAATTTGGATTATAATTATAAATCCAAACAGGGATACTGTCTACTCTATTATTATCCAACAGAACCCGAACAAACGTTTCACTTGGAAGAGTATCTGATTGTAATGCTGACCTGTCTATAATTAGTTTTATTGAGTCTATTTCTCCTGTACCTATTGTACCTGAAGCAGAAAGGGAGCTTAAATATGTATCCCCAAACTCAAGTGAGTAGGTTCCAGAAACATTTCCCTGGTTATATAAATGTAAAGAAGTAGTGTCCTGAAAATAATCGAAAGAAAAAATATTGTTTTGTGATACTATATATGGTTCAGCTAACACATCAATACGTATTGGAATATTAATAGGTCCGTTTGAAGCATTTGATGATATATACAATGTATCAAACAGCTCTCCAATCGGGAGTCCAAATCTGGTAGCAGTAAGATTTATTTTTATACTGTCTCCGGGAGAAATTGAACCTTGATATTGAGAAAGTGCACACCAATCTTGCGACAAACTAATTGACCAGTTCAGATAACCGCTTCCTGTACTAAATAAATATAAATCTGTGTTATAAGTAGAGTCAGCAAAGTCAATAGTTGTATCTGACACAAATAAAAACGGGTGTAGTTCTTTTGTAAACAAAACAACAACATCTATTTTTCCACCAGTAGAAATAATTTCTATTTTTCCGGTATGAGTGCCAATAGAAAGGCCGGAACTATCAGCAATCACATTTATTTTTTGAATACTCTGTTTAGAAACTCCTTCAAAAGGGTCAACAGATAACCAATTTGGTTTAGAAGTAACTTTCCAATCTAACTCACCGACAGAATTATTAGTTATGAAGAACTCACCGACAGCAAGAGTGTCAATAATTTTTATTGTATCAGGTGAAGAAATTAATGTAGGACTTTCAGAGATAATAGTATTAATGTCTTTATTTTCACATCCCTGATTAAGAATTATTACAAAAACAAGAAACAAACAAGCTATTATCGGAGTTAAATGAAATTTCATTTTAACACCTCCCATTATTATAAGTTTATTAAAATGAAATATAAAGCAAAGTAAAAAGCAACAAATTATTATACGTTATGTTTAGAAACACTCTATATGTAACTATAATCTTTTAAACTCAAATTTCTTTTCAAATTTATCATACGGTTTTCCATCGATAAAAACTTGCGGGTAGATAAAAAAGTTAATCGACTTTTCACCTGCATCTGTTTTAATTTTTATATCTCTTCCGATAGAAAAAGCTAACCGATTATAGTCAAGATTTCCAAATAGAAATTCTTTTTTATCAGGGTTCTTAACAGCCTCGGAGATATCAACAGGAATCCATCCGTATCCATCTATATAAAACTCTGCCCAACAATGGTAGCCGTTGATTGTTGATTCCAATTCATTTTCCGGAAGAGGAAAGCCGATTAGAAAACGAGCAGGAATTCCGACAGACCGAGCCATGCCGATAAACAATGAATGAAAGTCGGTACAGTTTCCTTTGCGGATATCGCATGCGTATTGTGCATCGCCACGTCCCCAACCTTCTCCACTTTTATCATAACTCATTGTTTGAAAAATATTGTCATATAACGCCTTTGCTTTTTCTATTGATTCCATTGAATCAGATATCAATGCAGCAGCTTCTTTGGCAACAACACCGTCTATAGGTACAAGAGAATCTGCCTTAAGATATCTTTGAAGCATATTCGGTTGCTCATTTTTTACTTTTTGTTTTGTTGTATATCTTTCTTGTAATTCTCTGGTAATATCTACAATGACAGTAAAATTTAAATCTGTCTCTAAGCTATCTGAAAATGTAATTCTGGCATAATTGTTTTTATATTCGGACTCTTGTAAAATTTCATATTGCCCGTTGGTTTTGATAGAAACATTATGTACAACCTGAAAATCATTTGTCTGAGGTATCGGAACAAAAATCTCACCCTCTGAAAACGGTTTTTGCAAATATGGAACTTTAACTGAATATTTGAATTGAAAATGGTTTATCGGTTTGAGATCTGTTGATTCTTCTGTTTTTTTTATACAGCCCGAAAAAAGAGATATTATGAGTATAAATAAAGTTAGTGCTTTAAATTTCATTACTGCTCCAAAGATATTGTTGTTGCTTAAGATGTCTATTTGTAACCTTTTAGGGTAATAAAAGTTCATAGTTTTTTCTGTTTTTTCTTCACAATTTTTGACATACTAAACGTATCATATTGAAATTATAACATGAAAGAAACCTAAAGTGAAATTAAATATCATAAATCGGTTAATTGCAATCCCAATCATGCTGATTATATTCATTAGTTGCACCGCAGAACCAGGAGATGATATGTCTAAAACAGACCATAAATATACAAACAAGCTTATCAATGAAAACTCTCCCTATCTTCTTTCTCACGCTCATAATCCTGTTGACTGGTATCCCTGGGGTGAAGAGGCTCTTGCTAAAGCAAAAAAAGAAGATAAACCGATATTTTTATCTATAGGATATGCCGCCTGTCATTGGTGTCATGTGATGGAAAGAGAATCATTTGAAAATGAAGAAATCGCTGCTCTTATGAATAAGTATTTTATCTGCATCAAAGTTGATAGAGAGCAACGACCCGATTTAGACCAGATATATATGAGCTTTGTTACTGCTATGACGGGACGAGGCGGATGGCCGATGTCAGTCTTTTTGACTCCTGATTTAAAACCGTTTTACGGGGGAACATATTTTCCACCCGAAGATGAGTACGGTCGTCCGGGGTTCAGAAGTATTATCAAGGAAATAGGGGAAGCATATATTATCGACAAAAGTAAAATTGTCAGCTCATCTGAAAATATATATAAACAGTTGTCAAACCGATTAAACAAGGCTGTTCAAGGCTCATCACCTTTACATGACAATATGATTGCAAGCGGTGTAGCAAGCCTATACCAAAATTTTGATTACCAAAACGGCGGGTTCGGTTCTTCACCAAAGTTTCCGCATGCGATGGAACTTTCTTTGTTTTTACGTCACTATGACAAAACAAAAAACAGCGACTATCTACACGCAGTTGAAAAAGCTCTTCAAAAAATGTCACAGGGTGGAATCTATGACCATCTGGGTGGAGGATTTGCCAGATACTCAACCGATGCAAAGTGGCTGGTTCCTCATTTTGAAAAAATGCTGTATGACAATGCCATGCTTGTAACAACATACACCGAAGCATACCAACTGACAAAAAATGATTCATATAAGCAAACCGTTATTGAAACGCTTGATTTTATTCTGCGGGAAATGACCGATAAAAAAACGGGCGGGTTTTATTCGGCTCTGGATGCCGACAGCGAGGGTGAAGAGGGAAAGTTTTATGTTTGGAGTAAATCCGAAATAGACAGCTTACTGGGTAAAGAAAATTCTGAAGTTTTTGACACCTATTATAATGTTACCGAAAAAGGAAATTTTGAAGGACACAATATTTTAAACATTACCGATGCCTCGATTTCTTATAGAAACTCAATAAAAGAAGTAACATTTAATCAGATAATCAACAGTAGCAAAAAAATCTTATTCAATGAAAGAGCCAAACGGATTCGTCCGTTAACCGATGATAAGATTCTGACCTCATGGAACGGTTTGGCACTTTCGGCTTTTGCCAAGGGATACCAAATAACAAAAGAGAAACGGTTTTTAGATGCTGCCATACGAAATGCTGATTTTGTTAAAAATTCCTTGTACAAAAATAGTAAACTGACGCATGCATATCGTGAGGAAATTCATTCCGACGTACAATTTTTGGAAGATTACGCTTTTTATATCCGCGGGCTTTTAGACCTCTACGAAACCGACAATTCAGAAAATCATGAGCGATGGCTAACGCTTGCAACCGATTTAGGACTAAAAGCTCTGAAACTTTTTATGGATGATGACGGCAGGTTTTATCTCAGACCCGACAATCAGAAAGACCTTATTATACGTCCTACCGATGAAACCGACGGTGCTATCCCCGCACCCGGTTCTATAATGATTGGCAATTTTATCAAACTGCACCGTATCACAGAAAATAAACTATTCGGTGATGCCGCTAAAAAAGGATTGGGAGCTCTTTCGGGGCTGTTTGCTAATTCACCCGGAGGTATGACTACCGGACTAAAAGCGTTGGACTATTTCTTAAATGATAAAATAGAAATTGTTATTGTAGGTAGTACAGATAAACGAGAAAAAATGCTGGATATGCTTTATAACAGATATATCCCTAACAAAATTATCGCGTATGACAAAAACGGTAAAACCGATATTCCGCTTTTTGAACAGAGAGGTTTAGACAACGGAAAAGTAAAAGCATATCTCTGTGTTAACTCTGTTTGTAATCTCCCTGTAGAAACAGCCGAAGAACTTAGCAAGCAGTTGGATAAATTGTAGATAAGAATTAACTTTTTAGAATCCGACAAAAATTTTGATACCTTTGTACTGACAGGGTATTGCCCGGTCTTTGGCAACCGAAAAAAATAGAAATTAAATTTTTTTGAGTCATTGCGAGTTGAGATTATGACAATAGTCGAGACGTGGCAACCTCATCTTTTTAAATTGACAATCAAAAAGGATATTTTATTTTATAATATCCTTTAGAAAGGGAGGAAATTTTCTTGTATAAACAATTACTAAAATTTGTTTTAATATTTTTATTAAGCTCAAGTCTATCTATCTCCTCAGATTTATCTATTGAGGGTCAATCTGACTGGACTATGTTCCAATACAATGCTCAACATACAGGATATAATGACAAAGACTCTATTGCTGTCCCTTTACAGTTGTTGTGGACAAAACGCTATTTTGAAGTTATTACCGCATTTGAACCTATAACTGCTGTTGGTGACAGGCTGATTATTACTAATGAAAGAACACATCCAATTTATGATACGATTATTGATCCAACCATCAGATGTGTCGATATAAACAATGGAGATATTCTTTGGCAAAAGAAACATCTGTATACTGAAGTGGGAGATTTAGATCAAGCAAGTTATTACAACGGTAATTTATATATTTTAGAAACTGACTATTATCGTGATAGCACAAGAATTGCTGAATATGATTTTGAAACAGGAAACCTACAAGCTTGGTTCTTATTTTATTCCCAAGGTAATGATCAACTTGGTTCAATAATTTATGATGATAAATTGTTGTTTCCAGCAGGTACATATAATGGTATTGAATGTGCTAGTTTAATTACTTATGAATATCTTTGGGGCACACACCCTTACCTCAGATTGACCTTTGGTCACCTGCTGCTTATGATACAGTAGTATATTCATGGAATGTTGATTTACTAACTGCTCACCATATTACTACAGGTAAATATTTATGGTTTATTGCTCCTCAATATTACGATAGTGCTATTTATCCAAATAATTTTTCAGGTGTTCCCTTTGATTTAGAATTTAAATCAAACAAACCTTCTTTTCAAAACTATCTTTCAGAATCTACATCCCAAGGTCCGCCCTTTTCTGCGTCAGGAATGAATACAGCAGCAGTTATTGATACTACTATCAATATGATATTCTCATATAACCGTGATGGTTTTTATGCTGTAAATTATGAAACAAAACGACGTATTTGGAAAAAAGATTTCGATTTATTCTGGAAAGTTATCTTAACAACACCATCTGTTTGTGATGGGAAAGTCTACAATATATTTTTAGATACATTAGTTGCTATTGACGGTTTGACTGGTACTGAACTATGGAAATATCCACTTGACACGCTTACCGCATATTCAACTGCTATTGCGAATGGACTTATTTTTGCTTCTACCCAAAATAAAACAATCGCATTAGACCTAAACACTCAAAAAAAAGTGTGGGAATATCCGGCAGGCGGGTATCTAACAATAGCCAATAACAAACTATTTATCGCATCAATCACCGGTGATGTCTATGCCTTTGGAAAAGTGCCAACTGATATTGACGATAATATTTCCAATCAACTTCCAAGCGGATTTGAATTAAGTCAGAACTACCCTAACCCGTTTAACCCAACTACAGAAATTTCATTTACAATACCCAATAAAACAGAATTGAAACTAATAATTTATAATATTTTAGGAGAGGAAGTACGACTCTTAGCTGATAAACAATTTACAGCAGGCAGTTATACTATTATGTGGGACGGAACAGATAACAATAGAGGAAAAGTAACCAGTGGGATATATCTTTACGCATTGGAAACAGAAAAGTACAAATCATCTAAGAAAATGATTTTACTGAAATAAATTCATAAATCAATTTCCATACAAACTCCATGTTTTTCCATTTTCTTCTTAGTTATATATGTTACTGTATAAGCTATTAAAAAAATTATGTAATTCTTTTGTCGGGTTTCTCACTAGTAAATATCTTTGGAATCGGAACGCCAACCTACATCCGACTGTTCTAGTAAAACTCGTAGGTCAAGACCCCTGCGGTCTTGACTTTTCAAATAATTGTCAGGAGCACAGGGCTCCTGACCTACTTTATATAAAAGTTTTATACTTTATCTTTTTTTACAATAGTTACTTCACCAGAGTTGATTACTTGAATCGTTCCGTCTGAGTCCAGCACCAAGGCACCATCTTGGTTTATGTCTACCACTTTTCCGCTGATAATTTTATTTCCGAAAGAGAGTTGTATTTCACTACCTAAAAGTGAAGAGTAGTTTTGTATTTTGGTGTGCATCTTTGCTAATCGGTCGGTTTTGTATAATGCATACAGACTTTCAAAATGCTTCAAAAATTTTTGTAAAAACTGCACTCGGTTTGTTTTTGTTTTGTTTTCTATAAAAAGCGATGTTGCTATTGATGAAATTTCATTCGGAAAATCATCTGCCGTATGGTTGATATTAATGCCGACCCCGACTATAACATAGTTTATTCTGTTTTTATCGGCTGATAATTCGGTTAGTATTCCGGCTATTTTTTTTCCGTTCAGTAAAATATCGTTCGGCCATTTTATCTGTATATTGTTATCTGTAATTTCTGTAAATGTATCCGCAAGGGCAACAGCGGTCATAAGCGATAACCCAGGGGCAAACTCAGGAGAAAATAACGGGCGTAAAATAGTTGAACAATAGATTCCTTTTTTTTCTATCGAATGCCAGTTGCGTCCGAACCTTCCTTTGCCTTTTGTCTGCCTTTCGGCAACAACAATAGTTCCTTCGGCTGCTCCTTGGTCGGCAAGTTTTTGTGCCGATATGTTGGTTGATGCGACCGACTGAAAAGCAACTATCTTATGCCCGATAGTTTTTGTTTGTAATCCAAATGAAATTTCGGAATCAATAAGTGCATCAGGTGCCGATACAAATGTAAGTCTGTTCTTTTCATTTTGAATTGTATAACCCCATGATGTTATTATTTCAAGATGATACAGCAGTTCCGATAAGCTGAATGAAAATGACGAAAGAAGTTTATCAATTTGTATAGTTTGATTGATGCGGATATCGTTAAGGAGTCTTTCGGCAGTTCTTTCTTTGGTAGCTTTGTTCACGTTCACCTTAACCTTCGTCTGTAAGCAAGGTAAAGTCTGCTATAACCGCCGAATGAGTTAAAGCACCGATAGAAATAAAGTCAACGCCTGTTTGAGCAATCGACTCAACCGTTTCAAGGTTTACATTGCCTGACGCTTCCAGCTTAACATGTGGGTTTAGTTGTCTCGCTTTTTGTACCATTGCTTCAAGTGAATCAAGCGATTGATTATCAAGAAGCAGCCGCATAACACCGCATTCGATAGCTTCGGTTAGCTGGTCTTCGGTAGCTACTTCAACCTCGATTTCAATTTTGTCTTTTGTTGTATCAAACTGTATGCGAAAATCGGGAGTATCAAGAAATTCAGCTGTCTGTTTAATGGCGTTTTTAATCGAACCTACCGAGCTGATATGGTTGTCTTTTATCAAAATCATATCATACAAGCCTATTCGGTGGTTATAACCTCCACCGTGAGTGACCGCTTCTTTTTCAAGTAGTCTCAGTCCCGGAGTAGTTTTGCGGGTATCTAAAATTTTACAATCGGTACCTTTGACTTTTTCGACAAATTTGTTCGTCAGCGATGCCACCCCGCTGAGATGTCCTAAAAAATTTAATGCAGTCCGTTCAACAGTCAGAATAGTTTGGTTGAACCCCTCGATTTCAAAAATAATATCACCAAAACTAAAAGAATCGCCGTCGTTTTTGACAGGACGAATAATATTGGCCGAATCGACAATATCAAAAGCAAAAAGAACAGGTTTGATACCAGAGAGAACACCGTCGCACTTTGCTTTAATCTGTGCTGTCATCGGATTTGGCTCTAAACAGGCAAGCGAAGTTAAATCACCTCTGCCGATATCCTCTTTTAAGGCGTTTTCGACTACAGTTTTGATAGACTCTATATAGTTGGTATCTTTCATTTTTAATTCTTCCTATTGGCAATCCGTCATTACTCAAGTATATTCAGTTCAGAATGAAAAAGGAATTGAAAAATAAAAAAATTGCGGTTTTAGGATACGGCTCCCAGGGCAGAGCGGTTGCCCTAAACCTTCGTGACTCAGGCAGTGATGTTCTGATTGGGTTGCCGTCGAAATCAAAATCTCGGAAATTTGCGAAACAAGATAATTTTGCTGTAACTACAACACAGAAAGCAGTTAAAATTGCTGATATTCTTGTTTTTGCTCTGCCTGACCACTTGCAGGGACGGATTTATAAAGCGGAAATTGAACCGAACTTAAAACCGCAAACGACATTTGTTTTTTTACACGGTTTTGCTATTCATTTTGGGTTTATTCTACCGCCTGATGACTGCGATATTTTGATGATTGCCCCGCATGCTCCCGGAATTGCTCTGCGAGAGAAATATCTGAGCGATAAATCGGTTTCCGCTTTTAAAGCAATTGAAAATGGAAATAAAAATTCCGAAACTCTTCTTATAGCATTGGCAGATGCAATCGGTATTCAAAAAAACAGACTGGTAGAAAACAGCTTTAAAAATGAAGCTATCGGTGATTTGTTTGGCGAGCAGGCTGTACTCTGTGGTGGTTTGACCGAACTGATAATGAACGGCTACAATGTATTGACCGAAAACGGGCTGCCGTCTGACAATGCTTATTTAGAAATTTGTTATCAGCTTGATTTGATTATCAAATTAATTAAAGAGCATGGTATTATCGGTATGTATGAACGGATTTCGGTTGCGGCTCGGTATGGTTCGGCTTTAAACGGTAAAAAAATTATCGACTCATCGGTAAAAAATAATATGCAGAAAGTTTATGATGAAATCGCATCGGGTAAATTTGCCAACAAACTTAACAAGTTAGATGCTACCGACTTAGAAAAATTATCATATTCAATTAAAAAAATGAGTTCAGATTCGTTTGAAAAATCAGCTAAGAAATTCTTGAAATAGTACTAGTTGACAATACTTGATAATTAAAATGCGTTTTATATACTAATTATCTGCTTTTTTACCTTATTTTTTTCCCATTATAATAGTTGACCACCATCTGTTTCCCCTGTAGATTTCAGAATGAAAAATAAAATAACTACCGCACTACTGTTGCTGCTTTTTACCGTTGCGGCATATTATATCTACGACAATTTCCGCACCCGCTCAACCGAAGAAAAACTTGCCGAGATTATACATCTTGAAGACGGCCGTGTTGCTGTTGAACAATTTTCTCAATACTTAGAAGATGACACCGCAAAAGTACGAAGCAGAGCTGCTTTGGCAATCGGGCGTATCGGCGGAAAAGATGCCGGTAAAACTCTGTTTGACTTGATAACGACCGATGTTGACGATGTAGCCGTATCGGCAGCATTTGCAATCGGGCTGACCGACGAGTCAAACTATGCTGAGAGACTGCTTGATGTCGGGTTTGATGCTCCCTCGCGAGTCGGTGCCATGCTGGTCGCCTCGGCGGGACGCCTTGCCGATTCTTCTGATGCTCCTGTGCATAAACTCCTGACAACATATTTTGACCACCCGTCACCCGAAGTTCGCAAAGAGGCGTGTTTTGCTCTTTTTCGTTCTGGCGGGAAAAACGAATCTGCCGCGCTTTTGAATTTCTTAAAAACGGAAAAAGATGACGAGGTACGTATCGCCGGGTTGTTTGCCTTGGTACGAATGAGTATAAAAAACGGATACGACTACTATGTTTCATTTTTGGCAGATGCCGACCCGTTTGTACGTGCCTTGGCAATTCGCGGTGTCGGACTTTCAAACAGTAAATCGGCTGCCCGATATCTGGCAATTGCTTTGAATGACTCTAATAACAATGTAGTCGCTCAGGCAATAAATTCTCTTTCTAAGAAAAAGACAGAAACCGCACTTACTAAATTGCTTCAAAAATTAGAACAGGAAAACGACGAAAAACTAATAGCTCTTACAATCGATGCTTTGAAACGGCAGGAAAATATCAACGGTGTCGAAATTGTAAGAACTATTATGGCAAGGAACGCATCGGCGAATATTACTATATCCGGGTTAAAATATCTTGCCTCGGTTGAAAAAGAAAGAGCTGTGATGCTTATAGATTCTCTTATGCGACATGAAAATTTCCGTATCAGAGCCGCCGCCGCAGATGCCTTTGGGATTATAAAATCTAAAAAAGTTAAACCTCGTCTTGTAACACTCTTTACTGATAAAAATGTCGTGGTTCGAGCAGCAGCATTTAATCAGCTATTGAAAATTGATTCTACTAATCTGAAGTTTTACATTGACCAAGCCCTTGCTGATTCTTCTTATATGATGCCGACTCTTGCAATAGATGAAATCGGAAACCGCAAACTAAAAGCGTATCTTCCCAAACTTCGCGAACTTTCGGTAGAATCGGCTCGCTTAAATTTAGATGTCAGGCGAACCTTGGTGAGTTGTACTAAAACCTTTTTGGAAGAGAATAAATCCGACAGTAACGCATTGCGTATTTTAATAAATTCTGTTTTAGATAATGAGTATGTAGTTCGCAAAGATGCCGCCGAGGTGTATAAATCAGTTTTAAACGAAGACCGTGCGAATATGATAAAAAGCCCGCAAACTCGTATATCAGTTTCTGATATTTATAGAGCTATCAAAGAGTATAAAACTAACCCGTATGCCAAAATTAGTACGAATAAGGGTGAGATAGAACTTGAACTGTTTTTTGATAAAGCACCATTAACAGTTCTGAACTCTATCGACTTAGCAGACAATTCATTTTATGAAGGGCTTTTATTTCATCGAGTGATTCCGAATTTTGTAGCTCAAGGAGGCGACCCCGAAGGTACCGGATGGGGCGGACCGGATTATCTGATACGATGCGAGTATTCATCTGA
>JAJRXM010000043.1 GCA_024276275.1 Candidatus Zixiibacteriota bacterium
TATCGACTTAGCAGACAATTCATTTTATGAAGGGCTTTTATTTCATCGAGTGATTCCGAATTTTGTAGCTCAAGGAGGCGACCCCGAAGGTACCGGATGGGGCGGACCGGATTATCTGATACGATGCGAGTATTCATCTGAAAAATATATTCGTGGTACGGTCGGGATAGCAACATCGGGCAAAGATACCGGAGGTTCTCAATTCTTTTTCACACTCTCACCACAACCACATCTTGAAGCCCGTTATACTGTTTTTGGTCAGGTGCTTAGCGGGATGGATGTTGTTGATCAGTTAGTTGTCGGTGACAGAATTCTTGAGGTAACAATAGAGGATGGGTCTTTCTAATGAAAAAATATTATATCTTATTTTCTTTTATGCTTTTAACGGCAAGTTTTGTATCAGCTCAAAGTAATACCGATGCAGAAACTTTAATAAAAGAAATTCTTGAAGTTGAAAAACAGCAACGAGAGATTGTAAAAAATGTAACTCTTGATGCCGAGTATATCGAAAAAGAAGAAAAAGACGGGAAGTTTATTGAAAAACTCCGTTTTGATAAAAAAATCTATATAAAATATGAAGCAGACACAGCATTTCTTGCTGAAGAATATATAGCATTCTACAAAGAATCTGAAAAGCAATCTGATAAAAAATTAGAGTCTGCCTCGAAAGAAAAAATAGAAAAAAAACAAAAGAGAAAAACAAAAGATATTTCATACTCGATGTTGAAGCCATTTTATCCGAGCAATAAAAATCTTTATACTATAGAATATCTTGGTGTCGGTACTGATAAAATTGAAAACTACACTGTTCATGTTTTTAAAGTAAGAGCCAAAGAAGAAAATGCTGATTTGATAAACGGTGATTATTATTTTGATTCCGAGTCGTTTCAATTGGTGCGTGTAGATTTTTCTCCGGCAAAACTAACAAAAAAAACAATGTTCAAAATGAAAGAACTGAAGATGACTATCATTTATAAAGCATACGAGAATAATCTTTGGTTTCCAAAACAGTTTGAAATTTCCGGTAAAGGAAAAGCAATGTTCTTTATCGGTATAAAATTTGCGGGAACAGAATATTATCGCAACCCGCTTATAAATCAAAATATAGATAACAAGTTTTAGTTCGTAGTGCATGCTGATATTTTCAACCGACAAACATCGCCTTAAACGACACTTTGAAAAAGATAAAGTGCTCTTTTCATATCATCTTGGGGACCTTGATGATTTCTATTTTCCGCAATGTCAATGGGCTGTCGATTATCCAGACCGTGCAAAAATAGAGGAAGCTATTTTAGTTTACACCGGATGTGAAGTTCCGTCGGTTTTAGCATTTGGACTTACTGACCGTTTTGAAGAGCTCTTGAATCAGATGCTTCCGCTTCTTCCGCAAAAATTCTATTGTCATTTTCAAGAAAAAGATAGAAAGATGTTTCTCGAAAGTTATTCCGAGACAAAACTTGGAACACATATTAAAATGAAACTTGAAAACTTTCAAAAGGTCGACTCTGATAACAGCTTAGATATAAAACAACTTGATATGTCACATCTTGAAATTCTCAAACAACTTTATCAAGAGGCATACCAGAATAATTATTTTATAGAACGAATGCTTCAAACAGGTAAGTATTACGGTTGTTTTGATAAAGATAAAATTATTGCGGTTAGCGGAGTACATGTTGATTCCGATGAATATAAAATTGCGGTTCTGGGTAATATTACAACCGCAGTTGATTACAGAGGAAAAGGTATCGCTACAAAAGTAACATCACGGCTTCTTGATGATTTAACGGTAAACGATAAAACTGTTTGTCTGAATGTAAAAGCTGACAATGAACCTGCGATAGCATCGTATAGAAAACTTGGCTTTGTCAAAGTACATGAATACGAAGAAGCACTAATGAGATTAAAATAAAAATTATCCGGAGGAAGATATGAAAAAGTATTTCGAGTTAGGTGTGAGACTTTTGGCTTTGTATTCTTTATTGATGCTTCATAAGGAAATAGTTCCTTCAATTTATTATTATTTTACGGATATGATAGAGGCTGGTAGATTCTATTTCAATTTTATCTTTGCAAATTACATTATTTTATTCATTGTTGGAATAATCGTTTTGATAAAACCTCAGCTTATTTCTAATCGACTTAAATATGAAAATATAGATAGTGCTATATCAAGAGAATTGGACAAAAATTATCTGTTAAGGGTTGGAATTTTATTAGTAGGATTATATTATATTGGTACGTCCATAAGTAATATAGTTTATTTTGTCGTTAATGTATTAATTCTAAAACTTGGTGATGTTGACAAGTATTATGGAAATTCTATTACAAGTGTAATAGTAATTATTTTATCGCTATTATTAATGTACAAATCAAAACCTATCTCAAACTTTTTATTGAAAGATAATAAACAATAGTATAACGTTAAGGTTGATTTGTAACATCAGTTAAAAATTCAGAATCAAAAATATCTTTGGGAGAAACAACTTTTTCATTCAACGGTGGAGCATTGGTATATCGGTTTCGCATGAGTATTTTAACAGTTGGATGAGTTAGATCAAAATCTTTCAATTTTTTAAGTTCGCATAACTTAATATCGGCACCCCTTTTATACAACTTCCAAACAAGCTCAGAGCAGTAAAGCTCCTTGTCTGACCAATTAAAAAGAATATCATAATCATGGTTAAGAAAATTATCTCCGATTGACTTCATTTTCTTTATTTGTTTTCGCGATAATATATTTTTATTAAGTCGCTTAATCACATAGTGATTGTTTTTTCCTTTTTTAATCCAGTCGGACAGTTTGGTGTATCGCACAGGTTGGACAGCTTCTAAAACAAACGGTTTTTTATCTTTGAAAAATATTATACCGATATGAGTATATTTAGAATGTGTCGCAAGTTTTATAGCATTACTTTGGGTTGATTGTGATATTTGAAAAATTATATCTCCATCCTTGATGTTTTTAAATTCATCAGCAAATGACAATGAAGATAGAACAATGATAAATATAGTTACAAATGTAAAGTAGTAACGTTTCATATATGATTATACAATATTCTATATCTTTTGGTGCAAAAAAATCTATGTAAAATATATGTACCTGCAAGTACTAATTAGTAAAGAAATCAAAGATGTTACCGAGCATGCTGGAGTCTGCTTTATAAAAATCAGTATATTTACATCTGGCACAAGTCACCGATGTAAACTTTGCTCCCTGTACATCAAATATCTTACTCCAAAATCCACCCGCTGCCCGCATCTCACCGATTTCGTATGTATTGGATCCGCATTTATGACATTTATAGTTTAATCCTTGCTGCATAGAATTCTCATTTTATTATATTACCTGAAGTAAGTCGATTTTATTCAATTATTGTAAAGTGTGGTTATGTAATTAGATACGGTTATTCAGGCAAAAAGTTCAGATTACTAGTTGTCATACTGCCCGCCTAGGGGGGACGAAGTCTAGTCTATAAATAATGAGAGTGGAAGAAAATTATTGTTATTAATCCGCCTACTGACGGCTTTTGAAATCTTCCAGAGCGGCACGGATAGCATCGGGGGCGATTGTTGAACAGGCGATTTTTTCTTCGGGAAGTCCGTTGAGAATCTCGACAATATCCATTTTGGATAATTGTTCGGCTTCCTCGATTGTTTTACCGATAAGGATTTCCGAGGCAACCGATGATGTCGCGATGGCAGCGGCACATCCGAAAGTTTTGTATTTGAGGTCTATGATTTTACCGGCTTCAATTTTGATATACATCATCATAACATCGCCGCAGTTGGGGTTGCCGACTTTGCCGACACCATCGGCGTTTTCGATTTCACCGGTGTTGCGGGGGTTCTGAAAATGTTCCATGACTGTTTCGTTATACATGGCGGTAATGTACGGATTTTCGGCAATTTGGCAAGTGGGAAATTTATGGAGGGTTATTCTATATGTTCAGGATGGTTATCTTTGAGCCATGATAATAATGATTTCTTTAGTTCTTCTGCTATTTTTATTGCTTCTTCAACATCTTGTTCACTTATAGTACCAACAGCATCATATTCTGCGTTATTTCTTTTTTTTCTTATCTCATGAATGACGATTCTTGTTTCGTTATTTATATCTAATGTAAACTTTAAAGAATCAATTGTTTTTTCGTGATGCCCTCTGTCTACAGGAAGCCTATATCCAGAAACTTTAAGAGCAATCGAAGCTATTGTCATAATATTGTTGTATGTAAATTGTAATCTCCAGTCTGGAGAAATCTCTTTAATTTTCAACTGAATATCATTTACTTTGATCTTTTTAAGGAGCTCACTAATTTCAGCTTTGCTTGTTAGATGTTTTTTAAGCCACCGATTATTTAACCAATCTTCTAAAGACATCAAGTTCTCCAAATAATGATATTAAGTTTGTTTTCAATACTGAAGTCAAAAAATGATTTTCTTCTAATTTGTTATTTAATAATATTAAAACAGGATATATAGAAAAATTTATTTCTCTTTGAAAAATATCTTCAAGTGGTTTTAACAAAACAGCAAACTCTCTAAATGGCACGTCAGTTACAAACAATAAATCAATATCGCTATCGCCGGTATCTGTCTTCTGAGCAACAGAACCATAAATAAATGCAATTTCAATTTTATCTTTTAGAGGTTCCAGTGCTTTTTTAATAACATCTGCAACTCCAAATGTTTTTACTATAATATTTCGTAAATCTTCGTAAACAAAGCAATTTTGATTTACTTGATAGTATCTACGATTTCCAGAAAATTCAGTTGTTAGAATTTCAGCATCTACTAAATTTTTCAGCTCTTTTTGAACAGCACCAGGGTAAGACTCTAAAATCCTTATTACTTCCCTGTAATAATATGATTTGCTTGGGTTTAGAAAAAAAAGAGAGAGCAATTGTCTCTTTATTTTTGGGAAGAGAGCTTCGCCTAAACTTTTCTGTATTTTATCTACCGGACTCATAAGTAGTTCAAATGAACTATAAAAGAGTTCATTAGTCAAGTAAAAACTGAACTAAATAATAGTCCAAACGAACTATAAAAGGGTTCAGTTATTACACCAATCTCGCTCGTTTGGATAAAAAGGCGTAGAGTGCTTTATCAAAAGACATTGAGGTGTCTATCGGGATATAGTCAATATTGCTGGCTCGGCAGGTGGTAGCGATAGTTTCTGAAAACTGTTTCACTTGTGCGGCAAAATCTTTTTTGATTTGATACGGCAAAGTTGTAATCTCCTCGCCTGTTTCCATATCTTTAAAAATTGCCTCTTTTGAAAAGGCAAAATCACGTTCACGAGGGTCTAAAATATGAAATACAATTACTTCATGATTGTTATATCTAAAATGTTTCAGCCCTGATAAAATTTTCTCCGGTTCATCAAGTAAATCCGACATTAAAATAATCAAGCCGCGTCGTTTAATACGTTCCGCCATTTCATGCAGAGCTGATGAAATATCTGTTGATTCTGATGGAACCTGTTTTGCTATTTCATTGAGCAGAACATGCAGGTGTCCTTTTTTAGAACGGGGAGGAATATACTGACGAATCTTTTCATCAAAAGTCACCATCCCGACCGCATCCCGTTGTTTTAACAACATATACGACAAGGCACCTGACAGCATACCGGCGTAGTCGAGTTTATGCACTCTTTTTTCATCTGATCTATATGCCATCGATTTTGAACAGTCCAAAAGAAGATACGCTTTGAGATTGGTTTCCTCTTCATACTGTTTGATATAATAACGGTCGGACTTGGCATATACTTTCCAGTCGATATCCGAGATATTATCACCGGGCATATATTGACGGTGTTCGGCAAATTCAACCGAGAAACCGTGATAGGGTGATTTATGCATTCCCGCGATAAATCCCTCGACAACAAGACGTGCCTTGAGGTCCATACCTTTAAGTTTGGAAACAACTTCCGGTTCTAAGTATTTTCTATAATCATCTGACATATTCTATTCTTCTTTTTGCTATACCGTATGTTTGAGATTGCCACGTCTCGTTCTCTATCGTTCACTCGACTCGCAATGACAGCTGTTTTATTTTTCTACTGTTTACCCTTCGACAAGCTCAGGGTGACAATTTATAAGATTGTCATTCCTGCGTAGGCAGGAACCTAGTCTTGTCAGGTCTCTGGGAGACCTGACCTACTATTTCTCTGATTATATAATAATATAACACGTCATACAGAGCTTGTCGAAGTATGCTCCTATAAAATAATCTACTCTTCTACAAATATCTTCACTAAAGGTTCTTGTTTACCGTTTGAAAAAGATGCCCGATACATCCCGGGCGTGTTCATCGGCATCGTAATATTGCCGTTTTTATCTATCGCTATCAAGCCACCGGAGCCGTCTATTGCCGATAGTTTTTTAATTGCTTCATTAGATGCATCTTTTAAGCTCATATTTTTATAACTCATTAAATCGGAAACATCCTTGGCGGTAACAAGCCGCATAAAATATTCGCCGTGTCCGGTCGTTGAAACGGCACAGGTTCTGTTGTCGGCATACGTTCCGGCACCTATCATAGGAGTATCGCCGATACGGTTATATCTTTTGTTGGTCATTCCGCCCGATGAGGTTGCAGCCGCAAGGTTACCGTTTTTGTCCAAAGCAACGGCTCCGACAGTTCCGTGTTTGCTGTTGTCTCCATCGTGGTCTAAGATAGCTCTTGTAGTTTCGGTTTCAGTCTCTTTTTCTTTGACAACCTGCAATTGGAACCATCGACGTTTGGTATGAAAATACTTTGGATCAACAATTTCAAGATTATGTAACTTGGCAAATTGTTCGGCACCATCTGATGCAAGCAGTACATGTTCTGATTTTTCCATTACTGTACGGGCAAATATAATCGGGTTTTTTACATGGCGTAGCAAAGTGCCTGCTCCACACTCAAGAGTTTTCCCGCACATGATAGAGCAATCCATTTCGTTGGTTTCATCGTGGGTGAATACAGCACCTTTACCTGCATTGAACAGTTCAGAATCTTCCATAACAACTATAGCAGACTGAACAGCATCGAGAGAAGAACCGCCAACTTTTAGAATGTCGTACCCTGAAACAATAGACTGCCTTAATACGGCACGGTATTCTTTTTCAAGTTTAGGTGTCAGTTTTTTTCTTACAATAGTCCCCGCCCCGCCGTGTATTGCTATGCCGAAGTTGTTCATTTGTTATATATTTCCCATTTATCATTCTTATAAAGAAAAAATTTATCAGAAATATAATATGATAAAATATTTTTATATTTTTCAATTTTCTTTTTTATATTCTGTATACCAATATCATTCTTACTATCTGTGATTAGTACAATATCTCTTGATAAAACTACAGCAAGAATTTCTCCTTCAAAAGGAAAATTTTGCTATGTCCATATATAATCTAATAATAAAAGGCTGGCTTCAAAATTTCCACCAGCTAATAATATCCAGTAATCTCCTTGTGGACTTATTTGAATATCTAAGTTTAAGCTAAGGAGATTTGAAATAGCGATAGCATATAATGAATCTTAGCTAATATTTAAAGAACTAAATTGTTTTTCTGACAAAGAAGCGTAGGACAGAGAATCATCTATAATATAAACGACATATAATTCTTCATTAATCTTTTTTGTTATAAAACTTGCATTTTTATTAGCTAAATCACCTAGAAAAGATTTACTCTTAATTACGGGTAGAATATTATCACTTATATTAGTCTTTGGTTTATTAACATTGCTTATAACAGATGAATAACGCGATAAAATTTCATTTATTTCTTGTGGAGCTGATTTATATTCATTATAAGCATTTAATAGATTTGAATGTATGATACCTCCATCTATCATTTTTATATCTAAACTAAGTGTATCAATAATAGTAAAAGTTTTAATAATAGTATTTGTTTTATTCATTTCTATAAATGAGTTTAAAAATTCTTCTTTTGATAACAACGTTTGACTTATTCCAGTATTAGAGAAAAAAATAATTATTGAGAGAAATAAAATTAACGATGTAAGCCTTTTGATAATTAAAGTGAACAATAATTATTCCGTTCTGCCTTCAGGTAGCTTAAATAAATCTACAATTATTAACAAACTCATGTACGGGATGATAACCAATAGAGTTACACCACTCAATGATAACAAATCATCAAAAATCGAATAGAACCCTTGACCTGTTAATCCGACAGAATGAGTAAAGACTGCAATCCCAAATATCCAGTAAACATATTTTTTTATTTTTTCTTTGGCAGAGGTGAACAAAAAGATAAACCCTAACACAAAATATAAAAGAGTCTGGCCGTTGATATGGGTATGTGCCAAACCGACATTATGTCGCAGTTGAGACTCGCCTTGATGTTCTTCATATGACTTTTCTACTTGTTCAGATTTATCCTGCAAATAAAGCGGTTTGTCATCTTCTTCCATAATTCCTTGATCGACATAAAAGATTAGCATCGACCAAAGGACCACACAGAGCATTAAAGATGTAGTTATACCTACGAAAAGTTTACCAAAAGAGGGAAGGTTTTGAAGTTTAATATCTAACATAAGATGTTTGTATAATATCATTTCTGCGAAGGCAGGAATACGGTAAAGTCGAAACTACAGGAGTTTCGACCTACTATTTATATTTTTACTCCTGCTTAGGCAGTTTTACCGAGTCTAAAATCTTTGTGATGATTTCCATAATATCGATACCGTCAGCCTCGGCATTAAATGATGTTACAATACGATGCCTAAGCACAGGATAGGCCGCAAAGCGAACATCTTCCGGTCCCGGAGTCGGACGACCCTCAAGCACAGCTTTTGTTTTTGCAGCTAAAATCAAATATTGCGATGCTCTCGGTCCCGCACCCCAATTGACCCAGTTTTTGATATAGTCAAAGGCGTTTTCTTCTTTCGGGCGGGTCGCACGGACAATATTTACGGCATATTCAATCAGATGGTCTGAAACTGGAACCCTGCGAATTAGTTTTTGGAAATTGATAATATCATCTGATGATAGAATTTTATTTATTTGAAAACCTGAATCAGCTGTAGTTGCTTTTACAATTTGATGTTCTTCTTTTGCCGAGGGATAGTCGACCATGATATTAAACATGAACCTGTCAAGTTGAGCTTCTGGAAGGGGATAAGTACCCTCTTGTTCTATCGGGTTTTGAGTCGCCAGCACAAAAAACGGTTCGTCGAGCTTGAATGTTTCACCCGCTGCGGTAACCTCATGCTCCTGCATTGCCTGAAGTAAAGCAGCCTGAGTTTTTGGAGGTGTACGGTTTATTTCATCAGCCAAAACAATATTGGCAAATATAGGACCTTTTACAAAGCGAAACTCTCGTTTGCCTGTCGTGTGGTCCTCCTCGATTATTTCTGTACCGGTAATATCGGAGGGCATTAAATCGGGAGTAAACTGAATACGATTAAAATTTAAATTGAGGACCTGTGCCAAAGTTGAAATCAACAATGTTTTTGCAAGCCCCGGAACACCGACCAACAAACAATGCCCTGATGAAAACAAAGAGATAAGCAGTTGTTCGACAACTTTATCCTGTCCGATAATTACTTTGGATACTTCGGTTCTAATTTGTTTATATGCTGATTGTAAATTTTCCACCGCTTGTAAATCGTTTTGGTTGCCGTCAGCCGTCATGTAAATTTCCTCTTTTACTATAAAAAATCATAAATTAAAACGGTATTATTTTTTAACATAAAAATAATAAATAATTATGAACCGTTTATACACATATCAGATTTTATACAAAAAGTATAAATAATAAGTTGAAAAAATGTCAGAAATTGATCCACTGCTTAAACGAAACAGCCTAAACACAAATCTAACACCAACTTAATCTGACATGTCATGCCTATATCTTTGTGGATAAACAGAAAGTGTAATCTTTTTAACAACAAGTTAACATTAGAGGGAGCAACGAGTTATAGGGTTATCCACAAAATATAACTGTTTTCCACATTACCCCCAAGTTGTCAACAACTAATAGGACGAGTCCTCTTCAGAGCTAACTACCGATTGATTATCATCAGGGGCTAAAAACCCAAGATTCGGTTTGGTGTCTTTCATATTGCAGGCACCGCAAAAAACAGCTCCCTGTTCAATTACCAATGATTTGGTGCGAAGATCACCTTCCATCTCACATTTGGCCTGCAGCTCGATTTTTTCAGATGTAACTACATTGCCAATCATTTTTACGGCAATAATAGCAGTATCTGCTTCGATTTCTGCTTCCACTATTCCTGTGGAACCGACTGTTACGCAGTCAGTACAGATTATTTTACCTTTGACCGTGCCGTCTACACGGAGTGCCCCCTTGATTTCTAGAGTGCCGTTAATGACGGTGTCTTGACCGATAATTGTGTTCATAAGTCCGTCCGTTTCATTATTTTTTTTCATCATTTTAGTAACCTAACGGATCTATAGGTTTATTATTTATTCTCAATTCATAATGCACATGCGGTGCGGTAGATTTCCCGGTATTACCCGACAATGCTACACGCCCACCTGCTAATATATTGTCTCCAACCTCAACTAACAACTCTTTATTATGTCCATAGACAGTTGTTGTAGAATCATTATGTTCGACAACTACCATATATCCATAAGTCGAATCAAAGTCGGCATATAAAACAATACCTTTTGCCGTTGCCAAAACCGGAAGACCTTCAGCACAGGCTATATCTACACCCGGGTGAAAATGAGCTCCTTCTTCCGCAATAAAATCCTGCGAAATAAAACCGGTTATCGGAAGTCCCGAGGGCATCGAAAAATCAGTTGTGTTACTTCTTGGAACTAAAGCATTTCTTGATTTATCAAATGATGCAAACAATGTTGAATCATCCGGTAATTCCGGAAATGAAATATCTATTCCTGCAAGTTTTGTCAAACGGGTAACAATGTCGCGTGCTTCAATCAAATTCTTTTCCAATAACTGTACTTTATACTGATATTTCACTAATCGTTCATTTTCTTTTTCAAATGCATCCGCCTCGGCAGCTCTGGTAACAATCTTTCCATAAAAAAGAAAAAAAACAATTATTGACACTTGTAGCAATATAAAAAAAGTAACTACAAACTTAAAAAACCATTGACGAATCCGAATACCTTTTCGGTTTTCGGTACCGTCGGGAATAAGCATTAAAGTATAGTATTTTGGTTCAGCCATTTACTTATTGTTCAATTTTTTTAAATAATTCCAACATTCGTTCTAAATCTTCATCGGTATAATACTCAATCTCTATTTTTCCACGTTTTAACCCGGGAGTTATTTTTACCGATGTACCCAATAACCGTTTCATATAATTTTCAACTTCAATCAAAGCAGGGATTTTTCTTTTTGGTATCAGTCTTCTTTTCTTCTGTTTTTTAGTAACCGATTCTACCTGACGTACAGAGAGAGAGTTATTAACAATTTGGTCGGCTACTGTAAGCATTTCGGTTTCTGTTGACAACGAAAGGATTGCACGGGCGTGTCCCTCGGTCAATTTACTTTCTCTTAGCATCTGTTTTACCTGTACCGGAAGCCCCATCAGTCTCATAGTATTTGCAACAGCGGTTCTGCTTTTTCCGACCCGGTCAGCAAGTTCGTTTTGTGTCAGTTGACATTGTTCAAGCAGATGTTTATATGCTTCGGCAGTTTCAATCGGATTTAAATTTTCACGTCGAATATTTTCAATTAATGCCAGCTCAAGCATCCGTGTGTCGGATACATCGTTCATTAACATAACAGGTACTTCGGTAAACCCGGCAAGCTTTGATGCTCGGTAGCGTCGTTCACCTGCGATAATTATATATCCGTTACCGTTTTGTTTTACAACCAAAGGCTGCATCAGTCCGTTCTCTTTTAATGATCGGGCAAGCTGCTGCAATGCCTCTTCATCAAATTGTTGTCTCGGTTGTTGCGGGTTAGGAGCGATTTGACTAAGAGGAACCTTGCGGTATTTATTCTCTTCTGTTTTTGTATCGGTGTCATTTGGTATTAAAGCACCGAGACCTTTTCCTAGGACAAGTTTACTCATTGTGCCAGAACCTCCTTTGTCAATGACATATAGTTTTCAGCACCTGTTGAAAGAATATCATATAGAATAATCGGCTTACCGAATGAAGGTGCTTCTGATAGACGAACATTTCTGGATATCACCGTGTCATATACTTTTTCATTAAAATACTTCCGTACTTCATCAGAGACCTGTCTTGATAAATTCAAACGACCGTCGTACATAGTCAAAAGGACACCCTCGATTTTTAACGACGGGTTCAAATTATTTTTGACAAGCTCTATAGTGTTGACCAGTTGAGACAGACCTTCCAAGGCATAGTACTCGCATTGTATCGGGATGATTATAGAATTTGATGCAGTCAATGTGTTGATAGTTAAAATGCCGAGCGATGGCGGGCAGTCTATAATTATATATTCATAATCGTTGTCAACATGGGTCAATGCACTCTTTAAACGGGATTCACGTGAAATCATATTGACCAGTTCTATTTCGGCACCGACTAATGAAATAGATGACGGTACAATATTTAAATAACCCAGCTCTGTTGACTGAATAACTTCGTGAATTGATTTATTTCCAAGCAGAACATCGTAGACAGAAAGCTCTATGTCTTTTTCCAGCCCGATACCGCTGGTCGAGTTTGCCTGTGGGTCCATGTCGATTAAACAGGTTTTATGTTCGGCGGCGGCTAAACAGGATGAAAGATTAACGGCGGTGGTTGTTTTACCTACTCCGCCTTTTTGATTCATAATTGCGATAATTTTTGCCACAAAATACTCCTTAATTCATATATACAAATATCTTACCTTAGTGTAAAAATGCACAGAGTAAAACGCAACTAAAAATTAGTATAAATCTATATTTATTTTGTGATTAGAGAAAAGTATTTATCAACAGAACCCGGACTGACTGAATAAGAATAAGTTACAACCGACAAAGAGTTATCAACAATTGTAAATTCCGGCTTATGATAGTATATAAAAATTGATGATTTATGCATGTTTTTTAAAATTTTTGTCAAAAGTCGATTATTCAGTTTAACTAATCGCATACTGACTAAATCAAACGGTTTTTCAAATTTACATTCTTCAAGCTGTTTGTATAGAACCGTAATGTTTTTTAGTTCTAAGGCATCATTCATTCTAATCAACGAATCTGCTTTTTTACCTATTCTTTCGATAAGCACACTCTCTTTTACGTTCTGCGTGAGAATGATTGGCAACGACGGCAGTCCTCCTCCGGATCCTATATCCATATAATGCGAAAAGTTATTTTGCTCTATATATTCAAAAGGAAGTAACGATTCTGCGGCAAGCTGCGGAAGCATGCTGTTGATTGTTTCACGTGAAACAAGGTTGAGCTTTTCGTTTTCAATGCGAAGAATATCGAAGTATGATGCCAGCCTGTTATCTGAATCATGCTTCTTGAGTATTAAATCAATGTCTAAATGAATCTTTTCCAAAAGAACTACCGTGCCGCTTCTTTATGACGTTTTAGAAAAACCGAAAGAACCGATATATCTCCGGGGGTGATGCCCTCAATACGTCCTGCTTGTCCTAACGACAAAGGCTGATAGCGGTTGAACTTTTCTTTTGCCTCGTTTTTCAGACCTTTGATATCGATATATGAGAAATCATCCGGGATAGATTCATTTTCCATTTTCTTAAACTTATTAATCTCTCTTTGCTGTTTGGCTATATATCCTGCATATTTAATTTCAATCGCTGCTCTTTCTAATACTTCATGTGAACTTGAAAAGCTCTCCTCAAACTGATCCAGTAGAGGCAGCATATCTTGAATTGTTACACCCGGTTGTTTGAGAAAATCTTCTAAGCTAATACTGTCTTTTCGTTTAAACCGTTTGCCTACTTCTCCTAACTGAGAGGTCGCTATTCGAGCTTTAGAAAACTTACCAATCTCTGCCTGTGTTTCCTGTTGAAGTGTCTCAAAAGTTGCTATTTGTTTATTTTCAATCAATGCATATTTCTTGGCATACTGATACAGCCTGTCACGGGCGTTGTCTTCCCGAAGTGCTAAGCGGTATTCTGCTCTTGAGGTAAACAACCGATACGGTTCAGTTGTCGAGCGGGTAGTCAGGTCATCTACCATAACTCCCAGATATGCTTCTGATCTATCTAATATGAACGGCTTTTCCTTTTCTATAAACAAGACAGCATTTATTCCTGCAAGCAGTCCTTGCCCTGCAGCTTCTTCATAGCCCGAGGTTCCGTTTATTTGGCCCGCAAAGAAAAGTCCATTATATCTTTTAGTTTCAAGTGTCGGTTTTATCTGATATGCTGGGCAGTAATCGTATTCAATAGCATATCCCGGTACAGATATACGGGCGTTTTCTAACCCGGTTATTGTCCTAATCGCATCGTGCTGAACATCTTCGGGGAGTGCTGTGGAAAAACCGTTAGGGTATATATCGTTGGTACCGTTACCCTCAGGCTCTAAAAATAGTTGATGGGTCTCTTTATCTGCAAAGCGGAAAAATTTATCTTCAATCGAAGGGCAGTATCTTGGACCGCTTGAATTGATTTGTCCTGAAAATATCGGTGAAAGATGTGAATTTTGAGAAACTATTTCTTTGGTAGCTTTGGTTGTATAGGTCAGGTAGCATTTTGCCTGCTCAAATGATTTTCGGGTTGTGTTGTGAGAAAAATATGGAATCGGTAAATCTCCCGGTTGTTCTTCGCATTTCTCCCAGTCTATTGTATCGCCGTCAAGTCTTGGAGGTGTTCCTGTTTTTAATCTGCCTAATTCAAAGCAAAGTTCATGAAAAGATTCAGAAAGTTTATAAGCTGCCTTTTCACCTAATCGTCCTGACTTAATCTGTTTATCACCGATATGTATCAATCCACCCAAAAAGGTTCCTGTACATACTATAACTGCTTGAGACAAAAGAGTTTCACCCGATTCTGTGATTACTCCGCAAATCTCTCGATTATCGTACAAAATTTTTCCTGCGAGACCTTCTATGAGCTTAATATTGGTTTGTGATTTTAAGTAATTTACGACATATTCATTATATTTCTCTCGGTCTGCCTGTACTCTGGTAGACCAAACTGCCGGTCCTCTAGAAAGATTTAACCGCCTAAACTGTATCCCGGTTGCATCGATAGCCTCGGCCATCAATCCTCCTAAGGCATCTATCTCTTTGACTAAATGTGATTTACCAATTCCGCCGATAGCAGGGTTACAAGACATTAAGGCAAGTTTATCAAGCTCCATACTTATCAGGGCTACTTTTTTCCCCATGCGGGAAACTGCCAGGGTAGCTTCGACTCCGGCATGACCGCCGCCGATTACTATTACATCAAATTCTCTGTTCATTATGAAAGGTATTTATCCTGTATAATATGGAGATGATGAGTCGCATGTCCTATTATCAAAAATGCTAAGGCAGAGACCGAAAAATTGTTTTCAGAAGTTTTCCCGACAATTGAAAACTGCTCAAGAGAAAATGACTTGAATAATGATATGGTCGCCAGTCGTACAGTTTTAAGCTCATCCAGTAAATCGGTTGCAGTTCGACTGTTGGCATTACTTGTGTCTACATAATTATTTTCATTAAATCCGGGTAGTACAGCACTATCCCCTCGGGCATAAGCCAATGCTCTATAAGCAAATACACGCTCTGTATCAATAATATGTATCAATACCTCTTTGGTCGTCCATTTGTTTTCGGCATAACGATAGCGATATTTATCATTTGGAATTGCTACGTATAAATCAATAATTTCTTTTAAATTCTGAATCAAATGATCAGTCAGATTGATATCATCGGGAAGGTAATTCAGATATTTAATTGTGTATTCGGGATATTCACCCGATTTTGGTTTTGAAATTATCATAATTTAGTCGTTCGTTGGTTTCACGTGAAACGTTACTATTTTCCTATACAGAATTTTGAAAATATCTTACCTAAGATATCTTCATTATAAACTTTTCCTGTTATTTCGTCAATTTCATTTATTGCAAGACGTAGCTCAAATGCGGTAAGTTCAGGTGTTTCATTTGTTTGCATCAACTTTAAAGCTTCTTTTAGTTTATTTAATGCTCCGTTTAGTTTCTGTTTATGGCGGGCAGAAGTTACAATTAACCCCGATGTTAAGTCCGGCATAGTTATCTCTATACGTTTTAGAATCTCTTTTTTTAAGTCGGAAACAGACTTTTTTGTTTTACACGAAATAGCAATATAATCAATGTCAATATTAATATCAACCTGTTCAGATTTGTCTAATTTATTGCCTACCAATATGTTATTGGATTTACCGTACTTGTCGATATCTTTATACAAATAACTTTTCCAGTTTTTTTGGCTGAGATCAAACATCCAGAGAACTAAATCAGCTTTGTTTATAATGCTTTGAGCCGATTTTTGACCTTCCTTTTCTATCATGCCTGCTGTTTTCCGTAAACCGGCGGTATCAATAATATTGACTTTATAACCACCGAGTTCGATAGATTCAGAAAGATAGTCGCGGGTAGTTCCCGCTGTCGGGGTTACCAAAGCACGGTTTTGTTTTAAAAGAAGATTAAACAGCGATGATTTTCCGGCATTCGGCCGTCCTGCGATAGCAATTGTATATCCTTCTCGGATTATTTTCCCGCCCTTATAGCTGTCTCGAAGTTCTTTGACTTGGGCGATTATTTCCTCTAAGTCTGAAAGAAGCTTCAGCTTCTCTTTTGGGTCAATTTCATCTTCGGGATAATCAATCGATGCTTCCACCTCGGCAATAATATCAATCAATGATTCGCGGAGCATGCTGACATGCTCCGAATATGCTCCCGCAAGATGCTCCCGTGCGGAATTATAAGAACTGGTAGTATTGGCAGCGATAATTTCTGCGATAGATTCTGCTTTTGCCAGATCGATATTACCTGATAAAAATGCAAGTTTGCTGAATTCGCCGGGCTCTGCCATGCGGGCACCGCTTGCAATAATAGCTTCTTGGATACGCATTACAACCTGACGACCGCCGTGACAGAAAATCTCTATCTGTTCCACTCCGGTATATGATTTCCCGTGCGGCATATATACCGCCATGACTTCATCGATAAACGTATTATCTATATCTACAAATTTTCCGAATCGTAATAAAAAAGGTTCGGGCTTTTTTTTTCTATCTTTTTTTATCGGTTGAAAATGTCGTTTTAAAAAAGACAAGCTGTGCTTGCCGGCTATACGGAGAGCAGCTATTCCGCCTTCTCCGGGAGGAGTTATAACAGCGACAATTGTATCATCATCGCTGTTATTATAATTTTTCGTATGCTCATTCAAAATATTACGCTGTTTTAATGTTTGTGTTTTTTAACTCTTTGCGTTTAAAGAGGAAATAATCTACAAGAGACATCAATGAGAAGATAGCCCAATATAAGACTAAACCGGATGCAAACGAATGGAAAGCCCATCCCATAAACACTGGCATGAGATATATAAGTGCTTTATTTTGTTGGGTCCCTGCTCCCATAGTCAGTTTTTGAGATAGGAATTGAGCTCCTACCATCACAAGTACTAAAATCATATATGGGTCGGTGTATGATGTTGCTCCGCGTGAGAGATCATCAAAAATCCAGAAAAAAGGTGCATCACGCAAAAGAATAGTAGAACGGAAGACCGCGAACATAGCAAAGAACAAAGGCATCTGCGGAAGCATCGGCAGGCAACCCGAAATCGGATTGACACCATGCTCTTTATATAGCTTCATAGTTTCTTTTTGCATTAGCTGAGGATCTTTACCGTGCTTCTTTTTTATTTCTTCAAGTTGCGGTTGTACCTCTTTCATAGCATTCATTGACTTAAACGATTTCATAGAAAGTGGAAGGGTAAGAATTTTCACTAAAAAGGCAAAAAGAATAATCACTAAACCATAGTTGGGAACGTATTCGTACATTTCCGGAAGCAGCCACATAATTGGAACGGCAAATATTTTTATAAGCCATCCAATAAACGGCGTGGTTCCGATATCCATGATATCTTCGAGATGTACGTCATAGTCGGCCATCATATGATAATCAAGAGGGCCGACAAATATTGTAAAACTGTCGACCAATGAAACAACATTGGCAAACGGCATCTCTATACCGACAGTTACTAACCGCTCGTCAATAATCTCATCTTTTGTCGCAACAGAATTAATGATACCGTTTGCGATTGCAGCATCAGCATTTCTATTTTTTGGTATAAGAACTGCCGAGAAGTATTTTGAGCGAACTCCTGCCCATTTGGTAGTACCGTCTAATGTTTGTTTTAATTTATTATCTTCAAAGTCATCAAGTTTTTCAAGAGAACCGCCTTGATATGTTATGGCGTTCATGACGTCGTAGTCAGTTTTCGGTTGAGGCTCTGTTACTCCGAGAGGAGTATTCCAAATCAGGGAGTATTTTCCGGTAAGACCCATCTTCGACGGTTCTATAAGTTCTATATCTAAATCATAATGATAGGTGTCAGGATAAAAACGATAATGTTTTTTTATGGCGGAACCGTCAGCTTTTACAAACTGATATGTCATGGAAAACTCACCGGAATTTGCGTAGAATGTTCCCGGTTGATGTGAAGATTCAAAAGTAGTTTGTGCGGTATTGTATGTACCGCCTGCAAATGAAGCAGAAGGTGTGGCAAATTGAGCATCAGGAATCATCTCAATCATCTCACCGTTGCGGTATGTGTAGTCCTTCAAAAGTAATGATACAGGTCCGCCGCCGAAAGTGCTTAGTTTTACAATATATTTGTTTGTTTCAACAATTATAGTATCATTGACAACTGTTTGTCGGGTTCTATCTGTAGTTGCTGAATCTGTTTGTGTGGTTAATGCGGGAGAAACAGAAGCAGGTTCCATAGAGTTATTATATTGAGAATCAACAGTAAATGGAGTTTGATTTGCTGTTACTGTTGTGTCGGTAATTGTTTCTTTGACCGGTGGTTGGTATGGAGTGTAAAGCCCCATTGATTCCATGATATCAAAATAAAAAATATCAGCAATCCTAATGCGACAACAAGCCCTATAGTTTTTTTATCCAATGAAATATCCCTTATCTCAAATTATTATTATCTTTTTTCGTTCTACTTTTTTTACAAATCATAAATATAATACTCTTTATACCAATTATTTATTCAACTGGGTCATAACCGCCGTCATGCCACGGGTGGCATCGGAGCAGGCGTTTAGCTGCCATCATGCTCCCTCGAAATGCTCCGTATTTCCGCAAGGCATCTTCGGCATAATGTGAACAGGTCGGATAGAATCTGCAATTATTCCCAAAAATAGGTGATAACGTTATGCGGTATATATATATAGCAAATATAAGGGGGTATGCGACGTAAGTTGATATTTTACGCCAAACTGTTAATTCTTTCGAATAATCCAGAGATTTCAGCATTAATTTGCTCAAATGAAGCTCGTTTACCGGCAACTTTTGGAAGAATTGCTATATGGTAATCAGATTGTAAAGACTGATTATTTAAGCGAATTGCCTCTTTGTATAATCGTTTTATCCGGTTTCTTTCAACTGCGTTGCCAAGTTTTCTGCCTACCAAGACAGCGTATTTAAACTCATCGGCAACTCTGTAAAAGAGTAAAAAACAATCCCCGGACAACTTATGACCACTTTTCAGAAGATCGTTAATAGCGACCTTGCTCTTGAGGCTTTTCTTCCCGGGGAGTTTATTTCTTACGAGCAACTTTAACGGTTAATCTTTTTCTACCTTTAGCACGACGACGGGCGAGGACTCTTCGTCCGCCTTTTGTCGACATACGTGCTCTAAAACCGTGGTCATTTAACTTCTTACGGTTTGATGGTTGAAACGTTCTTTTCATATCATTCTTCCTTTAAATTAGCCCGATAATATACACAAATTTGAATAATAGGCAAGAAATTAATAGACGAAGAATTTAATTATTTAGAACCGATTTCTTTATTTAACAGAAATATATGTTATATTCAATTTATGGCAGATTATGATAACAGTTATAGCTCTCACAATGCTGTTTTTGGGGAAAAACCGGAGAAAATACTGGTCGATTTTTATAAACAAATCGATAATTCTGACCCGATATTAGATATCGGAGCCGGCCAAGGCAGGCACAGTTTGTTTTTAGCTCAAAATGGATATGCAGTCGAAGCTTTGGAACCATCAAAAATCGGGATAGAACAAATTCAAAATATTGCTGAAAAAAACTCGTTTCCGATATTTCTTTCTCAATGTGATCTTTCTGATTTTGAACCGAGAGTAGATTATTATTCTGCCGTTCTCATTTTTGGACTTTTGCAAATTTTGACAAGAGATGAAATCGATTCTTTGATAAAATCTTTATATGACTGGACTGCCGAGGAGTCGCTTATTTTTATCACATCCTTTTCAACTGAGGAACCGACGTTTGAATCGCATAAAAAGAATGACAAAGAAGTCGGCAAGAATTCATTTGTAGATTCAAAAGGGATGTTGCGGACGTATTTGGAACCGAACGAAATTTTGGAAATGTTTCCGAACTATAAAGTTCTACATCATAAAGAGTATCTGGGTGAAGAACATCATCATGGCGACGGTATCATGCAGCAGCATGCGGTAATCGAAGCAGTTTTTAAGGTGTAGGATCTATGAAAAAAATTGTTTTAATATCCTGCGTAAGTAAAAAATTATCTGTTAAGTCGACGGTAAAAGATTTGTATATCAGCCCGCTCTTTAAATATAATTATAAATATGCTAAAACTTTTAATCCTGATGATATTTATGTTCTATCGGCAAAGTTTGGATTATTAAATACTGAACAAGAAATTGAGCCGTACGAGCTTACATTAAATAATATGAAGACACATGAAATAAAAGCCTGGAGCGAAAAAGTATTAGGTCAGTTAAACGATGTTTCTGATTTAAGCATTGATGAATATACATTTTTAGCGGGAGAAAAGTATAGAAAATTTCTTTTACCTCAAATTAATCACTATAAAGTCCCATTAAAAGGAATGCCGATAGGAAAGCAACTACAGTATATGAAAAAATTGTTGAATGTGTGATAATTGTAAACAGATACATCATCTTTTTCATTTTCAACCTATTCATAATTTTCTAATTGATAAAGAAAAGATACCTCAAAACGGAATATATATTCTATTTGAAAAAGGTGAGATTGGACATGATGTAAATCGTATTGTAAGAGTTGGAACACATACCGGTAATAATCAATTGTATTCAAGACTTAAACAACATTTTATAAAAGAAAATAAAGATAGAAGTATATTTCGTAAAAATATTGGTAGAGCTTTTCTAAACAAAGAAAATAATTCGCTCTTATCAAATTGGGAAATTGATTTAACAACAAGAGAGAACAAGTTAAAATATATTGAAAAATATAAAGTAGAAACGATAAAGCTCGAGAAAAGAATAACAAATTATATTCAGAAAAATTTTACATTTGTTGTTATACCTATAGAAGAAAAAGAAAAACGTCTTGATATAGAATCAAAGATAATATCTACCGTTTCACTTTGTGAAGAATGCAAGCCTTCTGACGAATGGTTTGGAAATTTTTCTCCCAAAGAAAAAATTCGTAAAAGTGGACTATGGTTGGTAAATGGTCTTTGGAAAAAACCAATAAGCTCTGAAGAAATAGAACAATTGAAAGAAAGAGTTAATATATAAAAAAGCAGGAACATAAGTTCCTGCTTTAAGTTTTTGGAATTATACTCAATCTCTAATGGTTATGTCCGTCGTGGGATTCCTTAGTGCCGGGTATCATCTTTTTCATTTCTTCCGCATTTTTATCAGCCCAAGCATGTAATTCTTTTACAACTTCAGGATTGTCAGATGTGAAAAGAGTTATACCGCCGTTTTCGGTGTCAACTTTTTCATGTTTCAGCCCTTTAGGAAATAAAGACCCTAAAGCCATGCAGCTTCCACACATCTCAATTTTTTCACCAGACATTAATTTTTTACTCATTGCTTCCATGTTTTTTTCAGCTCTTTTATGAGCTTCCATGAATTCAGGAGTAACAGTACAGACAGACATAACTCCATTGGAAATATTGTGTTGTTCCCATTTCATGTTTTGCATTAAGCCTTTTTCAGCGGACAAGTTTTTACACATTCCGCAATTTTCCATGTCAAACCATTTGGCTTCCCCGGTATTACCGGTCTCATCTGCCTGTACCATACCGATACCGATCAGCAAAGCAAGAGCAAGAGTTATCATGATTAACTTTTTCATTTTGTAAATCTCCTGTGTTATGAATTTAGATACTTATAAAATATAATATGCATCTGTTGTAGTTCGCAATCACTTTTTAGACAAATAAGAACTATAATTCTACAAAGAGTGTGATAAGGTATTTTACAGTATTAACTTATGTAGCTGTTTATATCTTAGTTTTTTTATCTGCTTGACAAACCCATCACTATTTTGCTCTTTCGCATGATGACTAAAGGCATACAATATATATTAACAGCAACACTTTTTTTTACTCTTATGAATATAGGGGTAAAATATCTGCATAATATCCCTGCCTATGAAATTGTATTTTTTCGTGCATTGGTTTCACTTGTTGTTTGTTACGTCATGATTAAAAAGCAAAAAATATATCCATGGGGGAATGATAAAAAAAATCTATTGCTGCGTGGTATTTTTGGAACCTCCGGTTTGCTAATGTATTTTTATACAATACAACAGATGCCGCTAGCCTCGGCAGTTACTATACAATACCTTTCACCGATTTTTACAATTATTATAGCAGGCTTTATGCTCAAAGAACAGCCAAGACCTATTCAATGGTTGTTTTTCCTGCTATCATTTTCGGGAGTTATAATGATTAAAGGTTTTGACCCGAGAATTCTACCGGTTGATGTTGTCATCGGAGTATCTGCTGCAGTTTGTTCCGGGTTTGCTTATAATTTTATTCGGAAACTCAAAAAGAGTGATCATCCGTTAGTCGTAGTTTTGTATTTTCCGTGAGTAACGGTTCCGGTTGTCGGGATTTACACTATGTTTAACTGGGTCAGACCTGAGCTTTTGGATTGGTTAATATTATTAGTTGTTGGAATAGCAACGACGATTGCACAAATATATATGACCAAAGCATACCAACTTGAAAGAGCCTCTAATGTCAGCAATTTTAATTATCTTGGTTCTGTTTATGCACTTCTTGTAGGATATTTTTTGTTTGGAGAATCAATAGGAATACTCGGATTATCGGGTATGGCTGTTATTTTTATAGGAGTGCTTTTATCGGCACGGTTTAAAACAAAAACGATATAAAAAACCGACAACGATTTGTTGTCGGTTTTTATCTTTTACTGCTTTAAAACTATTTCTTTTTTACGTTATCATCTGAAAGAACAGAAAAAAGTTCATTAAAAATAAACTTTGATGGTTCTTTTGCAAAAGGTCCGAACGAAAGAGAAGTATACTTTCCATTTATTTGTTCACGATACAGTTTAGGGGTTCCGTCTGCATCGGTGATATTTATCAGTATAGGCGTAGTAAAATTCGTATCAACCTTGCTTGTTTCAATTTCGACACTTACATAGTACTCCGAACCGTCTTTATAAATATCATAGATAACATCAAATTTTGGGATAGTAAAATTAAACAACCATTGCTCAAAAAACCAGTTGAGATCTTTTCCGTAATATTTTTCAGCAAGTTCGATAACATCGGCGTTTTTAAATATCTTTCCGTTAGTCCTTAAACATAAACGATGGAAAAACTTTCTGAATGCTTGATCACTACCTGATTCTATGTCAAGCATAACTGTACGAAGCATATGAAACAGCCAAATACCTTTGTTAGTATTTATTGTCAAGCCGGACCTATCAACCGAATAGAGAGGTCTGGTACGGCTTCTTTGATCTATTTTATAAAGGGAATCTTTATGCAGCAGTAAATTAGAATAATATCCCGATGAATTTTGGTCCTCTACAAAAAGTAGCGAAAGATATTCCGAGGCTGCCAGTTCGAGCCATTTTTCTTTTTCCGAATACGGCTTCATTTGGCGTCCAAACCATTGCATTGCCATAGCATGACCGGTAAACTTATCGAACCCACCCAAAGGTTGTGTGTATCCCGGGTCATAACAGAGTATTTGCGGCATTTCAACTAACCCGGGCATAGATATAAACCCTTCAGGAAAAACATTTATATAAAATGTTCCGACGGGAGCTCCGACTTTTGAGGACATAAAATTAAATGCGTCCATCATCGAATTTTCGTAAAGCTTATCGGGCACAAAACATTCTACATCTTTTCTAATTGCTTTCGATTTAAGAAAATTGATAGGTATACCTAAATCTGAAACTTTTGTAAGAGTATCAAAGTTTGTTGCAAGTCCTTGAAAATAGAATTCTGAATAAAGAAGCTGTGGATCGACAGAAAAAGTATCTTTTCCTTTGCCGGCATAGGCAACATCAAGCATGCCCGGCATAAGGTAATTAAACCCCTTTTGAATTGTGAATTTTAATGTGTGTTCGGAGGGTTGTCTGTTTTCAACAAACGGTAAAACATAATCAAAATTCTTCCCATGGTACCAATATGTCAACGTAAGAGTATCATTTTTATGAAAGTATTCCGGTAAGATAATACCGATAAATTTAAAATTTTTACGACGGCTATATTCTACCGGTTCTCCGTTTAAGTAAATAGAATCTACTTTTAGGTTGTAATGTAAAAATGTTGTTAAAAATTTGAGAGAGTCAGAATTTATAACCAGCGTAAAATCAGTTTTTGCGGTTTTCAATTTTTTCCCGTCCAACCCGGTCATTTCCAGTTCTATATCATTTTTTAACGGTGTTGTCGGATACGATAAATTTGATAGATCTTCGTCGCTTATTTCATCTGTTAAACCTGCGTTTAAATATACCGCATCGGAAATTTCTGTGTCATTGATTTGAAATTCATATCCGATTATCACCGGTTGGGCTCTGTTGGGATCATAAGTGTAGTTGTATCGGTTAAAGTCAATCCAGAAATAGCCGTCTTTGTTTCGTTCAAAAAGAGAACGGACTATTTGAAAATAATTATCATACTTATGAAATATATTTGGTTTAAAAAAGAATTCCACTTGTTCTTCTTTTGTTTGTTGAAAATCTTTCCACTTGAGAGTCTTAACTTCTGCTGTGAATTTTTCTTTCAGCTGCAAATCAAAATCATCTGCCATGCGAATAAAACAGTACTCAAACGACTCATCAACAACAGAGTCTTTACTTATACTTAACAAAGTCATTCTTTCGGCATGTGAGGGTACTTTTATTGTCGCATGTCCCTCTCCGATAAAAATTGCTGTTGTCGGGCGTTCGTCGATATATCGAAGGAGATACATCTTTCCGCTTTTAAAATGGAATGTCGCCAAATCTTTTTTATATGTAAAATCTGTCACATCGAACTCTTCAACTGAATGTCTGAGTAAATCAAGATCAATTTGTTTATATGCCGATTTAAATTTTTTGTAGAAATCGGACTTTGCTTCAGCTTGAGTTATGCTAAACATTATTATGAGAGTAAAAACAGCTATGACTATTTTTGATAGCTTTAAACTCTTTGATAGTACCATTTTTAAACCTTCCTGCGTTTTCTTTTCCTTTTCTTATATTATTAAGACGAAAAAAAATACGTTTTGTTAATTATAATTTCTTATCAGTTATACTCGTTAATATATCTTTAAATTCAGAAAACTTTTTCTCGATTGAGTCATAAGCCTTGATACAATAGTAATTCGGATGTTTCGACCAAGCTTGTTGCAAATTATTTTCAATTTGGATTGCTTCCTCAAGTGATTCTTGTCTGATTTTGTCGGTTTTATAATATTTTTCACCTAAATTAGCAGAACTTTCCAACAAAAGTACTGCGGTATACCGTCCATACTCATTTTCAATAGTAGAGCTGACATGTTGTGCTGTTTGAGGATGAAACGCAAAAGTATCAACAGTTCCCCTATCGGTTATAAACGAGGATGAGCTGTTTTTTTCTTCACGTTCAATTTGGCGGTTATAAATATCAATATGAAACTTATCCCAATTTGTTCGATAAGAGGAGTCTTCAATTAAAAGTTGTCTGGCGAGTTCGTCAAAAAAAACAAAATCACCAAAAGAGCGGTCGTTTTTAATCCGTTCAAAAAAAATTGTTTTCCCTGATGCGGGAGCTCCTGTTATGACAATTCGGTGTGGCATGTTATAAGTAAATAAAATAGTTTTATCTTTGTCAATCAGTCTAAATAAATTAGTGATTTTCTAAAGCGATTTAATCATCGTAATATCTATCTTTTGCAAATTTGTCACTATTCTATCAGCGAGTGAAAAATCATTGTCAGCTGTATAGTTATTCGGTACTGCGATTGATTTCATCCCTGCCGCATGAGCCGCCTTGATTCCCTTTTCGGCATCCTCAATTACTACACATTCGGATGGGTTTATCTTAAGCTCATTTGCCAAGTACAAAAATATATCCGGCGACGGTTTTGGTATTTCTACAGATTCTTTATGGGCAACCATTTCAAAAAAATGTTTCATCCCCAATTTTTCAATTACAAATAAGACGTTTTTACTATACGAACTTGAAGCTAATAAAAGCTGATAGGAACCGCTCATCCGCTCTAGAAAATTAGTCGCAAAGGGCATTTCTCCTAAATCAGTTTGCAGCATACCCCAAAAAATTTTCAACTTATGATTTCGAACTTCATCAGGGTCTAAATCGAGCTTCTCTTTGAAAGCATATTCAGCGATACCTTGTCCGTCTCGTATCCATAAATCAATATATGTCTTGTCAGTAAGGGTATGCCCAAAATGAGCCAATGTTTGTTGGTATGCTTTGAGGTGCAACGTTTCGGTATCAGATAGTAACCCGTCCATGTCGCATATAATTGTTTTAATCATAATTCAAATAATACTAATAAAATAATCAGATGACAAGTATCTTAAAACATGTATATTCTTATATTGCGTCGTTGGTTTGCCTTGGCGGATTGACGATAACGCTGTTAATAAGGTTTGTTGAAAAATTTTATCGAGTCATTGCGAGTCGAGTGAACGATAGAGAACAAGACGTGGCAATCTATAGCTTAATGCTTTACTAAAAGATGAGATTGCCACACTTCGTCCGCTTTAAGCGGACTCCGTTCGCAATGATAGGAAATTTCTCTTTTTCAACTCAACAATATCGGAGATATCAATGTCAGAAATACAGCAATTCCATACAGAGCTAAACGAAGCAGTCGATTTTATTAAATCAAAAGTTGATTTCACACCGTCAATCGGAATTATTTTAGGTACCGGACTTGGGTCATTGGTCGACGGTATCGAAATGGTCGGGTCGGTAGATTACGACGATATTCCTCATTTCCCTCTGTCGACTGTTGAGTCGCATCACGGACGTTTGCTGTTTGGTAATTTACGAGGGAAAAAAGTTGTCTGTATGCAGGGACGGTTTCATTTTTACGAAGGTTACAGTTTTAAACAAATCGTTTTTCCGGTGCGGGTAATGAAAGCACTCGGGATGGAAACGATTATTGTTTCTAACGCAGCAGGTGGTATGAATCCGAATTTTGTTGCGGGCGATGTTATGCTTATCAACGACCATATTAATTTTTTCCCGGGTAATCCTTTAATTGGTGAAAATGATAATAAGTTGGGACCTCGTTTTCCTGATATGTATGAAGTGTATAACAGAAACTATTTACAGCTTGCCAAAGATATAGCCCTTACACAAAACTTACGTCTTCAAGAGGGTGTCTATCTTGCTGTCACGGGACCTTGTCTGGAAACAGCAGCAGAGTATCGAATGTTTCGCAGGATGGGTGCCGATGCGGTCGGAATGTCGACAATTCCGGAAGTAATTGCGGCACATCATCAGGGTAACAAAGTTTTGGCGTTCTCAATTATTACCGATATGGGACTGCCTGATAATATGCATCCGTGTTCTATCGACGATGTGATAAGAATCGCAGGCGAAGCCGACCCGAAACTGCGTGACTTAATAGCGGGTTGTGTCGAGAAGATGTAGCAGGCTGATTAGGCAATGTCGTTCCTATGAAGATGGGAATTCGGTTTTTTTGAACTTTATATTAGACATTTTACATCATTATAATTATGTTCATTGATAATAAGTTTCGTATTACATAATTGGGAGAATTTTGATACAACTTGAGAACATAGAATTTATACATGTCGGTTTAGCTGTCTTAATTTTATTAGTTTTATATATAGTTTATAAGATACTAGTTAAGCACAGCAGTCAAAAACAATTAGAGCAAATCAGAGATAATTGGGGAAAACCTTGCTCAAATAATATTGTTACGGAATTAACACAACTTTACTACTCCTTTAAAGAAAAACCGACAGAAGATAACAGTTATCATATAGATGATGCCACTTGGCATGATTTAAACCTTAATGAAATATTTTCAGTTTTGAACAGAACCGTATCTGATGTCGGTTCTCAATATTTGTATAGTTTACTTCGTAAGCCGGCTATGAATCAAGAAGAGCTTCAGAAAAGAGAAAAACAAATTGGTTTTTTTTATGAAAATCAAAACTTAAGAGAACAAACACAACTTTATCTTAAATCTCTATCTTCAACCAACGCTGCATTTATACCTCATTTGCTTTGGGAAGAATTGCCTAAAAAACCAATAATTAGATTTATGACATTTTTTTTACATTATCTGTCAATAGTTGTTTTAATTCTGACAATTTTTCAGTTTATACATTTTAGTACTGTTTTAGGTATGTTTGCTGTAAATGTACTGGTTCGGTATTATCTGAAAAAACAAATTGATAGATATATATATTCATTTCAATATTTAGGAAAACTTCTCTATATCTCTAAAAAAATATCAAAACTGGAATTTTCCGAGTTAAAAAACTTTCAGGATAATCTGAAAGAAAATCTCAAAGAAACAAAAACTATTTTAAGGAAAATATTTATTTTCCAATTCAAAGATGAGATGGGTCTTACAGATTATATAAACAGTTATTTTTTATTCGACATAAAAAGTTATTATTCGTTAGTGGGTAAAATTGAAAAATATAAAAAGAACTTAAGAGAAATATATGAAACGGTAGGTTTTATTGATTCTATGATTTCTGTCGCATCGTTTAGAACAGAATATACTGCACATTGCCAACCCACATTTAATACGAACAATAAGATTGTTGAGAATATTTATAATCCATTAATAAAAGAACTTGTTTTAAATTCTTTTTCCTTTGAAAAAAATAGTACAATCGTAACCGGTTCAAATATGTCGGGCAAAACAACATTCTTAAAAACAATCGGTGTCAACGCAGTACTCTCTCAGACAATTCACACAAGTTTGGCAGATAAATCTCAAATGCCTTTTATCAAAACAATCTCTTCGTTGAATATTGTAGATAATATTTTGGAAGGTAAAAGTTATTACTTATCTGAAATTGAATCGATTTTAAGAATAATTAATGCATCAGAGTCAAACGTTCTGCACTTATTTTTGTTAGATGAAATATTTAGAGGAACAAACTCAACCGAAAGACAGGCAATATCAATAGAAGTGTATAAGTATTTGGCAAATAATAAAGATTTAGTTTTGGCAGCAACCCATGACCTACAGACTTGTGATCACTTAAAAGATTTTTATAATAATGTTCACTTTAGAGAACAGGTATTCGATGGAAATCTTGTTTTTGATTATAAAATCCATGAGGGAATTTCTACTGGCAGAAATGCTATTAATTTATTAAAACAAGTCGGCTACCCTGATGTAATAATTGAAAAAGCTGAAAGTCATGTAAAATTGCACCAGAATAGTTAGTCCGTGTTATCGGAGAAGCCGAACCGAAACTGCGTGACTTAATAGCAGGATGCGTCGAGCAGATGTAAACCACTCCTGCACAGTCCTGTATCTCAGCAAAAAGACTTGTATTAAAGATAATATATGCCTATATTATCTACTTAAACCCAATTCAATAAATAAATTTAGGAGTTTTGATGTCTTTAGAAGCAGGTAAAACACTCGGTCCATATGAAATTATTGAACAAGCCGGTGCCGGTGGTATGGGTGAGGTTTACAAAGCCAAAGATACTCGTCTTGACCGTATTGTTGCTATAAAAGTTCTTCCTGCAACTTTTGCCTTAAACGAAGATATCAAACAACGCTTTGAACGCGAAGCAAAAACTATTTCATCGTTAAACCATCCCAATATCTGTACCCTTTACGATGTCGGAAAACAAGATGGCTTAGACTATCTCGTCATGGAATTTATCGAGGGCGAAACGTTATCGGAAAAAATAAAAAAAGGTCCGATTCCGATGAAAGAGTTTCTGGAAATCTCTATTCAGATTGCCGATGCTCTGGACAAAGCTCATCGCCAAGGACTTATTCATCGTGATTTAAAACCCGGCAATATCATGCTGACCAAATCAGGTGCCAAACTATTAGATTTTGGTCTTGCCAAAATGCATCTTGATAACTCAGCTCCGGGAGTTCAATCTATCACACAAACTACACCGCTCACAGGTGTCGGTACACTACTCGGCACGATGCAGTACATGGCTCCTGAACAACTTGAGGGTAAAGAAGCTGATAGACGTTCCGATATATTTTCATTCGGTGCGGTGATGTATGAAATGGCGACCGGTACTAAAGCATTTGGGGGTGGTTCACAGGCGACGCTAATTGCTTCTATATTAAAAGATGAACCAAAATCTGTTTCGGAAATCTCCCCTCAACTCCCTCCTTTACTTGAGCAGGCAATCTCACAATGTATCGACAAAGACCCTGAACAACGATGGCAATCGGTCGGTGATTTAAAACGTTCCCTGCAATGGATAGCCGATGGCAAAGTAGGTTCTCATAGCCATGGATTAATTCCTCAGAACCGTTCGACTCGTGAAACAATAATCATGGTCGGGATGATATGTTTCTTCTTAGTTTCTGCTACTCTTCGATATTTGTACTTTACATCAGACAATGCAACGAAGCAGACAGTGCGAGCAGTTATAGTTCCTCCAGCCAATGCCGAAGTGCAGTCATTTGGTGGTGGACATATTTCTATTTCGCCAGACGGAACAAAACTAGTTTTTCTTGCCGAAGATACTGCAACAGGTGATAATCTTTTGTGGGTACGACAATTAAATTCTCTGTTGGCAGTTCCACTACAGGGTACAAAAAATGCTGAATATCCGTTTTGGTCACCAGATAATAGGTATATCGGATTTTTTGCTGACAGTAAAATGAAAAAAATTCCTGCTATAGGTGGACCTGTTCTTACTTTGTGTAACACAGAAGGTAATCCTCGTGGAGGAAGTTGGAACAGAGATAATATTATTCTTTATACACCAAGTATTGATGATCCGATTTATAAAGTATCGGCAGCAGGTGGAGAACCTGTAGCTGTAACTGAGATGGACACAACTTTAAATGAAAACTCACAACGGTTCCCTGAGTTTCTTCCCGATGGTAATCATTTTATATTTTTCTCAAGAGTAAGTGGTGGTAATGGAGGCGAAAGAGATGCAGTCTGTTTAAGTGCTCTTAATGATCCAACTGTCCATCGTCTTTTTTTAGCGAAGTCAAATGCGATCTATGTAGATGATTACATTTATTATATGCGTGATAATTTTTTGAGGGTACAACCATTTGATGAAAACTCATTTGAATTGACTGGTGATCCATTTCCAATAGCAGAAGAAGTTATTTTTGTAGATAGATTTAATAAAGGTTCATTTACTGTTTCAAAAAATTCAGAACTATATTATGAAAAGGGAATTGCGACAGATGGTTCTTTACTGTTAATTAGAAATAGAAATTCTATTGAAGTTGATACAGTATTAAGTGGTGAGTTATATTATTCGGCAGAATTTACTCCAGATGAACAGACTATTGCGATTACGTATGTAGAAGATGCTAATTCAGATGCAGATGTTTGGTTATATGATTTTAATCGAACTAATAAAACTCGATTTACTTTTGAAAAATCTGCAGATTTTTTACCTATTTACACTCCTGATGGTACTCATATTGTCTATGCATCCAACAAATTAGATACAGCAAATGGTTTTCAGGATTTATTTATTAAGGATGCTAATGGAATCAAACCAGAATCTTTGCTTATAGCAGATGATAAAAAAGTTATTTTCCCATGTTCATTTACACCTGATGGTAGAACACTGATTTATTCTATCTTTAGTAAATCAGCTAATACATTATGGGCGCTTGATATGGAAACTGGTGAGACAGAATCTATATTTGATTCTACAGAAGAGGTTTCTTGGGGAATGATATCGCCAGATGGTCGATGGTTAGCCTATCAGCTCAAAAAAGATAATAAAGATGCTGTATATATAACAACATTTCCAAAACCATTGGGTAAATGGCAAGTATCCAAAGGTGTAGGTTATTTTACAAGATGGAACCAGAATGGTAAAGAATTATTTTATATGAATGACAATAATGAACTTTGTGCTGTAGATATAAATGGTGAGTCAGATTTTCTGAAAAGTGGAAAAATAAAACCAATGTTTCAAATGAATCCACTTGTTCCGGGTACAGCTTATGTTCCGTTTAATGATGGTGAACGATTTATTACATTAGAAAATTTTGGTGCTGTGAGCGAAAATAAAATTATCTTTGTACAGAACTATAAACAAGAATTTATAAACAAACAATAAAGAGTAATATATGAGTCTTGGAGCAGGTAAAACACTCGGACCGTACGAAATAATAGAACAAGCCGGCGCCGGTGGTATGGGTGAAGTTTACAAAGCCAAAGATACTCGTCTTGATCGTATTGTCGCTATAAAAGTTCTTCCTGCAACTTTTGCCTTAAACGATGATATCAAACAACGCTTTGAACGAGAAGCAAAAACTATCTCATCGCTCAACCATCCCAATATCTGCACTCTTTACGATGTCGGCAAAAATGACGGTTTCGATTATCTTGTTATGGAATTTCTCGAAGGGGAAACTTTGGGTGAAAGATTAACAAAAGGACCTATCCCTTATGATGAAATGCTTCAGATTGCGATTCAAATTGCCTCTGCTTTAGAAACAGCTCACGGACAAGGGATGATTCATCGTGACTTAAAACCCGGCAATGTCATGCTAACTAAGGACGGTGCCAAACTATTAGATTTTGGGTTAGCAAAATACTCTGTAGATTCATCAACACCCGAGGCTCTGACCGCAGCGGTAACTCAAGAAACACCTCTTACCGGAGTCGGTACAATTCTTGGAACAATGCAGTATATGGCACCGGAACAGTTAGAAGGAAAAGAAGCTGACAGTCGTTCTGATATATTTGCTTTTGGTGCATTGCTCTATGAAATGACAACCGGTAAACGAGCTTTTGAAGGAACTTCGCAAGCAACACTTATTGCCGCTATTATTGAAAGAGAACCTGTTTCAATTTCTGTAGTTATTCCGACTACACCACCTCTGTTTGAACGAGTTGTAAAAAAATGTCTTTCCAAAGACCCTCAAAAAAGATGGCAATCAGTTGTAGATTTACTCGATGAACTTAGGTGGATTTCACAAGCAGGTTCACAAGTAGGTCTGCCGCTTCATCTTTCTAAAAGACGGAAAGTCAAATTTACTATTGCTCGGGTTGTAGGTGCGGTGGCTATTATGATATCTTTAGTTCTTAGCTATTTACTTTTTATGCAACCGAAGGAGGAAGTTTTTACCAATCGGTTTATCATGTCTCCTTCAAATGAGATTGATGAAATTCGTTCTATAAGTTGGTCGCGAATTTCTCCAAATGGACGGTTGATTGCATTCCGTGCTACCGACAGTCTTGGAGTAAATATGCTATGGATTCGCCCACTTAACTCATTAGAACCATATCCACTCAGAGGAACTGAAAATATCCGTCGTCAATTTCGGTCGCCGGACTCTAAATATCTTGCTTTTTTTAAAACAAACCAATTGTATAAAATTCCGGTTGCTGGCGGTCCTGCACAACTAATATGTGAAGCTTTAGGTTTTGACGGCAACTGGGGGACAGCAGGATATATATTGTTTGATGGTAATACCGGTGATACTTTAAAATTTGTTTCTGCTTCAGGTGGTACTCCCCA
>JAJRXM010000044.1 GCA_024276275.1 Candidatus Zixiibacteriota bacterium
ACGCTCGGCCTCCGGCCTGAAAACTCACAGTATCCTGCCCAGTCTTGTTCTCACTGCCCGCCGTCAGGGCCTTCATTCCAGAGATTTCCTTCAGCTTCTCCTCACTTCTGATTCCCCCACCGCTCAGCATGCTCTCTTTAACAATTCTTCCTGATCTTTCAAATCCGTTCGTTAAAAAAAGGAACTAAACTATTACCCTTTTCAGCCTTTAAAAAGGAGAAAGTCAAAGGCTTACCCATTTGCTCCTTGCATGGGCTAATATATCTGCTATATCGTTAACCATTCTGACTATCTCATTACCAACTCGAACATGACCGTTTCTAGTAAGAAATATTGCTTTTTTATTGCTAAGACTTCTGGGCAGTTCATCTATAGGTGTTTCGTCAATAAAACAACATATAACTTTTACATTGCCGCAGTTTATTTCTTCACAATGTTTATCTCGCCATTCTCTTTCAACCCAACCAGACGAAAGGCTTTTATCGGAAATAAACACCAAAACCAAATCGCATTCCTCTATACCTTTTTCAACGCCTGAATGTATATTGGCCCCAGCTTTTATTTCCTCTTTATCAACCCAAAAATCGCAGGGGTACAATAAATCTAGTTCTTTTTCTATTTCGGACCTAAGTTTCTCTACGTATGGTTTGTCATCTGACGAATGAGAAATGAATATCTTCGGAAACACCTTGTATTTCGTTGACTCATTCCACTGGTAGCCATCACCAATAATATTGATTGGATTTAGATAATATGGTTTTTCTCGTAAATCGGTTATCTTCTTATGAAGACTTGGGTGTACTATATAAATTCTGTCTGAATGAAGTAGCTCATACTGCTTCCAATCGAATTGATGAGGCTGTTTAAACACTTGTTCATATTCATTTGTTACATCGTTTCTCTTGACAACTCCTATTATTCCCGTATTAAATAATTCGCAAAATGGGTGGGTGTTCTTTTCATCTATACCTTTTTAATACGCAAATTTTAAATTTATCGTTTTTAAAGTCTTTCCTCTCAGCACATTGCTTGGCAATAGTTTTAACAGTAACTTAATATCATCTTCGGAATCCAATGTATCCAAAAAGATTCTACGTTGTGATATCAGATAATCTTTATATAACTGATCGGCACCTGAATCATTTACAATTTCTCGAAATCGCTTATAACGCTCACCTTCATTTAGTTCCTTCAAATCTGCGTCATTAAGGTCAGAGCCGATTGACATTATTGATCTTGGCGAACCAACACAGTGTCTATGTATGTAATCAAATATTTCTTCCTGCTGACCACACCAACCATTATTTATGCTATTAATTCCTGTAAATTCTTCGATATCATCGTATTTTGTATATTTTTTTATTCCATGAACAAATAGTTGCTTTAAAGAGCGTTTGTCATATATAAGTATGACGGACATACCTTTTATTGCTTGTCTATCATCAGATTTAAATGCTGACCAAGCCTCTTGGCGAATTGACACGTATACTTTTAGATGATGATTCGAACATTTTAGTCTATATGCTGCATGAATAAGACCTATTTGTGCATTTTTCCAAACTATTAAGTTATCAGGAAAACGCTCAGTCAGTGCTTGATCAAATGCATCTATACAAACGCATGTTGAGCTATGTATGTAATGTCTACTAATTCCATCAACATGGAATGCAGACTTTATGAATTTCTGCAAAAAACCAAGACCTATGCTAAGAAACATCGAAAGATAATAAGATGGAGGGTTTGATGCTTCGCTCATCAAGTCATCAACAATCTTTTACTTAATAGAAGGCTGAATATCCATGGCATCTATGAATTCCCATAAAGGCTCATCTTGAAGTGTCTGAACAGTTGAATTGAACCTGTATGACATCACCGAAAATATAATACATATCATCCATAGATCTCTCCATAGGGTCTCAGATTCTAACCCCTGTTTTGGAAAATCTCCCATTAATTGAGG
>JAJRXM010000045.1 GCA_024276275.1 Candidatus Zixiibacteriota bacterium
GATTCAGGGGCAAGTTATCCACGTGTTACTCACCCGTTCGCCACTTTACTCGCCAGACCGAAGTCCAACTTTCTCGTACGACTTGCATGTATTAAGCACGCCGCCAACGTTCGTTCTGAGCCAGGATCAAACTCTCCGTAAAATATATTTAATTATTTTTTACGATATTTGATGGTATTGATTTCCTAAATCTCACGATATTAAATCATGCTATTCAGGATTTACTGTATTTATGGGGATCCAATTATATTGGACCCGCGACAAAAACAGAGTCTGTATTTTAACTCTTCACTTCGTTTAGCTATTTAGTTGTCAAAGAACAATTTGTTTCGTTTTAGCCTCTTTCAAAGCCAAAAAAAACTGCCTGCTTTTTCGCTGGCAGAACAAGAGTATATACGCAGTCGGCAGTAAAGTCAAGACCTTTTTTCAGTATTTTTTAACTTTCTGACTAGAAAGTTTAACCTCGTTATATACCAACAACTTACACCCTCTTTACACCTTCAATTTTTCGGTATATTTTAAACTTTCTTTAATTTTTTTTTGATTATTTTGCTTTTATTTATGTTAAATAAAATCTTTTCGATTTAGATACTACACAAAGCCGCATCACATTATAATAAATTTGCACATCATATACAGTAAATCTGTGGCTTTCATTAAATTAAACCAAAATTATAACATAAAATATTTTCGATTTGTTCAAGAACTATCAATCAACAAACTTGAATTTTACTATCACTTATATGTATATTACAAATCTATGAAAACCAATACTTTTAATAAATCTTTAAAAAATGAGATACTAATTATAGCATTATTGTTTGTCGTAGCTCTTTTGATGAGAATTACATATCTCAACCAAGTGTCATCATCTCCCCTTTTTGAAAATCCGGTGATGGATGAAAAATATCACATTGAATTAGTAGAACAGATTAAAACTGACAACGAACCGAAAGAACCATATTTCAGAGCTCCATTATATCCATATTTTTTGACAGCTCTATCAAAAGCAACTAACGGCTCATTCTATACCATGAGACTGCTGCAAATTGTTTTGGGCTCTTTACTGCCTGTTCTTATATACTTATTGGGAGTAAAACTTTTTCAAAAGAAAGTTGCTCTTATAGCAGCTTCACTTTCTACTATATATCCTACTTTTTTATATTATGATGCTTCATTACTTATAACTTTTTTAATTACTTTGTTATCAGTTATAATTCTTTGGGCTTTATATAAGTATAAACCTCAAAGCTACCTAAGTCCGATAGCTGTCGGATTACTTTTGGGTGTTGCCGGACTGGCAAGGCCGAATATACTTTTGTTGGGATTATTTTTATTTGTCTGGGTTCTGATTATCCTAAAAGAGCAAATCGGTTTTAAAAAGGCATTAATACATTATGCAATTATAGGTATTGTTGCGGTCGTTGTAATAATTCCGACAACGATACGCAACTATCAAGTATCGGGCGATCCTGTTTTTATCGCCTGGCAGGGTGGAATTAATTTTTATATAGGCAACAATCACCAATCAAGCGGTTGGTCGGCGACACTTCCCGGAATTGATAAAAGCTGGGAGGGCGGTTATACTGAATCAATTTCTCTGGCAGAAAAAGAAATGGGAAGAAAACTTCAGAGGTCTGAGGTTTCTGATTATTGGTATAGTAAAACATTTGAGGATATCTCTGAACATCCGTCAAGTTTCGTAAAACTCCTCGTGAAAAAAGTACGACTTCTTATAAACGGGTATGAAACTCCGAACAATCAAAATATCTATCTCTCTAAAGAATACAGCAGTTTGTTTAATATAATGATATTTAACAGCCCACTTTATTTTCCGTTTGGACTACTTCTCCCTCTGGCTTTGGTAGGTATTTTCTTTTCATACTCTCAATGGAAAAAGTTTCTTCCTGCTTATTTATTCCTAGCGGCATACAGTAGTTCACTGGTTCTCTTTTTTGTTTGTGCGAGATTTCGCCAACCGATAATTCCGCTTCTTCTTTTGTTTGCCGTTTTTGCTCTTTTCAAAACTATAGACTTATACAGAGAGAAAAATTATAAAATTCTAGCAATTGGCAGTATTCTCTTTCTTGCTCTGCTATTCGAAAGTAATCATGATATCTTACAATTAAATCAACAAAGAGTCAAAGCCGAAGATTACCACATGATTGGCAATGCCTATCTTGAACAAAACAACTTACGCATAGCTGAACGAGAATATATTAAGTCGGTAAAAGTTGACCCGACTTTTGCCCGTGGATTTAACAATCTGGGATTGATACAAGGAAGAAACGGGAAACATATACAAGCTCAGTTAAATTTCAAAAGGGCTATCGCACTTGATCCAAATGTTGTAGAGTCGTATGTAAATTACGCGACTACTGAAATCGTACAAGGGAAGTTTAGTGAGGCAATCGTTATTCTTCTTGACGCACAACAAAGATTTCCTCTTGACGATAATGTTCTTTTGAAACTTGGGATGACTTATTATCAGGCGGGCAATTTGGATTTAGCGATACAAGCGATACAAAAATCGATACAACTCAATCCTCAAAATAATCAGGCAAAAATCACTTTGCAGCAAATCAAAGAATCAAAATAATGTTTTCTTGCGGGGCATTAGTAACCCGAATAGTGATATCGAAATAAGAAAAGCCCCAAAACCGATTTGTCCGTATACATTCCAAGCAAGTGCGTGCGGCAAGTGTGCATTATCTGGATTATCAGGGTCATAATATACTACTAATTCTTTCCCTATCGGATGCTCTTCAGTTGTCACCTTGGCAACATCATATTGTTTCCGCTTATTTCCAAACATCGGAGTTTTTAAAAAGGTTGTTTTATTATATGTGATAGAATCTATCGTGTATTCATAGGTTATCTCAGGACGAAAAGCATTTTCATCACCGACAATTTGTGATTTTATAACAATACCGGTCGAAGTCGGACGATATAATGAATCTAAGTAATCTTGCAATACATTTGTCTGGATTATAACGAGATATGTACCTATCGGTAAAACAACAGCACAAATGATAAATAAAAATCTGCTAATTTTGTCTGCTTTTTTGCCTACAATGAGATATCGCACAGCTAGTGCGAGTATTATTGAAATACTTATTGTGATTACCGTAATCATGTACGCACAATACAAATAGCTGGAAGAAAATACAACTATAATTATACTTACAATGCTAAGAATGAACTCGTTATGCAAAAGAACAGCCCGATTGCGAAAATCAACCGGGCTATATTAAATTTAATTGAAAAGTTGACCGTCTTCCTTGTCACTTACTGTGGCGAGACCGCATTGCTTTATAAGGGCGTGTCTCAATGACGGTTCTTTCTCTATTAATATCGTCATTTTTTTGATTCTGTCAAGGTTTTTCGTTGTTTTTTCGTAAAAAATACGTGTTGAATAATCTCGACAAATACATAGACTTATTATATCTTTTTTGTATAGTATTACATCAAAACAATCTGAAGAATAATAAATTAAGAGGAATAAATTCATGCACTTACGCCCAATTTATAGATATGTTACAGTTATTGTATTGTTATCTGTAACTATTTTTCTCAGTTGTTCAAAAAACCCGACTGATAATAATACCGGGAACAGCGACCTAGCTGTACTTTCTGTTATCCCTGCGAACGCAGCTCCGGGAGTGACATTAACAGTTTCCGGATTTAGTATCGATACTACTAAAATAACCAATTATACTCTTTTCATCGGTGACCAACAGTCGCTTTTAATTACTGATTCGGTTGGCGGTATATCAACTATTGCTCCGATGTTTTTTGCTGACTCAACAAATACATGGCCTACTCCACCAACTTCAGCAATAAGTATTGAAATCTATCTTGACTCTTCTCTTGTAGCAATTGGTAATAATATTTTCACCGTAGATTCTTTAGTTCAATCTCCCGGAGCAACACTTGAGCTCGTAAACAATACTATTACTACTGTTGAATCTTATAAAACAATTTTGAGACTATTACCAACAGAACCGGGTTATTTTGAACAGATGGCTTTTGGTATCACAGCCGGTTTAGATTCTTTAATGTATGGTGGGGATTCATCTCTTACAACTCTATTAACAGAGTTACAATCATCTGCTCCTGAAGCAGTAGCATTAATTGACGCTATCTATTCCTCGAGTGGAGCAGTCGAACAATCACAACAGATTGCAGATGCTATGGCTTCCTTAGCCGACACATTAAGCGGTGGTAATTTAAAGAGTTCTGCTTTACCTTCTGATGATATTACTCTTGCTGCAATGATGCAATTAAGTACAATGTTACAACTTTATGGTGACGCTTTCATTCATGGAGCAGCACAAGATGAAATTTTATTTGGAACATGGGATAGTCTATACTCAACCGAAAAAAGATTGAATCATTGGCAGACGAAAGCGTTTGCCAAGTACAATAACGCACCTCTAATAAAAAGTCAGAAGCACAGGGCTTCTGACCTACATAGTTCTATTTAATTAATGTAATTTTGCTTAGTCGAGCTTGACATAATATTGTTCAATATGAAATTGGCCGTGTTCTTTTTTGGTATGACGGACAAAACCTTCACTCTCCAAAAGAGCAGTCATATCTTTAATCATAAATGGATTTCCACACAAAAAGACATGAGTATTTTCATGTGACGGTTTTATTCCCCATTCTTTTTCAAGATGACCGTCTTCCCAGAGTTTTTGAACAAACCCTTCTTCACCGTGCCACGGCATAACTTCTTCTTTGGCATGTGATAAAGTTGGGATATATATAAAATCATCAGACATATCGGCAAGAGTGCTTAATTCCGAATGATAACCCAAGTCAACCGTGTGATACGCTCCATGAAAAACAGCTAATTTACGGTTCAATTTTTGGGCAACTTCAGTACGAATCATACTCATATATGGAGCCACTCCGGTACCGGTTGCGATAAGTACCGCATTAAAATCTTCAGGAACTTGTGAAAGAGTAAACATCCCCTTAAATTTTGGTCCTAAAAATAATCTGTCACCGACTTTAAGTTTTAATATCCGAGGCGACAAGGAACCGGAATGTACCAACCCAATATAAAATTCAAGAAATTCTCTTTTTTTTGATGATGATGCTATCGAATACGCTCGCATTACAAATTTATCTAAATCTTTTGGAGGTGATTCTTCTTCGGTAGCTGTTTCGATACGAGGATATGTACCCGGCACACCGAGAGTACCATATTGCCCCGGTTTAAATTCGGGAAGTTCCCATCCGTCAGGTACAATTCTTAATTTTATTAAATTTGGAGAAATTTCGATTCTTTGGACAACTATTGCGTTGAGTACTTTTTCAGCCATCTATAAACTACCTATCTTATTAAATATTATCTTACCTATTTTACAATCTTGTTAAAAATCTTTCAAGACCCTTCGACAAACTCAGGGCGACTTGAAAGATCATAGCTTACAATTTGTCATGCTGAGCTTGTCGAAGTATGTTCCAATAAAATAAAGAGTTATCCAACAGTCTCTTTCAGCATCAATTATAGCTATTTGAATCTAGTTGTCAAGTTTCTATTGTGCTTCAACAGTTGTATTGTCCGGTTTTGTTTTTTTTCTCTTTTACTTTGACAATATAGACTTCGTCATTTTTTCGAATGTCTGATATCTTAATACCGACTGAATCCCCTTTGGATGCTGCTTTAACATCTTTATTATGAACTTGCATCGATTCTATAAAAATCCTTTTAAGTCCTGTTTTTTTACCTATGACAACAAGTTGGTCACCGATTTTTATATTTTCATTAAGTTTGATTTCAGCGACAGAAATTTTTTGATAATAATTAAAGACTTTTCCGATAAACAGTTTTATCTCGGTTGCTTCGTTATTTTCAGCCGTTGAAATATCATCTTCAGTCGGTTTCCCAAGATAGAAACCTGTCGAAAATTGACGATTGAATACTTGTTCAAGCTCTACAACACCCTTTGCAAGTTCATCCTTTGTTAATTCATTATCGAGTGCCTTGCGATAGGCACGAGTGACAACATCAACATAGCGAGGGTCACGACCGCTACCTTCTATTTTATAACTAAAGATACCGGCTTTTTTCATATCTTCAATCAGGTGCAGAGTACATAAATCTTTGGCGGACATCACCCGAGAATTTTCAATCTGCAGTTCGTTGCCTGAACTGTCGGTAATAGTGTAAGACCTGCGGCAATTCTGGTGACATTCTCCACGGTTGGCAGATTTTTCTGATGTCATTTGCGACATAAAACAACGCCCCGATACGGCAACACACATAGCACCATGGGCAAAACATTCAATTTCGATGATTTCGGAAATTTCTTTTATCTGCTCCAAATTCAGTTCTCTTGCAAGAACAACTCTTTGGCACCGAGAGATTTATAAAACTCGGCTGACTGTCTGTTTGAAACCGAAGCCTGGGTAGACACAAAAAACGGAACATTATATTTATTACAGAGCATGATGACAGCGTTGTCCCAGCAGATAATTGCATCGACTTTATCTTTGACGGCTTTGATTGTTCCTTCAAGCAGTGTGATTTCTTCGGGATAGATAATTGTGTTGAGAGTCAGAAACAGTTTTACTTTGCGTTCGGATTCATTGCACATCACCCTCATTTCATCGAGGTCGGATATGTTGAAATTTTTCGAGTTTGCCCGCATGGAGAAAGTGTTCAGCCCAAAATAAACGGCATCTGCCCCGGCATTGATTGCCGCAGCCAACATCGGGAAATTTCCCGCAGGAGCCATCAGTTCGTATTTCGGTTTCATGGCTCAGAAGATACACAATAATTGCTAAAGTGGGTAGATTATTTTTGGTATATTTCCTATTTCGATTGTATACTTGTTAGAATGCTAACTTAAATCTAATATGAGGAGTATAATTTTGTACAGATTCCATTTAACAATTAAACAACTCGTTAGTATTATATTCTTAGTATTGCTATTTCAATTAAATTGTTCTGTGACATATTCTCCAAGAGAAAATGTTACCGAAGAGACTGCATTCTTTGCTAATCATCCCGAACCTTTTATTCTAAATATGCTTGTAAATTTTACAGATGGGGAATATGAGCTTATTGATGCTGACATTATAGAAAAAACTTATACTAACAAATCTATTACAAGAGTATATGGCCTTTACGGTGTACGAGGTATTTCTTACTCAAACGATGAGCTCTTTGATTTCATTCACTACATGAAACCGGTTAACAGTTGGGTCAGCATACCTTTCTCGAGCGACTTAGTCGGTGTTGAATTTTACAGACGAAATAGTAATGAAAAGATTGAAATAAGTTATTTTTCTCGAGGCGACATTATAACAATAGCTGATTATATACCGAGAGCAGAATGATTTCCTACGATGTTAATAATTAGTTTTGTCAGGTCTCAGAAAGAGATGATGATTAAACTTGTTGGGTTTCTCGATTTTGAAATCTAACGATTTCAAACCAACGAAACACAACCTTAGTAAGAGTTTTAATTTAGAATAACATTTTGTATTCATTAGCAGTTATTTTTTTTGATTTTAAAGGTGTATATCCAACAACATCAATAGGTATTAAATTTGTTGAGCCAGCATCACGAAATTTTTTATAATCATCCAGTATATCAGAAGAAATATCAATTTGGAAAACTTTTTTGTATGTTACTTTGTCTTCATTATTTATCCATACCAATAATTCACAATTATATATCCCCATAGATATAGGAAATTGTTTATCATAATTGTAAAGAAAGCTCATAATTTTAATTTCTCTTTTGTTAGATTCAAAGAAAACAGGTATTTTTTGTTCAGAAGTAACATACACAACATTGTCTTTCATCACTCTGAAACTATCAAATTCGAGTAAAAATTTATCTCTAATATTATTTTTATTATTCATAATCAAACAAGCTTTAGATATCATACCTGAACCTGGAGTGTTGTTATATAAATCAAGTGTTAAGTATATACCAAAATTACTCTTATGTTGAATTTGAACTAATGGATCCACATAAATATCTAATGAAAATGGCTTTAACAAAGAGTAATATGCTACTAGTCCACTTAAGGTAAATGCTAATAATGATAAACCTAAAGATACTTTTGATTCTATAGTCATAATAATATTTTTTAACTTTCTTTACACTATTCGAAAGTAGTCTACCAAAGTACAGCGACGTGGGCGGGTGAATGTAGAAGCTTTGGTAAGTCCCTCACCTGTTGTTCCTGCAATTGACATAGTTGTGTATCCCTCACCGTCGTAGCCGAGACCGGCCATATTAAATCCGTTTTTGACAAAGATGTTCGCACGGCAAAGTTGTGCCATGTTTGAAAGATTGACAATCGAAGTTGAGTGCATAACAAAGGTATGTTTATACTGATGCTCGACAATGACCGCTTTTTCCATAGCATCTTCGACAGTTTTACAACGTACCATCGGAATAACCGGCATCAGTTGTTCTGCCATGACAAGAGGATGATCCCATGCTGATTCAAAGAAAATCATCTTGGTTCCCGGAGGAGGGACAACATCGATTTGTTTTAAAATTTCTTCTGCAGATTTACCGACAAAATTACGGTTGATTCTTACATGACGATAGCCTGATGGATTTGGGTCTGACTCTATAAGTATTTTAGTCAGTTTATCAATATAGATACCTTCAAGTTCAAAGGCACCGTTGGCAACCATTTCATGTTTAAGTTTATGAGCGACTTTATCAACGACAAAAATTTCTTTTTCACAAGTACATAAAACATTGTTGTCAAACGATGCCCCCCGTACAATGTTCCGACCTGCCTGAGCAAGAATTGCGGTGTCATCGACAATAACAGGAGGATTCCCCGGTCCTGCACAAATCGCACGTTTACCCGACTGCATAGCAGTTTTGACAACTGCTCCCCCACCGGTAACTAAGACAAGGTCAATTAGTTTATGAGTCATCAAAGTCTGTGCGGATTCAATAGTAGGAGAAGAGATGCAGGTGACAAGATTTTCGGGACCGCCAGCCTCGACTATTGCCTTATGAATTACAAGAGCCATTTCAGATGAAACATTTTTTGCAGAGGGATGCGGATTAAATACGACCGAATTTCCGGCGGCAATACAAGAGATAGAATTGTTCAGAACTGTCGATGGTGGATTTGTAGACGGTGTAATTATACCGACTACTCCCCATGGTGCCTGTTCGACTAAAGTAAGACCATGGTCACCTGAGAAAGCATGCGGTTGAATATCTTCAACACCCGGAGTTTTGTTTGCCTGTAAAATAATCTTGTTCATTTTGTCAGGCATTTTACCGAGACCTGTTTCGGTTACGGCAAGTTTGCCGAGACGTTCGGCATTTTCTAATGCCCTTTTGCGAATATTGGCAATTATTTCTTTTCGTTTTTCTAAGGAGATATCTAAAAATTTGCGTTGGGCAAACCTCGCCGATGAGACAGCATCGTCTAAGGAGTTAAAACAACAGAGTGAATTATTATTTTCCATGGTTGCTCTTTCTCCAAGAATTGTATCAGTTAAGTTTTCTGGAGATTCCTGCTTGTTTTGTCGTATCAGTTTAGATGACGGTGCTTTTGTTTCGGGGGAAATAACAGATTGTATTTTACCGTTGTTAATCTGCTCCAAAACAAGATTAACAATATTTTCAACATTTTGTTTATTGTCAGTCATATCGGTACCTATAAAAAAAGAGAGCTTGCCCTATGGGCAAACTCCACTATTTATCAAATTATTATTCTTCTTCAGCTAAACCGGTAGGGAAAACGTCGTGTACATTTGAATGCGGACGCGGGATAACATGAACTGTAACAAGCTCACCGATTTTTTGAGCTGCGGCTGCTCCTGCATCAACAGCTGCTTTACAAGCGGCAACATCACCACGAACAATAGCAGTTACATAACCACCACCGATTTTTTCATACCCGACTAATGTTACTTTCGCTGCCTTGACCATAGCATCGGAAGCTTCGATTAAAGCTACCAATCCTTTGGTTTCAATCATTCCTAAACTTTCCATCGATATCTCCTACATAACATATAATTAGCTTTTTAACACCTCATTATAGTAACTATTGTAAGTAGTTGTCAAATAAAAAAGTATCTTTTTTTATTATTTTTTATTTGAGCTAATTTATAATAGTTCAACAAATTAGAGGAAATGAATAATCTATCGGGAGCTAGAATTATATTTCTGTGTAAGATACAGCCCAATTTCGCCCATTGAGTCTTTAAGTTCCTGTGGAGTAACAACTTCAACCTGTTCGCCAAAACCTAAAAGCCACTGCTGAATTTCCTCCAACCCTTTAGTCGTGATAGAGTATTTGAGAAATCCGTTTTCGAGTTGTTCTTTTTTCTCATTTTGGTGGTGTACCGATGAAAGTACTACTTTGGCAGCATCATCTTTAAACAGCACAACAACATCAACAGGCTCACCCGAAAAAACCGACCAGCTTCCCTCAAAATATGATTCAGCCGAGATATCACCTGACTTGATAAAATCTTTGTCACTGATTTCTACATCAATAATTCTATTCATACGAAAAGTACGGTATTCTTTTTTCAGATGGCAATACCCAACGAAGTAAAATGCAGAACCTCGGAAGATTATAAAATAGGGGTCAACCTCTCTTGTTGATTCACCTGACTTAATTGAGCTGTATTTTAGTTTGATTGTTTTTTGTGATGATATCGCCTTTTCAATTTGTTCATAATACTGCACGGAATCATCTGATTCTATCGAATCTTTGATTTCAATTCGAGTCATCTGGGGGGAATATCTTTTTTCTTTTTGGACATTTTCAGAAAGACAATTTTCTATTTTTGCCAATAGAGATTTATAAACCTGTTGATATTTATCGGTCTTAATAAGAGGGTTAGATTCAAGAGCTGTTTTAAGTAATTGGTATTCTTCTATTGAGAAATTAAGAGGAGGTAAAAAATTATCCGAGGCAAGTTTATAACCATTATCATAATAGATAGGGATATTCATTTCCGAGAGAGAGATTATATCCCGGTATATTGAACGTTCCGTAACCCCACACTCTTCAGCCAATTTATCAGCATTCATATTTTTGCGAGACCGCAAGAGGTTCAAAATAAAAAGCATTCTATCATATTTATTCATAAAAATTTATGACCCTTCTTTTATATGATAACACGATTAGCTTTTAATATACGACATAAAAAGATTGATGTCAAAGTATAGGAATTATCCCCCATTATCTAAGATTCTCCTCTTTTTCAACAGAGAAACGGCAATAGAGACCTCCGCCTTTATCGTTGCTACACATTAACTTAACTGCCTAATATCATATCGGCATACCCTTTGCTTTATCCAGTTTCAAAGAAGAAGAAACACCCTTACAAGGAGGTGATATGTCAAGAAAAAGAGCGGGAACCAGCCGCAGAAAAGAACCGGTCAATACTTGGGAAACTTTCATATTTAAGTATTCCACGAGACTGTTGTTAGGACTCATTGTCATAACCATATTTTTAACTTTGGTACAATGTTCAGTAAAATCTCCACAAGCACCAAGCTGGAATACAACTTTTACAGTTCCGGTAATTAATAGAACATATCTAATGGATGAGTTGGTTGCTGATATTGGTCAAGATGAATTAAGTATAGATTCATTAGGCAATGTCTCATCTTCAATAACTGAAACTATCGACCCTATAGGAATTGATGCTGCTCAGCTATCAACATCCGATATAACTTATAGCCAATCTCAAGTCTTAGGTCCTATCTCAATTATTCCACCGGCTTTGACTCCATTATCTGTAAGTTTAAGTTCTATTACAGGTCTTGCTTCCAGTCTACCGGGAGATTCAGCAATAATCCCACCATTGCTGTTTTCCGTATCAAATAATTTTCCTGAAATTCTAGAATTTTCATCTGCGAATATCACAACAGGACAAATAGATATTACCGTCGACAACTATTTGGGAGTTTCTCTTGATACACTTTTTGTTCAACTATACGACCGCCAAACAGCAACAATAGTTCAATTAGATACTATAGTTCAAAACATTGCTGACAGCACAAGCTATCTGCATGTAATGAATTTAGCCGGTAAAACTCTTTCTAACTTTTTACGCGTAGATATAGCGGCATTTACACCTGGTGGAACAGTACAGAATGTATCATTACGTTCTCTTCAAACAACGGCTTCTTTTGGTTCTGCTATTGTAGTTTCACAAGCAGTTGCTCAAGTACCTGCTTTACCTGATGTAAATCTTTCTCAGAATATTGGGCTATCCCTTAATCCCGGTGAACAGATTGATTCTGCTCAGTTAAGTAGTGGCAATATAAATTTGGATATTACCAATAATTCAAGTCTTGAAGCGACTGTAAACATTACTGTTCCGTCACTTCAATTAAACGGTACATCATTTACTATTAGTCAACCGATTCTCGGTGGTCAAACTATTACAATTAATAATGATTTATCAAATTATAATTTAGTTCCTCTAAATGATTCAGTACAGATTTCTCTCGCAGTTACACTTCCGGGTTCAGGTACTTTGCAAGTTCCGGTAAGTGAAACAGATTCTTTTACTGTTTCAGCTTCAATCAGTAATTTAGTATTTAATTCTATATCAGGAATTATTCCTGACAATACAACTAGTTTTGCTAATATCACTCAGGGTTTAAATGCCCCGGCCGGTTTTAATGAAATCTCATTTGTAAGTGCAATACTTTCATTAAATATAGAGAACGGTGTAGACTTACCCGGTAATTTAGCCTGTACGCTATCAGCATCAAACGGGAAACAAATTGAAATCCTTGGAACAATTGCTCCAAGAGGTACAGCTGTCAGACAATTAACTACGATCACCAATAACAATGTAGCCGATTTTTTAAACCCTATTCCTGATTCAATTACTGTCGGCGGTTCTATTTCGTTTGGTGATAATATATCTCATACTATCAATGTGTCCGACTCTGTTTTTGCCTCAATTGACATATATGCACCCTTACATGTTAAAGTCAATAACGCTGAAATCACAGATATAGATATTATACGTCAATCGATTGACTCATCAAGTATGTCTCAAATCACTAAAAGTGTAACAGAAGCAAGATTTATATATACGATTAAAAATCATCTTCCGTTAGGCATTTCAGCAATTATTCAATTAGGTGCTGACTCAGCAGCTTTATATACATCCCCGGAATTAGTAATCGATACTATTTTTGCGGGAGCTACTCCGGTTGACCCTATAACCAGTATTACAACTGCTGAGATAATTACAGAAGGAACAATATTATTAGATTCCGCAGACATACAAATTCTTAATAACGATACTCTCTTCATTCGCCCTGTACTCTTTTTAAATAGCTCTGATACATCCGGAGTTCTTTTGACCGGTGCTGACTATTTAACCATACAAGGTAGAATTGAAGTTGAATACTTATTTGATACTGATTTATAAGGAGGCGATTATGAAAAATAATTCCACAAATACGGTCGCCTTTGAAATGGCGAAGCATCGGAAATTATTTACGATGCTAATGATTACGACTATATTAATTCTTTTTAGTTCTGCGATACAGGCACAAAGCAGTTCATCGGCAAGAGCAGTCGCTTTGGGTTCAGCATATACATCACTAGCTACCGGAATTGATGCGGCTCGTTTTAACCCTGCCAACCTTGGACTGAAAACTCACAGACAAAACTCTATTGAACTTGCAGGCATCGGGGCGAACATTAATAATAATTCGTTTACTTTAGATGACTACAACAAGTATACCGGTGCTTATTTATCGACATCGGATAAAAATGACATCTTAAATAAAATCCCTAATGAAGGTCTTAAAATTTCATTTGAGGCTGACGCATCGGCAGTCGGTATTTCATACGGCTCTTTTGTATTCACAACATCAGGGACTGCTCTGGCCGATGTAAATCTTAATAAAGATATAATCAATCTGATGCTCAACGGGAACACATACGCAGATACTATCAATATTACCGGATCATATTCTGAAGGATATGCATATGCATCAGCAGGTTTTTCATACGGTAAAGCAATCTATAAATCAGGTTCCCGTCAATTATCAATCGGTGCTACTTATAAATATCTCAAAGGTTTCGGACTTGAGAAAGTAATCGAACTTGAGGGTATGGCTGCTACCTATGCGACCGGTATTGAGGGTCAAGGAAAAGCTATTGTCCATAAATCCGAAGGCGGGTCGGGTTATGCTGTTGATTTTGGAGCAGCTTTACAAATCAGTAGTCAATATACAGTCGGAGCATCAATTAAAAACTTTTTCTCATCAATGACTTGGAATAAGAACAATGAAGAAATCGGTTATTTATTCAATTTTGATACAATGACCGTTGCCAATATGGGTAATGATTTTATTACCTCCGATGACTACACAATTCCAATCGGTGACTTTACAACTACTCTTCCCTCTTCACTCAATCTTGGGTTTGCTAAAACATCGGGCAAAACTCTTTGGGCTGTTGATTGGGAACAAGGGTTTTCAAGTAAAACCGGTGTATCAACCGAACCGAGACTATCGGCAGGTGTCGAATTTAATCAATTCAGTTATATCCCTATCCGTTTTGGATATGGATTCGGCGGTAATAAAAACTCTGCCTTTTCAATCGGGTCAGGAATATATCTCTCGGCATTCCATATGGATTTTGCAGTAGTAACAGGAAATTCTTTCAGCGGAGGTTCATCTAAAGGTGCCAACTTCGCATTCACAACAGGGTTGTATTTCTAATACAAGGAGTAAATACGATGCAACGAATTATGACAAACAGTACGTTCAGGTTTCTGATATTGACAGGCATCATTATCATGTCAATTTTTATCCGGACAAACGCTATGCCGCCTCATCCGCAAATGCTGGAAGAAGCAAAACAGACAAATAAGCCGTTACCTTATTTTATCACAAATTTAGATGAGATGCACAACAAAGGTATTTGTACCGATAAAGATAAGTATGAAGAAATTTATCGAAGTGCTAAAGAGGCAGTAGGTTATTCTCCTCAAATAACCGGACAATTTAGAGTACTTGCTATCTTAGTGCAGTTTTCAGATAATCCTAACAGTACACCGGCAACATTGTTTGATTCTTTGTTGTTTGATTCAAATGGATATACTGTTCATGATTATTATAATGAAATTTCTTACGGTCAACTGGATTTGATGACAATAGATCTTCCGTCATCAATGGGTTGGGTTACTGCTCCGCAAACTTACGCCTATTACGTTAACAATCAGAACGGCACAGGTAGTTATCCAAACAACACGCAAAAATTAACTGAGGATTTAGTTGATCTGGTAGACGCAACAGTAGATTTTTCAAATTATGATAATGACAATGACGGTTATGTTGACATATTGGCAATGATACATCCAGGACAAGGGGCTGAAGTAAGTGGAAGCAACACCGATATTTGGTCTCACAAATGGGGTATAAATCCAAAATTGACTAACGACGGTGTGTATGTTTCAAGTTTTACAATTCAACCTGAGTATATAACTACTTTAGGTGATATGACTATCGGCGTTTTCGCTCATGAATTTGGTCACGGTTTTGGATTACCAGATTTATACGATACTGACAATAGCTCAAAAGGTATCGGTAAATGGGGTCTTATGGCGTATGGTAGTTGGCTGGGACCTCAAGGTAAAGGCGGTCGACCTTCTCATCCTTGTGCCTGGAGTAGAATTCAACTAGGGTTTGCATCTGCGACAAATATTACTGCAAATACGAGTGCACAACAAATCAATGATGTAAAAATTGCCGGTGATATTTATAGAATGTGGACTTCGGGTAATATAGGATCGGAATACTTCTTAGTAGAAAACCGTCAAAGAACCGGTTATGATTCTTATCTACCTAATTCCGGCTTACTTGTTTGGCATATTGATGATGCTAAATCAAACAATACTCAGGAGTGGTATCCCGGGTTAAGTGGCTCTGTCCATTATCAAATTGCTTTAGAACAAGCTGACGGTCTTTATGAACTCGAGTACAATAACGATTTAGGAGATTCGAATGATGTTTTTCCTGGCGGCTTAGGTAAAACATCTTTTAATGCGGTTTCCTCGACAGCATCTGATAGTTATACAAACGGTATTTCTTTCGTCGCAATCGAAAACATCATATCTAATAGCGGTGTTATAACAGCAGATTTAAATGTCGGCTTGGCAGCATCAATTGACAATGATCAAGGAGTGCCTACCAAATTCGAACTTGCCCAAAACTATCCAAATCCATTTAATCCTTCAACAGTTATAAACTTTTATACTCCATCCGGTGGACACGCACTGGTAGAAGTTTACAATATCACAGGGCAAGTAGTTAAAACATTATTAGATGAAAATGTTTCTGCCGGTCAAAACAGAGTTGAATGGGACGGTACAAATTATGCAGGCAGCGAAATAGCAAGCGGGATGTATCTTTATAGAGTAACTATAAATGATAATTCAGAGACAAAGAAAATGACTTTAATAAAATAATCTTCTTGTACTCCTTGTGCAGAAAACCCCGAACGAATTTGTTCGGGGTTTTTTGTTAATCCGGATAATGAAAGTCAGTTTGTTCCTGTTCATGAGGAACACCATTCCGTTGTACTTTTTTATACCTGGTGTGACAGGTCTTACATCGCTTTGGGTCCTTAGAATATCCACGCTCAGCAAAATACTCCTGAGCTTGAACGGTAAAAACAAACTCTTCGTTACATTCTGTGCAGACTAAGAATTTCGGTTCTATACCGGCATTCATTAATCCCCCTCTCATAACTACGACTAACCTCCCTGTTAGCCGCTTGGCGGTTATATTATAGAACTAGAATAGTTTGCTTTTAAATCGTTGTCAACTAAAAAATTAGTATGGATTACAGGGTGGGTAACTGCCACCTGAGAACATATATGCTACCATAGTAACAATATCTGAAATATCAACTAATCCAGAACAGTCAAAATCAGCAGAAAGCAGTTCCGGTTGCGGTGAAACACCGCCGTTAAAGCTATAATCGATAATTGCGACAAGATCTGAAATATCAATATCACCCGAAAAATCTACATCTCCGTGAAATAAGCTTGTGACACCTTTTCTTGTTAAAACTTCAAAAACCGTGGAATCCCCCCAAGATTCAGATTTAAACGACAAGAAAGAAGATGAATTTATGGGAGTACCTTGCGATGGGTTTACATCTACGTACACAATAGAGCTATCCCCGGCAGCAATTGCTAAGGAAAAAGTATCCATCGGTATCCATCCCTGAGTATCCCAATAAATAAGATTAAAGATATCATTTATGACGGCATCGTTGCTAATTAATATTTCAAAAGTTCTAGTTCCACCTGAATAAACAGCAGAATCAGGAGTGATAATTAAAGATGATACTTGAAAAGGTTCTAAAATTTCAGCAGAATAAGTAAAAAGAACACCTGAAGAAAACTCATCGGTATTAACACCTACTAAAGTTATCGAATAATAGTTTTCAAAATTCTCTATTATGATTTCACCGTTTTGGTTCGCGGTATCGAGATTAATAAATTCTATAGAATGAACATTTTGAGCTGTTGACTTAATTACATAGGCAGACCAGTTTCTTGTATTTGAGCCGTTAAATGTCAGTTTTAGTTTACCTAATTCAGCACCTGGGAAAAAAGAAATATAAGCAGAACCGTAACCGCCAATACTTACCGGCGAATTTGTTATCCCGACCGGATAAGACAGGTGTGAAGCACTTATAGATAACGGAGGATATAAAGCACCTTCTGAAAAATGAGCACCGTCGTCATTAGCTGCCGTATTAAACATCCAATAGGTAAAGTCTACATAGGCAGAATCAATATCCCAACCAAAATTGGCAAGAAGGGTATCAGCATATACAGTAAAAAGGTCATCAAACCTTGCACCTTCCCATGCGGCAACATTGATAAGGGTGTCAAATTTTTGAGCTAAATATAATGGCCAAATAAATGAACCGTATTTATGGTTTCCGTTGTTGTCCATAAGTGAAGTATGAGGAAAGTCTAAGAAGTTGTCGAGATAGTTATAATTATCGTTAACGGTATCAAAAACTACTTCCTCTATGTAAGTCGCTCCTGACTCCATAGCCCAGACGTATTCATTGGCATCATACCCAAATTGTACTGCATGATGATACTCATGAGCAACTGTAGCTTTGGCAGCACCTGCAACTAACCCCTCGGGATCGCTATTAGGCGGAAAGCCAATAAAATCATTATTGAGGACCAAATAGCTATAAAAGTCATTCCAAGGGTTACTGCCTAACCCTTCTGGAACAGCATACCCATAAAATGATATATTTTCAAAATATATATCATATAGTGAATCTCCACCGCTCACCCCATCGCTTGGCGGATACATATACCCCAACTCAATATGTTTGCTTAAAGTAGTATCGCAGTATGCAGCACATTGTTCTATAAAATCAGGAATAGAATCATTATCTAAATCTAACGGAGGAACACTGTTAAAACCTGTAGTATCATAATGCAATTTAAAGAATCCACCAGGAGTAATATATGTAAAGCTTGTTGATGATCTGGCTAAAGCTATAGAAAAGTAATTTTTTGTGTTTTGTTCTAAAAGGTCCCAATTTGAACGAATTTGAATAAATGCCAACGTAGCTCCACGTAGTTCAAGTTCCGATTTGTTTAGCGAAAGAGATTTGTAGTTTGGGGGCAACTTTTGAGGATATTTAATACTATTTATCTGAAGAATTACTTTTTCATCTAATGAGATTGATCCTTTCAAATAATCATCTTCTATTTGATATAAAACTGACTTTACGGCAAAAGGATTTCCTGCGGCATGAATAGAACTATAGCATAAACAGAGTATACACACTAAGAAGCCTAGTAAACGAATTTGCATCTGTTTCCTTACATTTTTGTAGTTATCAATTGTATATCGGAAGGCGGTAAAAGTTCTATAATTCTTTATTTTTTGTTATATATGTGTAACAATTATTAAGATTAAAATTGTTCCCAAAAAAGTAGTTTTATCAATGAACGAATAACATCGTTCATTTGACGAGTACATACCTAATTTATTGAAAAACATGAGTTTGTCAAGTTTAAATCCTGTCTGAAGCATTAAAATACTGCCCGGAGCCAAACGATATTTGCCATCCGTTAAATCGAGAATATGCAAAATCTATTCGGAGCACATTTTTAGAAGATTTATCAAAGGCAAGTCGTAAACCCGCACCATAACTGAGATATGTATTTGACAGACTCAATGACTCTGTTTCTTGTACAATATTGCCAAAATCAGAGAATATCAAACCACCTATATTCAGAGATAGAAATGAGATATTCGGTAAAAATCTAATCTCTGAATTTAGAACAATTCTTTTATCGCCGGTAAGAAAATACTTATCCGCTCCCCTAACCCCGGTAGTTCCTCCAAGTTTTACTAAGTCAAAGGATTGTACACTGGCATCTTCTTGGTATTCAAAATTACCTGCAAAGGTAATACTTTTCACAGATTGGTTATAGTATTTTATATTTAGAATAGATTTATTTCTCAAATTTACCGACCCATTATACCAACGCCGATAGAGATATTGCCATGAAAAAAGTGAGTTTTCTGTTATAAAGTTTTTCAGTAACCGAACTCCATAAAAATCATATACATTATTGTTTTCTTTATAGTTATATGCTTTCTGAAGCTCAATTCTTGCTCTTATACCATTGTTAAAGTCTTCGGTATAATTAAATCCATCAATATTAATTTTCTTTTTATAATCATAATGGGCATATTCAAAAACTGTTGTAAGAGCATGATACAATGAATCTTGGGCAATTGTCGAGTCAATAACTTCCGGTGAATTTTTCTCATAGTTATAGGTATACTGAATCAAGGTAAGAAATTTTGTGCTATATGATCCGAACCTGTAAAATAATTGAGACTCGGTTTTATCTCCTTTAAAAAATGTCTGTGCAGTTATCGAGTCATTTGAATAATAGTCAATCCTTCCCTCTTGCAACCTTACTTGTAGACCAAAACCGAATCTTTGATTTAAATCGTAAAAAGGTTTTTCAAATGAAAAAGATTTAAAATTATCTTTTGGATTTGTACTATATTTTACTTCGCTTTTAAGTTTTTCTCCAAACAATCTTGTCTCTACAAAAGAAGCATCGGTATAACTATCATCATCTGATTGATTGATATAATGAAAAGATATTAATCTATTTTGCCCAAACAGATTTTTCTCTAATGCTCCGATTTTAAGAGTATGTACGTTCCCCTCTCTTTTTAGCTCAGCACCAATAGCTAAAGACCACCTGTCAATTGTAACTACTCGAATTAACAGTTTATTTTCATCATAGATTTCATTTTCCAACCAGGCATCAAAAAGAATAAGTCTCCGTCGTAATATACGGGCAGTTTCTTCGGCTAAATCGACTGAATAAGGCTCACCTTTTTTCAATAATACCTCACGAGCAATAATTCTCTTTTGAGTCGTTATATGAAACTTATTGGCAGCATTAAAGATAAAATTATCATACTCTTTTTGATTGGTGTCATAGATATTTCTATTTTCAATAACAATAGAATCTACTGTCTTTCCCTCAAAAACAGTATTATCGGTATTTCTGAACTCAACAGCATGTACTGAAAATGCAAATACGAGAAATAAACCAAATGCAGTAAGATAAAACAATTTTCTTAAAACAAGCATCAGACCTCAATACTATCCCTCTATCATACAATTTGATACAAGGAAATTTCTTCTCCGTCACTATCCTTTTTATTTAAATAAGTCAGGTTCTTAAGGATTTTATTAGATAAACCGACAATTCATATGATAATACTTTTAACGCATAAATACAAACAGGTAAAATGGCAAAGAAAAAAATAGGCGATTTATTAATCGAAAAAGGATTACTAACTCAAGGTCAGCTAAAAGAGTGCCTTCACTTTCAGAGTTTTTCAGGACAAAGACTAGGTGAGATATTAGTTGAAAAAGAGTATATCAATGAAGATCAATTGATTGATACAATCTCCGAACGACTCTCAATACCTAAAATTTCTCTTGCCTCTATGGTTGTAGACCCAAATGTATTACGACATGTATCTGTCGAAATAGCAAGAAGATATACATTAATTCCTATTTTTGAAATAGGTAATACATTGACGCTCGCAATGGCTGATCCGTTGAATATTATTGCTATCGATGAGATTAAATATCAAACAGGGCTAAATATTAAAAGAGCTATAACAACGACCTCGGAAATTAAAGAGGCGGTTGAAAAATACTATTCTATTAGCGATTCATTATCCCATATTATACATGAAACAGATGAATCGAAAGAAGCCGGTAAGAAAGAACTTTCAGAGGGATTTATAGTAGACTCAGCAGAGGCTGACTCCCCTATTGTCAAATTTGTTAATATTATTATATCAAAAGCTGTTCGAGAAAATGCTTCTGATATTCACATTGAACCCGGAGAATCACGAATACGTATTCGGTATCGAGTTAGCGGGATAATGCGTGAAGAAGCAGCCCCTCCCAAAACAATGCAAAGTGAGTTAATCTCCCGAATAAAAGTAGCAGCAGATCTGGATGTTTCAGAAAAGCGGTTACCTCAAGACGGACGGTTTCTCATGAGTATGGACGGTCGCGGAATTGATTTACGTGTTTCAACTTTACCGACGATTCATGGGGAAAAAATTGTAATTCGTATTCTGGATCGTAAAAACCTCTCTTTGACTTTTAATCAACTTGGTATTAATGAGCGGATGGAAGAGCGTTGGAAACAATTGATTCATAAACCGGAAGGTTTAATTCTTATTTCAGGACCGACTTCAAGCGGTAAAACCTCGACCCTCTATGCAACTTTACAAGAAATCAACTCGATAGAAAAAAATATAGTAACTGTCGAAGACCCTGTTGAATATTCTTTACCGTTGATATCGCAAATACAAATCAATGAAAAGTCAGGATTAACATTTCCATCAGCCCTTCGGTCACTTCTTCGTCAAAACCCGGATATAATTATGATAGGTGAGATACGAGATGCTGAAACTGCCGGTATGGCAATTCGTTCTTCTTTAACAGGCCATCTGGTATTTTCGACAATACACACCAATGATGCACCGTCTGCTGTTACCCGCTTAGTCGACATGGGTATAGAAAACTATCTGACCGCATCTGCCGTTAAAGGTGTACTTGCTCAAAGACTCGTTCGTACGAACTGTCCAAAGTGTGTCGAAGAATATACTCCTCTGGAAACATTGCTGGAGAAAACCGGTCTTTTAGAACTTGCTCAGGCAATGACTTTCAAAAAAGGTGCCGGTTGTCCAAAATGCCGTATGACCGGTTTCTCAGGTCTTACCGGTATTTATGAACTGTTTGAATTAAACCCGGTTATTTCTGAAATGATTTTATCAAATGCATCCTTACATTCTATACAGGAAGAAGCTCGAATCTACGGTTATATCCCTCTGTTTGAGATGGGTCTGGAAAAAATAGCAAATGGGCAAATATGTTTGGAAGAGCTTTTAAAAGAAACTTCAAATATTGAAGCGTTCGAAATTAACAGTTCAAGAAAAAAGGTAACGGCATAAGATGTCAACACAGTTTGCATATAGAGCAGTTACTCCTGAAGGAAAACCTACGGAAGGTGAATACGTTGCTGAACACGAAGACCAAGTCTCGGCATATCTTACTGATCGTAATCTGATTCCGGTTTCTATTGAAGAAAAGAAAGACTCTTTCTCATTTTCATTTATGAAAATGTTTACGAAACTTAATGTTGAAGATTTAATCATGTTTACGAATAATCTTTCGACAATGTATCGAGCAGGAATTCCGATTTTAAGATCATTATCAATAATAAAAATCGGAAAGCCACAATCATTATTTAATCTCGCTCTTCCAAAAATGTATGCCGATGTACAGGCAGGAAAATCCTTATCAGACTATATGAAAGACCATAGAAACGTTTTTTCTGAAGTGTTTATCAGCTCTATTGCCGCCGGAGAAGAATCCGGTAAACTTGATGATATTTTAGATCAACTTGCTAAAATGCTTGAAAAAGAGATGGAAATAAATCGGCTTATAAAATCCGGTTTACGTTATCCTCTGATAGTATTGACTATAATCGGTTTGGCTTTTACTGTTGTCATGACTTATGTTGTTCCAAAATTTATAGACTTTTATGCATCATTTGACTCAGAACTTCCTTTACCGACACAAATAATGATCGGTACTTCAAATTTTATCACAAATTATTGGTGGGTTATAATCGGTTTAATCGGTCTTATTATTTATACATTTAAATATATATCCGGTAAACCGAACGGAAAATTAGCAATTGACCTTGCAATTTTAAAAATGCCTGTTTTCGGTGAATTAATTATCAAAGGAAATGTTGCCAGATTTGCACTCATGTTTCAAATACTCTTTAAGTCCGGTTTACCTATTATAAAATCTCTTGATATCCTTACGACATCTGTCACTAACAGCATGATTCAAAAAGAAATTAACAAATTAGCCGAACTTTTTCGGCGAGGCTCAGAACATCAATTATTACAGACAGAATTCATTTTTTTCCCTTACTTAGCAAAGCAAATGATATCAATAGGTTTAGAATCAGGTTCACTTGAAAAAATGCTTCTAGAAGTCGGAGAACATTATTCAAAAGAGGTACAATATACCTCAAGAAACCTGACCGCTATTTTAGAGCCTATTTTAACAGTAATTATATCCGGTTTTGTCCTTTTAATGGCCTTGGCTATTTTCATGCCGATGTGGAATTTAATTAAGGTTTTCAATTCTTAATTAGCTTAATAATTCATCATAATTGCCGATTATTATAATAAATATGCAATTAATAACTAACCATACCCCTTTTAATTTTGGAGGGTCTCATGAGACTCAAAAACAATCAAAGCGGCTTTACTCTTATAGAGTTAGTCATGATCATTGTAATTTTAGGAATACTGGCAGCAGTTGCCATCCCTAAATATCAAGATCTATCATCAGAAGCAAAAGATGCTGCTGCACGTAGTTCACTCGGTTCACTTCGTTCAGGTATCACAATTTTCTATGCTAACGAAGCAGTTAAAAACGGTACCGCAGTATGGCCAACAATTAGTGAACTAGAAACATCCGGCACAGTAATGGCACAAGCATTACCAAAAAACCCATATCAGTTATCCGGCAATGCACCTGACTCTGTTGTCACAGGTGTCACCAAAGGCGTTATTGTAGGTACTCGCGGTGGTTGGGCATATAATCCCACAACAGGTGAGGTTTGGCCGAACACTTCCAATAACGGCGGTACTTCTACAACAACAGAAAACAACTGGTAGGCAGAAGAACTCCAAATGGAGAACTTGTCATACAGCTATCAATCAAAGCTCAATCAGGGTGGTTTCACTCTCATTGAGCTTGTGATTGTTATAATAACTCTTGGAATACTTGCTGCTGTTGCTATTCCAAAGTTTGCCGACATGACGGAAACATCAAAAAAGACAGCAACAAAAAAAGAAATGCTCGCATTAAAAAGAGCGATAACCGGTAACGCGGAAGCTATAGCAGGAGGTAGATATATCGACCGAGGATTTGAAGGTGATGTCGGCTTCGTTCCTTCACAACTGCTAGACTTGACTGCAAAACCGGGAACTGTATCTGTTTATAACAAGCTCACTTCTTTAGGGTGGAACGGTCCTTATATAGATAACACCGAGAACTCATACCTTACTGATTCATGGGGTAATTCTTACATCTACGATACAGGTAATAGGCGACTTATTTCTATAAATGGATTGGACAGCATAATCGTTAATTTTTAACACATGATGCTACTATGATAAACAAAATTAAAAAATTGATTACTTATCGAATAGAGAAATCATCAGAAGAGAAAAACCCCGAGAGCGATTTCTTAATTTCAAGAGTTGACCCTCGTAAAACTTTCCTGTTTGGGAAAGTTCTTTCTTTCTCGTTTGATGATCATTCTTTTCAGATGGCAGCATCATTTCATTATGGTCGTTCATTTAGAATTATAGATGTCCACAAAGAATACTTTGTGCAAAATGCTGAAGAAACCCTCAATATAGAAGATTTCTATTCTCAATGTTTAGATGAGTTTATAACCCAGCATTATAGTCGATTTACAAAGATATTTCTGACTTTAACCGGAGAATCAACTTTATACCGAACTTTCCTACTACCGGAATTAAGTAACAAGGAATTATCTTCGGCAGTTCAATTTAAAGTTAAAAAGATAATCCCGTTTCCTATTGAAGAATCGATTTATGATTATCGGGTAATACAAAAGTTTGAAGATATCGAAAGTCATCGGGTAAAAGTTTCTCTTCATGCTACAACAAAAGAGAACATTTACAAACAATTAGCTCCATTTCAAAATAGCAAAATCACGATTGACAAAATATTTCATTCTCAGGACACAATAGGACAGCTTTTAGGTCTGTTTAAAGATTTCGACGAAAACAATAATTATATTTTAATTAATATCGGTAGAAAAGTGACCGAGATATCATTCTATCGCGGTAGAACTTTGGAATTTTCCCGTTCCAATGTGCTAAGTACCGATATGCTTGGAAACACCCACGACACTATTAAACTTGAGTATTTTGCGGAATCAATCGCAAACGAGATTCAGAATTCTCTGGACTTTTATTCGGGTCAATTAAATTCTAGTGCTAATAATAATATCATGCTATACGGTGATTTTGCCTATAGTGATGAATTTATAAATATATTAAATGAAAAGCTTGATATAAGCCTGGAAAGATTTCCGATTAATCAATTAAAAATTAAGTTTGGTAAAGATCATGCTATCGAGTCATTCCCTGTATGTCTTCCGGTGTTGGCTACATCGGTAAACTACTCCCACCTTCCCGATCTTCTTCCTATCCCGCTTAAACTCAAACGAAAAGCTCGTAAAATTAATAACTATTTACAAATAGCGGCAGCAATAATTGTAACTACATTGATGACATCATGGGCATTTACAAATTCAACAATCAATACACTAGCACAAAATAAAAATACTTTAGACAATCAAGTAGGCATTTTTGAAAGATCGGATGCGTTTCATACTTATAAAATGATAAAACAAGAAATTGCATATAACAGAATATATATAAACCTTGCTGAAGAAGAACCAAGCTATATGCATTTGAACTTAAAAGAGCTATCCCGAATCACTCCTAAAAATATTAAGTTATTTCATCTGGACTACAACCCGAGGATTGAAGATAATAATTATTTCATTCAGGGAATAGTCCTTTCAGATGATATCCCCCCTGAGATTTCTCTAGCGGAATTTGTAGAAAATTTATCTTCATCCAAGTTTTATGAAGATGTGCAAATTATCCGACATGTGAAAAAGAAAAACAAATCTCTTTTTGAAATTGAATTCTTAATAAAAATGAGAGGAATAGTTTAATGAATAAACAAAGTTATATTTACCTCTCATCTATTATTCTAGTTCTAAGCTTATGGTTTTTTCTTGTCTATACACCTTATGTTCAGGAAAAAGCTGTCTTAAAGAATAAGATCACAGAAAATCTTACTCAACTGCAGGATTTTGAACAAACAATTAGCTTACTTCCTAAATTCATCGCTGAAAAAGAAGCGTTAAAAAAGAGAAAAGATTATCTGAATTCAAAGTTATATACAAAAGAAGAAGTTATAAATCTTTTTAGCCGCCTTAAGAAAGAAGCAGCAACGCAACTTCTCGTTGTAACAGAAATTACTCCGCCTATTGAAGAATTGCTAAGTCTGAATAGTATTATACCTGACTCCACGAAACCGCAATTTCTTAATATAGGTGTTAAAGTTTCCGGTTCTTATATAGAATTTGCTAAATTTATTAAAAAGATCGAAAGTGAACCGTATTTTCGAGGTATAAACGGATGTAGAATTTCCGGAAGTAGAGATTATAATAAAAAACTTGATTTATATTTAGGTTTCAAAGCTCTCTTAGGTCGTATCGGGAATAAATCATGAGTGAAAAAACACGCACAAAACTGATAGCAGTTTTTCTGGTCGGAGCTATAATATGGGCAGGCTTGAATTACAAATCTAATGAGACTACCCTTACCGAAGCACCTGCTCTCACCGTACAACCTATCGACCAGGGATTATACGTTAGAAAACAAAGTACAAACTTGATTGACGTAAAAGCCTTTGACACTCTCTCATGGGGACGTTCTCCATTTTATCTAAAGAGATTTACATCGATTAAAAAAGCAAAAATAGAAAAACTAGACAACAGTAAGCTATCATGGATTTTATCAGGAATTATATTCAACAACAGTTCCCCTACAGCGATTATAAATAAGAGACCGGTTAAAATTGGAGATAAGATAGATAAAGCTATCGTGACTCAAATTGATAAAAATAAAGTTATTATAAAATATAAACAAAAAAACATTACGTTAAAAGTTTCAAAAGGATAATATGATGAAATTTAAAATAGTATTAATTGGATTATGTCTTCTCTTAAGCAGCTCTCTTGTACAAGCAAAAGATTCTGTTTTAAAAAATGGCGACAAAATTTCAATGGAACTTGAAGATGTATCACTTCCTATGGTTTTAAATATGATTGCCAGAGAATATAAACTGAATATTGTGCTTGCTGATAATATTAAAGGGGAAATATCACTTCGCCTAGACCAAGTTGACCTGCAGACAGCACTAGAGGCAATACTTTATCCAAATGATTTTAATTATTATATTAAGAACGATGTTATCATTGTAAAAACTAACGAAGTAAACGCACTCGGAGAACTAGGTTCTGCTGTTATTACTCTTAACTATATAGATCCGATTACTGTTAAAGGTGCTTTGGGAATAATGAAATCTGAAAAAGGTAATGTAATCATATTAGACAAACTGGGTACCGGTGACGAGCAGGTATCAACAGATGACGGAATCTTTTCACCTAACAAATTATTTATAACAGACTACCCTATTGTTCTCAATAATATGAAAGCAGCAATAGCTGAAATGGATGTTGAAGAACGAATGGTTTCAATTGCGGTTAAAATAATTTAAACTAAGATAGACCAAACTTTGAAGGTCGGACTAAATTGGCCGACTCAGTTAAATATTTCTGCTGCAAATGCTCGGATATTTAATGCAACAAACACTTCATCCAATACAAACACTACTACTAATACCAATACGAGTAAAAGCGGAGCAATAACAAAAGATTTAAACCAGGGTGGTTGGGTATGGGGAACTCTTACTGTTTCAGAACTAAGCACTATTCTCAACTTGCTTGAACAAAACGGCAACAGTAAACTTATTTCTGATCCACATGTAACAACACTTGAAAACCATGAAGCAGAAATTAAAATTACAACTGTTATTCCTATACCTACGATTAGTCGTTTCACCGAATCAGCCGCAACCCAGGATATCGTAACATTCTACGATGAAGAAGTCGGGATAACTCTCAGGGTAACACCTCGCATAAATGAAAACGGGAATATTACATTAACCGTTGAGTCTAAGATTGAAGATATAATCGGTTATACCGGACCTACAGATTCACAGAAACCGATAACTATTTTACGTTCTGTAGATTCAAAAATAACAGTTGAAAACGGCGAAACCGCAGCACTTGGCGGCTTACTAAAAGAAGATTAAATAGAACGAATTCAAAAAGTCCCGCTTTTGGGGTCTATTCCTCTTCTAGGTAAGCTATTTCAATCTAAGCATAATGAGAAAAAAACTACGGACTTAATTATTCTTATCACACCGACAATTCTTAAATAGTTATTTGTCCAACATACATTTCTTTGATTTACTGAAATAGAGTTGCAAAGTCATAATGAGTAGACCGACATCTCTAATCAGAGCTTCCATTGCTGAGCTTTCGGTAGCTTTAGCTGCTTTAAAACATCCACAGTCAATAGAAATACCTCTATACACAGCGGAAGATAAAGCAATCATGAACATAATCATCATAAGATTGATAAGAATCACCGAACCTCGATATTGATAGCCGGCTATAAGAAAAACCCCACAAACAAGTTCAACCCAAGGCAAGTACAGTGCCAACATATTTATTAAATTACCCGGTACCATATGATAAAACCATATTCCTTTAGCAAAGGCAGCCGGTTCAAAAATCTTCGAATACGCAGCATAAATAAATACAACCCCGACAATAATCCTAAAGAGAAAAGTCAGATAATCGTTGTCAATTATTCTTCGCATCCTTCTCCCCTTTCCAATTCTAATTCAAAGTTTACCCATTCTCTGGCACCACCAAATAAAATAGATAGATTGGTGTACCCAAAATCTTGTAAATTTCGAGCCATATGTAAGGATAAATCACACTCTTCACCGGAACAAAAAACAATAATATGAGCATCTTTAGATATAGATTGTAACATCGAATCTACATATTGCTGGGTATTCTCTTCCGGAAGATAGTCAAACGGGATATTTATTGATCCCGGAATTGTACCACAGATAAATTCTTCACTGTCTCGGGCATCAATAAAAACTGCACTTTTTAATGAAAATTCCATCTCGGCTACATCAATAGCTATAAAAGGAGGGTCACCCTCTGAGGCTGTCGGAGGTACAATCGGACCGTCACCGCTTGATAATTCTCGATATTGTCCTATAAACGGGATACTATTAGGAGAAAGCAAGTTAGTTGCTGTTCCTAATACAAAGGATAATAAAAGTATTACTAAAACCTGTTTTCCTACCATACATACACCTTTATATCTTGTAAAAGTTCTTTCGAATAATTGTTATACTCGTTAACATGATTTTCGTTTGAAATATTTTAATGTCCATGCTTAATAACACTCATAATTAAGATACCAAAAAACAATAGCAATAACTTAGCCCATTTATGAGATTTTGTATGAAAAACTTCAGGTAATAATTCACCGACAGATACATAGAGAAAAGTGCCGGTCGTGAGTCCTAAAAAAGGTGATAGAGAATCATGGTCTATCGAAGTAAAAAGATTTGAAAATATTATAGCACTTAACGGTGTCATAATAGAAAATAGAACAATTAACAATAACCTTTTCTTTAGTTTCATTTTTGCTAATAAAAAGAGCGAAGCAAGTGAAAATGCCGCTGTTGATTTATGAGCAATAATTGAGAAAAATATGAGTGAGCCGATATCTTCGTATTCAGACCCCACAGCCAAACCTAACCCCTCTATAAGAGAATGTACCGAAAGCCCAACCATCGCAGCGATAGAAATAACCAGATGAGAATGGTCATACCCCCCGTCACCTCGAATAATCAGAAATCTTTCTATGAAAAATATTAGCATAAACCCGATTAAAATAAAAATAGCTGAGATATTATGGTTATTATGAGAAAGAGCTTCGGGAAGTAAATGCAAAAAGACAGTTCCGATAAAAATACCTGCTCCAAACGAAATAAAGAGATGCAAGAGTTCATCAGACCATTTTCGGATAAACGGCAGTATGCCGCCAAATAAGCCGGCGGCTAAAATCAATACACAATATAGTAGAAAATTATCTTTCATGTCGAATGAATGAAGAAATTATTTCTTCTACTGTCAAGGCTTTAAACTTTAATATATTTAATTGACTTTGTTATATTGCCGATATTAATACTAATATGAAATTTTCTGAACACTTACAAAATATAGAGCAGTCTGAGACATTTAAGTTTTTTGCTCTGATTAAAGAAAAGATAGCTACAGGTGCCGATGTAACCCCGCTTGTTGCCGGTGAACTTGATGAGCCGACACCCGCACATATCGCAGAGGCAGGAATTCAGGCTATAAAATCAGGGAAAACTAAATATACTCTCAACAATGGAATTTTGGAATTACGACAAGCTATATGTGAGAAATTCAAAACAGATAATAATCTGACATATTCTCCTAACCAAATACTGGTTTCAAATGGAGGAAAGCATGCTTTGTTTAACTGCCTCTACTCTTTATTGGGACATGATGATGAAGTAATTTTATTTGCCCCATATTATTCCAGCTACCCTGAAATGATTAAACTGACGGGAGCAAAACCTATAATTGTTGATACGATACAGAACGGTTCAATACCTACTTCAAAAATGATAGAGTCAGCAATCACAAAAAAGACAAAAGCAATAATAATAAACTCACCGAGTAATCCTACCGGTATAGTTTATGACCGATCAACATTGGTAGAAATAACTAAGCTTGTCAAAAAACATTCCTTATGGTTAATCAGCGATGAGATATATGAAAAAATAATTTTTCCACCGTTCAAACATTTCTGCCCTTTATCAGTAAATTCGGATATCATTGATCAAACTATTATTCTAAACGGTTTTTCGAAAACATACTCTATGACAGGATGGCGAATCGGGTACGCTGCCGGACCGAAGGAATTGATTGAGAAGGCTGCTCTGGTTCAATCTCAAACAACATCAAATGCTTCTTCAATTTCACAATATGCGGCTTTGGAAGCACTTAATTCTGATGATGCTTTTATTCTTACAATCATACCAAAGTTACTGGCAAAAAGAGATAGAGCGATTGAAATACTATCAAAGCTGGAGGATATCGAAATCATTAAACCTGACGGTGCATTTTATCTCTTTGTAAAAGTATCAGCATTTTATCAAAAAGATTCAATCGATAATTCAACCAAGCTTGCCATATACCTCTTGGAAAAACATAATGTCGGGGTTGTACCAGGGGTAGCTTTTGGAGCCGATGACTACATTCGTATCTCATTTGCCCCCTCTATGGATAAAATTGAAAACGGCGTTCAGCAAATAGTAAACGGATTGCAAACGCTCTGTTTAATTCCAAAGAACTAATTTTACCTTGAAAATTCATATTTATTACGTATTTTCTGCAAAGTAGTTTTTTATATATAAATTATTTTAGGAGATTTCATGCCGACTTACGAATACAAATGCAAAAAATGTAACCATCAGTTCGAAGAATTTCAATCTATAACATCTGAACCATTAACTGACTGTCCAAAGTGCGATGGCAGAGTTGAACGAGTTATCAGCGGTGGAGCAGGATTTGTTTTTAAAGGCTCCGGCTTTTATATCACAGAAAACAGAAGCGAAAAATATAAAGAATCAGCAAAAAAAGATACAGAAACCAAAACAGAAAAAAAATCTGACACAAAAACTACCGCTAAGTCAACTGACAAAAAAACTGAACCGAAAAAGACGAAACCCGATTCAAAAAAATAACAATATGACCGATAAAATCTTTTTGAAATTAGCAGATCAACTATCCCCCTCTGCCCGGGTAATCAGAGATTTAACCGATTACGATAATTATTGTCATGATGCAACTATTGAAAAAGGCAGACCGTCGGCAATTGTATTTGCTCAAAATGAATCTGATATATGTCATGTTGTAAATTTCTGTCATCAAAACAAAATTCCGTTTGTTCCACGCGGAGCAGGCACCGGACTTTCGGGTGGAGCAGTTCCATCTGATGGAGCAATCGTCTTGTCATTAGAAGAAATGACCCGACTCAGAATAGATACAACACAAAAAATAGCTTATGCCCAAACCGGAGTTATAACAAAAACAGTTTTAGATGAATCAGCAAAGTATAATTTGTTCTATCCTCCTGACCCTGCCAGTTATGATGAATCTACTATTGGTGGAAATGTAGCTGAAAATGCAGGCGGTTTAAAATGTGTCAAATACGGTGTCACTAAAGATTATGTTTTAGGACTCAGAGGAGTTACAACAAACGGACAAATTTTGGAAACGGGTATTTATAGTGATAAATCAGGATTTGATTTCACTGAACTTTTTATAGGTTCAGAAGGTACTCTTATAATTATCACCGAAATTGCTTTGAAGTTAATAGATTTACCTAAGCCGGGTGATACTATTTTGACCGCATTTGATAACCCCAAAGATGCCACCCAAACTGTTGCAGATATTCGCATGGCAGGTATTACCCCGATTATTTTAGAATTTTTGGATGGTGGTGCGGCTGCCTGTTCCAACAGTTATGAGAAAAACGAAATGCTCGACAATGTTGCCGC
>JAJRXM010000046.1 GCA_024276275.1 Candidatus Zixiibacteriota bacterium
CTAATTCGTCATCTTCGGCAAGAAGTCGTGCAGCATCTACAGACCCGGTTGAAACAGTTTGGGTGGTAGATTTTAAATTGAGTTGAAAACTTTTTGGAGTACCGCCCTTTGATAGTTGGGCAAAAGAAATAATCGGAAAAGAAAAAATAATTACTATAACGACTATCAAAGACGTTTGTACATTTTTCATATAACCTCCATACAAAAAATCGATGTTTGTAATTACTGTTAATTTAAAGACGATGTTATACTATTTTTGTTTAATAGCTTATTGAAATATATAAAAAACAGCTGAACTCCTAAGAATTCAGCTGTCAAAATTTTAAAATTTATAATAATCTAGAAACAGCTCGCAGGAGGTATTCCTCCACTAAACATATAGCTGACTAAAATTACTATATCTGAAATATCTATGACCGTTAACCCGTCAACATTTGCCTCATCAAGACAAGTCGGAGTTGCTCCACCCTGAAACATAAAAGCGACCAGAACAACTAAATCGGAAATATCAATAATATCACCGGCATCATTGTCGATATTTCCCCGAATTCCGGTACAGCATGAAAGAAGAGTTACTGTTCCGCTCTTAATTGCCGGTTGGTATTCTGTTATAGATCCTTTAAAAGACGGAATATAAGTATTCGAACCCGATGTATATCCGTCCAACTGAAGTATAGTTGTATCTGACGGTTGAGCTGAAGCACTTACTTGGAAATATAATTTTAAAATCGGACCGCTACCGACAGGTAATTCAGGTTGAGTATTTGTTAAAGTTGATAGAATCCGTGCAGTCATTCGGTTAAAAAATCCATCGTAGTGTACAAAATTTACAACTTCAAAATAATCGGTTCGACACCCGGCGGTAGAAATTGAATCAAACGATAAACCGAGATTTCCACCAAACTCAATAGGAAGTATAAATTCTTTCAAAGGAATATTATTTTCAGCCTCAAGAGTAATTACAACAGTTGAGCCAGGAGCATTAGCAGCATCCGGTTGAGAAAGAGTATCTGCCAAAGCTACAATATAACTCTGCTTTAATCTGAAATTTTGTTCAATGCCGGAAGTTACATCAAGTTGAACATTAAAAGCACCCGGAGAGTTATAAGTATGAGACGGGTTTTGTATCGATGCCGAATCACCGTCACCAAAATCCCAACTCCATGTATCTACCGGTAAAAAGGACGTTGCGGTAAACTGAACATCCAGTGGAATCCACCCTATTGTTGTATCTGCTGTAAATGTAAGACCGTTAGCATCTATACCGTCAAGCGTAGTAGCTCCGGTATTGTCAGGGTCTAACCAATCACGTAATCTGTTTGAAGAAGCTGTCCCGTCCCAGGATGCTGAAAACTTTCCATACCAATCATCAGTGATAGAAGCACACGATGCGTTCCCGCCATGAAGTTGTCCGATTACTCGGTGATTTTGATCAAAAAGGGGAGAACCGGAAGAACCACCTTCTGTCGTACCGTCTTCCCAATTATCTACACGCCAATGTGAATTGTCGCTTGAAGATACGGTATAGTAACCGGTAGAAGTAATTGAATTATTGTTAAATGATATTTTTTTAATATCACCGGCAGGGTGGTGAATGCCGACAGAGCTGGTAGCAGCAGTATTGATATTAGACCAACCGGAGTAAAAGATATCAAATGAGTCAGGAGGAGTTTCATTCAATAGTAATAAAGCAAAATCAGAAAATCCATTGTTAGCTAAAAGTGTAGAGCCTTGTACAGTCAAAGTTGTCGGTCCATCGATATTTGAACAATTCGGAGATTGATATTTAAACATGAATATAAATGTTTCGGGGCTGTTTAAACAATGGTCTGCGGTAAGAAAATATGGCGTTAAATCTTGTCTAACATTATTAACCATAGATCCTGAACACCATCTGAAACCGTCTCCTAAAATAATCATTGCGACAGAATTTATCTCATCTTGCCAAGCATCTCCCTCAGGACAGTTTACATTATTATTACAGGCACCTGATGAACCGAATGCTTTAGCAGCTTTATCAAAAATATTTCTATAAGCATGAACAATTCTTGAAATCGAAATTGCTCCGGGGTAATTTACTTCGGCAGGGACATTAAGCTCTAAAATAATTACATCACCTTCTACAGGTGCGGTAGCAAATTTTTCATAAGGTTTGTTATTTGCTGAGGTAAAAGCACCTATTACCATGGAGCGGTCTTCGTTGTAAATAAAAAACTCAGCTCCATCAGGAAGTCTAAAATTGTCATATACTAAATTTATAGAATAAGCACCGGGAGATTCAATTCTCAAAGTCCATATTTTACTGCCGTCTTGCAAAGTTTGCCACGAACCGGAATTTAATAGATTATAATTTACATCAAACGGATGTCCAAATCTTTGAGGAACACCTTGTTTCTCTAATTCGTCATCTTCGGCAAGAAGTCGTGCAGCATCTACAGACCCGGTTGAAACAGTTTGGGTGGTAGATTTTAAATTGAGTTGAAAACTTTTTGGAGTACCGCCCTTTGATAGTTGGGCAAAAGAAATA
>JAJRXM010000047.1 GCA_024276275.1 Candidatus Zixiibacteriota bacterium
GATAATTCATTTAAAAGAGTTGAAGATATTGAGGATGAGTTAGGTGTAAGGGTAGTGGCTACTATTCCTAAAATTGAAAAATATCATTTATATCGGTGAGTATATGGAAACATACAGATTAAACAGTAAACTAGTTGAAAATAACAAAGAGTATATTATTCAGACGTCAAATGATGTCAGTTTAGGGCTTGTATCTACAGAGGTATTTGTCGACGGTGTTTTGGCTGATTCTATTCATTTCCCTCATCCTGAAAGAATTAAACCTGAAGAAATTATGACACTGGTTCAGGATACTCACGGAGAGAAAAAACTTGAAATTGAAACTCTTTTAAATACGATAAAAAGTACTCTTGATTCTGCCAAGCCCGAAACAATTTATCACTTAGGATTGGCTTTTTATTATAAGCATTTTTATGGTGAAGCTAAATCGTTACTCCAGCAAACTGTGGCTATCAATTCAGATTTCCATGGAGCATACAATCATTTAAGTATGGTTGAGTTGGCATTAGGTAATATCGATGCTGCCTTGCATGCTTCAAATAAAGCAATAGAAATGAAACCCGATTATGCTGATTATAGAAATAATTTAGGCGAAGTATATCTGTCAAGCGGGAAATACAAAAATGCTATAATGGAATTTAAAAGAGCAATAAATATTAATTTATACTATAGTGATGCTTATTTTAATTATGGTTTGACTCTCCTTATGAATGCTATAGCCAAACAGGATACAAGTCTGTTTACTGATTTTATGTCGAAAGCACATGACTATTTTACAAAATCGGCAATCATCAACCAAGATTACTTAACGAGTGATTTTGAAAAAGGTTTAGCAGTTTTAAAAGAACAAAAAATTAACGAGTCTTTCCAGCTACTTAAACGGGTTCGGGATAATCAAAAAGAAATTAATAGAAATAAGTCTGCGGCATATTATATGAAATATATTATCCATCCGAATTGGATAACTGAAGAATCTGTCGTTGAAAGAATTAATTTTTTAGAAAAAGAGATAGAAAAAAATCCGACCTATGTAGACTTGTATGCTGAATTGGCAAGATGTTATTTAAGTCATGCCCGAGTAAGTTGGCAAAAAGGAATCGAACAATATAAGAAAACTATAAGTATTAACTCATCATTGACTCATGTTCAGAACCAAATTAAAGAAGCTGAACATGTATACGATGCCATTGATCATGTCATGAAGAAAATATCAGAGTAGGAATCAGATACATGTCGCCCAAAAAACATACTTCAATTATAGATTTCTACGATATCGAGGCACCCTATGTTACCGAGTTTCGAAGACTTTTGCATGAAATTACAAATAGTTCATCGTCCGGTGAGCTTAAAACTCTCATGATGACTTCTGCGATGCTGTCTGAAGGAAAATCTACCGTATGTTCGTTTTTAGCAATTACTGCGGCACTAAAAAAAGGGTTGAAAACCCTTCTTATTGATACTGATTTACGTCGCCCTACTATTCATAAAGTTTTTCAGTTACAACCTAAAGCAGGTCTCAAAGAGATATTGGTCGAAGGATATAATCCTCGCGATGCGATCTCAACTACAAGTATTGATAAATTAGATATCCTTACCTCAGGAGGATTTTGTGAAAACCCTTCTGAAGTTTTTGATGCCGATGCCCTAGGTACCCTTTTTGAAGAGCTCAAGTTTTATTACGATTTCATAGTAATTGACTCAGCTCCGTTATTACCGGTTTCTGACCCTATGTTACTCGCATCCAAAGTCGACGGTATTTTACTGGTTGTTAAAGCAGGAGCTACGCAGAAAGAAGTCGTTCGGAGGGCTGTTGAAATTTTAAATCCGAAGCAAAATAACCTGATTGGGGTTACATTTAATAATATGAACCATTCTTTACCGTATTATTATGATTATGGCTATTATCAATATGAATATAAGTTAGACCGAAAAGAAAAACAAAAAATTAGTGAACGGCAAAAAGATATCAAGAAAGTAAAGTAGTTTTACTTTACTGTTCTTAATAAAGAGAAATTTATTATGCTGCCATTTAAAAATATCTTTACGGTTGATTTAGAAGAGTGGTTTGTCGTAGAAATTCTTTCAAAACGATATACAAAAAAAGATTGGGAAGCTCTTACTTCAACTGTTGTTGATGATTCTCTGATTCTTCTTGAATTATTAAATAAGCATAAAGTTAAAGCTACTTGGTTTGTTTTAGGTTGGGTAGCAGATAAGTATCCCGATTTAATTCAAGAGATTTCTTATTCGGGTCATGAAATCGCCTGTCACAGTTTTTTTCACAGACGGGTAGACCAATTGACAAGAGATGAATTTATCAAAGATACCGAACAGGCTATTTCTTCTTTAATGAAAGCTATCGGAAATGCACCGTTCGGTTACAGGGCTCCCAGTTGGTCAATAAATAATTTAAACTCCTGGGCGTTTGAAGCTTTAGCAGATTTAGGATTTCTGTACGACAGTTCAGTTTTTCCTATAAAGCATGATATTTACGGTTGGACAGACGGACCTCGCAGAGATTTTAAAATGCAGTTTGAAAACGGTAAAACATTGATAGAGCTTCCGGCAACAACTTATTCTCTTTTTGGGAAAAATGTCCCTGTAGCAGGAGGAGGATATTTCCGTCATTCTCCTTATTGGTATTCAAAAATGGTTATCAAGTCTCTTAATAAATCAAAACAACCGGCAATTTTTTATATACATCCCTGGGAAGTAAACCCTGATCTTCCTAAAGTCGAAGGATTATCTTATTTACAAAATTTTCGTACTTACAGTTCTACTGAACTTTTGACCCATAAAATTGAAAAACTTCTCCAAGATTTTAACTTTACCAATATGGCCGACTATTTAGGGCTGTTTAAAAAGAACAAAATCGGCTTCAATTAAAAGACTCTTTCTAATCATTTAATATGTATAAAGATAAACTGATAAAACAGTTGTGTTTCAGAGAAAAAACTATTTAATTTCTTGTTGAATCTCAATAGTTTCTGTGTATAATAGTTACAGATATTATTTGAGAGAAACAGGGTATATTAAGAGGAGAGTATTATGCGTAAGTTATTGCTCGTATGTCTGATAGCTTTATTAGCGGTTCCGACCGTATTTGCAGCTCGAAAAAAGGATAAAGCAGGGAAAGTAACAGATTATGTCTATACAGACAAAAAATATAATTTTTCTCTTTCGTTGAATGATGAATGGAAATATAAAATTCAAAAGAATAAGAAAGATTTTCGTCTTGTTCTGACTCAGATAAAATACGGTATACCGTCGGCGTATGCTTCTGCTGAAGATTATACCAAAATTCCGAGAATGGTTGTTTTTGTTGTAGAATCCAAACTTTCACCAAAGGCATTTATCGATTCACTTCTCAGCTCATCCTATAAATCTAAAGCAAAAAAGACTGTTTTAAAAGAATGCGAAATTTTGAACCTGAATTCAAGTAGCGGGTTTACTGCTGAAAAATTGATATCAAGAAAAAGTAAAGCACTCAAGGTTGATGGAAAAAAAGGATATTTCTGGACCGGACAAGTACAGTATACAAACGAAGTATCTATATCAGCATCCTCAAAAGGTGCTAAACGTGTAAAGAGTTCGTACGGCGGAGCTATTACCGTTATTAAAAACGGAGACAAATTAATTCTTTTTCATGTGATTTCAGAATGGGATTATTTTAATTCAATTTTTAGTGAAACAATGAAAATTATTAAATCTTTAAAGTGGAAATAAATATGTGATTGCCTTTTTCAAAAAAGGGTAATTATTTGTAGATAGCGGTAAGCATCATTGATTGTTAAATCAGAACTGGAGTTTTTATGTGGGTCATCAGAGCAATTCTAATCGCAATAATTGTAATAGCGGTCATTGCCTTTGCATCCTTTAATCTCAATACGAACCAACTCGTAGATGTTAATTTAATTTATGTTAAATATGTTGAGGTTCCGTTGGTTACTGTTGTTTTTTGGTCATTTGTAGCCGGTATGTTAGTTTCTCTTGTTCTATTTATCTCTGTTTATATAAAACTTACGGTACAGCTTCGTATAGCTAATAAACGCAATTCTACATTAGAGAGTGAAGTCTCAATCCTTCGTAATCGACCGATTGAAGAATCTGCTAATCTTATTAAGGATAAAAGTCAGGATGCGAGCTTAAAATCACCTTTTGAAAGTGGAGAGAAGGCATGACTGAATATATCCTCATGTTTTCATTTCTCCTGCTTTCTACTATGGTATTGTACTATCTGTATGAACGGTATTTTTCTCATAAATCCAAAACATCATCAGATATATATTTGGAAGCATTAAAAGATTTACTGGACGGTCATCAGGAAAAAGCGTTCGGAAAACTTCGTGAAGTAGTTGCTGAGGATTCAACAAACATTGATGCATATATTCGTCTTGGGATTATTCTCAGGGAGAACAACAAACCTAAACAAGCTTTACAAGTTCACAAAGATTTAACACTCAGGTCAGGTCTTCCTGCTGATATCAAAGTGGAAATACTTAAGCAACTTTATCTTGATTATGTCGACTTAAAAGAGTTTGATACCGCCGAAGCAGCCTTGAAAGAACTGGTAGATGTAAAGCCGAAACACCGATGGGCATTGATTAAGCTTCTTGAGATACAAAAAGAACAGGCTAAATGGGATGAAGCCTACGATACAGCGGTGCGACTATTAAAAATAGAAGAAAACAAATCAAAAAAACCGTTAGCTTCATTTAAATATCAGATGGGCGACCAGCTTTTCAAAAAACGTGAATATCATAAAGCACGTGTATTATTCAAAGAAGCTATCGGCTTTGACCCTCATTTTGTAGATGCCTATTTGGCTATTGGTGATTCATATCAAGAGGAAGAGCGGTTTGAAGATGCTCTTAATTTTTGGAATAAAATGATTAGTAATGTACCTCATCAGGGACATCAGGTTATTGAACGGTTGAAAAAAGTTCTGTTTGACCTTGGTCGTTATGGTGAAATAAATAAAATTTGTGAAAATATTCTGGCACATTCCCCAAAAAATTTAACTGCCCGATTGTGTCTTGCTGAATTTTATGAGAAAAAAGGTGATGCTGACTTAGCCGAAGAAATACTAGTTTCAATTATTGATGATTATCCTGATGATATAAAATCAGTAGTCGAGTTGATTCGAATTTATCTTGATAAAAACAACTCGCAAAAAATTGAACAATTGCTTAAAACTATTGATCAAAAATTACATAAAAAAATTAGTGTCTTACAGCATTCTGAACCAAAAGCTGTCTGACCGTCCTAGAAGTTTACATGAAAAAAACTATTGTATTATCTCTATTAGTTCTATTTGTTTGTTCTATTTCTGTACACGCTGAAAATGTATATTCTCTGATTAAAAAAGGGAAGATAGAAGAGGCAAAAGATTCTCTGTCACACCGTACTTCTGCACTAAATCGAAACGGTGACGATCTCTATTTTTTAAGTATGCTTGAGGAGTCAGCCGACAAGTCAGCACAACTTATGGAAGCTGCTTTGCGGGCTTCTGTTTCAGCATCGTATCATCAGGAAATATATTTCAGGCTGGCACATTATTATTTTATCAAAGAAGATTTCAGGCTGCTCAAAAAAATTGTAGATGAGTATTTACTCAAGTGGGAGAACGGTAAATTTCGTAGTGAAATGTTTCGGTTTCGTATCTATTTCGAGGAAAACAAAAAGAATTTTAACTCTGCCATTAGAGAGACTGACCGATATCTGTTGGAATATACAAAAGGGGATATCTCACAGTATGGGTTGATTGACAAAGCCCGAATAATGAACAGATATAATAAAAAGGTAGGGACAAACAAAATTCTCCGCTCACTCTCTAAAGAAAAGTCAGGCCCCGGAGTTCCTCTGGCACTTTATGCTCTGGCAACATCGGCAATCAAAAATAAAAGAACCGATGATGCGGTGTTTTATTATAATATCCAAAGAGACGGGTTTCCTCATTCGGTCGGACTAGATGCGACGATTGATAAAATGAGCGGTATGACTACCTCAAGCGATAATGATGATAAAGCAGAACAGTTTATAGGGACATTTTATTCTGTGCAGGTAGGTGTTTTTTCATCGAAGTCGAATGCTAAAAAATTCTCTAAATCATTTAAGACGTACAATAAAAAGATTGAAATAAAAACAAAAAAAATATCAGACAAAAAGTATTATGTCGTATATGTCGGACATTTTACTACGTACAACTCTGCCTATACTTTCAAAGAAACACTTGAATCAAAACATAAAGAAGTCTTCCAGGTTATTGCTCGATGAGTGGAAAAACAGAAAAAAAATCAAAATCAGTAACACCATTAATGCAGCAGTTCTACGCGGTGAAAGACAAACATCCCGATAAAATTCTGTTTTTTCGGATGGGAGATTTTTATGAAATGTTCGGTGATGATGCTGTTAAAGCTGCTCCGATTTTGGGCATAACGCTGACATCTCGTTCATCAGGGGCTGAAGGGTCAATCCCGCTTGCGGGTATGCCGTATCATTCGGCTGATAAATATCTGGCTAAACTTCTCGCCGCCGGCGAAAAAGTTGTCGTTGTCGAACAAGTAGAAGACCCTAAAACAGCAAAAGGTATTGTGAAGCGTGATATAGTAGAAATTCTTACACCTGGAACTGCTACTATTGATTCCCCCGAGTTGGAAACAAAATCTATCTGTTTGGCGGCTATGTTTGAAAACGGAAATAAAAAAATGGGGATGGCAGCACTTGATTTGTCGACCGGTTCATTTATCTGTGATGAAGGAGACCAGCCGGAGATACTGGAAAAAATGCGTCTGCTGGAACCTTCAGAAATTTTATATCCTTCTGATTCGAACAAAGCGGATTTAGTCGAAAGGCTGGGACTTCGCAATATTGAAAGGTCCTTGACTGATTTTGGTGAGTGGAACTTTGATGCCAAAAATGCCGAGGCTGATTTAAATCGACATTTCGGAACTACTACTCTTGAGGGCTTTGGTGTTGCCAAAAACAAATTAGCTCTTTCAGCGGCCGGTGCAATTTTTAGGTATCTCAAAGAAAACTATCGAGACCGTTTATCTCATATAGATAAAATCGCAAAATATGATAACAATGAATTCATGCAGCTTGACTATAGCACAGTCCGTAATTTAGAACTTATAAAAAATAGTTCCGATGCTACCGAAGAGAACACTCTTTTTTCTGTTATTAATAAGTGTAATACTGCCTCCGGTGCAAGACATTTGAAACAATCTTTGTTGAGACCATTTAAACTTAAAACAAAAATTGAACTGCGTTTAACAGGTGTAGCCGAACTTGTAAAAAACCGAGAACTCGCATATAAGATATATGAAACAACAAAAACACTTCCTGATTTAGAAAAACTTGCCGGTCGTCTCGGTATCGGAAAGCTAAATCCGAGGCAGATGAAAGCAGTCAGCAACGCTTTAGCTATTGCATCAGAGATAAAGAAGATTTTGAAAAACGCCCATTCACCTCATTTGATGAATTTAGGAGCGTTTCTTCCACAGTCAAATCATATCATTGAAAAAATTGAAACAGCTTTGGTGGAAAATCCGCCGCTTGTCTCTCATAAAGGTTCAATCTTCAAGTATGGTTATTCCGAAGAGCTGGATGTTATGAATAATTCGATAAAAGATGCCCGTCAGTTTATAGCATCATTGCAAGCTAAAGAAAGAGAACGCACAGGGATTGCAAATATCAAAGTAGGCTATAACAAAGTATTCGGATATTATATTGAAATATCTAAATCACATGTTGAGAAAGCTCCTGAAAATTATCTTCGGAAACAGACTTTAGTAAACGGCGAGCGATATATTACGACTGAGATGAAAGAAAAAGAAGAACTGATAGTTAATGCCGAAGAAAAGATTTTTAAATTAGAAGAACAACTCTATAGCGAGCTTTTAGAATATCTTAATCAATTTATCGGAGAGTTAAAAAACTGTGCTGATTTACTCGCAGAAATAGATGTTGTCTCGGCTCTCTCAGAAGCAGCTGTACAATATGGGTACTGCCGACCTGAAATATATGAAGACGAGCGGTTACATCTTACAGCCGGGCGACATCCTGTTATTGAAGCAGTGCTTCCATCCGGCTCGTTTGTCGCAAACGATGTAAAGCTCTCAGGCGACGGGGATATGATACAGATTTTGACTGGTCCAAATATGTCGGGTAAGTCAACCTATCTCAGACAGATTGGACTGATAGTTATCTTAGCACAAATCGGCTCTTTTGTACCTGCCGATTCCGCCGACATTGGATTAGTCGACCGAGTTTTTACAAGGGTTGGTGCTTTAGATAATCTTGCAAGAGGACAGTCGACATTTTTGGTCGAGATGGTAGAGACCGCAAATATCTTACATAACGCTACCAATAAATCACTGGTATTGTTAGATGAAGTTGGACGGGGAACCTCGACCTTTGACGGACTTTCTATTGCGTGGGCAGTAGTAGAGCATATCAATGAAAAAATTAAAGCTCGGACCGTTTTTGCCACCCATTACCATGAACTGACCGGAATGTCGGCAATTTATGAGCAGGTCCATAATTTTCAGGTTGCTGTGAAAAAATGGGAAGATAAAGTTATCTTTTTACATCAGATTATTCAGGGTGGATGCGACGATTCTTACGGTATCGAAGTCGCTAAACTGGCAGGTGTTCCGAAATCTGTAATATCTCGCGGAAATCAAATACTCAGACTGCTTGAATCAGGAAAATTCAACAGCTCGGAATTAGGTAAAGGTCTGTATAAAGAAAAAGTACAGCCGACACTTTTTGACCAAAAAGAATCTGAAGTGGAAAACAGAATCAGAGAAATTGATTTAAATAATGTAACACCTGTAGAAGCACTGAACTTATTACAAGAATTAAAAGATGAGTTAGAATAGATGAAATCGTTATCAAAAAAAGAAACACGGTTTATAAAACCGCTTCCGGAAAGAGTTATTAATAAAATTGCAGCGGGTGAAGTTATAGAAAGACCTGCCGCAGTTGTAAAAGAGCTGGTAGAAAATGCTATTGATGCCGGTGCTGATACTATTGAAATTATCATTGAAAAATCCGGAGCCAAGCTGATTAAAATTGTCGATAACGGATGCGGTATCCCCGAGGAACAGATTGAAATAGCATTCTCAAGACACGCCACGTCAAAGATTAGAAACTTTGACGAACTCAATGCTCTCTATTCATACGGATTTCGTGGGGAAGCTCTTCCGTCGATAGCATCTATTTCCAGGCTCCGTATGGTTAGCCGTCCGTATGATGCCAAAGTCGGGATTGAGATAATTTACGAGGGTGGAGTGCTGCAATCAAAGCAGCCGATAGCTGCACCGTTCGGCACATCAATAGAAATCGAAAATCTTTTTTATAATACTCCTGCCAGACGAAAATTCTTAAAGGCAGAATCGACCGAGACTCGCCATATTTCCCGTAATGCGATGGGGATGGCACTCGGCAGGCATGACATCGGTTTTTCGTTTAAATCAAACAACAAGCTGATATTTTCACTTCCGAAAGAATCAACTCTCAAAGAGAGAGCCTTGGCTGTTTTGGGGCAGGATAAAAAATTGATAAAAATATCAGGTGAAGCAGGTCCGGTAAAACTTGAGGGGTATATCGGTACTCCTGAGATGGTACAGCAGAACAGGTATGGACAGTTTCTTTTTATCAATAACAGATATATCCAATCACCCACTATAGCTCATGCCTTTTCCGCAGGATATGGCGAGATGATGCCTCGCGGTCGGTTTCCGATAGGCGTGTTGTTGCTTGATGTAAATGTAGAGGATGTCGATGTCAACGTACACCCGACAAAAGCTGAAGTCCGTCTTTCGCAGGAAAGAGAAATACATGATGCCGTCTACAGAATTATAAAAGATACACTTCGCCATGACGGAATTATCCCGTCATTTTCCGCATCAACTTTCAGTACAAATACGCATTCAAATCAAAATTCTAATAACGCACCTTTTGTACCTCAACGTGGCGGATATATTCCGGGGCTTAACCAAAATGAACTGGCACCGCCAAATCTACTGAAAGAACTATACAAACCGTTTACAACTGAACAGCCTGCTGACACAGATACTGTTCAAATAAATAAACAGACCGGTGAAATAATAGAAACAACCGATTCAAATTCTGAATCAATAGTTTCTCATCCGAACAGGCAGTATGACCCACCACCCTCTGAAATTGTTTCACTTGCCGACGGGTTTCGTTTAGTCGGACGTTTGGCCGATTTATACTTACTACTCCAAGCAGGAAGAGTCTTGTATATTATCGACCAGCATACAGCTCATGAACGGGTTTTGTTTGAAGAAAATATGACTAAAGTCGATAGAAGCTCTATAGAGGGGCAGACTATGTTGTTCCCTGTACAGGTAGAGCTTGACCCGCAGCAGTTTGCTTTGTTTGAAGAATCTTCCGAGATGTTAAACAAATCAGGCTTTGAAGTTACCCTTTTCGGTGGTTCAACCGTAAATATTTCTGCAATACCGTCAATACTCAAAAAGAAATCTCCCGAAAAAATGTTTTTACGGATACTTGATGATATTGTCTCGCTCAAGCAATCAGGGTACGATTTAAAAAAAGCGATGGCACAGTCAATTGCCTGTCGTTCTGCGGTAATGGCGGGAGACCGTCTGACTGATAAAGAAGCAACGCATCTGTTGACGCGTTTATTGGACTGTAAAAATATGTATGCCTGCCCGCACGGACGGCCTACTTTTATCAAGATGAGCCGTGAAGATTTGGATAGACAGTTTGGAAGAACATAAGACTATCCCTATAATCTGCGGACCGACCGGCTCAGGTAAAACATCTGCCGCTTTGGAACTTGCCGAACAATACAAAATCGAGATAATTTCTGCCGATTCAAGACAGATGTTAAAACATCTGAATATCGGTACCGCAAAACCTACCACAGAAGAATTAAACTCCTGCACATTTCACTTAGTTGATATAATTGAACCGGGGGAGAGATATTCCGCCTTTAACTTTATTGATGATGCCGAAAAGATTATTGATGAAATCCTGAAACGGAAAAAGTTACCGATTATTGTCGGAGGTACCGGATTGTATCTTAGAGCATTAACCGAGGGTGTTGTTGAAATTAAGCAGGAAGATTTCTCAATCAGAGAAAAACTTGAAGCTGAACTGGAAGAAAAAGGTCCGGAGCATTTGCATCGCAAACTGGAGGCAATCGACCCGCTAGAATCTGCCAAAATACATCCGAACAATAAGTACCGAATTGTCAGAGCTTTAGAAATATTCTATCTGACCGGACATACAAAATCCGAACTTCTCACTACGGGAAAATATCGCAACTCTAAATATAAATATACGTATTACTGTCTAGCTCCCGAAAGAGAAAAATTATATGAACGAATTAATAATCGGGTTGAAAAAATGCTTTCAGACGGACTACTAAATGAATTAAACGATTTACTCGCATTGGGGTATAAGGAAAAAATACAACAGGCAAATGTTATCGGCTACGGTGAGCTGATTCAGCATATTGACGGAAAAATATCTTATGATGAAGCAGTTTCAATGATAAAACAAAACAGCAGACGATATGCCAAACGGCAAATGACCTGGTTTCGGAAACAGTCTAACCTTACATTTTACGAAAGCAGTTCAGAACTTATTGACGCTTTTGTACTTAGTTTGAAAACTTAAACTTGACTGTCTTGGTCGTTATGTGTATATCTGTTAACAATTCACTCTCTGAAAAGGATAAAGTCGGCGAGTGGGAAACCGATATATATAAGATATAGTAGTTTAAAACGAATTATTGGTTTGATATAAAAGGATTCTATGAAAAAAATTATATTGCTCATCTTCTGTGTGTCGTTCCTGTTTTTACTGGGATGCGGCGGGTCACGATCACTCTCATCACCTAAAACGTATGCAACTGCAGAAAAAGAAAAACCTTCAGAAAATTCTGAATCTTCTGCTATTGAAGAAAATAAACAGAAAGAAACTGCTCAAAATAATGACTTTCTCGATGCTGTTTTACATACCGGAAAAAAAGTAAAACAAGCTGATTCGACTTATACCGATAGTATTTTAGAAATTCCTGAACATAAAGAAGAATCAACGCGTGAGTTAGTTGAATCGATATTTTATGCCTCTGCCGATGTCGACGACTCCGCATCTGCTGTCGATGATGACCTTTGGAGGCAGTTTGATCTGGCCGAAGAATACCACGCTATGGGTGTTGTTGCCAACCGTGAAGCTGCCTGGGAAGAAGCTCAGTATTATTTTGAAAAATCCCTAAAGATTATGGCTAACTTAGATGTTGAGTCTGATTCTTCTCTGACCCCCGAAGCGGCAAAATATACACAGATATTAGAAAATATTATTGCCGACTATCGCATTGCTCTTCGTTCACTCGGAAATCTGACCGAGGATGTTTCTTCTGCGGTACTTATTGAACGGTTCGGTGATATCGGTTCAAGGCTTAACTCAGATACGATGATTGTCTATACCGACGAGCAGCACAAAATTACCTATGACATTCCTATTGTAATGAATGAACGAGTAAAAAAATCTATTGTCTATTTTCAAACAGTTGCCAAAAATGCATTTACTAAGTACCTGCAGCGTTCTAAAAGATATACACCGATGATGGTTCGTATCTTAAGGGAAGAGGGTATGCCGGAAGATTTAATATATCTCTCTCTTGTCGAGTCCGGTTATAACGCACATGCCTATTCCTGGGCGAGAGCTATGGGCCTGTGGCAGTTTATCTCATCTACGGGAAGAATGTATGGATTAGACCGTTCGTGGTGGTATGATGAACGGAAAGATCCTGAAAAATCAACGAGAGCTGCAGCCAGATTTTTAAAAGATTTATACAAACAGTTCGGCTCCTGGGATTTAGCGATGGCAGCCTATAACGGCGGTCCGGGTCGAGTCAGTCGTACGATAAAAAAACAAAAAACAATCGACTTTTGGAAACTTCGTCTTAAACGGGAAACAATGGATTACGTGCCTCTTATAATGGCAGCGACTATAATTGCAAAGAATCCTGAGAAATATGGATTCAGAGATATTGAGCATGAGCCGGAAATAGTTTGGGATGAAGTCATAATTGATAAATGTCTTGAACTGAAAGTAATAGCACGTGAAGTAGGATGCTCACTGAAAGATTTACAGTTTTTGAATCCTGAACTGCTCAGGCGTTATACACCTCCGAATATGAAAGGGTATAAACTGAAGTTGCCGGTCGGTAAAAAAGAGAAATTTTTAGCAGCCTATGATGATATGCCTTCGCCAAAAGAAACGAGTTGGGTGAAGCATAAAATCAGACGAGGTGAGGCTATCTCGACTATCGCATCAAAATACGGTGTTTCTCAATATGCTATTTTGGAAGCAAATAATCTCAGTCGTCGTTCTGAAATTTATGCCGGTAAAACTCTTATTGTGCCTGTTCCTCTTGACAGAGATTATAGTCGTTCGGTTAAGAAACCTTCCAATCGGAAAGCTCAAAACTCTATTTACGGAGTTCGTGCCGGTGACACTATGTGGGATATTGCAAGAGCATTTGGAACTTCTGTGCAAGCACTCCGTCGTGAAAATTCGATAGTTCGAGGTTCACGTATATATGTAGGTCAGAAAATTAAAATTCCGTCAACTGCTAAAAAATTAAAAAAGAAAAACTCTTCCGGTTCAAAAACCTATGCTACTATTTCAGCAGGAAAAGAAACAAAATCAACTACGAGAGCTAAATTAAAGACAAAAAATTATAAAGTACGTTCCGGTGATACTCTTTGGGATATTGCACGTAAGTATGGCACGACAACATCGGCTCTTCGAAAAATAAACGGACTTGGCCGTTCAAGCCGTATTTATCCCGGTCAAAAACTTAAAGTTGCTACTAATGTAAAATATGTTATTCATAAAGTTCGCCGTGGGGAAACTCTTTCAGCAATCGCTAATAAATACAGAACCTCAATTGCCCGTATACGTGCGAATAATAATATCGATAATCCGAATAGACTGGGAATCGGTGTGGAATTAAAAATTTACTAAAATAGGATATTGTAATGGCTAAAAATCGAAATATTATTATCGGTGTTATTATTGTAATCTCATTTTTTGTAGCCTTCGGTTTTATGGGACTTATGTTTGTCGGTATTATGAGTGGTGATTCGGATTTTAACATCTCAGGGCTTGGAGGAAACATCGGTATTGTCGAAGTCTTTGGTGCTATAAATGAACCTGTAGGCAGACGTGCTATTGAACAGTTGGAAGAGTGGTCTGATGATAACTCTATTAAAGCAATTGTTGTTCATGTAAATTCTCCGGGTGGCGGTGTTGCTATCTCGCAGGAAATTTATGATGCTATGAATCGGGTTCGCGAAGAAACAGGTAAACCTATTGTTGTCTCTATGGCATCGGTTGCTGCATCCGGTGGTTATTATATCGCCTGTGCCGCTGATAGAGTTGTTGCCAACCCGGGAACTATCACAGGTTCTATCGGTGTCATCTTTCAGTTTAATACTTTTGAAAAATTGATGGATAAAGTCGGTATAGGTACCGAAACAATTAAGTCGGGACTTTTAAAAGATGTTGGTAATCCTAGTCGTTCAATGACTAAAAAAGAAGAGTTAATGCTGAGGTCAGTTGTCATGGATTCTTACGAACAGTTTATCGGCGTTGTTGCTGAAGGTCGCGGAAAAGAGCCTGAGGAAATATATCCGTTGGCTGATGGCTCGATATATACCGGTTTGCAGGCATATAACTTAGGCTTGGTAGATACTTTAGGCGGGTTTAACGAGGCTATAGAAATAGCTGCCGAGCTGGCGAATTTAGAAACTGACCCTGAAATCGTAAGGTTTTATGAGCGTAAGCAAGTGTCGCTCTTTGACTTAATGGGAAGCGTCGGCGAAATGATAAACACTACAGCCGAGCATCGTTTCACATCTCCGCAGTTGATGTATTTATTTCAGGAATAAATATATCGAAAAAAGATTATGATTTTTAATTATTTTCCTTTTCTTTTTCAATAAAACAGTATATCTTTACCTGTCCCATAGAGTTAGGGACTTAATCTAATATATGTAAAAGCAGGAATTATTGAGTGAAATTAAACAAGGTGAAACCTATAAATGAATTAGACACAGGGAGGACCCCGTGACTAAAGCAGATTTAGTAGAAAAAGTTGCCGAAAAGACCGGCCTAACCAGAACAGACGTTGCTGTTGTTGTTGATTCTTTTCTCGATACCGTGAAAAAATCACTTGAGTACGGTCACAACATCGAAATTAGAGGGTTCGGCACCTTCAAAGTTAAACTTCGTAAAGCCCGTAAAGCGAGAAACCCTCGTACAGGTGAGGTGGTCCCGGTACCGGATCGTAAAGTCCCGGTATTTAAACCGTCGAACGAGTTTAAAAACATGATCACGAAATTAGAGATCTAAACGTAAACCAAGAAACCGGAGAATTATGCCAAGCGGAAAAAAGCGGAAGCGTCATAAGATTAAAACGCATAAGCGTAAAAAACGTAGACGTGCTAATCGTCATAAAAAGAAAAATAAATAGTCGTCTGTAACGGAAATTTTAATCTACCGTGTTAGGAATTTTTTTCCACTTGTAAGACAATATCTTCGAGTTTGAATTTCAGATGACTTATTCTGTCTAATACTTAAATGCTATAGGCAGAGTAACATACAATATATTTTGCCCTTTATTTGCCCGCCTGAACGAGGTGGGCATTTTTTTTGCCATACAATTTAGTGGTGAAAATTTTAAAATTTATTTTTCTCATATCAATTTGTCTGTCATCACACTATGCTATTGCTGATGAACGTACAGATTTTAAGGTGAACGATGACAGGGCCACTGCCTTGCAAAATTCTCCTCGAATAGCTGTCGCTATAGATCAGACATTTGCAATTACGTGGGTAGATCATCGTGAAGGTACCTCAGATATTTATATTCAAAAATATGATAACTCCGGTCTTCCGATAGGTGTCAACCAGAAAATAAATGATGATACCAACAGTTCCTATCAATTTGACCCGGCTATTGCTGTGGAATTATCCGGAAGATATTCACTTGTCTGGAAAGATTATCGTACCGGAAATTATCCATTTAATCCGGAGATATTTACACAAAGATATGACTCGACTTTTTCACAATTAGATACCAATGTACAGCTTTCTATAGAAACTCCTTTGACCACTAGAGAGACTCCTGATATTTCGTTATCTGATACCAAACGGGGAATCATAGTGTGGGGAGATTATCGCAATTCAAACTGGGATGTTTTTGGACAGTTGATTGCTACCGACGGTTCACTAATAGGACACAATTTTATTATTAATGATGATAATGCGAATGCACAACAGCATCGTCCTCGAGTGTCTGTGTCGAACCTCGGTTGGTTTGTAGTAACGTGGTATGATAATCGTTTTGGTGATGATGATATATTTGCTCAAGTCTTTGATTCTGCCGGTACACCGTTAGATTCAAATATACGAGTGAACCAAGGTATCTTAGGAGCCAGACAGGCATTTCCGGATGTTACCACAGACGGTGCAGGAAACTTTACCGTTGTCTGGGTCGATTGGAGAAACGGTGTTTATCCCGCCAATCCTGATATTTATTCAAGGAAATATACTTCAGCGATGGTGCCTGTTTCGGATGAAATAAATATTAATACCGATGCCTCCGCAAATGCACAAAGAGAACCTGCTATTGCTGCTGACAGACTAGGAAATGTTGCAATAATATGGGCTGATTCCATAGATAATAGTTGGGATATTTCCGGACAGATGATTGATGTCAACGGTGTAGTAAGAGATACAAATTTTATAGCAAATACAAAGAGTGATTCAGCACAGGTAAGTCCTGATGTAGCAATCGACGGGAAACAGCGATATGTAACATGGGTCGATAGACGCAATGGAAATTATGATATCTACGCATCAATACAGAATTACAATGACCCCAATTTATCCGTTTCAGAAAGTTCAATACAGTTTACAATGCAGTTAGGCGACCCGGTTCCGTCAGCTCAAACATTAATTGTCGATCATCTCGGATATAATCCACTTGGGTTTACCGTAACATCTGATATGTATTGGTTAAATGTTACCCCTTCAACATCTACAACAACAGATACCATATCGTTGACTATTAACACTGATACATTACCTCGAGGGCTATATGTCGGTACTTTAACATTCAGAGACCATTCATTTAATGATTCCTCTTTGTCAATCGGAGTCAGGTTAGATGTATATCAACCATCTATGGAACTCTCATCAGATACGTTATCGTTCACTTTCTTTGAAGGAATTACTGATACGGGTATACAAACTATAACTATTGATAATAGCTCCTTAGGTTCTTTTAGCTGGACCGCATCGGAAAATAGCTCATGGATGAATGCATCATCATATTCCGGCTTGTCATCTGATACAGTTACAATATCTGTGAATCCGTCAGGTATAACGGCAGGAACGTATACCGACTATGTTATATTTTTATCAGCAGATGCCAACGGGTCACCTGATACGCTTGTAGTGCAGATGCAGGTTATAAATAATTTACCATTTCTATTAGCGACTCCTGATTCGATATTTATATATACTGATTCTGTTACTGCTTACACAAAATCAATTGTAATAACAAATTTTGGAGCAGATTCATTAAGTTGGACAGCTTCATCAAGTGGTAGTTGGTTTACGGTTGATACACTAAGCGGTGTAGATAATGATTCAATCATTATTTCTCTTGATACAACAATTAGTTTTGGAAGATTTACCGGATTTGTTGATATAGCAGATTCTCTTGCATTTAACAAATCAATTCGTGTTCCGATAATTTTAGATTACTACCGGACTTCAAACGACACCCTGCAGTTTTCAACTGTAAATATCGCAACCGCACAAACAGTTTCAATTTCACTAACCCTTGAGGCAGTAAATAATTTAACGGAAGTTCATCTGCCTTTTAAATTTGACACTACCTATGTTCGTCTTGATTCAATTATAGAGGGGGTGACATCTCCTAGTATAACGACTCTCAACTATACTGCTAACAATACAAACGGTACTGCGTCGATAGCTATTACAATGAGCCAGGCAGATACATCTCTTAATCTCGGCAGTTCACATTTGGCAGAATTATATTTTACATCAAAGTCTGTTCTTGGTGTTTCAGTTATAGATTCTATTATTACGGATAGTCTGACTGCGTATGTACTGGATTCCGCAAGTCAAAGATTTGCCCCACAGGTTGTTTCCGGTTCAATTGATGTAAATGTAGCAACCGCTATAAATGATATTATTCCGGCTGAGCTTCCTACAAAAATAGAGCTATATCAAAATTATCCAAATCCATTTAATTTATCTACTACAATATCTTATACATTACCGCGAAGAGCAGATGTCAGTATTAAAATCTTCAATATTCTCGGCCAGAATGTCAGAGTTTTGTTACGTCAGGCTCAGTCAGCCGGAAGTTATCAGGTTTCTTGGAATGGAAAATATGATGATGGTCGGGTTGCTCCAACAGGGATTTATTTTTATCGTCTTGAAGCATTATCAAAAAATATCATCAAAAAAATGGTTTTATTAAAGTAATTCTTTCTTTTTTCCCCTTAAAAGTAACTTTTTGTAGTTTTCTCCGTAGAAATCATTAGGAAAATGAAATAACAAAATGGAGAATTACGTATGAACAGACTAAAATATATGCTCAAAGGGATAGCAATTGTTTTTCTGCTGACAGCAAGTTCGTTTGCTGCCGATAATTCAAACCGTATTTACGGTAAAATCACAACAGTAGACGGTGATGTTTTCGAAGGCTTAATTCGCTGGGATAAAAATGAAGCATCTTGGGTTGACTTGTTAGACGGCACTAAAGAGATTCCAAAACATAATAAGAGAAAATACAAATCATCACGGAAGAGGTCCCGCAAAAGCGGAATTGAAATTTTTGGAATTAATTTCGGAACATCAACAAACTTTTCTTTTGGAAATTCAGCTCAATCAGGAATTAGATTTTGACATATTAAATCTTTTGAAGTTATAGATGATCAGGAAATTTTAATAGAGTTAAAATCAGGCAGAGAAGTTGAACTAAGAAACGGGTCTACTGATATTGGTACTGATGTAAGAGAGATAATTATAGAAGATTCCCGTGAAGGTGAAATTGAACTGGAATGGGATGATATAGAAACTATTGAATTCAGCCAAGCAGATACTGATGAAAGATCATCAATGGGTGAACGGCTATACGGGACCTTAACGACTCGACGAGGTGATGAGTTTAAAGGGTTTGTCTGTTGGGATATTGATGAAGTGCTTACTTCTGATATCTTAAACGGTGACCATAAAGATCGTTCCAAGAAAATTAAGTTTAAACGTATTGCTGCTATTGAAAGATACAGCTCAAACGGTGCCGTTGTCTTTTTAAAAGACGGTGAGGAGTTACTGCTTCGAGGTACAAACGATGTTGATGACGGTAATCGGGGAATTATTATCGGTGTTCCTGATTTCGGGCAAGTGCTGGTAGAATGGGATGAATTTGACAGAGTTGAATTTAAAAAAATACCAAATGGAATAATTAACTATAATGATTTTGACGGCGGCAGACCGCTAGAAGGTACTGTATATACCGAAGACGGTGATGAGTATACCGGTAAAATAAGATGGGATAATGACGAAGAGTATACGTGGGAAATGCTAAACGGGAATTTTCATAATGTGGAATTTGATATAGAATTTTCTAAAATTAAAGAAATTAAGAAGAAATCTTACCGTTCTTCAATTGTTACTATTCGCAGCGGAGAAAGTTTCCGCTTGAGAGGTTCAAACGATGTTGATTAAGATAACAAGGGGATTTTTATTAAGACCTCCGACGGTGATGAAATAGAAGTCGAATGGGATGAGTTTGACCGAGTTGAGTTTAAGTAAAGAATTATTAGGCAGTAAATAAATTCTGCTTCGCTGTTTCAATTCCCTCCACACACAGTGAGGTGGACATCAAAAAAAAGCCCGCTTATGCGGGCTTTTTTATATGATATATGTATTTGCAAGTATTACTGTAACTCGGCTTCTTTTTTGGCATCTTGTAATTCTTTTACATGATCTTGAGCACTTGCTATTTGGTCTTTTGCACTTGGGTTGCCTTTTGCCATCTTAACAAATTTTTGCCAATTTACAATATTGACCGCATAATTTTCGGGGTCAGATGTTTCAACAGCTATAGCATAGTTGTATGCAGCTCTGTATTTCTTTTTATACTTAGATTTCATCGCCTTTTTAAAAGATGCGGCAGCTAATGAATATTTCTCTTGGTTTAAATAAATTGTTCCTAAAGTAGAATGGGAATTATAATAATCAGGTTTAATAGAAGAAGATTTTTTTAATGCTTTAATAGCGTCAGAAGTTTTCCCGGTCTTTTTATAAGCCTTTCCAAGCATATAATATGTCAAATGGTCACCGCCGCCTAATGTATGGCTTTTGTTAAATGCGTTAATAACTTCTTTATAATTCTTTTTCTTGTAATATACTTTGCCAAGTTCTCTGTATGCACCGGCATCTTCTTTTAAAGCAATTGCTGATTTAAAAGAAAGTTCTGCTTCGGCATATTTTTTCAACTTGTACTGAACTGTACCTAAGTTTGTAAATGCGTCTACGTTTTTACTATCTTTTTCAGTGGCAGTCTGGAAATTTGATAAAGCTTCATCATAATTCTTATCTAAAAAATAGATAGTACCCATATTGATATATGCATCTGTATAATTTGGGTCTTCTTTGACACAAAGTTTAAATGAAATTAACGCATTTGCATTATCATTTGCTTTCTTATATTCCAAACCCTTGTTGAATGCTTCCTTCGCTTTTTCTATATCAGCAAAACTTGTTGCTGTTAAAGTAAAAAGAGAAAGAAACACTGTAAGTATAAAGAGTAGGGGTGAGGCTATTTGTTTTTTTGTCTGAGCCATTTGCTATCCTTTCAATTATATTTTATTCTGTTCTGTTATTTTCTACACATAAGGAATCAATTTGATCCACTATTTTTACAAAGAATTACGATGTTTTATAAGTGCTTGTTTGACATTATCATATTTAAGAGCCAAAATTCGTGCGGCTAAAACAGCAGCATTTTTAGCTCCCGGTGACCCGATTGCAACAGCTGCTACCGGAATACCGGGAGGCATTTGTGTTACTGATAACAGAGCATCCATACCACCCAAAGCGGCCGGAAGAGGTACTCCGATTACCGGAAGATTTGAGTGGGCAGCGGCAACACCCGGTAAGGCAGCCGATAGACCTGCCATCGCTATAATTACTTCAAAACCGTCATTTTCGGCTTTTTCAATAAATTCTTTGGTCTGTTCAGGGTGACGGTGAGCTGATGATACTTTTAAATCAGACTCAATATTAAATACTGATAATTGTGCGACACACTTTTCAGCAAATTCCATATCTGACTTTGAACCGATAATAATAAATGCTTTTGCCATATTTTTGTTATCTTTGGGCTTTTTTTAAAACACGGAAACCGATATCTTTACGATACATTGATCCGTTGAATTTAATTTTCCCAACTCCTCTGTAAGCACGACTAAGTGCCATTGTTAAATTTTTATCAGTTCCGGTTACCCCTAAAACCCGACCACCGGATGTTACTAACTTATTATCTTTTAGAATTGTACCCGCATGGAATACAAAACAGTTTTCTTCTTTTATATCGTGAATTCCTTTTATAGGCATACCTTTGGAGTATTTTCCTGGATAGCCTTTGGAGGCAATAGTAATACATGCGGAACTGCCTGGTTTCCAATTTAACTTTGGAAATGAACTGAGAGTTTGATTTATCGAGGCTAGCATAAGTTCTGCTAAATCAGTTTTTAAAAGAGGAAGAACAGCCTGAGTTTCCGGATCGCCAAACCGACAGTTAAATTCTAAAACCTTAGGACCGGCATCTGTCAGCATGAGTCCTGCCATCAGTACGCCTTTGAAAGGATTCCCTTCCTGAGACATTCCGTGTATAGTCGGAGCAAGCACATGATCTACTATTTGAGTCATTACATCTTTTGTGACAAAATCTGTGGGACAAAATGCACCCATCCCGCCGGTATTAGGTCCTTTGTCACCCTCATATACTTGTTTATGATCCTGACTCGGTAAGAGGGATACAATAGTTTTTCCATCAGCAATAGCCATAATTGTAACTTCTTGTCCCACCATAAATGATTCAATTAAAACCTGTGAACCTGCGGAACCAAAAACTTTTGAAAGCATAATATCATCGAGTGCTTTGGTCGCTTCTTCTATGTTCTTTACAATTATAACACCTTTACCTGCAGCCAGTCCATCAGCTTTAATGACTAATGGGAATTGTGCCGAATTACAAAATCCGACCGCTTCGGCAAACATATTAAATGTTTTAAAAGGTGCTGTCGGAATATGATATTTTTGCATGAATTTTTTTGAAAATACTTTACTGCTTTCAATTTGGGCAGCTTCTTTTGTTGGTCCAAATATTTTCAGTTTTTTCTTCTGAAATTCATTTACGATTCCTTTTGCTAAAGGAACTTCAGGACCGACAACTGTTAATCCGATTTTATTACGAATAGCGAAGTCAACAAGTCCTTTTATATTCTCAGCCTTTACGTTAACGCATTTTGCCTGTTTGCTGATTCCCGCATTTCCGGGGGCACAGAAAATCTTGTCAACTTTTTTTGATTTTTTTAGTTTCCAGACTATTGCATGCTCGCGACCGCCGGAACCTATGACTAATACTTTCATATTGTTTTATAATTCCTTATTTGAAACGGAAATTATACAGTAAATCGAGTAAAAAGACAACTTGTTTTTTTAGAAGGACGGATTTACAGTTTCTTTTGTTTAACTGACTTCTTTTTACTTTTTGAAATAAATCTTTGGATATAATCGGTTGACAAAGCGTCAATTAAGTGTTTATTTCCATTTTTTATAGAAGAAATGTACTATAAATTGTACTAATTGTATACGTAAATAATTATTAAAAATATTTGAGGATTTTAAGATGAAAAAAACATTGGCTTTGACCCTCTTGATGCTGTTAGTCATTTTTAATCTTTCTGCGGTAGCTCAAGATGATGATGATGAAATTGAAAAAGATAAAGCGGAACTTACATTTTTTGGTGGTTTCGGTATCCCCTCAGGTGATTTATCTAACTGGGGAGATTCTCTAAACCCTTCTAGCGGCAACAATATCGGTCTTGAAGGTGGTTTTTTCTTCACCACAAATATCACCGCAGGTTTTAACTTTACCTACACGAGTTTTGGGATTGATTCAAATGATGAACTAGTCAAAAACCTAACTCATCGTCTTTATAGCCCGAGTTTATATGTGAAATACTATTTACCTACCGAAAGTAACTTTGTTCCGTATCTGAAGGGTGTTGTCGGTTTAGACTTTGCCCGTTTTACTACTTCGGTGCCAAATGTGAATGGCAGCAGATACCGTCAGGTGTCATATGATCCTGCGCTCGCTTACGGTATAGGTATAGGAGCATTTTACTATACTGCGGATTATTCCGGCTTTTTTGTAGAAGCAAACTACCGCATTTCAAAAACTGAAGATGTAAAGTATCTTGATGTTGCGACTTTCGGTGTAAATGCTACAACAATTGATATCCACGCAGGATTTAGAGTACTAATCGGTTCTGACGAATAATTAAAGATAAATGTAAAAAAACCCGCTTTAAGCGGGTTTTTTTATTGCACCTTTGTTACAATGATGTACTATAAAGATTATGACAAAAATTAAAATACTTGTAGTTGATGACGAAAAAAGTCAAAGAGATTTGTTAAGCGGTTTTTTGAATAAAAACGGTTTTGAGGTTACATCGGCAGAAAATGGGGAAGATGCCTTAGAAAAGTACCGATCTGTTTTTTCACCGATTGCTATTGTTGATATGAAAATGCCGGGAATGAACGGGTTGGAATTGCTTGTTAAACTCAAAGATATAAATCCATTTATACAAGTTTTAGTTTTAACTGCCTTCGGCTCTGTAGAGACTGCGGTCTCAGCCATGAAAGCGGGTGCTTTTGATTACCTGACAAAGCCGATTGAAGAGTTAGAAGAATTGATATTGAAACTACAAAAAGCAGCCGATCAAAACCGACTTGTTGTTGATAATAAAGTTATGAGTGAACGTATTAAGGAGATTTTCCCTACATCTGAAATGATTGGTGAATCACCTGAGATGCAAAAAGTTAAAGAGTTGATTTCACTCGTAGCTCCTCAAGATACTACTTTATTAATCACAGGACCGTCAGGTACAGGTAAAGAGTTGGTCGCAAGAGCGATTCACGCATTATCTCCGAGAGCAAACAAAAAACTGGTAGCTATCAACTGTGCGGCATTTCCCGAAAATCTCCTTGAATCTGAATTGTTTGGCTATGAAAAGGGTGCCTTCACAGGAGCCGGCAAACTAAAACAAGGACGGTTTGAATTAGCAGACGGTGGTACATTATTCCTAGATGAAATAGGAGAGCTTCCTCTTACTATGCAGGTAAAACTTCTGAGGGTTTTAGAGGAGAGAAAAATTGAACGGTTAGGTTCTGTCAACGAGATAGATTTGGATTTACGAATAATTGCCGCTACAAATAGAAACCTCGAAAAAATGATAGAAGAAAAAACATTCAGAGAAGATTTATATTACCGTCTGAATGTCGTTCGGCTGGACCTTCCGTCACTAGCAGAACGGGGAGGTGATATTTTGTTGCTTGCCAATAAGTTTATAGATGTCTGCAAGAAAAAAGTAGGTAAAGAAATCAAAGGAATAACCCCCGATGCTGCCGAGATGTTGACTTCATATAGTTGGCCGGGAAATGTACGGGAGCTTGAAAATATTATTGAACGGGCTATTATTTTAACTCGAACTGATTTTGTCGATAAAGATACTTTATCAGGTATTTCCCAAAACATTCAAGATAAGACAAATAGCGGTGAGCTGAAAACTCTTGCTGAAATAGAAAAAAATCAGATTGAAACGGCATTAAATCGTCTCGATTGGTCGCTTCAAAAAACAGCAGAATCTTTAGGTATTCATCGTAATACCCTTCGCAGTAAAATCAAAGAATACAATATAACTCAATAACTTACACAAAATTAGGGCATTTGTTTTAATCTACGCACAATAATTGTGCCTATTAACGCTCTAAGTAACATTCTCTAATCAGCTATCGTTATGTAATAAAACAGCTTAGGCTGTTTGGCATAGCATTTGATATACATATAGACAGAAAAAATATATTCTAAAAGGAGATTGATATGAAAACAACATTTATTACGATACTTATAGCACTTTCAACTTTATTAATGGTCGGTTGTAGTGATAAAACAGAAATTTTAATTATCGATGAAATCCCGGCTGCTCCACAGGGAGTAAGTTCTGTAACCGGTGATGGGGAAGTGTACATCTATTGGAATTCACCTTATGAAGAGGATATTGCTGCTTTTACTATTTGGCGGTCTTTTATAGCTGAATCTTTGTATGTTCAAATAGGTGTAGTTAATGCTATTGCGAACCCATATCTTGATTTAGACCAATATGTTTATACCGATAATTCAATTACTAACGGTGTGACATATTTTTATGCGGTTGCATCAGTTGATGAGGGAGGCCAGGAGTCTGAACTATCGGCTGGAACAGTTTTTGATACTCCACGACCTGAAGGAATAGAAACGCTCTTTGATACTTTGTCTGTACCGGCCATATCTGCCTTGATATTCGGTGAACCGTCGATTCCGGTCCCCTATACAAATAATTCTGCTGATTTCTTTATAGATCAATTTAACGGACTTCTATATATAAATGCTGCTGATGTAAATACTGATATTCAGGATATGGGTTTTACCTATAATTTTGAAGATATCGGATATGCCCCTGATACTACTGTAGGCTGGTCAACTCTTGGATTCTTTGAACTAATTGACGGTCATACTTATGTCTTCTGGACTCGTGATGGTAATTACGCCAAAGTACGTGTACTAAGTTTAACCTCCAGTTCAGTTAGATTTCAATGGGCCTTCCAAACAGACACCGGTAATCCTGAATTAGTAAAACCTAAATATGATTCAGAAAAACCGGTACATAATGAAAACTATTTAAATAAAAATATTCTTACAAAGAACCAATAAAAAGAAAGGATAGTGATATTATGTTACGCAAACTCAAATTACTCAGTATGACGGCTCTCATCGCTGTCATAACCGTTCTGCCGGCTAAAGCAGACAGAGATAACAATTACGATGATGATTACGGTAAAATTAAAATAGACAGATACCTTGATGTAGAAATCTGGACGAACCATTCTGATAACGAATTTTACGAAGGTGATAATATTGTTCTCAGTTTCAGAGCAAACCGTGATGCTTTTGTCGCAATATATACTGTAGATTCAAGAGGGAGGGTGAATCTACTGTTTCCTTCTTCACCGAATGATAATAACCTTATTTCGGGCGGAGAAACATATCGGTTACCTGACAGCCGTGACGATTTTGATTTTGTCGTCTCAGGCCCCGAGGGTGTCGAAACAATTCAAATTATCGCATCCAAAGAAAGATTCCATATTCCTGATTGGTATCCGACCTCGGGTATTATAATGGATTGGGATGACCGTTACGAGTTTATGGACTATATTAACACTAAGTATTTTGTCCGTTACGGCGGTCAGCGTTTTGCCTTTGATAGAGCATCTGTCTATGTAAATGAATGGGAAGATGACTATTATCGTCCGGTGTATGACCCATATTACCCTAGTTGGACTACAACAGGTAATCTCTATATAGATTATCCGTACGGCGGATCGGTTTACGTCAACGGCATCTACTGGGGAATTGCTCCGCTTTATATTCCGAGCATTTATGTCGGATGGCATACATTTTCTATTTATGATTCGTATGGCTATGGCTGGGAAAGTGATATTCATGTGACCCGCTATAATACAGTTGTATTGGATAGAAATATTATTCATACTTCTCCGACTATGCGGTCAAAATACAAAGAAGTTCGTACGGTCGGATATCGCAATCCGACAAAGAACGGCTATCCGAAATATAAACAAACGAAGACTTACAATACTAAATCGCGTAGCACTGCTACCACGAAACAATTTACAGCCAAGAAAAAATATGCCCGTGGTTCAACAGAGGTTGTCAAAACCAAACGCGGTTATGCAACTACCGGTAAAACAACATACACCGGTAAACGGGCAGGTTCAAAAACAACTTACGAGAAAAAAGGAAAACGCTCATATAGCAGTTCAGGTAAATCTATAGAGCGAAAAAACAACTCAAAGCGTTCATCCGGTACGAGCGGTACATATAAACGGAATTCCGGAAAGTCATCAAATTCAGGTAAAGTCCGAAAAGGCTCATCCAAGAAGTCATCGGGTAAAGTCCGAAAAGGCTCGTCGAAGAAGTCATCCGGTAAAGTACGAAAAGGCTCATCCAAGAAGTCATCGGGTAAAGTCCGAAAAGGCTCGTCGAAGAAGTCATCCGGTAAA
>JAJRXM010000048.1 GCA_024276275.1 Candidatus Zixiibacteriota bacterium
AACCGAAATTGAAACGGTTATCGAAAAAAGTCTGGATAAATAAACCGAGAGCTGCGTAAAAACAGAAAAAAATGTAATTTTGTAGAAAATTTCAAGAAGAAATAATTAAGAAATGTGCATCATTTTTATTGACAAGTTCCGCTTTAACATAGCAATCTATTTTCCAAAAAAATTAAACTAACCTATCTATTTTAACTCTCTATGTATATTCAAATCAGAAGGTTACTAAAAACTTTGAACATCTGAGCCTTCTAATTTAGCATAGTATTTTCTAAAGCTCTCTTTTCCATTGCGTAGGGTATATCATGCTTTTTCGTCATCCATAGACGTTTTTTCAGATATCTCAAGTACAATATTACCTATAAAATAAGGTGGGGAACTGATTGTCAATATTCGTTATATATATAGAAAATGATATTGATGAGAATTATTACTCTCCTAAGATTAAATATACTATTGTCTCTATGATTTCCAGTTTTCTACAATGAATAAATCGATTTATCTGTTATTAAAAAAAAGAATAGAAGGTAATCAATAATCATCATTTTATTATAAGTTGCGATTGAATTATCATATACACTTTTCTCGAAGTTTATATCTTTATAAAATAAATCCCAATAGTTATATATCCCACATCCTATGACTAAATCAGGTTTGATTATTTCTATTTCTTTAATAATTGATTCTTTATTTTCTTCAATATCTTCGACAAGGTTCTTGTGATTTGCTGAACTTCCTCCACCAATTTTTTTTAAATTCATAAAAGCAATAGATTTCATAATATCTATACGATCTTCTGTTTGTTCTGGAAATTCTGATAATTTCGGAAAATTATTTAATATCCCAAAAGCCCACTCACATATGCGAATGGAGAAACTATACTTAATTTCTTTTTGCCACCATTCTCGAAAATCCCCTTTTTCTTGCTTTTCATCATTAGCTTCTTTTGCTATAAATAATATCTTTATTTTTTGTTTCTCAAAAGTTTCCTCGCATATAATTCCATCTCTTTTTATTTTATTGTTTTTTTTGAATCAGTTTTATACCAGTTTTCAAATAATTTATTTAATTGTTCTGTCTTACTCACAAGTATTCTCCCTTAGTAAATTCCATATTGATATGATCTTTCGATGTAATAACATAGATGTCGAGTATTATGATACATAATACGTATTTTTTGTCAAGAAGTATCGCCATAATGAAAAAAATGTGATATTGCGAAGGGGCTGGATACGGTCGTTCGCGGGTAAGGGGTGCGGAGGTATTACTCAAATTCGTCGTAAAAACGTAAACGGCAGATACTCGTTGCTGTTCTGGACTCCGCCGTTGGCGGAGAGGAGTACCGGTGAGGGTTTTGAGTGTTAGTAGGATAACTTTAAAATTTGTCGGGTTCTATACCCACCTGTCGGTGGATTCGTGAACCCGACCTACTTCTAGTTCTGTTTCATAAAACCGACCATCTGTTTTACCTATCATTTCAGGTTACCTACATCTTCATTGTTGTTTCATATGCTCATTTGTTTTATGAGAAGCTTAATAATTTTTCAAAAGGAAATGATACACTGAAAAAACTAAATTTATACGAAACAAACCCATTTTACTGTAACCCATATTCATCTATAAGATTACAGCGAAAAAGTTGTTTTAGATTGTGGACAACTCTTATTGGAGCATGCTTCGACAAGCTCACACTCTGGGGTTTGTTGAAAAACAAACTCCGTTCCTTTTTTGTTGCGGATAGTTTGGTTTTGGAGTACATAATACGGCATGAAGGAAAATTATTTGGAAGGGCAAAAGAAGAACAAACTGCTGATTTTCGGTAAGTATATTTTTATCGCTTTTGCTTTGGTCTCGTTAGTTCTATTTTTCTATCAGCATATTCGGAATATAAACAAATTTGCCGATGCTGACTTGACATCGTATATACGTGCATCAATCTGGTTTTTTTCAGGAGAAAATCCGTATCAGGATGTTGTCCGTCGGTTTATATACCCTCAATTTTTACTGCTGGTTTTGGTTCCATTTCATTCGGTATTAGCAAGTCCGATGTTGCGAGGAATTACCGCATTTGTCTGGGGATTAGGTTTGTATCTTTCGTTTTTTCTCACCCTTGCCGCAAGTTGGAAACATCTGTACGGTTTCAAATCATTTAGCGAGAGTTTAAAGCAAAATGTTCCTGCGATTGCTTTATTGGTAATGATGACACATCCGTTGCTTCAGGATGAGTTTTTAAACGGGCAGGTCAACCTGTTTGTTATGGGTTCTACCGCTGCCTTTTTCTTTTTCCTTGAGAAGAACAAATTGTTTTGGGCTGCTCTGTTTTTGGCAATAGCGACCTCGATTAAAATTGCTCCCGGTTTTGTTCTTTTTTATATTTTGTTTACCCGTCAATATAAAGTTGTATTGTACTATATACCTCTTGTGTTCATTTTTGTATTTGGACTTCCCTATCTTGTAAATAATAATTCTTTGGTTTATTACCGTTACTTTGTTAGCGATGTAATGCCGAATATTACCGGATCGGATTTTGAGGGAGGATTTAAATCATTCTCGATAATTTCCACTCTCAGCTATGTACTGAGTATCCATTGGTATCCTCCGTTAAAAATTCTTGTAGTCGGTTTGCTTACCTTGGGGCTTTTTGCTCCTGTTTGTCGAATGGCGTTTAGAAATTTTAAAAGTAAATCTTTTCAATTTCGATTTGTAACTTTTGGAACAATGATAGCAATCCTTCCGTTGACATTTCCGATGTCGGAACCTCATCATTTGCTGTTACAGATAATTCCGTTTATTTCTATTATTGCATATTGGAAAGAGATTTGGGAGAGTGGAGAAAAAATATACAAAGACAATCTCTCTGTCATTTTTATATTATGTATGCTCGGGTATCAAATTGGTCACGGTTTAAAAGACACACCGATACGATTATTGAGTTTAATCGGTGTGTATGTCGGTATGATTCTACTGATGCGAAGGAAGCAAGAAACCGGAAAGACTGTTACTCAAACGGTTTCTCGGGCATAATAACCCAAGCGATAATATAAGCCAAAAGTCCAACCCCGACTCCGAATGCCATTAAAACCCACACTAGCCTTACTATTGTCGGGTCTAAATCAAGATATTCGGCAATACCTCCGCATACTCCGGCAATCATTTTTTGTTCACGTGAACGATATAGTCTTTTTTTCAAAATCTAATCCTTTATTATAATATCCAAGATGTTGTAATATATTATATCTTACGGAAAAATCAGTTTAAAAGTTCATTTTTATCTGAAAATTGTATTTCAGATGAGCATAATCAGCTATTGACATTCCTTTGTAAACAGATTTATTACCATGAGTTAAAGGGAGGCATCTGCCTCGATAGCAAACAGTTTAAGCCGTTGATTCGTCTAAATCTAGAACAACAGCAATTAGTTACTAAAAGTACAAGGATTTATATTTATGCACACGATAGATAAAATAAAAAAAACGCCGTTCTATGATAAACATATAGAAGCAAAGGCTAAAATAGTTGAATTTGCCGGATTTCTAATGCCTATTCAATATAAAGGGATTGTCGCAGAACATCTGGCGGTACGGAAAAATATCGGTCTATTTGACTTATCACATATGGGTGAGTTTGAAGTATCCGGCAACGATGCCCTAGAATTTTTAGAAAAAACAACTACCAATAAAGTTTCGGATTTAAAAACAGGTGAAATACAATATAGCTGTATGCCGAATGAAAAAGGCGGGATTGTTGATGATTTACTTGTTTACAAATTTGAAGACAAGTATTGGTTGATTGTTAATGCCTCTAATTTGGAAAAAGATTTCAAATGGTTATCATCACAAAAATTTGGTGACGTACAATTAACTGACCGTTCTGACGAGTTTGGTCTTTTAGCAATTCAAGGTCCTAATGCTCAGAAACTACTTGAGAAAATTATAGATTATAATTTAGAAGATATGAAATACTACACCCATGCTACTGCACAAATAGCAGGTGTTGATATTTTCTTCTCCCGAACCGGTTACACCGGTGAGGATGGGTTTGAGTTATATATCCCGACTCATCTTGCCGATACGATTTGGAATGCAATCACAGAAATCGGCAAAGATATGGGGATGGAGTTGATAGGGTTAGGTGCCCGAGATTCGTTACGTTTAGAGATGAAAATGGCATTATACGGTAATGACATTGACGACACAACCTCACCTGTCGAGGCAGGACTTAGCTGGATAGTTAATTTTGATAAAGATTTTATCGGTGCCGAAATAATAAAAAAACAAAAGAGAGAAAAGCCAAACAGACGGTTAGTCTGTTTAGAAATAGACGGTAAAGCATTCCCTCGCCCCGGATATGAGATATTTGACGGTGATGAAAAACTTGGTGTGATAACATCGGGGACGATGTCTCCCTCATTGGAAAGACCGATAGCCCTAGCCTATTTACCTAAAGGTAAAACCAAATCAGGCACAAAAGTCGAGGTCGCTATCAGAAAAAATAGGTTTGAGGCTACCGTAGTGAAGCCACCGTTTTATAAAAATGCGTCACATCGTTAAAATAAAAATAAACTTCTAATCGGAAATTGTGGTATAAGCATATATGAAAAAAATTCTTTTTACACTTTGTTTCCTAATAGCCGGAAGTTCTTTTGCTGCTGAAGGTGTATTATTTAAATTTGATATTTACCAAATAGATAAATCAAATGACACAAAGCATCTTATTTATTCTGATTCATCTGATATTGTTGTAGGTAGTACAATCACCGGTTTTATCGGCCCTTTTTCATTAGATATCGAACTGTTAACAGCCGATACAATAAAAACAACATTTAACGCCCATGTTATTACTTTAGGAACTTCAGCAAATACATATTCTAAAAGTTTTTCAGTCGAGTATGAATTACCTGCACGATTTGAACAGATAGCAGGTAAAAATAAAACTGAATACATGCTGGTTATCTCTCCAATGTCGTATAAGCCCGACATTGACGTTCATTGTTCCTATTCTCATCATAAGAAAAAAGATTTTTCAGTTAAACCGACCGCTCATACCGAGATTTATTATGTTCCCTCGTCATTGGGAGATTTTTACTGGGATTCGGTAAAAGAAATAATGGAATCAAATTATCGTTTGTTCAGAGATTTTTTAAATCTTAATATCCCCGGTAAGATTCATATTTATATCCCTCCCTGTCCTATCAATTCTACTATCTGGGATAAACGTTTCGGCACATCGGTTGACCCGACCAGAAACTCTGCAGTTGCGATTTACAATCAAGACTTTAATACGATAGACCCTTTTATTATAACACATGCTCTCACTCTCCGAACGTATGGATACTCATCACCGTTTCTTTCAGAAGGATTGGCAAACTATTTTTCATTTGCAATCTATGACATGAAAAAAATAGTAGCTAACAAAACCAACATGCCTCTTGAAAGTATTTTGGAAACATATGCTTATATGCAGGCAGACCCATTGATTGCGGACCGTATTTCGGCAACATTTTCACGCTATTTAATCGACAAATATTCGTTATCCAATTTTTTAGAACTCTATAAAAAAGTAGATGACTTAAATCTTGCCACTACAATCCAAGAGATATACAAAAAACCGGTAGGAGAGCTTGAAAAAGAATGGCTTTTATATGTTGATACAGTTACAATCCCGAAACGGACTTATGTAACATTTGCGAATGCATCTGAAATGATGATAAAATATGATCTCATGCACACCTATAATCTTGCTTATTTAGCAAACGCTGAAAGTAATTATGATTCACTTCAGGCTTTTTCTGCATTAAAGCGTTCCGCCTTTGTTAACGGTAACTATTATCAAGCTGTCGATTATCAAAAGAAAATGATTGAGAGTATGGCTGAAAAGAGAGCTATTGATTGGATGGCATTAGGTTCATATTCTATGATGGTTGGTGAAAACGACAGTGCTTTTTCGTTTTACCAAAAAGCTCTTACAATAGATTCAACCGACAATACTATCAAGTTTAACCTCGCAATGTATTATAAAAATATCGGAAACTCAGATAAAGCAAAAGAAATCCTTTTATCTAATTTCAGCAATATAAAAGGAGCCGGTACGCAGGGAGAAACAAGAATTTTACTCGCCGATATACTTGCTGAATCTGACAAAAAGTCAGACCAAGAATCAGCAGGTAAATACTATCAAGAGACAGTCAACTTATTTACGAGATTAATTCAATCAAACAGTTCCTCACCCTCGGGATATATGTGGCTTGGAAAATCATACCTGGGTTTGTATGATTATGAAAAAGCTATAAACAATTTACAAATAGCAAGATTTATAGAATCCAGACCGTTTTATTTAGGTATGATTGATCTTTGGTTGGGAAAAGCATATATCGCTTCGGGTGATAAAACCCTTGCGGAAGAATATTTATCCTCAGTTCTTTCTTCGGCATCATCAGCATATCATCAAAAAGAAGCTAAGAAGTTATTAGAACAATTAAAAAAATAGCAGCTCATGTTTAGTTTTTTAAATACATCAATTTTATTTGCCGCTGCGGCGGCATTGGTTCAGCTTATTATCCATCTCTTTTCCAAAAGAAAAGTTACGATAATCGAGTTTTCGTCTGTCAGACATTTAAAAGCAATGCAAAAAAGACAGGTGCGAAAGCTAAAAATTCGGCAGCTTCTTTTGTTACTTCTTCGGATGTTAATAATATTCATGGCAGTACTTGCTTTTGCCCGTCCTACTACTGAAAGCGGTTCGATAGGCTCGCATGCATCTGTCTCGGCGGTTATACTTTTTGATAACTCCGCCTCGATGAACAGATATGTAACCAACGGACAGCTTTTTGATATTGCCAAAAAGAGAACTGCTGAACTTTTAGACTCTTTTGAAGAGTCTGATAAAATTATATTTTTACCGTTGATAAACAACAACAAACCGACTTTAGAATTTCAATCTAAGGCTACGGCAAAAGAGATTTTAGAAAACACAACCGTTCAATATGAATTTAAAACTTTGCAGTCGTCTCTTGTGATGATAAAAGAGCTGTTAGAACAATCATCAAATTTGAACAAAGAATTATATATTATCACTGACTTCCAACGAACTACCCTGCCCGATAGTGCTGTATTAACAGATTTAGATGCATCGTTGTATTTTGTAGAGCTGCCACTTGAAGAGAACGATAATCTCTCTATTACTTCTGTAGACTTTGGCGGTCAATTGATACTCCCCGGTCATGATTTTAAAATTTCAGCTAACATTATTAATCAGAGTCAAACTGAACAGACTGATATTATTGCATCGCTAATAATGGATGGAAACCGTATTGCCCAGACCAATTTTTCAATTGATGCTGCCAGTAATAAAACGATAGACTTTACCCGGTCGGTATCTACAACAGGGTTTCATTCGGGCTATGTGGAAATCTCTGATGATAAGTTTCAATCGGACAATAGATTCTATTTCAGTTTTAAAATCCCTGACCAATTTAACCTGCTTATCATTGACGGTGATAATATCGGAGAATTGATTAAACTTGCCTTATCACCGTCAGAACAAATCAAACAATATTGGTCGGTAAAAATAGCAACACCGAAAGATTTATCATCGATAAGTTTTTGGGACTACGATGTTATCTTTTTGTCCGGTTCGCCAAAATTATCAGACGGACATTTCCAGCGGTTAAAATCGTTTCTTTCTCAGGGAAGGTCTTTATTTGTAACTTATGACGGTCAGACCGACATTGACTTCTTTAACAAAAAGTATACAGAAATAACTGATGTTACTTTTGATGAGCCTGCCCGACTTGATTTTTCCAAAGCAGGGTATTATACCTTTGCGAACCATGATGCACAGCATCCTCTTTTTTCTTTTTATTCATTTGTCGACAACAAACTTCCTGAAATACGTTTTTTCACTCTCCCGAAAATGCATCGTAGCAGTAATAGTAAAGAGCTCATGACATTTACAGGGAACCGTCCTGCTCTGGTAGAGACAAGATACAAGAGTGGTCGGGTGTTGACATTTACAGGACCTGTGGCACCGCAATATACCGACTTATCTGCTAATGCATTTTTTGTACCATTTCTTTCCCGTATTGCTGAATATCTTGCTGCTGATTTATCTTCGTATGATTTAACGTTATTTAACGGATTGCCGGTTCAAAGAGAATTATCTGATAAAATTTCTATCAATGAATCTGTTACGCTTATAACACCGGATTCAATTAAATATGATTTAGTTCCAGATGATAACAAAGGTTCCCTTTCTTTGTTTGTACAACCGGTAGCACTTCCGGGTATGTATTCATTAACATATCGTTCTAAAGAAATTGATCAGTTTTCTGTAAACGTCTCTCCTCGGGAATCCAATCTGACATCCTCGGATGCCGATCAATTTGTAAAATCTTTTGGGTTGTCATCATATACAATGCTTCCACTTGATACCGACCTTCCGACAATGTTGTCTGAACTAAGGTTCGGCAATGAACTATAGCAACTTTTTATTTGGCTGACTCTTCTTTTATTAGCGATAGAAATGCTTCTGTCACGCTCGGCAAAGGATGAAAACAGAGAATGACTCTGGTTACCGCAGAAAAAATATCAAAAAGATTTAATGAGCAAATAATTGTTGAAAATCTGTCGTTTAATATTCAGTCTCATGATAAAATCGGACTGGTAGGTAAAAACGGCTCTGGGAAAACTACTTTGTTTGAGATGATTACATCGGAGCAAGACCCTGATGACGGTAGTATTACCAAAAGCAGAGCTTGTCTGATTGATTATGCCAAACAGGAAAAATTAGATTTCCTTGAAATGACTCTATTTGATTTTGTTGTTTCGACAAGACAAGATTTATTACAACAGAGATTCAAAATTGAAGAGCTTGAACAGCTATTAGTAAATGATTCTTCCAATAAAAAAGCTATAGAACAACTGGGAACTCTCCATACTGAATATGAACATGCCGGAGGGTTTCATTTTGAAAATGAGATTAAAATTATTCTCGCCGGACTTAAATTTCCTATCGAACGACACCATGATAGAATAGCTAATTTTTCCGGAGGTGAAAAAAACAGAGCGGGTCTAGCTCGGGTGCTGGCAGGCAGAGGAAATCTGCTGTTACTTGATGAACCGACAAACCATCTTGATATAGAATCTACAAAATGGCTCGAAAGCTATTTACAGAAAACCGACAAAGCATATTTAGTTGTTTCGCATGATAGGATGTTTTTAGAAAACTCCGTTAAGAAAATTTGGGAAATAAACAACGGTCGAATAGATTTTTATACCGGCTCATTCAAGAAATACTTGGTCAACAGAGCCGAACGAAAAAGACTGCATGAGCATCATTATAAGCATCAGCAGGAACGGATTGCTCAACTGGAAGATTTTGTCCGCCGTAATATGGCGGGACAAAAGACTAAACAGGCACAGTCAAAAATGAAATATCTTTCTCGTATTAAAAGGCTCCCACCTCCTGAGTCAGACGGTGCCGGTCCGACAATTCAACTGCATTCATCAGGACGGTCGTATGCACAGATTGTAACTGCTGAAAATCTATCGGTTGGATATGGAGATAATGAAATTGTCTCAAATATAAAGTTTGATATTTATCGTGGTGATAAGATTGGAATAATCGGGCATAACGGCTCCGGGAAGTCAACGCTTTTGAAAACCTTAATAGGTGAAATCTCTCCTATAGAAGGTGAATTGCGATTGGGTAACAATGTTGATGTCGCCTATTTTGATCAGGAGCTTTCCGACTTAGACCTTGACAAGACTGTGCTTTAAAATATGTGGGAAATGGACCCGATAGTTGAGATGGGTGTAATGCGGTCATTTTTGGGCAGGTTCGGATTTTCGGGAGAGGATGCTTTGAAAAAAGTCAAGACTCTTTCAGGCGGTGAGAAAACTAAGCTGTCATTGGCTCGTCTATTATATAAACCTGCTAATTTTATTATATTTGATGAACCGACCAACCATCTTGATATTGTCTCTCGTGAAGCACTTGAAGAAGCACTTATTAACTTTGAAGGTTCTTTTTTAGTGGTCAGCCATGACCGATATTTTTTAGACAGAGTTGCAACTAAGATTTTTTATGTTAATAATTCGTATCTTTCTATTTATGATGGTAATTATTCATACTTTGAGGAAAGACAAATACCGCCTGATACATATAAGGTTGAAAAGAAATCTACATCAAAACAGAATTTTCTATCATTTAAAGAAAAATCAAAACTAAAAACTAAACATAAAAAAGAGTTACAAGCGACCGAAAATAAAATTAAAGAAATTGAAGCTGAAATAGAAAAATTCTCCGTTGATATAGAAGAAAATATACCTCAATCTGACTGGGAAAAACTTCAAGAAACAACCGACAAAAAACATAAAAATGAAGAACTTCTTTTAGAGCTGTATGACACCCTTGAAAAGTTGCGGGAGGTGAAGTTTGATTAAAATGTTAATTCTCTCAGGCTCTCCTGTTGAAAACTCATCGACCGACATCCTTTTGAAAACGATAGCCGATTCGATTAAAAGCAACCTCTCCCCTAATCATCAAGTGGAAGCTACATTTATAAAACTGAATGAAAGAGAAATAAAGTCGTGTCAGGCGTGCGGAGAATCCCCCTCGCCTAAAATTTGTTTCTACGATGATATTGCAGATTTGTATACTAAATTATTAGAGTGCGATTGTCTGCTGTTCGGTTCTCCCGTTTATTTTGATTCAGTTTCTGCTCAGGCAAAATTATTGATTGACCGTTGTAACTGTTTTCGTCCTCCAGACTATGCAAACTCTGATGAAAGCTATAAGTTTATAAAAGTATTAAAAAAGAAACGCCCCGGAGCGATGGTCATTGTCGGAGGTGAACAAACTTGGTTTGAGGGAGCAAGACGGGTTATAGCCGGGTTCTTTAAATGGATTGAAGTAACTAACGAAGGTATGGTTCAATACGGGTCGCCTGATTATACCTTAAAAGGTACTGTTGTCAATCATAGTGTGACAATTAAAGCAGCTGAGCAGCTTGGTAAAATGTTGGCGAATAAGTTAGAGTGCCAAGATGAAGAATAATGATTTAGATAAGCAAAATGAATACTACAGCAAACGTGCCTCGGAATATGAACAGATTTATTTTCGCGACAATAAAGAACGTCGACAGGAGATTGATGATGAAGTTATTCGTCTGAAAGAACTGGCAACAGATAAATCTATCATTGAACTTGCCTGCGGAACAGGGTACTGGACAACTCGTGTATCAGAAACAGCATCGGATATTATTGCATCTGACTTTTCACAAGAAATGATTGTAGAAGCAAAAAAGAAAAGCTATCGCTGTCCTATTCAATTTTTGCAGGCAGATTTACATAACCCGCCGTTCGAGGCATCATCATGTGACTTACTGCTCTTAGGCTTTTGGTTATCACATGAACCATGTCAGGACTATCCCACTTTATTTAATACACTTAAAAAACTTATAAAACAAAACGGTAAAATTTGGATGATTGACAATAACCCTCCTGCGGAAGGTTCTAAGTTTGAATCAGTCGGGAAAGATTCGTTTGGTAATAATTACAAAAAGCGTTTTTTGGATGATGAAACCGAGTATTCTATCCTGAAAAATTATTTCACCGATGAATCACTTCGGAAGATTTTAGAGCCATATTTTGAGATTGAATTATTGATACATAAGAGATATTACTGGTCGGTAGTGTTGACAGCGAAATAGTAGGTTGGTGTTCCTATTCAATAAAATATAATTGTGAGAAACCCGACAAATCGTTTCCGTAGCAGACGGAATCTAGTGCTGAAACATTTAGAACAAATTTATCAACAGAACTAAAAACCAGTTTACACTCTTTAACAGCTACCAATCTGATTCTGTTCTGGACTCCGGCTTCGCCGGAGAGGAGATGTAGAGTAGTTATTATTCCGTTTTTTATTCTGTCAGTTCCTGATTCACGGAATGTAAATTGAGAGAAGCCCGACTATATTTTGTCAGGAATGGGTTCCTGACAACGCAATAATTTCACATTGGAGCAAACGAGGGCATCTATCACCAAATAAATACAGTTTTAAACCATTGAGCTATCTGACTTCATTCCATTTTGTGAATTCTGCTGTAGATAGCAACTTTAGAGTGTTATTATCCATAACTAAGTAACAAACGTCAAACAAGCTAATAGCCTCCTCACACAATTCTCTGAAGTGAATTGAAGATTCTATATGAGCTGCTGCACTTTCTACAATATGAAGAATAGAAATTCTATTCGAAATACACCATTCGTTAAGTTTTCTATCTCGTTCTTTTTGACCTTTAAACACTCCTTCATTTTTATGAAAATGCTTAATGTATCTGAAGTGCTGGGCTCCATCGACTTCGATAATTAAGCCTTTTTCCATAAAGTAAATATCTGGTCTTACTGGCATTTCCTTTATAGCTTTTCTATTACATACAGGAAATTCATCTCGATATGCTTTACGAGCAAAGAATACCATACGGCTTTCTGTTTTATGATATACACCTACTTCTCCTGTTTTTATTGATTCAATACACTTATTCCAGTACATCATCATAAACGTAACTTTTTCTTCAATATCTTTTTGATCGGATTCGTTTGCAACAAAACCGAGCCAACCTGTTCCAGCGTGGGGAACCATCATAAATTTTCTTCTAGTTTCCTTTGGAACATGTTCTGAGAATTCAAAAAAAGCTTGAAAAGCCGATGTCTTTCTTAAGTCAAATCGTATGACCTGAATTCCAGTGTTAACGAAATCAATGAAAACAGTTGGTATTGATTCTCTTCTATTAATAGATCTATATTCATATCCTGGGAAGTTCTTGCAGATTCTATCTACAAGAGAAAGTGATTTATACCGTACTAAAACCACTTTCCCTAAACTCAAAAATAGATTCAATCCTTGCAAATCATTGCTCTCTAGGCATTTGACTACAGCCCGTTACATTCAACACGAAGTAGTTTAATAAGTATATTTTCCCGATAGAATATTTCTATTTTATACATTTAAAAGCCCTCTCAATATCTCTATCAAAAGGGCTTTGGTATTAAAGCATGAAGTTATATTACTTAGAAATTATAGTGCATATTTTGTTAGAAGTTGGTCAACGACATATTTTCTTTGTTCATTGTTTACTGTAATTCCATACGAACGAATTTCGGCAATTTGCAAAGCGTTACCGTTTTGAGATCCTATTCTTGCTCCGAGATACGAGGTTATCGGCATATTTTTATTATTATCTAAACCGGATGCTACCTGCTCACCATTTACATAAATTGACATGCCGTCGGTTTGACTAAACACAAAGGAAAAGACATTAAACTTGGAAAAATCTGTTGTTGTGTTAGCATCAAGTTTATACAACTGATGCGACAGGGTCAAACGAGTATTATCACGAAATCCGATTGATAGGTTCTGATAAAGCAAGTTTGATGAACCAAACATGAACATTTCGGGATAACTAATTGATATATTCTCAAGTTTCACAACCGCAAAAATAGTATAATCAGTGTTTACAAAACTTAACCCTGGATATTGAAACATCCCGTCAACATTAGCTACTCCGGACCGAAAACGCATCACGGGTAAAGTGCCGCCGTTGATAGCACCGTTTAAAAGTTCACAGCCATATGGCATATTTGGCGGGATAGCATCAAGGTTAGAGTTACCAAATGCATTTATAAGTTTTGTTATCCTATTTGATGTTCCACCTGTCTCGTAGAAAAAGTTGTTATCGGTTCTAAACCAGAAAATAGGGTTCTGAAAAGATTCCTGAACAGAAATACATTCTGACACATCATATTCAGTATTTAGTTTAACATTTACAATTTTTGACGGATTTGAGAGCGACCTTACAACATACGAAATCGGAACACCTGTATTGATTGAACCGCCTCTAGCTAAAAATGTTTTCAATGATTCGAAATCAGTTGTTATTGCTGAAATAGCATCAGCCGATTCCCCACCCATCGCATATGCTTTCACTCTTACTGAACTTAATTCTTGTATGTACTTTGCATCGGCTGCTAAAGAACCCGATGATACCGCTGCATTAAAAGATGCATCAAGCGATGCTCTTATTTCTTGTTTCGATGATGTCGATTCTATCAAGAGATAAAAGATACGTCCGTATGTCACCGATGAAATAAATGCACCCGGGTTACCCACGCCGATATAAGGAGTTAAGTCATTGGGAGTAACCGTAGGTGCAAAGATCTCGTCATATGATGTAGGTAATTGATACGCCATTGTAAAATATGATTGATTAAGTTTTACCAAAAATCTATTGTAAGTTTTATCAGATGAAAAATCCATTGAAGCACCAACTTTTACTCCTATATACTCTGCTTGAATATCCAAAGACAATGCAAGTTCTTCTTGAGTATTTACTTCTTCCATAGTAAAAGTAAATCTCGCTGGAAGAGTATCATTAGCAGTAGATAGAATATCGTTTTGAGCTTGTATTACTGCTGAAAGAGTTACTTCAGGAATAAATCTAGAAACAGAATCAGAACGATTCAATAGAGTCATTACAATTGTTCCACCTGCTCTTTTTACAGGAATTGGGTCAGGTGTAGCATTTTCAAGTGATGCTCCCTGAAGCAGATTCCCGGGGTAAATAATATCGGCATTCGGATCAAAAAGTGGAAACTCTCCGGGAGCTTCAGTTACCGATATTGTTTTCGTGTTACAGAAGAAAGTTTCAGTACCGATAATATCGGTAAAAGAAGTATCAGCAAGAGTATCATTAGCAGGAACCGGATTAACAAAATCTCCTGCATCCTGTATAACATTATTAAATTCTTCTTTAGAGTTATTGTTATTAGGTGAAACAGGGTCTTCTGAGCATCCTATTGTATAAAGCATCAAAAGTATGACACTTACTGTTTGGAATATATATTTTCTTTTTAACATAATCTATCTCCATGAAACTGCCGGATATAAAACCGGCAGTTTCAATTTCATTTATTTATATAGTTATCTTTTTGAATTCAGCTTTTTCACCGTCTACACCAGCTTTTCCATGAGGGTCATTACGAGTACCGCCTTGACCGCCTGCTCCGGCAAGACCAGCAGTTCCAAGAATAAAGTTATTATTTGTGCGAACCGAAGTACTGTTGATTTCTACAATCCCGATAGATGAACCGCCGCCGCCACCACCGCCGTGACCACCCCAGCCGCCTTTACCGCCTACTCCGCCTTTACCGCCGGATGCACCGTTTAAACTACCTTTACCACCGGCCCCACCTGAACCTCCGGAACCGCCTTCAGCACCGATACCACCGTTACCGCCGTCACCGCCGTTTGATGTTGTGATTAAATTATTTTCAATAGTCGCTGAGACATTTGCACTAAGTAAGATACCGATTGAAGCACCACCGCCAAGACCTCTTGTTCCGGCACTTCCACCAGTACCACCGGCACCACCACCACCGCCGCTTGCACAACAGGCAATTCCGGCACCACCGCCGCCGCCACCGCCGCCGCCGCCGCCGTGTGCACCTCGTTTACCGTTCTTACCATGGGATGCTATGTAAATGCCGTTACTCACTGAACCAAAATCTAAACCTCCGGCACCATTGGCACCTTCACCACCCGCTCCACCGGCTCCTCCTACTTTACCTGTCTTTCCAAAAGCTCCTGCTTTACCGCCGCCTCCGGCTGCCCCGGCACCACCGGAACCATTGCCGCCACCGCCAGCACCACCGGAACGACCACCTTTACCGCCTGCTCTGCTTATACTTGAAGTTCCCCCTGCTCCTCCGCCTCGACCGTCGCAACTAATAGCATTAAAATATGCATCGGTACCTTTTTTACCGTTATTATTTTTACTAGGTCGAGAATATGAAACACCATTTATCCCAAAATAACCGGAACCGGCTGTGATTTTATTATTAGTAATTATTAACCCTTGTGAAGAAACTAATGAAATAGCAACTGATGAACCTGAATTCAATTCAGAGTCTGCACTTTCAATCGTCATACCGTCAATAGTCAATGAATTTGCATTTACACCACGAACAGCATAAGTACCGCCCATAATTTTAGATTCGTATACATTAAAATCACGAACCCAAGTTGAAGAATTAAACCCGCCATACAATGAGATATTTTCAAATAGGGTTATTGATTCTGTATAAACACCCTCAGAAATATAAATATCAACGCCAAACCCTTCAGAATTTGACTTATTTATTGCGGCCTGAATAGATGCCATCGGGAACTCTTTTGTCCCGTCATTATTGTCATCACCTGTTTTACTGACAAAAATTGCATTCTGAGCGTCTTCAAATATTGATATGTGAATTGTATCAGGCACTGAGGAACTCGTACCATTTGTTACTACAAGTTCAAAACTTAATGTTACTAAGCTGTTTGGGGCAGTAAATTGTGGAGAGACACCACTTAATGAACCGACCGATACACCGTTTAGTTGTGTCCAATTATATGTTAAACTACCTCCGTCTGGGTCTGAACTTTGTGAAGCGTTTAGAGTAACTGTTTCACCATAAGACACTAATTGATTACTACCCGCAACAGCAACAGGAATTGCTGCTGTTGTAAAATTAAATGTATAGTTAGCACCCAATGAGTTACCGGCCATATCTTTTACAGAACTTGCGACAGTAACCGTAAATTGTGTACTCGCTGCCAATGATGTTGCCGGAACAAATGTTACGACCTTTCCACTGACTGAAACTGATCCGCTTACACCGTTTACCGTAATTGATGTCGATGTAACAGTTGTAGGATCGATATCTTCTGAAAAAGTTATCACAATTGAAGCGTTTACTGAAACAGATGTTGCTGATTCATTAGGTGTAACTGTGGAAACAACCGGTGGGGTTGTATCAAGACTTGGACCGGTAGTGTTGTCTTCACCGGAACATCCTGATAATATCAGAAGACCACTAACTATTATTGACAATAATAGTGTCGGGATATATCTGAATATGTTGTTTGCATTTTTTGTGAACATAATTTCTCCGTTAATTTTTAATTGATTTGAGTGAATAGCTTAAAATTTGAGTGAAATTCAAATTTTATGGGGCAAATAGTGATTGTTGAAACATCATGACTTAACTCCTTTAAATTTACGTTAATCGGTTCAATACTAACGCAGGAAAAGAAGGCTAAATTGATAAATGTTTATTACAATCAATAAAATAGCGATACAATAACTAAACTAATACACCACAACATGTTCGAGAGATTGAGCCGCTTTTGATGTAAATTTTTTTATGATTTTTTTAGCAGATTTTGAAATTTATTAATATTTTCAGGTTGGTCAAGGGCAATATATAAGTCTTTTAAGTATTGAATTGTTATCTGAGTTCTATAACTTTCATTTCAGAACTGATTTGATAATATAGTAAATGATTGTAAAAGATATTTTTCTGCTTCATTCATATTCCCAATTTTAAAATAAGCTCTACCGAGAAATGTAAAAGTTGTACCAAAACGCCAGTTTCCTTCAGATAGTGACAGTTTCCGAACTCGATACGCCTCTTTGATAAATTTTAATGCTTCTTCAGGTCTATCGGTTTCTAGCAATACTCTACCTATTCCTATTAAAGGCATTGCAACCTGAACGTGATCTTTCGGAAGAAGTTTTGATAAATTATCATAACTTTTTCTACTTAGTTTTTCAGCAACATCATAATTCCGTAAACCAAGCTCTACAGCAGCCAGAGACTGCATAAGACCGCCAACATAATGATGGTCCTCCCCCACCATATGCTGTATACTTTTGAGAGCTTTTTTGTAAAGAGCCTGAGACTCTTCTAATTTGTCAGTAATCGCATAAAGTGACCCCAAACTGCCGGTGCTTGCAATAACTTCAAAATTATAATCTCCAAACAACTCCTGTCTCATTGCAAGCGACTCTTTGAGCATCTTCTCCGCTTTTTCAAACTGAGATTTACTTTGATAAAGCCGCCCGAGATTGTTCATCGTATATGCAATATCTGCATGAGGTTTTGTAAGTGAAATTGTTTGTATACGTAAAGCGTTTTCATAAAGAGATTCAGACCGAAGAAATTCTCCATTTAATCGGGCTACCGTAGCAAGACTGATATATTCAATAGCGATAAGAGTATCTGTATCTGATAATACCGATTCTTTCAGAGCTAAAGCCTTTTGGTACAATGAGTCCGCAGTTTGCTAGTCTCCTAGGTCGTAATTAATATCTCCAAGAGTATGATAACTGTAGGCTATTTTAACTTTATCTTGCTTTGATTGTTCCAGATATAAATCAAGGGATTCTTGAGTTAACTCTTTCGCCTGTTCCATCAGTCCTAAGCTGTAATATACATTACTGATAACCCCCATCATTTCAGCTTTAACAAGCGGTTGATCTTTTAAGTCCTCTTCAATCCTCCCGGCACCTTCATCTAAAAGCTCCCGTGCTGTAATTGTTTGCCCTTTTGATTCAGAAGGGTTCGCTATTTCAAAAATTGAAGTTATATAAGAACTGATTTGTTTAGCTTTTTTTGCTTCTAGCTGAGCAATATCTCTTTCGTTTGCCAATTTCATTGTATAAAAACTAATAAGTCCTATTATAAGAAAGACTACTACGGTAGATACAAAGACAACCGCTTTGTGCCTGTTTATAAATTTGCCTGTTCTATAAGAAAGAGTCGCCGGACGTGCAATCACCGGATGTCCATGCAGATATCTGTTCATATCATCAGCAAATTGTTCTGCCGAGTTGTAACGACGACTTGGTTCTTTTTCTAATGCTTTTAAACAAATATTATCTAAGTCACCCCGAAGAAGCTTTTTTAATTTATTAGGTATAGTTCCTCTTTGTGTAGAAATTGAACCGGAAGAAGCTTTACCTATATTTTTAGATATTGACGTAGAAGGTTTTTGGGGATCGGTATGACAAATTATTTGTTCATACTCTCCGGGTGTCTTACCGGAGACATCATAAGGTGATTGCCCGGTTAATAATTGATACAAAAGAACCCCTAATGAATAAACATCCGATGATGTAATAATTGCTTCACCTCTTACTTGTTCAGGAGATGCATATCCGGGAGTCATAATTCGAAAACCTGTTTGAGTCATTTCGGAATTAGAGTTTTCTAATTCAATTTCATTTTCAGATAGAAGTTTAGCGATACCAAAATCGAGTAATTTTAATTTACCTTCTTTAGTCACAATAATATTACCCGGTTTTAAATCTCGATGCACAATAAAGTTTTTATGGGCATATTGAACCGCATCCAATACTTGTAGAAATAATTCTATCCGTTTCTGTATTGAAAGTTGTTGTTTATCGCAGTACTCGTTAATCGGCACACCCTTGACATATTCCATTGTAAAATATGGTAGTCCCTCATCAGTAATCCCACCATCGTAAAGGCCGGCGATATTCGGATGTACAAGTTTTGCCAGTATCTGACGTTCTGTTTGAAAACGGCGAACAGTTTCAGCCGAGTCCATCCCCTTTTTAATAATTTTAAGAGCAACATTTTGTCTGAACTGTTTATCATCCCTCTCGGCGAGATATACTTCACCCATCCCCCCATACCCTATTTGACTTATAATATGATATTGACCGATTTTTTTCCCGACTGAAGTAATCTGTTCTTCAAAATCAATCAGTTCACTTACCGGTTTCTCAAGAATAGATAGATTATCCGCATCTGCCTCTAAAAGAGATAATATCTCCTTTTTTAATTCTCGGTCATTACCGCAAAACTTATCTAATAGCATTTCTCTTTGCAGTAAATCGGTATCAACTACTTTCTCAAAGACAGCCTGTATTTTTTCCCAACGTTTTGTATCCATTTCAATTACTCGTCTTTTAGTTCTCTTATCAGCCATGCACGGGCCAAACGCCAGTCTCTCCGAATAGTAGGTAACGAAACTTTGAGTACTTCGGCAATCTCATTAAATTCTAACCCACCAAAAAATTTAAACTCTACAACCTTACTTTGTCGTTCATTCATACTTTTTAATTTTTCTAATGCTCTGTCAAGAAGAATAATTTCCTCGGCATTACTTTCTTGTCCCATAAATTCCTCATTAAAAGTAACTACCGGACTATCACCGCCTCTTTTTTGAGCTAGCTTTTTATTGGCATGGTTAATAAGAATTCGACGCATCGCAATTGAAGCTAAGGCAAAAAAATGTGCCCGATTTTGCCAACTGGAATTTTTTTGATTAACAAGTTTCATATACGCCTCATGAACTAATGAAGTCGGAGACAAGGTATGCCCGGAACGCTCTTTATACATTTGTGCACCTGCCATCTCACGCAGGTTTTCATACACAACAGGAATCAATTGATCCACAACCGATTTATTCCCATTTGCAATTTTCTGAAGTAGTTGAGTAATGTCGCTGTTAGGTTGATTCATACATATAATTTTTTCGTTAAAGTTATTTTAAATATAGACCTATTCAATATATTATGCAAGAAATTTCATCCTCAGGAAGTAGTTTTATAAAATTTACAACTCTCAATTATAAAAACGTAAGCATGATATTGTTGCATGATGTAAACCGAAAAAACATGAGAACAAATCGTCCGTTTAAAATAATAACTTACTAGATTACCTCACTTTACGAACATCTTGCTATATTTAATCGTAAGATTATGATGAATTTTGCCGACTATGCTATTTATAGATAAATTATTCTTTTAAGAATTTTTATATAAATAATGTATGGTATTTATTTCTTCAAATAAACAGTTATGTCTTCAAATTTATACAAGTTAATTAGGAATATGTTTATATGGCTAATATCTTTAATGTACTAACTTTAGTTACTTATTGGGTACTAATAGCCCTTTGGTCTTTTATACTTTATTTTTATATCAAAAAAATGTGGGACAACAAAACGAAACGCCTATTCTTGACTCTTATCATCATTCTATCTATTGATGCATTCAGAACATTATTTGAAAGTATCTACTTCGGAGCTTGGTATACATCTCTTTCCGGGATTATCCAGAAACAGATAAGTTTATTCCTTGAGAAACCTGAGTTAGTTGTAATTCCAAAACTCATCAATTTGATTGCAGCAATCGTTGTTATTATACTCTTACTCAAAAGATGGATTCCTGATAAAGAAAAAGAAGTTGCAAAAGTAAAAGGAGCTTTACAAGAGAGCGAGGAAAAATATCGATTAGTTTTTGAAACTGCTGCCAACTTAATTACATCTGTAGACCAAAATGGAATTTTAGTAGATTGTAATAACAGAATCGAGGAAGTTCTGGGATATAAAAGAGAAGAGGTTATCGGTCAACATATAGGTATGATTATTCATAGTAATTATCATGCTGTAGCTAACAAAGCATTTGAAGAATTAGTAACAACTAAAGCCTTGCATAATAACGAATTTAAAATGGTTCGGAAAGACGGCAGAATCATAGATGTAAGCATAAATTCATCTTCTATTACAGATAAACAAAAGAATTTCGTTCGTTCAATTTGTATAGTAGAGGATATCACGGAACGCAAACAAGCTGAAAAAGCTCTCAGGGAGAGCGAAGAAAAATTTAAAACTTTAATAAATCAAACGACAGAAGGTATAGGTTTAGCAACTCTAGACGGTAAATATGTGTTTGTAAATCCGGCTTTTTGCAAAATGTCAGGATACTCTAAAGAAGAACTGCTAAACTTAACTGTTTTTGATATGAAATCAAAAAATCAAGATCATTCAAGCTTTGATAAAAGCAAAGAATCATTAGAAGGTCTTCCTGTAGAAGTAAATCTGCAAAGAAAAGATAAAACCGAATACATGACAGAAATTATTGGAAATGTAATTTCAATAGGTGATGAAAAATTCGTACTTGGAACAATTAGAGATATCACAGAACGAAAACAAGCAGAAATAGCTCTAGAAAAAAGTAATAATACAATTAGACAAGAACGGAATATGTTCACCGAAGGTGCTGTAGTAATTATTAAATGGAAAAATCATCCCGATTGGCCGGTAGAATATGTAAGTCCAAATGTGAAAAAAGTATTAGGTTATTCCGTTGATGAACTGTTAAAAGGTGAAGTTAACTACAAAAACATTGTCAACTCAAAAGAAGTTGAAAGAATCGCCGAGGAAGCAAATTGTAGCGGCCAAAATGACATAAACAGATTTGAACATAAGCCGTATCAGATTACCAGAAAAGACGGTAAAACAATTTGGATAGCAGATTACACAACGATTATTAGAAATGAGGAAGGTGTTATTACTCATTTCTTAGGATACATTATTGATATAACTACACACAAACAAGCAGAGGAAGAACTCCGAAGATATGAATGCATTGTATCAAGTTCCAACGATATGCTTGCCCTCTTAGATAACAATTTCGTTTACCTTGCTGCAAATAAAAAATATGCAGAATCATTTGGGATGACTCCAAACGATTTAATTGGACTTACTGTTTCTGATATCTTTGGGAAAAAAGTTTTTAAAGATGTAATCTATCCGCGTGGAATAAAATGTATGCAAGGGGAGGAAATCCGTTTTCAAAAATGGGCTGAATTCCCGATTGCGGGAAAAAAATATATGGAAGTTACTTTTACTCCATACTACGATAGTGAAAATATTATTAAAGGTATTGTGGTAAACGGTCGTGATGTAACTGATCGTAAAAAAGCTGAAGAAGCCAATACAAGACTTTCAAGAGCTATTGAACATGCTGATGAAACTATCATGATTACCGATGCCGAGAGAAATATCCAATATATCAATCCTGCTTTTGAAAAAACTACAGGATATACAATCAAAGATGCTATCGGGAAAAACCCAAGATTCTTAAAAAGTGACCATCACGATGAAGAGTTTTATAAAAATATGTGGGAAACTCTCTCAAACGGCAACCAATGGCACGGAGAATTAACCAATAAGAAAAAAGACGGTACTTTATATATTGAAAATGTTGTTATCTCTCCGGTTTTTGATTCTAAAAATAAAATTATTAATTACGTTGCTGTTAAAAATGATATTACAGAAACAAAACGATTACAACAGTTAGAATCAAGAGCTGCTCGTCTTGAATTAGCGGGAACTATAGCGGGACAGGTTGCACATGATTTTAATAATCTCTTGGCACCTATAATGGCATACCCCGAATTTATACGAGAAGACCTTCCTCATGACCATATAACACAAACCTATCTTAAAACTATTGAAGAAGCTGCCAAAAAAATCGCTGACATCAACCAGGACCTTCTCACTATGGGTAGAAGAGGACACTACAATCAGGAAGTTATAAACCTGAATACTATTGTTTTACATACCATAAAAGAAATGGACTCTCGTACTGATACAGTAAAATGTGAGACTAATCTCTGTGAAGATATTATGAAAATCAAAGGAGGACCCTCTCAAATTCATAGAATGATTACAAACCTATTAGTCAACGGCCAGGATGCTATGCAAAACAATGGAACCTTACATATAAAAACTGAAAACTATTACGTTGATGATACTTCGATTGCTTTTGGTCTGGTTCCTAAAGGAGAATATGTTAAACTAACTGTCACAGATAGCGGTTGCGGTATTCCGGATGATATAATACAAAATATTTTGGATCCTTTTTTCTCTACAAAAAAGGCTGATAAAAAATCAGGTTCCGGTCTCGGTTTAAGTGTTGTCGATGCTGTTATTAAAGATCATAACGGATATCTTGACCTGAGTAGTAAAGTAGGAAAAGGTACATCATTTTACCTCTATTTCCCTGTTACAAGAGATGATGTAGAGGAAATAAAGTCAACTCTGTTAAGAGGAGGCACAGAAAAAATATTAGTCGTTGATGATGACGATGTACAACGTGAAGTGTCAACTAAACTTTTAAAGAAACTCGGCTACGAGGTTTGCTCTATCAATAGCGGGAAAAAAGCAGTCGAATTTCTTCATAATAACCCTCAAGACCTCATAATCCTTGATATGATTATGCCACCGGGGATAGACGGTGCCGAAACTTACAAGCAAATACTCAAAATTAATTCACAACAAAAAGCTATAATTGTCTCAGGATTCTCAGAATCAGATAGAGTTTTAGAAGCTCAAAAATTAGGAGTCGGAGCTTTTGTGAAAAAACCGATTACAAAAACAGCTATAGCTGCTGCTATAAGAACCGAACTTGATCGTAATGCGGAAATATTTTCCTGATATATTTCTATAAATAATAATAGATTTTACACGGTCATACTTCACATAGACTTCAGAAAATTTATTCCCCTATCTTTGTTTTTAATACAAGACAGAACCTTTTACAATCTCTATACTTTTTTTATACAATTTTTCACCGACAATAATAATGAACCATTCTCTCTAAAGTAATCCATTTTAAACCCGAAAATTACTGTATGTAGTGGATTTATAGATATCATCATATTAATCTATGCTTGTCACTCTATATTATATTTTACAACTTTTTAGACATAAGGAGAGTCTAAGATGTATAGATATTGTTTTTGTAAAACAATGATTCTAATAGGTTTACTTCTCGTAGCAACTGTTAATACAAGTTATGCAGGTGATAATCAAGCCGAAACGGTTGCGGCAGCATTAATAATGCAATTAGTAACTTTTGAAAAAAGTTTGATGTCTTCAGATAAAGATATGAAAATTCATGTTGTAGGGTCTACGGCATTAGCAGACGCACTTAAAAAGTCAGTTGGTTGGCAAATCGCCAAGCGTAAATTAAGTCAGGTTACAGTCAGTAACGCTTTACCAGAAGAAAGACCGGATATTTTATGTGTAACTGATTCTAAAATCATTTCTGAAGTTATCGAATACACACGCAAAGAAAAGATATTCAGTCTGACAACGGATCCTAAACTGGTAAAAAAAGGTATTTCATTGGGTGTTAGTGTAGATAATAACGGAAAACAGAAAATAATAGTAAACATGACCGCATCTTCAAAAGAAGGCCTCGATTGGAACCCGGCTATTCTAAAAGTGGCTAAAGTAGTAAAATAATCAAATTATTGAAATTATATTAGGAGAAATATATGAAACTCTCATCAATGAAAACAAAAATTGTTGCTCTTTTAGTAACAGTCGGAGTTATATTGGGTTGTTTTGTTGCGTTCTATACTCCGCATCAAGCAACTAGTCTGGGCACAAAGATTTTAATAAATGATACGAGATTCATTGCGAAACTTTTATCGGAAAACTTATCACTTGGTATGCAGACAATGTTTTTTGATGATGGGGCATCGTTAGAACAAACTCTTTCTCTTCTAAAAATGAATGAATCTTCTGAAGAGTCTGCAATAACAAATGTTTGGGTCTATGATAAAGATTTGAAATTAGTAGCAAATCTCAAAGATCAAGGAAGTCATGCTGCCAGACTTAGTAAAGGGTCAGAATTTAATCTCACAGATGAAGAAAACAATGTTCTTGCCTGGTCCCCATTGTATGACGCCGAAAATACGCTGATAGGGTATGTTGATATAGAGTTCTCTAAAGCATTTCTACAAGAAGCAGCTTCCCAAACGACTTTCACAGCCTTACTTATTTCCGCTATCTTAATCGGTATTGTTCTTTTAGTCGGTTTATATTTTGGTACAAAAATGGCTAAGCCTATTTCGCAACTTGCTACTATTGCTGAATCAGTTTCTATGGGTGACATAAATTGTAAAATAGATATTACATCTAATGATGAAGTCGGTGTGCTGGCGACCTCATTCCGAAGACTCATAAATTATATGCAAGAGTTATCTGATGTAGCCGAACAGGTTGCTGCAAATGACTTAACTAAATCTGTCGAACCTAAATCAGATAAAGATGTTCTTGGAAATTCATTTAAAACAATGATTACAAACCTAAGTAGCATGGTACATCAAATCAAAGATAATGCTATTAAATTAGCAAATGCTGCTAATGAAATTTCTTCATCTTCTGAACAGATGTCTAAAGGTACAAGAGACCAAACTGATCAGGTTAGCGAAGTTTCTAAAGCAATTGATAGAATGACCGCTATAGTTCTTGAATCTTTTGAAAATACCGGTAAAGCAACAGAAGCCTCTAAATCTGCTTCTGAAACTGCCTCGACCGGTGGACAGCTTGTTTCTGATACGGTAATCGGTATGCAGAAAATATCCGATGTTGTAAGCGAATCAGCAGCATCTATAAGTAGTTTAGCCAAATCAGCAGATCAAATAGGTGAAATTATCGGCGTTATTAACGATATTGCCGATCAAACCAATCTCTTAGCACTTAACGCTGCTATTGAAGCAGCACGTGCTGGCGAACAAGGTCGAGGTTTTGCTGTTGTTGCCGATGAAGTTCGCAAACTTGCTGAACGTACAGGTAATGCAACCGGGGAAATTACCAATATGATAAAAGGTATCCAAGTCGAAACTGAAAAAGCTGTAAATTCGATGGAATCCGGTATACAGGAAGTTGATAAAGGTCGCGATCTGGCGGATAAAGCAGGAAATAGTCTGAATGAAATAGTTAATATGTCTCAAAGAGTTATGGAAATGATTCAAGAGATGGCTGCTGCTTCTGAGGAACAGTCCGATGCCGCCGAACAGATTTCAAAAAATATAGAATACATTTCTTCTATTACTAGGCAAACAGCAACCGGTGCTGAGCAATCATCTACAGCTGCTGAAGAATTAACACGACAAGCTGTCGGTATGAAAGAAATGGTAGCACAGTTCAAATTAGCAAAAAATAGTTATTAGTATTTTTCAAGAGTAGATTAAAAGGGGGCTTTTGATGGCTACGAAAAAAATTCACAACAACTCATTAAATCTTCTATTTTGTTTCATTGTGGAACAATAAGTAATAACAAAAACATACTTTCTGTATCAATTCTAATCAGTTATTAAATAAATTCATGTAAAACTAACCTAATATACGTAATAATCCGACAAATACATTAAAGACATTATTGATGTATTTAGTCCATTAACTCCAAATTATAAGGCGGGTAGAATGCGTAATTTGTCATTCATTACATTACTAATAGTTATGGTATCATTTTCAGGAGGGTTAAAAGCACAAGAAGAACAAGATATTTTCTCTATGTCTCTTGATGAACTATTAAGTCTAAATCTCAGTAGAACAGGATTAGTAACTGTTCCTCATTTTCATATCCAGGGAGAATGGATGCTAACGTATAAATATCATCGTATGGATATGAGTGACATTCAAAATGCTACTTTATCGTTAAGTACATCTGATGTTCTAAACTCTTATATGATATCTCCGGTTGAAATGACAATGAATATGCACATGCTTGGAGCTATGTACGGATATTCTAAAAAATGGAATTTCATGGCTATGGTCAACTATATGGATGTATCCATGAATCTCATTACCCAAATGAATATGAATTTTACTACTTCTTCAAAAAAATTAGGAGATACAAAACTCAACGCTCTTTACAACCTTGGAGAAGGATACAATCCACAGTTCTTTGCATCGATAGGAGTAAGCCTACCGACAGGAGATATAAATCTTCGAGGTAACACGCCTATGGGCAATAACCAAAAACTACCTTATCCAATGCAATTAGGATCAGGAACTGTAGACCCGATGCTTGCCTTAACATATATTAGATTAAATGATAATGCTTCTTATGGAATGAATGTGAGCTCTGTCTTAAGATTATATAACAATTCCAATGATTATCATTTAGGTAATCAATATAGTGTCAGCACTTGGTATTCTCAAATTGTTAATAGTACTGTTACTGCTTTTGTTCTTACTGACGGTATAATAATTGGTGACATTGTCGGAGCCGATCCTGAACTCAACCCGATGATGGCACCTACAGCAGATCCAAAATTAAGAGGCGGTACTACTCTATCGATGGGAGCAGGAGTTAATCTTTCTCTTGGATTAGGCTCTCTCAACGGTTCACTGATTACTTTGCAGTATTCGAAACCGTACTATCAAAACCTTGACGGTCCTCAACTTGAAAAAAACGGGCAATTTAGTTTTGGGTTGATTCTCAAAAAATAAGGGATGGATATTATGAAGTATTTAAAATCCAGTATAACATTTTTTTTGGTAGGATTACTTCTGATTGTTTCTACATATACAGTCAAAGCATCTGAACCGCCGCCGGAAATTGTTTCTGCTTTGATCATAAAACTAATGCCTTTTGAACAGACTTTGATGTCGGGCAATGGAGATATGACAATACATGTAATAGGCTCTACTGCTTTAGCTGATGCTCTTCAGAAAGTAGTCGGATGGCAAATCGGAAGTAGAAAATTAGGAACTGTTACAGTTAGTGATAATCTCCCTTCTGAAAAACCGGATGTTCTGTGTATTACCGATGAAAAGATACTAATTGAAGCAATAGAATATTCCAGAAAAGAAAAGATACTTAGCATGACAAATGATTTAGAACTGGTTAAGAAAGGCGTCTCGCTTGGAATAGGTGTAAATGAAAAAGGTAAACCGTCTATATCTCTTAGCTTAGAATCATCAAAAAAAGAAAATCTAAACTGGAACTCTGCTGTCTTAAAAATAGCAAAAACAATCAAGTAGCAACTTTTTCACTTCATATAATTTGAATTCTAAAAGTCGAAACTGTTCAGGTTTTGACTTTTTTTTCACATTGTCTTTATATAGCAAACACTTTTGTGCTTTTTCCTTTCTATAAGTTTTTTGAAACATTATACACATTCCCGAGTATTAATACATAATGTAAGAATATTTATTCAGGGAAATAAGTAACAATGAAAAAAACACTGTCTATTAAAGCTATATCGTACTGTCTTTTACTTCTTTTCTTATCTGCAAGTTTTGTCCATTCAAATGAAACTGAAACAAAATCGGCATCACTAAACATTTATATCGATTGCTCAGATTGTGATTATGATTTTATCAGACGAGACATCACATTTGCTGAACTAGTACGAGATAGAAAACTAGCCGATGTCCATATCTTAGTTTCCACACAATATACAGGTGGAAGAGGTAAAGAATATACCGTTGAATTTATCGGAGTAAACGGCTTTGACCAAATGGTCGATACTTTGAAAACAGCTACTCTAGACTCTGATACCGATGATATGGTTCGACAAAAATTATCGAAAGTTTTTAAATTAGGGCTTATGAGGTTTGTCTCCAGAACTGATCTCTCAGATGATATTTCTATTAGTTATACTAAACCGACCGAGGTTAAAGAACTTGTAGATAAATGGAATAAATGGGTTTTTAATATCGATTTTAATATGTGGATGAACGGTCAAAAATCATCCCGATCTATTAACTTATGGAACAGAGTTAGTGCCGGAAGAGTAACTGAAGAATCAAAATTTAATATCTCCGCATATTTTAGTTATAATGAAAATAAATTTGATTACAGCGGCACTAAAACATTGAGCATCACTAGAAGCAGGGGGTCTAACGGTGATCTTGTTTTTGCTATCAACAATCATTGGTCTTATGCATTCTCTTATAACCTAAATACTTCAACATACAGTAATATCGACCTTGCTGTTTGGAGTGGAGCCGGTTTAGAATACAATATATATCCGTACAAAGAGTCAAGCCGAAGACAATGGACTATACAGTATTACTTGGGTGCCAAACATGTAGATTATACTGAACAGACAATTTACTTAAAAAATAGTGAATGGCTCTATTCTCAATCTTTAAGTATTAATCTTTCTCTTGTGCAACCATGGGGAACTATAAATACCTCTCTATATGGAAACAATTACCTGCATGATTTCTCTAAGAATTACCTAAGACTGAATTCCTCACTATCGCTAAGACTGACTGAAGGGTTATCATTTAATATCAGAGGAAATATCTCTCGTGTCAGAAATCAGTTATCACTCCCCAGTGCAGGTGTTATTGATCAAGATGTTCTATTACGTAGTAGAGAATTAGCTACTACATACAATTATTGGATGAATGTCGGGATTACATATTCCTTCGGATCTATATACAACAATATCGTCAATCCAAGATTTGATTGATATATATAATAATCTTAATTTTTCCTTTATAGCTTACGTATACCTTGCATAATTTCAAAAAATAAGGAAACTATGATGGGTACAATGAATGCAAAAATAAACAGAGCAGTATGGTTTGATATTCCGGTACTAAGTTTAGACAGAGCATCTGAATTCTATGCAGCTGTTTTGGATATTAAAGTTCATAAAGATAAATACGGCGATGTTGAATTTTCTATTTTAGACCACAAAGACGGCAACGGCGGTTGTTTGGTTGTTCGTCCTGAAGAAATTGGTTCCGATAAAGGAATTCTGATTTATATGAATGTAAACGGTCGGATTAAAGATGCTGTCAAACAGGTACATAAATTCTTAGGTAAAGTACTTGAGGACATTCACTCTATCGGTCCCCACGGTTTTCGTGCAATTGTCTTGGATTCCGAAGGCAACCGTATCGCCCTGCACTCTGAAACCGAGGCATAGGTTGAATCGAGTATTTAACAAAATTCAATACGAAAACCTCTCTACTTAGATTTTATTTTCAGCTCCGTTTTATTTCTTTTGCTTTAGAGTACTAAAGACTTAGTACGAAAAAAGACTTTTGCAGTTATATAGGGATAAAAACCACCTTTCTCCCCCCGTAAAAATAAACATTGACAAATTTAAAAAATTGCCTATAATTGTCGGACTTTAAAACAACCCGAATAGTACAATTACTGTTCGGGTTTTTTCTGCCGATTATTATATATAAAATATAGTTATATTATAATCGTAGATTTATTAGAATTTTATCACTCGCAGTCAGTTCTGCGTTCGAAAGGTTTTTTTCAGTTATGATTGATATTTCCAAAATCCGAAATCTTGCTATTGTTGCTCATATCGACCACGGCAAAACAACTCTCATTGATTCGATATTTCAAGCGACTCAGACATTCCGCGATAATCAGGAAGTCGCTGAAAGACTGATGGACAACAATGTACTGGAACGCGAACGAGGAATCACTATCCGCTCTAAACATTGTACTGTTTCATGGAACGACCATCTTATAAATATTATCGACACTCCCGGGCATGCTGATTTCTCAGGTGAAGTCGAACGGGTACTCTCAATGGTCGATTCTGTCCTTCTGCTTGTCGATGCCAACGAAGGTCCTATGCCCCAAACCCGTTATGTACTCATGCGTGCTTTAAAACTTGGACTCCGCCCTATTGTCATTGTAAACAAAGTCGACCGCCACAATGCCCGTCCTGATTACGCTTTAAATAAAACTTTTGACCTATTTATAGAATTAGGTGCCACAGATGAACAGGCACACTTCCCGGTACTGTACGGTTCAGGCCTTGACGGTTGGTTTGTCAATGACTTAGAAAAAGAAGAGCATAAAGGAATGGGGGCTATCTTTAAAACAATTATCGATGAAGTACCCGCACCTGATGTTGATCAAGAAGGTGATTTCTTAATGCAGGTCAGTTCTCTCGACTGGAATGATTATATCGGTCAAATAGGATGCGGTCGGGTACTTCGAGGTAAACTTAAAAAAGGTGATATTTTTACTCGCATGACAACAAGTTTGATTGACTCTGCTGACCCTGAAAAAGGCTGGACTTTAGACTCTACAGCAAAGGTAAAGGGTGTCCACATGTGGATTTCTCGTGGATTGACAAGAGTTGAAACAGATGAAGTCACCGCCGGTGATATTGTATGGATAGCAGGACCGCCGGAAATTGGTATCGGTGATACTTTTTCTGTAAACGAAGATACTAAAGAAGCTTTAAAACCGCTTGAAATCGAAGAACCTACTCTTTCTATGTTTTTCTTAGTCAACAACGGACCGTTTTCGGGTCAAGACGGTACTGCTATTATGCTTCGTCAATTAAAAGACCGTCTTGAAAAAGAACTTCGTGTGAATGTTGCTCTACGTATGGAAGATATCGGTCGGGCTGACGGTGTCAAAGTTTCGGGTCGCGGTGAGTTACATCTTGCTATTTTAATTGAAGAAATGCGTCGTGAAGGTCTTGAATTTTGTATCTCCCGCCCTGAAGTCATTATTCAACATGATGAAAACGATAATGTTTTGGAACCTATGGAACAACTTATTATAGATGTCCCTGAAGAATATCAAGGTATTATAATTGAGAAACTTGCCAAACGAAAAGGTGAGTTAACCTCGGTTGAAAATGCCGGTACAAATGTTATCCGTATAGAATTCGAAATCCCTACCCGCGGACTGATAGGCTACCGATCTGAATTTTTAACAGACACCCGCGGACTTGGTATTATGGCATCCCGTTTTAATGGATATGGTGCCTGGCGTGGTGAAATTATATCAAGAACCAAAGGTTCGGTTATCTCGATAGAAACCGGTCCGGCTACAGCTTATGCACTTGAAGGGCTACAGGAACGTTCGGTCAGTTTTATTGAACCTACCGAAAGAATTTATACCGGTCAGATTGTCGGCGAAAATTCCCGCAATATGGATATGACCTGCAACCCGACTAAGAAAAAGCAATTAACCAACCATCGTGCCTCCAACAAAGATATGGGTGTCAAACTTGATGTTCCCCGTAAGATGACACTTGAGCAGGCGATGGAATGGATTCGTGATGATGAACTGGTAGAAGTTACTCCAAAATCTATTCGTATCAGAAAAACTATTTTAGATATTGATGACCGAAAACGTGCCGAGAAAAAACTTATGGCTCTTGATGAATCTGCGGCAGCATCGATACATTCTCGACCGTCAGCATAATATATACCTTTTACAATCTATAAATAAAAACAAAGCTAAAACCGCCTTTTATCAAAATGGCGGTTTTTTTATTTCTTGCAATAATCAGAAAATTTCATACATTTATGCAAAGAACCTACATAAACTACACACGGAGAATCTATGAAATTTAAAGCATCAATCGGACTTATTACTCTCCTCCTCATTGTAACCGCCATTACAATTCAAGCAAGAGACATGAAACAAGTCAAAGTGTTTATTGACGACAAAACAATGCTTGAAACACTATTCTCAATGTCTTTGGATATTGTCGAACGAGGTTCCGATTATATCGGAATTTATACCGATTCGACCGAATTAAAAGAAATTCAACAATACGGTTTTAGAACTGAAATTGTCTACGACGATGTTGTTGCTCATTATCAATCACGCATATTTAAAAGAGGTGCCGACATACAGGGTATGGGCGGATTTAAGACTTTATCGGAAATAAATGCCGCTGTTGATACGATAATAGCTGATCATCCCTCGATAGTTTCAAATAAAATTTCTCTCGGTCAAACAATCGAAGGCAGAGATATTTGGGCAATTCAGATTTCCGATAACCCGAATATAACTGAAAATGAACCTGAAGTTTTATATCATGCAGCGATTCATGCTCGGGAAGTTATTACTCCTGAAGTTTTGCTTTATTTTATGAACCACTTAACTGATAATTACGGAACAGACCCCGAAGTAACAGACATAGTTGACAACCGTCAGCTTTGGTTTGTACTTGTTGTAAACCCTGACGGATATTTTCATAATGAAGTTATCGAACCTACCGGGGGTGGCTTGTGGAGAAAAAACCGTCGCGACAACGGTGACGGTACTTTTGGTGTTGATTTAAACCGAAATTATGGACATAAATGGGGATATGATGACTTAGGTTCATCACCGGTAACTTCAAGTCAAACGTACCGAGGTACCGGACCTTTTTCAGAACCTGCCCCTCAGGCAATGAAAGCATTTATTGAAGCACATGATTTTGTTATTACCGTAGATTATCATTCTTATTCTGATTTAGTTCTTTGGCCATGGGGATATGATTTATTATATACCGAAGATGAAAATATTTTTAGCCTGCTTGGTGATTCTATTGCCGCTTACAATGGCTACGCCCCGGGTCCCGGATGGACTTTGTATGTCACAAACGGCGATGTAACCGATTGGGGGTACGGTGACGTATCTGCAAAAGGGAAAAACATTGCATTAACAATTGAAGTAGGCAGCGGCTCTGACGGATTCTGGCCTGACCCAATTAATATCCCAACTTTAGTTGCCGAAAATCTTGCTCCTAATTTGTTTCTTGCAAAAGTTGCAAGTGATATATATCAACGAGTTCCACCTAAAACTCCGACAATGTTTGTAGACAATATTGTTGATTCTGTTAGTTATAATGTCAACTGGTCTCTAATTGATACAGTTAATCCGGCTGTTGAATATGAATTAGTTGAATTGCAAGGGTTCTCGGCAGATTTTGATAATGGTAATAATTTTGATAATTGGAACAACTCGGGTTTTCTGATTTCAAGTTCTCAATTTGTCAGTTCTCCATCATCATTTTATTCTGATTCTGCCAACAATCTATATACGACTATGACTACTACAGAACCGTATCTTGTTCCACCGACAGATAGTATAAGTTTTCAAGCAAAATACGATATTGAAGCTAATTGGGATTATGCTTATGTAGAAGTATCTACTGATGGAACAAACTTTACATCAATAGCAGGTACAATTACAACTACCTCAAATCCAAACGGACAAAACAGCGGTAACGGTATTACCGGGTCAACAGGCGGAAACTGGGTTACTGCCTACTTCGACATTAGTTCTTACTCCGGGCAAAATATATTTATCAGATTAGCTTATAAAACAGACGGCTGGGTTGTGGAAGAAGGTTTCCGTGTTGATGATTTTTATCCTGTCGTATCATTTGCTACTACTACTATTGTATCATCTACAATTGCTGATACATTTTATACTTTTACCGATAAACCGGTCGGTAGTTACTATTATAAAGTACGAGGAAAAGATGCTGAGAACCAATGGTCTAACTTTACCAAAACCAAAAAACAAATGTGATACCTTCTACTTCTGCATGCTTTACAGCAGGCGACATTGACAATGATGGCTTAGCACTATCTGTTGCCGATATGACATATTTGACAAGGTATATTGAAGGTACCGGAGCTGCTCCTGACATTCTTTATTCTGCCGACATGAACGGTGATTGTGTAGTCTCACCTGCTGATGTTACGACTTATCAGGATTATTTTGTAAACGGTTTATCGGTTTTTCCTGTTTATCCGGTTCCTACCTGTTGTAACCCTGATATTGACCGAGACGGTGACGGTATATTTGACCCTGATGAAACAACAATCGGTACTAATCAGTTAGCCATAGATTCCGACGGAGATTCAATCGACGACTTAACAGAAGTCGGAGATATCTTAAATCCTACAGATACAGACAACGACGGTTTGATTGATGCTCTTGACCCGGATGATGACGGTGATTCTGTTCCGACAATTGATGAACTCGCCAGAGGTGATACTGATTTAGACGGCATTCCCGATTATCTTGATAGCGACGATGACGATGACGGTGTTTTGACACTTGTTGATAATTGTCCTTTAGTTCAGAACCCTCTACAGACAGATACCGACTCTGACGGTATTGGTGATGCTTGTGATGCCTGTTGTATTGTCGACCGTGGTAATGTAAACAATGGACCTGATGACGGAACCTTGACAGGGTCTGTTGATATTTCAGATTTAGTCATGCTGATTGCATACATGTTCCAAGGCGGTCCGGGACCTTTTTGTCCGGAAGAAGGAGATATCGACGGGTCTGGAAGTCTTGATATTTCTGATGCTGTAGTATTGGTTGCCTTTATGTTCCAAGGCGGACCTCCTCCTGCTCCATGCCCATAATAAATACCTAATAAATAAGTCGGGTTCTATCTTGTAAAGTAAACAGATGGTACCCGACTATCTATATTTTTAAATACATTTTGTGTAATTCAATTTACACAAAATAATAACAACTGTTCATTTACCCTCTGAATATAATATCCATGAAAACATTGATGACCTTGTATAGATAAATATACTTTTTATAGTATATATACTTGCCAATAATTTTAAAATTGACTATCATGGTCTAATAGGTTTATTAGACCTTTTTAATAGTAAATCAAATTATAACTACTTAACTCATTAATATAATTCTTTTAGGAGAAACAACTATGTACAATTACAAATCAGCAATTAATACAGTATTGATTGCTTGTACGCTTGTAATTTTAATTGCAGTATCAGTTTTTTCCGCTGAGTCAGAATGGACGGCGGAGTTTAAAAAAGATGTAAAGTGGATGCAGCTTACACCTACAGGACATTTAATTGTCGGTAGTGATGAAGGACTATTTTCGATTGATCCTTCTGACGGCACTATCTTGTGGAAAGATGAAAATTTAAAAGGTATGAAAGAAGAACTCTTTGAAATTATTCCTCTCACACAGTATGCAGTTATAAATAAAAGTAAAGGGTTTATGGGAGGTTTAAACAAATTAACTGTTATTGACTATGTATCCGGAAAAGAAAAATGGAATAGTGATAACCTTGATATACATACCTCGGCAGGTCAATTTATTATCCCTGAAAAAAAGGCTCTTTTTTTACTCGGACAAGGAGCATCCGGTAGACCTTGGCCGAGATTAGTAAATCTGGAAGATGGTGCTCTTATTTGGGGGAATAAAGATTTTTTTAAAAAGCGTAACCCACAAATGTTTAAATTATCCAAATTTAAACTGACTATTGTCGGAAATCAAAACCCCTTAGTTGATACAGATGAAACAATGATAACCTGTATGAACGGTAAAGCTATTCGTAAATGGGATTTGAATACAGGCCAAATGATTTGGGAAACTGAACTCAAAGAACTCAAAAAAGCTTCACCGGCACTTAATTTCGGATATGCACCCTTTCAGCTTGAAACAGATAAAAGTGTTGTTTATATCCCGGCAGTTAAATCACTATATGCCGTCAGCACAAAGGACGGTAGTTTGGTCTGGGGGAAAAAACCTGCCAAACTTGACGGTATGCCGTATCAAGTAGAATTACTTGACCAAGGGATATTAGTAAAGGGCGGTCCTAATAGCTTAGGTAAAGACGGAAAACCATATATGATGCTTCTTGACCCTGCAACCGGAGAACATAAATGGAAGAAAAAATTTGATAAATTAAAAAGATCAACTGGATTTGTCATTAAAGATAATTCTGCATATGTATACTCTGATAAAAATATTTATAAAATTGATATCGCAACAGGAACATATGAAGAGTGTGCCAAAAAAATTAAATTTGAAGGCAAAGAAACTCCAAACTCCTTAAGAATTACGGATGAAGGATTTTCATTGACATCAAGTCAAAACGTCATGATGGTTGGATTTGACGGTACTATAAAATTTCATACATATCATAAAGCTCCAGGTAGTTCTCTTTTTTCAAAAATTGCTTCAACAGCGATTATGACTGCGATAAATGTCGGTTCCGCAGCTGACGGTATTTCAAGAGCACAAAGATCCAGTACTGGAAGTGCCTCTTATTCACTTATGACAAGTAACCCGTATATGTCTAAACGATTCAAGGCTACAAAAAGTGCTGACAAATATATGTACATACTCGGTAATCTTAAGTCTGATAATGAAAAAGGTCCGGGTATTGCAAAAGTTAACAAACTTACAGGTAAAACAGAAAATATGATTATTTTGAAAGATAAAAAACCTGTCTATGAAGTTGACAATATTGAATCTAAAATTTTCTATATTAAAGACAAAAAGAAAATTATCTGTTATTCTTTATAACAAAACTTTCAAATAACATAAAAAGTCAGGATTAACATCCTGGCTTTTTAAATAAATTTATTTAACACCCTTCGCAACTAAACTACTCCAAAACTCAATCAAGTTTCCCGATATATTCATGTCGTTTACTCCCTTTATCTTTAAATGTTCTAATAATTCGATATAAAGATTCATTTTAAAAAAAAATTCTCAAGTATCAGAAAACCGGTCGCATTACAGTAAATGCGAAAACTATCCTTTTTTTCAATTCAATTGGTTTATTGACAATAAAAGTCCATATTTATATATTAATAAAAACATAGACAAAAATACAAGGATATAATATGAATCAAAAAAATCAAATAACAAAAGTTGCAGTTGTGCAGGACTCCCCTGTTTTTTTTAATAAAGATGCGACTATTGATAAAGTTATATCGCTTATAAAAAAAGCATCGGATGCCGAGGCAAAACTTGTTTTATTCCCTGAAGCATTTATTTCAGGTTATCCTGATTGGGTTTGGACATTGCAGCCGTCTAATAAAAAAGTTATGAGTGAAATGTATTCGGCATTGTATAATAGTGCTATTTCTGCTAATGATGATTCTATAAAGCTACTTTGTAATACTGCTAAAGAAAATAATATCTATCTGGTTATCGGTGCAAGTGAGAAAAACTCAGAGGCAAGTAATGCGACCTTGTTTAATTCGATGGTCTATATCAATAACCAAGGTGAGTTGCTTGGCATTCATCGCAAGTTGATTCCAACTGGTGGCGAACGTTTGATGTGGGGACAGGGCGATGGAACCACCCTGCATAGTTTTGATACACCCTTTGGAAAAATCGGCGGTTTGATATGCTGGGAAAATTATATGCCTCTTTCCCGGGTTGCGATGTATAACCAAGCAGTGCAAATATTTTTAGCTCCGACTTGGGATTCATCGGAAGGGTGGCATAATGCGATGAAACATATTGCTCTTGAGGGTGGCATGTATGTCTTGAGTGCTACCCAAGCTCTCAAAAAAGATGAAATCCCTGACAGCTGTGAATTTAAAAATCTGTATGCTGAAGACCGTGAATGGATTAACAAAGGTAACAGTTGTATTATAAATCCAAAAGGACAAGTAATAGCAGAACCGCTAAAAGCCGAGCAAGGTATATTATATGCTGATATCGACCTTGCTGAAATTCCAAATCAGAAATGGTTGTTTGATTCAGCTGGACATTACGCCCGCCCCGATGTCTTCAACTTCTCAGTAAATAAGTAGTATATTCTGTCATTCCCGACTTGATCGGGAATCCAGAAGAATGTCCAAACCGCAGGGGTTTCGACCAATAAAAATTATTTACATTTATTTATGGAACGGTTGATGTGCATTGGTTATTATATTTTTTATTTAAATCTATAAAATGTTCATTGTTTTCTTTGATAAGACTGCGATTAATATCTAAAATATTATCAATGAAAGAATAAAGATATGAGGATAAGAATCGTTCTTCCCAATTCAATAGTTCTTTAGTTTTATCGTTATCTTGACTCATTTGTACCCCATCTTATTGAGGTGGGATGAATGATGTCTCTCCAATTTTTTAAATATTTAGACATACTTTAAATTCGGGAAATAGGAGTTCTATGTCAATTAAAAAGACTGGATCCGTAATCAAGTTGGGAATGACATTATGTAAAACTTACTTTCACTTTCTCTACACGTTCTCACTATTTTTTTACAACATTACATATTATGAACAACTTATTTATAAGAAAGAAAATTCTATGTACAAAATCACTACAAATAATATGAGCAAAAATGGCTTAAAGCCATTTTTCCAGGCAAAGCCATTTCGCTATAACAGATTGAGTCTGTTTTGTTTAGAACAAAAAAACAGGTAGAAAAATGCATTAAAAAAGATGTTTTATATGCGACTGAACCCATTTTTTATTCCGAACAGACTGGATTTCGTGTCAAGAACTGAATGGAGTTGATAACAGATGAAGCAAAGAATTAGAAAAAATTGTAGTAGTAGGTCGGTGTTCCGATTCAATAAAATTATAATAGTGAGAAACCCGACAATCTTTTGCTATACGTAGCTATTCCAGCTGTCAACTTTGAGGTCGTCGGCAGAGTAGCGGTTCATCGCTTCGGCGAGTCGTTGAGCGAGTTGAGTATTTGTCATAAGAGGAACTCCAAAGTCAACAGCCGTTCGACGTATTATATAATCATTGGTCAGTTCTTCTTCGTTAAAATCTTTCGGGATATTTATAACTAAATCAACAGCTCCAGATTTTATCAAATCAACAGCGTTTGGAGTTTCTTTTTCAAGAGGCCAATACACAACCTCAGCATCTATTCCCTCCTGTTTTAAAAACTTTGCTGTCCCCTTAGTAGCATAAAATTTTATCCCTTGTGATGCCATCAGCGATGCTCCGGTTTTAAAAGCAGCCTTTGCCTCTATAGGACCGGATGATAAAAGAACTGATTTAATCGGAAGTTTATACCCGACCGAAATGAGAGCTTTCAAAAACGCCTCTTCAAAGTCAGTACCTAAACAGGCGACTTCCCCCGTCGATGCCATCTCTACACCAAGAGTAGGATCGGCACCCTCAAGACGGCTGAAAGAAAACTGTGGAGCTTTGACAGCGACATAGTCTAAATCAAAAACCGATTTATCAATTTCAGGGAAGGTTCGTCCCATAATAACTCGGGTAGCAATATCTATAAAATTTTTCTTCAATACTTTAGATACAAAAGGAAACGAACGTGAAGCCCGCAAGTTGCACTCTATAACCATCACCTCGTTATTTAGAGCCAGAAACTGGATATTTAACGGTCCGTTGATTGACATCTCTTTGGCAATCTTTGATGTAATAGTTCTTATACGTCTCATTGTCTCCAAGTATGTTCTCTGCGGAGGAAGCACAAGGGTAGCATCACCGGAGTGTACTCCTGCATTTTCAACATGTTCTGATACAGCATAGCAGACAAGTTCACCGTCACGGGCGACCGCATCAATATCAATCTCTTTTGCATTTTCAATAAATTTACTGACAACAATAGGATGGTCAGGAGAAATATCAGCAGCTTTTTTCAGGTAACCGGTTAGTTCGGTATCATTACCCGCTACTGCCATTGCAGCACCGGAAAGAACATACGACGGTCTTATAATAACGGGATAGCCAACCCGTTCGGCAAATGCAAACGTTTCATCCAGTGAAGTCAATTCTTTCCACTGAGGTTGCGGGATATTTATTTTCTCAAGTAACGATGAAAAGATATGACGGTTCTCGGCTCTATCAATATCTCGCGGTGAAGTTCCCAATACTCGCATACCTGCTTCTTTACACGGCATAGCAAGTTTGTTTGGAATCTGTCCACCCATTGCCAGAAGAATTCCCATCGGTTGTTCCAATTCATAGATATCTGCAACCGTTTCAAACGACAGTTCTTCAAAAAAGAGACGGTCGCATTCATCATAGTCTGTACTGACTGTTTCGGGATTATGATTTACCATGAGAGTTCGATATCCTAAAGACCGAAGAGTACGGGCGGCATTAACACAGCACCAGTCAAATTCGACAGATGAGCCGATTCGATATGCTCCGGGACCTAAGATAAGTACATTCCCCTCCTGACCAAACTCGACATCATCTTCACAACCGTTGTAAGTCATGTATAAATAATTTGTAGCGGCAGGATATTCGGCAGCTAGTGTATCAATCTGTTTTACAAAAGGGCGAAGATTAAATTCTTTTCTCTTAGAACGGATATCCTTTTCAGTAGCCTTGAGTGCTTTTGCAATTTGTTTATCTGAGAAACCGTGTTTTTTTGCTTTTTGCAATATCTCCTCAGAAATAGAATCAAGAGTTACTTCACATAGTT
>JAJRXM010000049.1 GCA_024276275.1 Candidatus Zixiibacteriota bacterium
TGAAGTTGTTATGTAATAGCGAGTTAGTGGAGTAGTTTAAGGGGCGTTTTTATTGCGTTTAAAAGAAATTTTCTTTCAAAAAGGGCATTTTATTTGCATTTATAAATAGAAATTAGTTTAGACGGGAAAAGTATGCAAAAATACATCGTAATAATATTATCAATAATAGTGGCAGTTTCTGCCAATGCTTTTAATCGAGACTCAGAACATCAGAAAAGACTCATACCATTTGATTTACAGAACCGTTCTATTCTTGATAATTCGATATCTTCAAATCAACTATTATCAGCAGGATTCTCTGATTTGCCTGTATCGCTTTCAGTAGCACCGGCAAAATTTTCACAAGATAATACAGCAGTTCTAAATCTGAAAGATGGCTCCTGGCTTTTGGTTTTCGATGATGACAGAAACGGGAGCAGAAAAATCTTCTGGCAGCAATATGATTCTCTCGGTTCACCGATTGGTGTTAATACTCTTGTTGCATCCTCTCCGATTGGCTCTGACCTTATAGAACCGATTGCAAAGATAGATTCAATCGGGCGAGTTTGGCTCTTTTTTAGGAACAGCTCCGAGGGATTGTTATATGCCAGCAGATATAATCAAAATCTTTCAATAGATATCCCCGCTTTTTTAGTAAATGATACGTCGGGTGCCTCCTTTGCGGGACCATTTGATGCTAGCGTGTATCCAAGCGGTAAAGTTGTTTTAGCTTGGGAAAACTATTCAATTTCAGGCTCTACTATTGAATGCAGACTCTATAATGAATTAGGTAACTCAACTTTTGGACCGGCAACTGTCAACTCAGACGGTGGCTCGGTTTCTCATTGGGTACCGTCAATTGATATCGATCCTGCAGGAAATTTTTTGATAGCATGGGAAGATTATCGAAACAGCCGTGCCGATATTTATGCCAGACTTTATAATGGTGCTGGAACCGCTATCGGTTCAGAGTTTTCAATAGTTCCTCCACCGTTTGATATTGCAAATCAGTTTACTCCCGAAGTCTGTTTTACCGAAGCAAATCAGTTTGTTATCGGATGGATAGATCAACGAGTTGGACAAGAGGGATACTTTCAGGTTTATTCAGCACTTTCAGGGCTAGTAGGAACGAATAGGCTTATCTCAAACTCAGATAGTTTGTTTATCAATTGGAATCTTAATTTTTCAAAAGACAGTTCCAATCAACTTGCAGCTGTTTGGGCTTCATTCGGTCCGCAAAATTATATTAACATGCAGCAGTTTGATAATGCTATTTTACCTGTCGGTTCTAAAATGGTAAAAAACAGTTCAGCAACAGGGCGAAGATGGAAACCGTCTATACAGTTTAATTTAAAAAACGAATATATTCTCGGTTGGTCTGAATTCCTATTAGATAATTCTGATATTCATTTTAATATCTTTGATAATTCCAACAATTCTATTTTAATAAATGAAATAAAAGTAAATGATGATTCTATCGGAGCAATATCTCTTAATCCTCAAATAGTTGTTTCGACCGACTGGTATAACTTGATAGTTTTTGAAGATAGACGCAATGATGCCGGAGATATTTTTATTCAAACAATTTCAAATGCAGGTATCCGTCTGTATTCTAATATAAAAGTAAATCAGGATCTCGGGGCTACATTACAAACAGAACCGTCTATAGTAGCGTCTATAGCATTAAAAAAATCATTGGTAACTTGGGTTGATAACAGAGATATAAATGCTGTTTCAGGTCAAAGGATATTTGCCAGATTTGGAAATGAGCTTGGACTGTTTACTGAAAATGAGTTTTTAGTTTCAGACAGTTCCGAAACAGCAATAAAAAAATCACCAAAAGCTGCTATTAATTCAGCTGGAAAAGCTCTAGTGGTGTGGCTTGACAAAAGAACAGGTAAAGACCATGTCTACGGTCAATTGATTAGTTCAAACGGTTCTCTTGAAGGTGCCGACTTCATGATTTCAGACTCACTAACAGACAGCACAATAACTGATTTACAAGTTTTAGTTGATAACTCATCAAATTTTTATGTTACCTATTTAGAAAAAGAACGCCTTCCGAGAGAAATAAAAATAAAACAATACTTAAGCAACGGCACTCTTGGAGCTTCATTTAACAAAGCATTTCCAACCGGCTCAGTTTTAACTGAACAAACGACAACTACTGTCAGACAAAACGGAAATGTTCTTATAGTATATGCTACTCAGGAAGGTAATAGAAGATTATATCTTGCCGAGTATACTTCAAGCGGAACAGAAGTAACAGCTCCATTTGAAATTCTTGATATGACAGATATAAATGCCGTTGACCCTTATATTGCCATTAGTAATAATGAGTATTTAAGTTTGACTTGGGTTGATACCAGAAACGGTAAAAAAGAAATCTATACACAACTCTATGACAATCTATTGTCTCCAATAGGAGGGAATAGCAAAGTTTCGGTTGATTCGCCTGAGTTTATGCTGAACCCGGTAACAACTGCCCATAACGGTAGAGCTTGGTATAGCTGGGTAGATTCTCGTGTAAACGGTTTAAATATCTATGCAAATAATTCAATTTATCTTGCGACTGATATCAGTGATGATAACTTGCAAGTACCTAGCGGTTTTGAATTGATTCAAAATTATCCGAATCCGTTTAATCCGTCTACTGAAATATCATTCCGTCTTCCCGAAAATACATTTGTAACGGTGTCTGTGTATAATATGCTCGGACAGCTTGTGAAAACATTGGTCGAATCAGACCTTACGGCAGGAATGCATACAACAACATGGGATGCAACTAATCAGTTTGATAGCAAAGTTGCCTCGGGGATTTATTTTTACAAGATGGAAACTGATAGTTTTGTAGAAATGAAAAAAATGATGCTGCTCAAATAATAACTATCCCATTATTTTTTCATACAATGATTCAAACTGCGGTATAAAGAGGTTTAGGAAATCTAAAAAGAAATGGGCAATGATTGCCGGCCAGATTGTTCTGTATCGTATATATGAAATCGAAAATATTGCTCCTAATATTGTTATAACAACTACACCGGCAAACCCCTGATACAAATGCGGAATTCCAAATAAGACCGATGAAACTATCACAGGGATAGTCCAACTATTGAATTTACCGAGTAATCGGATTCGAGTCATCAGATACCCCCGAAATACTGCCTCTTCACAATATCCTGCTGTGAAAGACATAAGCACCCACATCAATTTACCGAATAACTCCTGAGGAAGAAACATCGAAACCTCGCCGGGCATGACAAATCCGATTTGAGCCATGAGAAACTAAACAAACGATGCTACGACAAAGAGCGTCAGAAGAATTGCAAAGCCGCGGGCAAAATCCAAGGTACGTAATTTGACAATTCCGATACCTTTTACAAATGTATTTTCTCGGACAACAGCATAATAAATTACCCCGTATAACAACCATAGAAATACTATTGTAAAGATATAAGTTATTAACCTTAACGTTTCATTCATGTTCGCAAAAAATTCAGACGGATCACCCAAAAATGATTGACCGACAAAAAGAAAAATGATAACAAACGAAACATACGTCATCTTAGAGGTTCTGAAATCAAGATTTCCGAATTGTTCTTTAAATGTATAATCCCGTACTTCAGTCGGTTCCGGTGTTGTGGCTGTTATGTTCTGTTGGTCCAAATCTTATCTTCTTAATCTTTCACTTAGGTTAACATGAATTTCATGATACTATATCTATCGGTGAAATCAATTATAATTTTATCTCCCTAACTTGTTACAAGCCAACATGTGATTATCATCTCAAACGAGCTATAATTCAGCAGTTTTTGTAGTGATATGCATCTGATAGCCAAAAATCTCTGTTTTTGTATGTTGATTTCAAATTCTTAACAAAAGGAGATTCATTTGGCAAAAAACAGATTGATATATCAAAACTGGCTTGTTGAAATAGGTTATGACCCGCAACTGGGCGGGCCGCATCAAAATGAAATTGAACAGATTTCAATAGATGAACTTTTTGAATCAGGTTTTGATATTACCCGAGAAATCCCTGATAGTCAGCAGATTAACCGTTCAAAAATTATTGAAAAGGCAGTTAAAAATGCTTTGGCAAAACTCGATGATAACGAGCGGGAATTTATTATACGCTTTCACTACATGGGGGAGAAATATATTGAAATTGCCGAAAAAACAAATCGGGAATTGTATACTTTAGTAGCATTACATAAAATAATTGTAAAGAAACTTCAAAGATATTTAAAACAGTTTGTCAAAGAACAATTCGGTCTAAACGAACCGAAAATAGCAAACTGTCTGATATGTAACTCTCCATACAAAGAAGAAATAAACAGGCTAATTTTAGAAAGAGACCCAAAATCTACCTGGAAACATATTATTCAACAGTCAGATAAAAAATATAAACTGAAAATAAAATCACCTCAAATTTTAATCGGACATGAAAAATATCATTAATCAAAAAAAGGAGCAGTATGAAAGAAAATCAAAAAGAAATCAAAAAACTACGGGGCGAACATTGTTTAAATATTTTTGTCTCGTATGAACTCAAAGAACAACTGAAAACGCTCGCTAAAAAATATGACCGCACAACGTCGGATATGGTGCGAGCAGTTTTAAAAATCGGTATTCCTATGATGGAGGGACTTTCAGAGGCAGAGGAGATAATGGTCAAAGAATACATTTCACTTTTTCGAAAACTCCGAAAAGTAAAATCATTAAAAGATTTATAAATTCAATACAATAGGTAGGACAGACATTCCTGTCTGTCCTCTTGTCGGACAAGAATATCCAACCTACCTGAAGACTAGTACCCTTTATTTTTTGCAGAGTGAGAATTTTTCAAAATGATAAAATTCTTATATATTTTATTGTTGTTGATTTACAACAATGCATTGTAGTTATATCAATCGATAAATGGTTTAATCGTTATCAAATTAACATTCTTGGAGTAACGTCATGCATGAATTTGATTATTTGAGAGATATGGTTGTCATAATGGGAATTGGCGTTGCTATTGTAGCAATATTTCATCGGTTTAAAATTCCTACTATTGCAGGCTTTATTGTCGCCGGTATTTTAGTCGGTCCCAAAGGACTCGGTCTGGTCAATGATATACATCAGGTACAACTGCTCGCTGAGATAGGTGTAACTCTGCTCCTATTTGGTATCGGCTTGGAATTCCCTTTAGATAGGCTTCGTCGGTTGTGGAAACTTGTTTTGATAGGCGGTTTTATTCAAGTCGGGCTCAGCATAGGCATTACCTATGCTATCGCAAGATTTATTGACCTCTCTTGGGAAGCATCTCTTTTAGTCGGATTTATTGTCGCAGTTTCTAGTACAGCAATAGTTCTGAAAGGGCTAGAACAGCGTGGCGAAATTGATGCACCGCACGGACGTTTTACAGTCGGTATTCTTATTTTTCAAGACTTATGTGTTGTTCCGATGATAATGATAATCCCGTTTTTAGGCGATTCAGAGGCAACATCGGGCGGGATGATTACAACCTTGATTGAGTCGGTTGTAATTATCGGAGTTGTGCTTGTTGCTGCTCGGTTAGTTGTTCCGAAACTGATGGATATGGTAGCACGTACCCGTCAAAGACATCTGTTTATTATGACCGTTTTACTTGTTTGTATAGGAACCGCATGGATTTCAGCTAATGCAGGAGTCTCTTTAGCACTCGGAGCTTTTTTGGCAGGCTTGATTGTCGGGGGAAGCGAGTATCGGCATCAGGCGATGGCGGATATTTTTTCGTTTAGAGAAGTGTTCATTTCAATATTCTTTGTTTCAGTCGGGATGTTAATGGACTTAACGGCCATAATTCCAAATATCGGCACTATACTTATTTTACTTGTCGGTATAATGGCAGGTAAGTATTTGATTGTATTTTTGGCAGGACTTATACTGCGTTTGCCCCTTAGAGTAAGTGCGATGGCAGGAACAGCATTAGCCCAAATCGGTGAATTCTCGTTTGTCATGCTGGGCGTAGCGGCAGGATTTGAATTTCTAGAACCGACCCATGCAAGCAACCTGATGGCTGCTGCGGTTTTTTCGATGCTGCTCACACCGTTTGCTCTTTCATTTGCTCCTTCATTAGCGGCAGGTGTCGGAAAGTTTCGTGTGCTGACTCGTATTTGGAATGTTACTTCTGCCGAAGAAGCATCCGAACAATCGGCAAAAATGAAAGACCATATTATGATCGGAGGGTACGGACTTGCAGGACATGATTTAGCAAGAGCATTAAAAGATTACGATATCCCTCATGTCATTGTCGATATCAACCCTGAAAATGTAAGTTTAGGGCTTAGAAGAAGTGAACCGATTATATACGGAGATATTACATCTCCGGAAGTACTTAGTCATTTAGGAGCCTCACAGGCAAAATCATTTGTGATAGTAGTCAATGACCAAACAGCAATAGAGCAGGCAGTAAAAGCTGCCCGAAGCGTCAGTCCGGATTTACATGTTTTGGTACGTACAAGATATTTACAGGATGTCAACCGCCTTACAGAGGCGGGAGCGGCCGAGGTTGTCGTAGCCGAGGTTGTAACAGCTGCCGAAGTGGTTTCTACAATTCTAAAATTAAGCGGCGTGAAAGTCTTGTAGGTCGGGTTCCGTTGGTTTGAAATCGACAGATTTCAAAATCGAGAAACCCGACATCTTTTTAATAAATTACAATTCTCTTTAAATTGTCGGGTTTCTCACAATTATATTTTATAGAATCGGAACCGCGACCTACTAGTAGGTCAGGTCTCTCCGAGACCTGACAGTATTTGACAAATTTTGATTTTCTAGTATACTACTCATGTACTTACAATATAAACAAAGCAAAAATAATGAAACTGCTCAAATCTATAACTCTTATACTCTGTCTGTTATTCTCTGCTTTAATAGCACAGGCAACTCCTCCTAATGCAAGAGCATCTATTTCAGCAACAGCAACCGTTATTCCAATGCTTGGTGTCATGCCGACGGGGGCGTCTGCCGCCCACCAACCTGAATCTCTCTTAATTTCTGAATCAACAGATTCAATACTACTCATCCAAGTCCCTAAGAATTCTACCCTTCAGATTCATATCAGCAATGCAAAACAATCAGAAAATAAAAATTCTTTTCTGCTTTCTAATTCAGATAAAAATTCAAATGCCGTTGCCGATTTTATCTCATTAGATTTAAAACAGATTGAAACAGAACAAAATTCACGTCAAATTATCACAATTATCACAACCGATAATTAAATTATCTCTACCACTTCAAGTTTGACTTTTCCCGCAATTACACCGTTATTCTTTCCATGAAGTTTATAGATTTTGTAGAAATAAATGTATCAGCCGGAGGCGGCGGTCATGGCTGTATTTCATTCCATACCGAAAAATTCATTCCAAAAGGCGGTCCCGACGGTGGCGACGGTGGTCACGGCGGTTCTGTATTTGTAGTCGCAGACCCGCAATTAACTACGCTGCTTGATTATAGATATAAAAGCCATTATAAGGCTGAACGAGGTCATAATGGTACAGGTCGGCAAAGAACCGGCAAAAAAGGGAAAGATATCACTCTCAGACTTCCGGTCGGTACAGTTATCAAAGATAATGAAACCGAACAGATAATAGTCGATCTTGATGAAGCAGGGAAAGAATTCATGATTGCCAAAGGCGGTCGCGGCGGTCATGGAAATGAATACTACAAATCATCTACCAACCAAACTCCACGAAAAGCTCAGGACGGATTCCCCGGTGAAGAAAAAAAGATTTCCCTTGAGCTGAAACTACTTGCCGATGTCGGATTGGTCGGTCTGCCGAATGCCGGGAAATCAACAATACTTTCGTCATTTTCAGCAGCCCGTCCAAAAATTGCCGATTATCCGTTTACTACTCTTGTGCCGAATCTCGGTATTGTCAAACTTCGCGAGTTTAAATCATGCGTTATGGCTGATATCCCCGGTTTAATCGAGGGTGCCTCAGATGGTAAGGGGTTAGGGCATCAGTTTTTACGCCATATTCAGCGAACCGGACTGTTGCTCTATGTTATTGATATAAATGAGCTTGATATTGTGGAAACCCGTGAAGTATTAGAAAAAGAACTCTTAAAATTTGATAAAATGTTAGTGAAACGTCCTGCAATTACTGTCGTAACTAAGATAGATACGATTTCAGAAAGTGATTTAAAAGATATTTCCAAAGAACTGCCGAATGATTATATTTATATATCTGCGGTAAGTCGGATGGGATCTAAATTCTTTTTAGAAGAGATTGAGAGGACGCTTGACCAACAACGAATGTAAAGAAAAACTCACAGGAATAATTGCATTACTACGTCTATCGGGAATCGGACGAGGGAGATACCATTCGCTAATCAAAGCATTTGGTTCAACTGAGCATATTTTTAAAGCATCAATAAAGCAATTGGAAGAAGTGCCAAAAATATCTCACTCGGTAGCATCTGAGATTCAGAATAATCTGAAACTAGATGAAGCAAAGACAATAGCCGCAAAAATAATTGATTTAGGATGGAATGTACATTTTCACAATAACGATTCTTTCCCTAAACAACTTTTCTCCATAACTGCTCATGAAATCCCGCCGGTTCTGTTTTCTATCGGGAGAGAAATTTCATTTGATGACAAACTGATTGGAATAGTCGGTGCAAGACATGCTACCGAACAAGGCAAACAATTCGCCTATTCATTGGCAACTTCTCTGGCAAATGCAGGGGTAACGGTTGTGTCAGGTATGGCAGAAGGTATCGACTCTACCGCTCACAAAGGTACGCTTGATGCCAAGGGACACACTATTGCGGTTTGGGGAAGTTCACTGGATATTGTATACCCTCCTTCAAATAAAGCACTAGCCGAACTGCTTAAGAAAGAAGGTACCGTCTTTTCTGAATATCTCCCGGGGACATCACCGATGAAAAATCATTTCCCTCAACGTAACCGTATTATAGCAGGATTTTCCGATGGAATTGTGGTTGTAGAAGCAGGACAAAAATCAGGAGCTTTAATAACTGCCGAAGTCGGTCTTTCATATCAAAAACAGCTTTTTGCAATGCCTGGTTTTCCCGGGTCAAAAATGTCAATAGGTACAAATCAGCTTATTAAAAACGGAGCAAGGTTAATTACTTCAATACAGGACATTTTTGATGAGTTACCGCTTCTTAAAGGTGAAATTGCTGCTAAACAATTTGTCTCTCTGCCCGAAATGACAGATATAGAGAAAAAAATTATTCATCTATTTGCCGACGGACCAAAACAAGTAGACAATATCTCTCGTGAGGTTAGATTGTCGGTTCCGGAATTAATGGAATTTTTATTAGCATTAGAGTTAAAAGGAATAGTAAAAGAGCTTTCCGGTAAACGGTTTACGCTCTCTGAAGAATACGCATGACAAAGAAAACTACTAAAATAGTCAATAAATTAGGACTCCACGCCAGACCGTCTGCTTTGTTAGTCACAACTGCTGCGAAGTTTAAGTCGGAAGTGTATTTTACCAAAAACGGCTTACGGGTTAACGGTAAGTCTATTATGGGGGTGATGATGCTGGCAGCTGAACAAGGAGCAGAAATCATCGTGGAGGCTGACGGGGTAGATGAAGAGGCGGCGGTTAAGGCACTTATTGAAATAATAACTACCGGTTTTTCTGAAATTGACTAATTATTAAACTTGCCTTTTACACACATCTCAATTTAATTTTCATTGTATAAAAGTTATTATGGATAAAACTATGAGCTCGAATAAAAAAGTTATAAAAAGTAACATTATTTCAGGCGGTATTGTTCTTGGTAATACTCGCATCATTATGCCGGGAGATACCAAAGTACCTGAAATAGCAATACCTGTTTCAAAAATAGCAGGGGAGTATCTTGCATTAGACAAAGCAATAGAGGAAACAATTGTTGAGTTACGGGAGTTACGCGATTCTGCCGCAAAAAAAATGGGTTCACCGGTTGCAAAAATTTTTGATGCACAAATAATGATAGCATCGGATACAGAATTTATTAAACGGGTTAAAGAAAAAATAAAATCCGAAAAACGTAATGCCGGATATATTTACAATAAATTTATCAATGAAACAGTCAGTCCGCTCAAACGGTCAAATGATGCGTATATGCGTCAAACAGCAGTTGACATAGAAGCTGTAAGCAATAGAATTTTATCACATCTGAGTGGATTTGATAAATGCGATTTAAAATTTCCTCCTAACACTATTTTAATAGGCAAACATTTTACCCCGGGAGAGATATTAGGGTTCCGTCAAAGAAAAGCTATCGGGTTTTTAGTAAGTGAGGGAGGTAGTAACTCTCACATGGCACTTATTAGCCGAGGCTTAATGCTTCCTGTATTGTTGACAAAAGATATACATCTGCATATCTCTGATAACAGCAAGATAATTTTGGATGGACTCAAAGGCGAAATTATTGTCAACCCGACCGATGCTGACTGGAGCGAATACCAAAAAATAAAAAAACGTCAGGGCTCTGCATCTATAAAGCGAATAAAAAAACTGGTTCCGATTCCGCCCCAAACAGTAGACGGGAAAATAATAGAGGTTGGTGCAAACCTGACTCTCCCAGGACAGGTAGATGAAATATTAGCAGATAAAAAATTCCCGGTAGGTTTGTATAGAACAGAGTTTATGTACTTAACTGCTGGCGGATTTCCGAGTGAACAAGAACAATATGAGTATTACTTCGCGATAGCAGAAAGATATAAAAATAGCTCGGTTACATTGCGGTCGTTTGATTTAGGCTATGACAAACTTGCCGACTCAGATTCGTGGGGGCATGAAGATAATCCGGCTCTCGGATGGCGTGGAATTCGCCCGATGCTTGAAATGACAGATATTTTTAAAACTCAAATTAGTGCGATGCTGCGAGCTTCAACTTATAAAAATATTAAAATTATGCTGCCGATGATTTCAGATATTACTGAACTGGAAAAAGCAAAAAGAATGATTCAGCAGGTAAAATTCAAACTTAAAAAAGAACAGATTCCGTTTGATGAAAATATCGATATCGGAATAATGATTGAAGTTCCCTCGGCGGCATTAACAGTTGATTTATTAGCCTCAAAAGTCGATTTTATCTCTATCGGGACAAATGATTTAACTCAATATACACTAGCGGCAGACCGTATGAACAATAAAGTGATTAATTTGTATTCTGCGTTTCATCCTGCTGTACTCGCCCTGATAGCATTGACTGTTAAAGCTTGTAAAAAACATAAAATTCCTGTCTCGGTATGTGGCGAGGTTGCCGGGGATCTTTCGGCTCTGCCTTTGTTTATAGGCATGGGTGTTGATATGTTGTCGATGAACCCGGGTAAAATTTTTGACCTTTGTCGGTTAGTAAAAAAAATAGATTCAGTAATGGCAATGCACTTGACAGAATCTGTTTTAAGCAGTAATAAAACAGAAGATGTTATTACAAAGCTTCAAAATTATAAAATAGAACTTGAAAAGAAAACTATAGCAAAAAGGAAATAACAGATTGTCTATACTCAATGATATTGAAAAAATACGGGAAGTAGATCCCGAAAATATGTATAACTGTATTTTCGACCTACCGGAGCAGATGGAAGAGGCTCTGAAAATCAGTAACAATTGGAAAATCAATCCCGATGATTTCCCCGAAGTAAAAAATATAGTAGTAATCGGTATGGGCGGTTCAGCTATCGGCGGCGACTTGGTTCGGTCATATCTCGCTTCCAAGCTTTTAATACCGTTTCAGGTTGTTCGGAATTATGTTCTACCGGAATATGTTGACGATGAAACTCTTGTGATAGTTTCATCTTATAGCGGGAACACAGAAGAAACTTTAGCGGCATTTGATGATGCTATCGGTCGCAAAGCTATGATAGCTGCCATTTCTACCGGTGGTATGGTCGAGGATGTTTGTAAACTCAATGAAATTCCTATGGCAAAACTTCCTGCCGGACTACAACCGAGAGCAGCGATTGGATATTCGTTTGTACCGACTTTATTGTTTTTTGAAAAAATCAAACTGATCAAAAACTTAAAGAAAGAAGTTGAGTCGACCATCAAGTTGTTAAAGAAAACTCGTGAAGAATTTATCGAGGATAACGATCTTGACAGCAATCCGGCTAAAAAACTGGCTAACAGTATTCACGGGAAGATTCCAATTATTTATTCAGGACCGACTACAACAGATGTTGTCGGTATCAGATGGAAAGGTCAGATTTGTGAAAATGCAAAAAATTTAGCCTTTGCAAATCAATATGCCGAGTTTAATCATAACGAGTTAGTCGGCTGGGCTGAACCGATTAAAAAGTTCAAGAAAAATTTGATTGTTGTACAGCTACATGACTCCGATGACCATATTCAAGTTGTACAACGTATGGATATTGTTCACAAGCTGATAGCAGAGAACGGTATTGATGTTCTTGAGATTAACGCAATCGGTGCCACTCCGCTTGAACGAATGTTTTATCTTATTCAGTTGGGTGATTTTATGTCGTACTATTTAGCTGTTCTCAACGATGTAAACCCGTCACCTGTTGAGGTTATTACTCGTTTAAAAGATATGCTTTCTTCAAATAAAAAATAGTATAGCACTATACTATATCGTATTGACAAAATCATACAGTAGGTCAGGTCTCGATTTTGAGACCTGACTTTTTTTCTATCAGTTCTCAATTTGTAAACGAATAAAGAACTGACAGAGCTAAATCATGTCATTCTCATATAATCGGGAATCCTTTTTTTTAACTTTTTCTCTATAATCATATTGCACTCTTGATGTTATAGCAAAATGGGTTTGTTTCGGTCATTTTTGTTTTTTTCGGTTTATCTGTTTTTCCATACGATTACAAAATGGGTTCGTTTAGAGAAATTTAATTTATCGCTACAAGTATTGTGGTGAAAACAAAAGTATTAGCTGTTAGTCCGGCTTGGCGTATTTCCGCCCTATGAAATTCACATTTATTTTCTGAATAATTTAGCATCATATAAATCAAGTGAAAGTGTGAAACTGCGTTGGATGTGTAGGAAAAATGAATTTTCTGCTGTCATTGCGAACGACCAAAGGGAGTGTGGCAATCTCATCTTTTTATCATTGACATTATGTGCTAATTCATCGTTTTTAAAATTATGTCAGAGTATAAATTCGGAGAGGATTTATTCAAACCAAAATGATGGGGCATACTCTCCTTGCATAATAGTTAAAAACAATCTAAGAAAAGGAAAATAATATGATTAGTGCTCAAAAAGAAAAATTAAATTCTTTCTTCCAAGGTGCAATGAGATATGTAGTACCATTTTTTCAAAGACCATATGTATGGGATTTGGAAAATTGGGATAATATGTGGGAAAGCATTTTGGAAACATATAGATTCTATCAACAAGAAAAAGATAAAGAACATTTTATTGGGACATTAATAATTAAACAAGTTCCTGCAAAAAAAATAAATGAAAGTAATTATGATTTAATAGATGGACAGCAAAGAATAACTTCAATTGCACTACTATTAAAATCTATTGAGTTAAATGTAAAAAAAGATGATGAATTTCCAGAATTAAAATCTCAATTACAAAAATTATTAACCTCCGCCTTTAAAGATGATAGGGGTAATTTACATCATAGAATAGAACATAATCGAATTGATAAACCATATTTTGAAAAAATTATTTCAATTGGACTAATTAATGACAATGTGGGTTTTGATATTGAAGAGTACCTTTCGAAAAACACAGAAAATCTAATAATTAAGTCATTTCAGTATTTTTTAAATAAAACTAAAAATTTCAGCAATGAAGAATTATCAGAATTGAAAGACGTTATTCTTCATAAAGTACCAGTTATAAGCATGTTATTGGAACAAGATGATGATGAGCAAGAAATTTTTGATACCATTAATTCTTTGGGTGTAAAATTAACAACTTCAGAACTATTAAAAAATTATATTTTCAAGGAAAGAGATATTCAATCTTGTTATGAAAAATATTGGTTTGATGTGTTTGAAGCTGATGAAGAGATCAGAGTGTTTTGGAATACCGATAAGACATCTGGAAGAGTATTTTGAACAAATGCAGAAGTATTACTTTATATTTTTCTAATCATAGAAACTCAAAAAGATATTAGATTAGAGAAACTCTTCAAAGAATATAAGATTTGGTTAAAAGATAAAAGTTCAAGCGAAAAAAAGGACTTTTTAGAAAATTTAAAAGAATATGCTGAAATATATTTTAATTTTCCTTCCAATAGCGAAATTAATGAAATTAGTTTTCTAGAATATGAAAAAAGATTTTTTCATATAATTGAAAATTTGTCTATAACAACAGTTTATCCATTAGTTATGTTTATCTATAAAAATATAAAGGATGCCGGTGAAAGGAAGTATTAAGTTTTTTAGAAAGTTATTTAGTTCGTATAAATATTTCAAAAATGACTACTAAAAACTATAACAACTTATTTTTATCAATACTTCAGAAACTAATTAAAAAAGAAGAAGAAATTGGTTATTTTGAATATCTAAAGCAGATTATTGCTGAATATGATGATATAACTAATAAATTTCCTGATAATAAAGACTTTAAATATGCTTTTAATAATTCAATATTAAGCAATCAAAATGCAAGAGAAATATTATATATAATAAGTCTAAAACAAATCAATACCGGATTTAACGATAGAGATAAATTAAGTTTGAAAAGTTATTCTACCGAACATATAATGCCAAAAAAATGGGAAGAAAATTGGAAGAGTAAGGAATTTACTGAAGAAGAAAAATGGCAAAGAAATTCTAAAATAAAAATTCTTGGTAATTTGACTATTACAACAGGCAAGTTGAATAGTAAACTAAAAAATTCATCGTGGACGGATAAAAAAGAGATTTTAAAACAGTACTCGACATTACCAATTACAGCGTCATATATAGACAGAGAAGAGTGGAATGAAGATGAAATTCAAAAGAGAGCTGATGATTTATTTGAATTAAGCAAAGAGATATGGAAAGAAATTTAATCTATGTACAACAATTATTGTCAGTCCTTAGTTGCTTTAATATGTTTCTGCACTAGACTCCGTCTTTGCGGCTGGAGAAGACGTTCAAGAGAGTCGAAAAAAGTTACGGAGTACCCTTCGTCAGGAGGCTGTATCGTAATAGGCAATGTCGGTTCACCAAACCCACTTCGTGGCTTCAGGAACCGACATAACATGGCATTGAGCCCAGGGAGTGATATTTCTGGCAGACGAGGACATCTGCCATGCACAATCATCTTGTCGGGTTCTGTTTGCGATGGCAAACTCAGGTGCTATTGGCCAAGGCGAACTTGGAACATCGATCTGCAATGCCCTGCGTGACAACAGTTACAATTATCATACATGTTCAAAGTAGATTATTAATTTATCTCATAGCATGAAGCTCTTTATACGGAAGGTTAATTATGTTCTACAAAATCACTACAATTAATATGAGCAAAAATGGCTTTAAGCCATTTTTTAGGGCAAAGCCATTTCGTTGTAATCCCCTGCGGGGGATTTAGTTTTGTCGAAAAAGAGCAGTAGATTTTCAAAAAAAAAGATGTTTTATATGTGACTGAAGCCATTTGAGAAATATATCAGCCTTAATAGTTTATTAGAATCGGTACACCGACCTGCTAAACTAACATAGATTTGCTTCACCTATTTATTGTTGGGTGAGGTCATAAATTATAAGAAAACGGATCAATTAATAATAAATAACTACGTTGACCGCTCTCTGAAATTAACATATATTTGACTCTGTCTTTAGAACATTTGAAAAAGGTCTTTTGTCAGAGCATACTTTTCGTCAAGGTGGACTCAGTATGCCAGATTAGACTATTTCAACAAGCCTGAAGCAGGGATGTATAAGTGAATTTTGAATAAAGGAATATGAGTGGCATCAATAAATGAACAAAAACGAGCATATTATGAAAAGTATTCACTCTTTTTAGGTAAAATATGTCTCAAACTCGGTCTCAGACCGAACTTCATAACGATAGTTTCATTTTTTACTGCCATTGTATCCGGTCTCTGTTTTTGGCAAGGTCAAATGATTTGGGGAGTTGTCTGGATGCTCATTACATCTATTTTAGATATGCTTGACGGTTCGACAGCTCGTGCCGGAAATTTAGGGACTGTTTTTGGTGGGATTTTTGACCATGTTATCGACCGTTACGGTGAGTTTTTCATTTTGGCAGGTATTACTCTTTCGGGAGCAGTTCATCCCGGGTGGGGGCTTTTTGCTTTGTTTGGGATGTTAATAGCCAGCTACACCCGTGCTGCGGCTGAATCAATCGGGAAAATTGAAAATTGTGCTGTCGGCATTATGGGGCGTACCGAAAAATTTCTACTTATAATCGGTGGTGCTATTGTAGAGCATTGGCTTCCTGTCGGTACGTGGCCAAAAGCAGGATGGCTTGAATTTGCCTTGATTATTGTCGGAACAACCTCGGTGATAACAGCATTTCAGCGTTTGCGTTATGCCCAAAAAATCCTTGGTGATAAAAAAGAAGTGTAGCTGTTAATAGAATCGTCATTGTTCTGCAACTATTTCAATCCTTGACAAGAGTCTATCAAACCTATTATATATCAAAAATTTTGAAACTGAAATGAAAGGTACTATACATTGATTACAGCAATTGGAAATCCGGTTTATGATTATATTAAAACGCAAAAAGTTGACACAAAAGAACGCATCCTGTCAGGTTGTTCAACAAACGCTCTCTTGGCACTTTCAAAAATGGGCGAACAAACTAACTTAGTCGGTGCCGTCGGTAATGATTACAAAGAACGTTTTGTGGCGGATTTAGAAAAATTCGGTATTAAATATATAACTACCCCGTCAAACGAAACCGGCGGATATTCACTTATTTATTATGATGATTTCGGAAACAGAACTCTTGATTTACTCGGCAGAGCAAACGATATAGAAAATATCAATCCCGAATGGTACAAAAGTTCCAAAGCAGTTTTAATAGGACCGATTTTGGGTGAGGTATCATTTGAACAGATAAAAGAAATTAGAAAAAATTTCGACGGACTCTTTTTCTGCGATCCTCAGGGGTTACTTCGTTCAGCCGATGAAAATAATTGTATCTCACATTCAGCACCTGATGGAATTCAAGAGGCACTTAGTAACTTTGATTTTGTTAAACCGAATGAACTTGAGGGTAAAGTTCTTACCGGTATTGACTGTCGCGAGAATCCGTATGAAGCCGCCAAGGTTATACATTCTTGGGGACCGAAAGTAGTTATTGTAACACTTGCCGAATTAGGTGCGGTAATCTATGACGGCAACGAGTTTATTGATATCCCTCCGTATAAAATTGATTTAGTCGATGCAACCGGTGCCGGCGATACATTTATGGCGGGCTTCACATTTGAATATCTAAAAACAAAAGACCTGCGTCGTGCAGGATGTTATGCCTCATGTACATCATCTATAATGATTGAAAATGTCGGACCTGATTTTGAAATGTCAGAGGAAATGATTCGAAAACGTCAGCAGGAACTTCTCGGTATGATCGATTTTAAAGTTGATGTAGGTATCAATCAAAAATCAACGACATAGCAGTACTTATATAAGTAAAATAGTTAAGACGGAAATTATATAATTCCGTCTTTTTTTTACTCAATTTTCGCCTTTTTTAAAATATTTATGTATATTAGTTAGATAGTTTTGTTTTATCGCAGATTATTTTAAACTAGATATTTTTATTTAACTGGTGTCTTAAGTAATACACTGATGGGAGAGATTGATGTTTACAAAAATTAAGCAAATAGTCTTAGTGGTATTCTTGCTAAGTTCTGCTCAGTTCGCACAGGCAAGTTCTACATTTTTAATAGAGGATTATATACCTCAAAGATTTACTGATTTACTCTGGACGGTAGATGGGGATTTTAGCGGTTCAGCAAGAAATAGTAGGCGAGAAGCTGATGACCCTTTTATGAGAAATTCCACAAGTAAAAATAGTTCCGGTACCTATGCCTTTGAGTTAAATTCTAAAACAAGGTATCAATATGAAACGGTTACTGAGTATCTGGATGCAACTTTGAATGTTCAAACAGCATTTAATAGTAATTCATCAAATTATTTTAGTAGAAACGACAGGAATTCTCAGAATAATATCAAAGAAATCCGAAAAAGTGAATACTCAAGAAAATATTCACATTTTAGAATTTCACCTCAAACAACTTATAGTAAGTATAATAAGAATGATTTATTTTATTCTGTTTCGGTAAAAGGAATTATTGATTATAACTATTCGTTTAAAGATGTTAGAATGCAAGAAAGTTTTAACACGACACAAAATATAAATTTCCAAGAGAATAATCTTACTCGAAGATTAAGAGATAGTAATAATGATTCCAGAAGATATATCGGTAACTTTAGTTTTAAGATAGGCAGTGGTAGGCAATATGCAGGTAAGTATGCCTTTACAGCGTATAACATAATTGTCGGTCTACGCGAAAACGGGCTGCTTCTTAAACAACCCGATAAAGCAATAATGATAGCTCTTACGGATATTATTTATCAATATGAAAACACTCATACGATAGATACGCGATTGAAAAAAATTGATCAATTTGATGCTATTTATAACTATCTGTTAAAAAATAAAATAGTTTCAGAAAACAGCCACTTGGAATGTTGTTGGTTGAAGATGCATTCGAGATTTTTCCTGCTGATTTAAGAAGATTCGGTTTCTCAAAAAGTATCGGTGTAGGTTTAAGCTATAATTATGCTGAATGGCACGATTCTTTTGATGAAGAAACTAGATATCTAAATTATCGGTATTATCCCAATAATTCAAATCTGTATGATACATTACAGGATATTACGAGTAAGTCGATTAACTATACCAGCAGAAACGATGAACGCTTGTCAAAATATGTCATCGCTTCACTTAGTTACAGCAAACCGATTAATATGAAATGGCAATTGCTTGCCTCGGCATTCGGTCGGTTTTATTTTGATTCGTATGAGAAAAATAACTCATTTTCATCAAGAGAAGAGAACAATATATATGATACAAATACGAGTAACAGCCCATCTAGAATTAAAAAACAATATAACTTAAGTGGACTAATAAATACAGACTATTTCTATAGCTCTCGTACAGTTTGGAGAACATCACTCAGATATTCTTTCTTAAGATATCAGAATGATCCTGATAATGATATTCGAGTAAGAGATTATCAATCTTGGTCTTTTAATATAAATACATCTTTGGAGTATCGGTTAAATATTCCGACTACAATAAAAGGGACAGTAGCTTATTCCAATTCAGAGAATAAAGATGTTCGTGACGATGTCCTTTACATGTTTACAAATACCGGTTTTAACTTTTCATTTTCTATCCTTCATTATATATATTAGAATATGAAAAATAAAATAGCATTTGAAGAATTTGAAAAGGTTGATATCCGGGTCGGTAAAATTATCGAAGTAACAGATTTTGTCAAAGCAAAATTTCCGACCTACAAACTCAAAATTGACTTTGGTAACGAGATAGGTATCAAACAATCATCAGCCCGTTTTAAATCGAATTATACTACAGAAGAATTGTTAGATAAACAATGCTTAGCAGTTATTAATTTTGAACCGAGAAATATAGCCGGATTTCAATCAGAAGTTTTGGTTGTGGGTGTTGATGCTCTCGCAGGTGGAATTTCTCTAGTTCGCCCGGTTGACGAAGCCAAACTCGGTGCAAAATTGTATTAAATAGTGACAAATTGAGCTTATTTTATATAAGTTGAATTGTACTCAAAATTGTTTGCTTCAAACAAGTTACAGCTTCTGACATCTAATTTTTATTGCTACTCTTATCCAAAGTCAGTATATTTTTATAATTTCTTGGAGAAAATTTACTCTGAGTAGGTACAAAAATATAAAGACCGTTAAATTTAGGAAAATAGCTTTGATAAAAAAAATACTATATATATTGCTGATTTGTATGTGCAGTACTGCATTTGCTGAACAAACAAAAGAATTTAAACAGTTGATGGAATCGTATAAAGCAAGATACAATTTTTATTCTATTAAAGATTCATTGTACACCATTGATTCAGAGTTGAGCCTTCCAAAAGGCTTTTCATATGTAGAGTTACAAGATTCTTCTGCGTTTCCGTTTTGGGTAGCAAATTTTCCAATCTGGCATCAATACAAATCGGTCGGACATTGGAAGGGTGGGAAAGCATTCGAATATGATGAGGTTTCACGGGTAATTCATCTTCCTTGGCGGGGGCCGGCATTTAAAGATGTCGCTGTTCCTGTTCGTATTTTAGGTGAATACAATTTTCAATTTGATAATCGTTTTGCTTTTCAGGTGATGCCCAAAAAAGGAAAAGTCCTTACATATAAAAAATGGTTAGCGGGTAAACCAGCGTTGACTAACCGAGGGGAAGTACTTTTTAAGGATGATATGGAAAAAGATGATACCGAAAATGAGTATTATAAATTTCTACTTTTCTGTATGCAAAATGTCAATTATGAAAGTATAGCAAAAAGCTGTGATACGGTTAAAGTTGACGATGTACAGCCGGGTGATATGTTTATTGCCTATGATAAAACAGGTAAAAAAGGTAAACTCTATATTATTTTTCATTTGATTAGAAACAAATCAGGTACTATAATGTATTTAGCCGCCAATGGATGTCCGGAAGCTTGTGATTTATACATCCCTAAATTTACTGAAGATCGAAACAATCCGTGGATTGATTTTGAGCAATTACATTCTTTGACAAAAGAATATACCAACAGTAGTTTTTACCGCTTTAAAGCCATAAAGTAATGTAAGTATTTATCAGTTTATGACGTTTAGTATCATTCAGTAAAAAATCACATCGTACTATTTGTAAACCTTTGGAAAGGAAAAGTTTGGAGTTAATACATACTCATCCCTGGCCGACCGACAAATATCAAGCTATTGAAATACAAAAAGAGCTGGCAAAATCAATTGAGATACTTCCAAATTACGACGATATAAATCTGATTGCCTCAGTAGATACTTCATGGGGTAAAAATGCGGATACTGTCTTTGCTTCTGCTGTTCTCTGCACCTTTCCGGAAATTGAAGAAATAGACAGACGTTCTTATTATAGTGAAACTACATTTCCGTATATCCCCGGTATGTCTTATTTTCGTGAAGGACAAACAATGATAAAAGCTTTAGAGAAACTGGAGCAACAACCTGATTTGATAATTGTACACGGACACGGAATCGCACATTTAAAAAATAGTGGAATTGCATCACTTATCGGAGTCGGATTTGATTTACCTGCTATAGGATGTTCAAGAAAATTGTTGATTGGTTCTGTAAAAGAAATTCAACTGACAAAGGGAAGTTGTCAACCTATAAACTACCAAAATAAAGAGGTTGGTGTTGCCTATCGTACGAAAGAAGCGGTGAAGCCTCTTTTTATATCACCGGGACATAAATGCGACATACCGTTTGCCAAAGATATTATAATAAGAAATCTCAGAGGATATCGTATGCCGGAACCGTTGCGGTTTGCTCATTTAGCAGTTAATAAGTATAAACGACATATAGAAAAAAAATTTGCAGGGAAAACAATCTCTTTTAATGAAAAGAAAAACTGCTGATGCCTAATCCTGAACTCCAAAGAAAAATACTCAAACTATCCTCAGAGCTTCTAAAAAAACAGATAAAATGGCGAAGATATTTACATCAGTTCCCCGAAGTATCAAACAATGAATTTGAAACAACAAAATACCTTACCGATGAATTAAAAAAACTTTCGATTACAACAAAAAAAATAAAACTACCGACCGGTCTCATAGCTGAAGTTACAGGGAATAAAAAAGGACCGGTTGTTGCGGTACGTACAGATATTGATGCACTTCCGATTTTAGAACAGACTAATCTTCCATATCAATCAAAAAACAAAGGGTGCATGCATGCGTGCGGACATGATATGCACATGGCTACTATATTGGGAGTTGCGGCTATTTTAGAAAATCTAAAAAGTGAATTACACGGTACGGTACGGTTTTTATTCCAGCCTGCTGAAGAAATGCCACCGGGCGGGGCAAGACCGATGATTGAGGAAGGGGTGCTTGATAATGTAAAAATGATTTTTGGCTTGCATGTTGACCCTCACCTACAAACAGGAAAAATAGGAACTCGTGACGGTGTTACTATGGCTTCGGTTACAGATTTTGATTTGATTATCCACGGTAAATCCGGCCATGCTGCCAGACCTCATCATACTGTTGATGCGATAGTAACAGCAGCCGAAGTTATAGAATCTTTGCAAAAAATTATATCTAGAGAAGTTGACCCGATTGATCCAGTTGTTATTACATTCGGTAAAATATCAGGTGGTTATGCTCGCAATGTTATTTCTGATAAAGTCCATTTAGTCGGTACTATAAGAACCCTTTCTCCAAAAGCATCTAAAGAAATGCCTAGAAAAGTAAAACGTATTGCTCAATCAATTTGCAAAGCTCGTGGTGCTACTGCTGAAATGATTATTATAGGTTTATATCCTGTTTTAGTAAATGATGTTGATACAAATAGTATCATAAAAAATAATTATAACAATCTGTTTGGAACCGGTAAAATAGAAGATGCTCCCCAAGTTTTAGGGGGTGAAGATTTTGCCTGTTACTTGGAACATGTAAAAGGAGCTATGTTTCGTCTGGGTGTTATGAACAAAAAGATTAAGGCAGATAAACCGTGGCATTCTCCTGAATTTATTGTCGATGAAGATGCTCTCTATTATGGAACTTTTGTTATTGTTGCCTCTGTAATTGATGCTCTGAAAAAACTATAAAATGAAAAAAGCTTTATTTCTGATTCAACTCATACTTATTCTCTTTTGCTCACAACCGATTTCTGCAAGAAATATTGTTGATATTATCACATATGCGGATTTTTCTCATATTCGTGATATTGCCGTCTCAATAAACTATGCATATTTTGCAACTTCTGAGGGTGTTATCAGGTATGATAAATTTGATGAAGCATGGAAAGAACCCCTTACCGGGAGTCCGGGAGTTGATTATAGAAATATATTCAAACTGTATGTAGATCAATTTGATAAAAAACTATATGCTCGCACAGAAACTAATGCGTATGAATATGACATATTATTTGACAGCTGGTTTTTTACAAGTGATATACCTGTACTTGATAACCCGTCTACCGATGTAGCACCATCACCGATTATGTATGTACCTCCCGATTATATTTACACTGGCGATGGATATATTAAAGACCAAAACGGTTTTGAGTATCCTATCAATAAAATGGTTGATGACGGCTCAGGTGTCAAGTGGTTATCAATTTGGGGAATCGGTGCTGCTAAAACAACAAATTCTGATATTGTCGAATTTCTTCCGTACGGTTTAATCCAAAACAGAGTGAATAAAATTTTTGACAGTAACGGAATTATTGTTGTAGGAGGTGACAATGCCGGTTCAAGGCATACCGGTATAACATTTTTTGATTATGAAAATAACGCATTTTCATATAAAGAAACCGGGCTGACTTTTGAATTTCCGGATGATGATATCACCTGTATTGAAGAAGATGAAAATTATTATTACATCGGAACATCCGGCGGTTTAACAATTTTAGATATTGAAACCTTAGAAGTAGTAAAAAGAATAACTCAGCGAAATGGGCTTATTGTCGATGAATTGCTTTCATTAAAAAAGGTAAAAAACAAACTCTATATCGGAACACTAAACGGTCTGCAGATTTTGACTCCCGATAATGATTCTTTAAAACTCGTATATTCCAACCAATTTAAAAATCAAGAGATATTTGATTTAGAACTGACAGATTCAACTTTATGGATTGCCTCGGCGGTCGGTGCATACCAACTGAACTTGGAAACAAACAAATTACAAAAATTTCAAGACCCTCATCAATTAATTTTTAGCCGTGCTTATAATATAGAACATTATAATGAAAATTTATTTATTGCCTCTCAAAACGGTATGATTCGTTTAAACCTCAAAACAGGCAAAACTACACCATATATTTCTACCTCTCATGGTGCTCACTATAGAGCTTTAGCAGTCAATGATACAGTTGCATTTATTTCGACAGATTTTGGTTTTACTATGTTTTATCTCTCATAATCCGGTTATTCTAATGAAAGAGAGTTTACCACAACAGACGGTGTTCCTTCACAATTCATTTTTGACCTGCTTTTAGACGGTGATTTTCTCTGGATCGGCTCAGACAAAGGACTTTCACATTTTCTTTGGAATGACCCTGATAGAATTGATTAATCTATCAAGTTTACAAGCCAAACTACCTTTTTACCAATACTGGTTATTTAGCCATTTTTTATTGATTCTGATTTCTTTTTATTGTACTATTGATACAAATAAGGATTTAATTGTTATATGGCTAAATTGTTTGAAAATCTATGGATCAAAGTAATCGCACTTGTTTTTGGCTTGTTGTTATGGTTTCATGTAGCTACTGAGAAAACATATACATATCAATTATATCTGCCCGTATCAGAAATAATACTGGAAAACGGACTTACTCTGAACACAACTCCACCTGATTCATTAAAAGTAACTGTCTCGGCAACCGGTAAACAATTGATGCGAAAAAAATGGCGTTTAAGAGGACTTAAAATAATAGCATCGCAATTTGGTACCGGTAACTATGATTATAATTTGAACTCTTCCAATGTCTCTTTTTCATCTACAACTACCGATGTAACTCTTGAGGAAATTCTTTCACCGTCTAATATCAATATCTCTATAGATCATATTTCAGAGGCTCTTGTAAAAGTTAAACCGGATATTTCAGCAGAGCCGGATGAAGGCTATGCCGTTAGTTCTATTAGTTCAATAATCCCCGATGAAGTCAAACTGAGGGGCCCTCGGTCATTAGTAAGTAAAATACCTGTTGTTTTTACCGAGCATAAAATTCTGAAAGGTCTCAGGTCTGATATAGAATTGTCTCTCCCGCTTGCAAAACCGTTTGGATATGGAATCACTCTTACGCCCGATTCAGTTTTATTATTTATCGAAGTTGTGCCGGTTAAAACCAGAGTATTTGATAAAATTCCTATTGTTCTTTATAATCCTCCTCTTGACAGCATTGTCGATCTTGTTCCGAAGTTTGTGCAGGTTGAAATAACCGGTCCACCTACTGAAATAGATTTGCTGAACAAAAACAGACTTACTGCTTCTGTTGACTATCATGAAAAAACCGAGAGTGGAAAAGCATTTTTGACAATCGATTGTCCGGTCAAATTTAAAATAAAAAAATCAAAGCCTGATTCAGTTCTTCTTTTAACAAGGTAAACGATGTTAGTATTAGGTATTGAAAGTTCATGCGATGAGACATCAGTTGCGGTTATACGAGACGGTAAAGAAGTTCTGGCAAATATTATTCTCTCTCAAAATGAACATAGTAAATTCGGGGGAGTAGTTCCGGAAGTTGCCAGTCGGACACATCTGAAAACAATAATTCCTATCTATGAAGAAGCTCTTGAAAAAGCATCTGTCACTTTATCAGAAATAGATTTAATCGCTGCCACGATGGGCCCCGGTTTGGTTGGACCTTTACTTGTCGGTTTGACTTTTGCCAAAGGTCTTGCCTATGCGAACTCGATTCCATTTGTCGGAGTAAATCACATGGAGGGTCATTTGAGTGCAAATTACCTGACTCATGATGATTTAGATGCTCATCACTTGTCTCTTATAGTTTCGGGAGGGCATACGATGCTATTGGAAGTAAAATCATTCGGTGAGTATGAACTTTTAGGAAACACCAAAGATGATGCCGCCGGTGAGGCGTATGATAAAGTTGCCAAAATAATGGGACTTGGGTACCCCGGTGGTGCAGTCCTTGATAAACTTGCTCAAGACGGTGATAGTTCTTACATGAAATTTCCGAGAGCAATGATACATGACAAAAGCTACATGTTTTCCTATTCCGGTTTAAAAACTGCTGTTTCACTACATATAAAAAGTTTATCAGATGATGACTTTAAACATAACAAAGCAAATATTGCAGCATCATTCCAAGAAGCAGCAATAGAAGTATTAGTAGAAAAAACTTTACGGGCAGCAAAAGAGAAACAGATAAGCCATATAGCTTTTGCGGGGGGAGTTGCTGCCAACAGTCGAATTCGTTCAATGTTTTCAGAACGTATTCGCGGGAATCAAAAAGTTTTTTATCCGCCTATTTCACTATGCACCGATAATGCCGCTATGATTGCCACCGCAGGATATTTCCGATATAAAAAAGATGGACCTTCTGAGCTAATCACCAACGCTGTTCCATATTTGAAGATGGTTTAGGCAAATTACAACGATTTTTCAATTCACTTGACAAATTCAATTTCTACACCGACATTATCCACACATCATTTTGGTGCTGTCTAAGAGAGACAGATAATAGGGAAGACGGTGCAATTCCGTCGCAGCCCCGCTACTGTAAGAGTTACTTCACAAACGATTTACCACTGGTTGTAAAATCGGGAAGGTGTTTGTGCAAGGCTGATACTTAAGCCAGGAAACCTGCCAAAATCCAAATTATCAATCTGATAACGGCGTGGGTTCGTTGAAAAAATCATACGCTTGTGGTCAGTTTTTAAAGGAGTAACCATGAAGCGTTTTTTTATGGCGACTTTACTTTTTATTATTTTCGGAGCGACGGGAACCGAAGCAAAAAGTAAAAGCGGTACAATCAAAAATCCAAAACAAATCCCTGATTCAATTGTTATCTCAGCAAACAGATTTCCGACACCTCTTGAAAAAAATGCTAACTCGGTAACGATTATCACAGAAGATGAAATCGAACAGAGCCAGGCTTTGATGGTTTCTGATTTGCTTAAGCAGGTACCCGGTGTCGATGTTGTCCGTTCCGGTGGAGCAGGTTCTCAAACATCAATCTTTATGCGAGGGACAAACTCAAATCATACTTTAGTAATTATTGACGGTGTTGAAATGAACAACCCGAGTACTCCGACAACCAGTTTTGATTTTGGTTCTCTAAATGTCAACAATATCCAAAGAATAGAAATTTTACGCGGTCCCCAATCTGTTCTTTACGGTTCCGATGCTGTCGGTGGAGTTATTCAAATCTTCACAAAACGCGGTTTTGGTAAACTGCAAACTGAAATTTCAGCAGAAGCAGGCTCATATAATACAAAGACAGAGTCAATACATCTTAGCGGTAATCAAGAAATAATTGATTATTCTCTTTTTATCTCAAGAAAAGATTCCGATGGTTTCTCGGCTATACGTAAAGATGCCGGAGGAGTAGAAAAAGACGGTTTTAAAAGTACCGATGTTATCGCAAATTTTTCGGTTCAACTTTTTAATAACTATGAACTAAATGTCAACGGTCAGTATGTTAATTCTAAAACTGATTTAGATAAATTTGACGGTATATTAGATGACCCGAATTATGTTTCTGAACAAAATATGAAAAGTCTTTCTCTTCGTTTTAAAAGTTTTGAAACGAATTCTAAATACTTTAAACCGGAAGTTGCATTCACATTTTCCGATCAAGACTTACAAAATAATAACGAAATTGATGTTTCCCATCCTGAAGATTCTTCAGCTTCAAATAATAACGGCAAGCGAATTAAAGTTTCTGCTTTTAATATTATGAATCTGTATGAAAATAATAATTAAATTGTAGGTATTGATTTTGAAAATGAGATGTATAACTCTGACAGTTACTATTCATACCTCGATTTTTGGTCAGGTTCAAGAGTTTGGGTCTATGACACAGTTTTAGAAGTAAGTGCGTCAACATTTTCTCTTTATGGTTTAGATGATTGGGCAATCAATGATAAATTCTCTGTTTCGGGCGGAATCAGGTTTGATAACCATGAAAATTTTGGCTCGCAACTAACATATCGTTTTACATCGCTATACCGTTTTCCGTCTGCCGGATTAACATTCAAAGGAACCTATGGAACAGCATTTAAGGCACCATCATTGTTTCAATTAAATCACAAGAAAAACGGTAACCCCGATTTACAACCTGAGGAAAACGTAGGGTGGGAACTGGGATTTGAAAAATCATCATCGGATAAAATTCTAAAATTTGGGGCGACATATTTTTCCAACGAAATTGATAATATGTTTAGTTTTGTATATAATTTTGCCGATGATTCTTATCGTCCGTTTAATATTGCCGAAGCAACATCAAAAGGTGTCGAAGCTTTCGCTCAAATATCATTTCAAAAGAGTTCTGTGAGAATTGATGTTACTTATACTGATGCAAAAGATATAACCAATAAAAGTAAAATTTTAAGAAGGCCTAAAGAAAAAATTAGTTTCAAGCTAAATCATCAATTTTCAAATTCTATGCGAGCAAGTTTGTTTGTACAGTCATTCGGTAATCGCTTTGACACAGATTTCCGAACATACAAAGATGTAGTTTTGGCAGGTTATACTGTGATAAATCTTACTTCATCGTATCAGTTATTTGAAAATGTTCTTCTCACTGGTCGGGTTGATAATCTGTTTAATGAAGATTATCAGGATGTTGTAACATATAACACGCCTAATCGCTCCGGTTATATAGGGCTTAAGCTTTCATTGTAGAAAGATATGTTATTATAGTAGTATGTGGATTTATTGATAGAATCGGAACTGATTATGAAGCACAAAAAAACCTGTCCGCTTAGGCGGACAGGTTTTTTTTATTACTAAATTTTTGTTAGCCGTAAATTTCGGCTGTGTTGCACTTACAGACACCGATATTTTCATCACGAAACTTCCAAGCACCTCTATCACCTTTTTTAGCACCGACAAATTTGATGAACTGAAAGTTCTCTTTACATGTAGGGCAAGCTATAGTGTGAGCTCGTTTGTTTGCTTTGTCTGAGAAGGCTTGTTTCTTAGCCATGTGTAAATATCTCCTCGATTTCTATTTTATCATCTACAAGCGTCCCGAGTTTACTCTTTACTTCAACCAACAATCGGGTCGTTTCAAAATACAACGTAAACTCCTTATTCTTTTCAAAATAGGGAGCCGCTTTCTCAAAATAATGTAAAGCGTTTACATACTCTTTATTTTTAAGTGCCAGCAATGCGGCACAGTATGCTTTTTCACCTAGTGACAGCATTTAAAACATACCTTTCTTATAAAGAGTTTCCGCTTCTTTTAATTTTTTCACATACGGCTCAACTTTATAGCCGTTTTGCTTGAGATAATATATGATAAATGCCGACAAAATCAAGGCATCTTTACTGGTTTCTGTCGAGGCTTTTCTTAAAATATCTTCTAGGACAGATAGAATATGATTTTTTGAATTGGAATAATCCATAAAAAGAGCAGTCATCTTAGTTAACCTCTTGACAAACAACGAGATAGTGTCGGCGCTTGTGTCTGGCTCAGTTTCAGCTGTCTCAGGTTTTCTCATCAGGGTCAAAATAGGAGCTGTTTTCTCTTCTTTGTTGTTCCAACGGTCAATTTCACTGGAAATTTTCTGTTGAGCCATTGAAGAGTCATTATCTATATTGATTTCTTGTTTGATCTTTGAGAGCATACCGGTAATACGATTGAGTTCGGTATCTTGTAGAGTTCTGTCAGTCAGCCATTTGTTATGTTCGGCAAACCAATTTCCTATTTCATCGGTAACATCTTCACCCTGATTTGCCATCAGACCGATATCATCCAGTCTGTTGATACCGTCTAAAACATTCAGCTTTTTCTCTTTTAAAAATACTACCCGGTCTAAGAAAGTTTCAAGCAGCGATTCTAATGATTGTAAAGATGCTGTTTGGCTCACTTTTGCTCCATTGTAGTTTTGGTTATTTTTTCACCTGTCATTCTATTGCGGCTTTTTTCGGTAAGGTAATCTTCAAAGAGGTTTGCTAATCTATTGACCATTGATTCCATGCCGTCAGATGTTTTCACATCTTTTGGAACAGGAATTTCTTTTCTTTCGGTCTTTGTAATAATTCCCGCAAGTTTTAGTTGGGCTAGCTTTTTAATTGCATCGTTGTCATCCAGGGTAGAGGCTTGGCATACTTCTCTAATAGAACGATATCCGTCGACCAATGCCATGATATTCCATTCTTTAGCTTCAAGGGCAACATCGCGAGTCCGTCCGCCTTGTGCTGCTGAAATGATATAGACATCATCAAGAGATTTAAATGTCTCCTTGACCATATTTGCTTCATCAAGTCTGCGGAGACCTTCCAAGATAACATTTTCAACCGAAATTTTAATTTTGATTTCTTCTTCAGTCGGAAATTGGTCTTCGTAAAACTTAAACGAACCTGTTTTCCAAGTGAGTAGGGAATACAGTAATTCTTCAATTTGTTCAATAATAACTTTTTCTAAATCAGCTCGGTCTATAAATTTTCTCGAGATTAAAATTTCACCTAACCTTTTGGAATTTTGGTTTTTTGCCTGTATGGCAATAGCCTGCTCCAATTGTGTTTCTGAAATAATTTTTTTCTCTTTGAGAAGCTGTCCAAGATGATACGTTTGACGAGGACCGTATCCGTAGATAATATCACCTTTGTCAAAATAGACCATGATTATCGAATCGTCTTGCTGAACTCCCAGAGTACCGGACTTACGGCTTGATGCTATCAATTGTAATATTTCCGGTAGTGTAAATTTTTCAATGTTTCCTTGCAGTCCTAAATCCATTACCACTCCAAAAATTTTAATCTTTTAATTCGTTTCCTGTTATGTTATACTAATAAACAAGTTAGAGGATGAGTAAAATTTAACATTCTGAAAACCGCTTAACTCATAACAGGTTGCATACTTTTATTAGTAGTAGTACAATACAATATAATTCAATACCTGTCAACTGTGAATAAACGTTTTTTCTGAGAAATATGAAGTTATTTAGATGAAGTTGATTATTATGAAAAATAAAGTACGATTTAAAGGTTGAGCTAAATGACTTCAGAACAAATTAGAATAACAACGATTGAAAAATATAATTCCAAAGCAAAAATAACGTTATCTAATTCACAGATTTATTATCTTCCACTTGAAGCTGTTATTACCCACCGGTTGGTAGAATCGATTGTTTTAACCGGTTCTCAGGTAGATTTGATAGAGTTTGAATCGCATCTCTATCTTGCGTACACAAAAGCAAAGCAATATCTGGCAATGCGAGACCATTCGTCGGGACAGTTAAAAATGAAATTACAAAAGAAAAAATTTCCCGATGATGTTATTAAACAGACTCTTTCCCGATGTAAAAAGTATGGCTTTTTAGATGATGAGCGTTATACATACTCAATTGCTGAAAAATTAGTGGCAAAAAAACCTTGCGGGAAACCGTATCTGATCTCTTACCTGCAAACGAAATTAATCCCGAGGGAATTGAGCGAGAGGGTGGCATCTGTAATTTATGAACCGCTGGATATTCATATCTTGGCAATATCTGCTCTTGAAAAAAAGTGGCAGATGTACGACCAATTAGCACTTGAAGATGCCCGTAATAAATCGTATAATTACTTAGCCCGACAAGGTTTTTCGTTTGGTGTAGCAAAAGATGCTTTTGAAGAAGTGTACAACAAGAAACAAGAGGAACTGAACAATTAAAACTCAAGATATACGTAGGTCGTTTTTAGACTATTTTGTAAAAAACGGTCATAAAGAACTACCGTCATCACCCGTTATTCCATTTGACGACCCGACTATTCTCTTTATCAATGCCGGAATGAACCAGTTTAAAGATGTTTTCACCGGCAAACGAAAACTTGACTGTAATAGAGCAACTACCGTTCAAAAATGTATTCGTGCCGGAGGTAAACATAACGATTTAGACAATGTCGGCTTTACCGCAAGGCATCATACTTTTTTTGAGATGCTCGGTAATTTTTCCTTTGGAGACTATTTTAAAGAAGAAGCAATTTATTTTGCCTGGGAATGGATAACTAAAGAACTTAAACTTCCAAAAGATAAATTGTATGCTTCGGTATATGAAACCGATGATGAAGCGTTTGAACTTTGGGGTAAAATAGCTCCTGAACTCAAAGATGGTCGTATTCTGCGTTTTGGTAAAAAAGATAACTATTGGTCAATGGGTAATCTTGGTCCTTGCGGCCCAAGCTCCGAGATTCATTTTGACCGTGGCGAAAAATATGGTGTAGGACCCGAACATACTGTTAACGGCGAAACTGATAGGTTTGTCGAAATATGGAATCTTGTTTTTATGCAATATGACCAAACAGCAAACGGTGTAATTGATTTGCCGAACCCGTCAGTTGATACCGGTGCCGGCTTAGAACGTATCGCCGCTATAATGCAGGATGTTGATTCCAATTATAATATTGATCTTTTTCAAAATCTTATTGTAGCAATTTCCGAAATTACAAAATCAAATTATGAAGGTGACTTAAAACCTTCTTTCCATGTTGTTGCCGACCATTTGCGGGCATTGACATTTGCCATAACCGACGGTGCCGGAATCTCCAATGAAGGTCAAGGTTATGTGTTAAGAAGAATTTTGCGTAGAGCCGTTCGTCATGGGCGACTGCTAGGAGCCGATGAGCCGTTTATTCATAAACTGATTCCGACACTGGTTAATGAAATGGGCGAAGCATATCCTGAAATTAAAGAAAAAGAGTCGCATGTTGTCAATGTCGTTCGTCAGGAAGAAGAATCTTTTGACAGAACTTTGGACAAAGGCCTAGTGCTGTTTGAACGGATAGCCTCGGACACAGATTCCAAAGTTATTCCAGGGGCAGAAGTATTCAAACTATATGACACTTACGGCTTCCCGTATGATTTAACCGAAATTATGGCAACTTAAAAAGGTCTGACACTTGATAAAGAAGGTTTTGACAAAGCGATGATTGACCAGCAGGAAAAATCACGTGCCGGTGGAAAGTTTGAAACAGAGATATTACACATAGACAATCTGCTTGATAAAGAAAAACTTGATTTCCCTCCGACTGAATTTATGAGAGAGACTATTTCTTCAAATGCAAAATTATTAAAAGCTATCCAAATCGGCGATGATAAAAATTTAGTTGCTGTTATATTAGATAAGACTCCATTTTATATTGAATCAGGTGGACAAATTTCTGACATAGGTCGGCTTAAGACAGATTCTGTTGTTTTTAATGTTCGGAACTTACATGCCTACAAAGAAATGATAGTACATGAATGTATTGTCGAAAAAGGTAATATATCGCAACTACAAAGTAATTCCGAAATAACAGCCGAGATAGATGTCGACCGTCGCATGGCAATACAACGGAACCATACGGTAACGCATCTTACCCAAGCTGCTTTGCGTAAAGTTTTAGGACCGCATATTAAACAGTCCGGTTCTTATGTCGGTCCTGATAGGATGCGGTTTGATTTTTCACATCATAAACCGATGACCGATGCTGAAATTCAGGAAGTAGAAGAAATCGTAAACGAAGAAATTCTCAAAAGTAATTCAGTAGAAACTGTGACGATGAATTTAGAACAAGCAAAAGCATCCGGTGCTATGGCTCTCTTTGGTGAAAAATATGATTCCGATGTCAGAGTTGTTTCTATAGGTGAGTTTTCCAAAGAACTGTGCGGCGGAACCCATGTCGAAAACAGTTCTCAGATAGGTCCGTTTTTTATTACTTTGGAAACAGGTATTGCCTCGGGTGTCAGACGTATTGAAGCTATTACCGGCAAAGAAGCTCTGAACTATATGCTGGAGGCAAAATCATTTCGCAAACAGGTAGCATCGATTGTCAACCGTCCCGAAGCAGATTCTTTAGGCGGAGTAGAGCATCTCAAAGAACAGAACAGTTTGTTACAAAAAGAACTCAAAAAAGTAAAAGCAGAAATGTTCTCAGGCGGCGGAAATTCGGTCGGCAATGATAAAGTTATTAACGATATTACATTTTCAACACACTATTTTGATGAAACTGATAGAGATATTATGACTGCATGGATAGATTCAAAAAAAGAGATGGCATCACCGGTCTTTGCGGTTGCCTTAGGACTTGTCGGCGGTAAAATGACTTATATTGCTGCGGCATCATCGCAAGCGGTTGATAAAAATATCCATATCGGAAAAATTACAAAAGAACTGCTTCCGCAATTTGGCGGACGAGGTGGAGGTAAACCGAACTTTGCACAAGGGTCTGTGGCCAATGATACTGAGCCGTCAAAACTTTTTGACACAGCGCAATCATTGATGACAGAGGGATAAAGGATTTTATGGAACATAATTCAGTATATGAATATCTTTTAGATGTCAAAGAAAAACGAGGCGGTGGATTTTTGGTTCTTATCGACCCGGATAAATCGCAGTCAAACAATTTTCTTGCCTTAGCAGAGTCTGCCAAAGAGAACGGTGTTGATGCGTTACTCGTCGGTACTTCTTTTATGCTTAATACAAATTTTTCCGATGTTGTCAAAGAGATAAAATCAAAATCTAAAGTTCCCGTTATAATTTTCCCAGGTTCGTTTGCTCAGATAACACCGTATGCCGATGCAATTTTATTCTCATCGCTAATTTCGGGACGAAACGCAACTTATCTCATTGATGAACAGGTCAAAGGAGCTCCGGTTGTGAAACGATGTAACATCGAACCGATACCAACCGGTTATATGCTGATAGATTCTGGTGCAACAACTTCAGTGCAGTATATTTCAAATACAAATCCTATACCGAGAGATAAATATGACATTGCCTGTGCTCATGCTTTGGCGGTAGAATATATGGGAATGAAACTTGCCTACTTAGAAGGCGGTTCGGGTGCTTCTCAAGCGGTACCTTGTGAAATGATTCAGGCGGTATCATCGTATGTTAATATCCCGATACTTACCGGAGGCGGTTTGAAAGAACCTCAGGAATGTGCCGACCGTATAGAGGCGGGAGCATCATTTGTTGTCGTTGGAAATAATTTAGAAACAGATCATAATTTTAGATATTTAAAAGAACTAACTCAATCAGTACACCCAAAGGAATCAATACTCGCATGAACAATATAGAAAAATTAAATCATATTCATAAACTTGGTGATGAATGTGCTATCTTAAGAAAAGCAGTTACCGTTAATTTAGGTCAAACAATTTTGGACATATCCGCTGTGATGTCGGGAGTTATAGGTTCCGGTGGAAAAATTCTGATTGCCGGTAACGGCGGTTCCGCTGCCGATGCCTCACATTTTGCCGGTGAAATGATAGTTCGGTTATCTTCTGATAAAAACAGACAATCTCTGCCTGCTATTGCACTTTGTGTTGACCCTGCGGTGATGACAGCCGCTGCCAATGATTATGGCTATGAACGGATTTTCTCTAGTCAGGTAGAGGGACTCGGTAACAAAGGTGATATGTTGTTTGTTATGTCGACCTCGGGGAATTCAGCTAATATCATTAAGGCTGTACAGGTTGCCAAAGAACAAGGGATGATAACTGTTGGACTTTTAGGCAGTACCGGCGGAAAGTTAGTCAAAATGGTAGACCGTGCTTTGGTGATACCACATCCGTCAACACAACGCATTCAGGAGGAACATATTTGTATTATTCATCTTTTAGTAAGTCTGGTGGAAAGTGATTTAATATAAAGATGATATATGTTCGAATATTGTCTGATTTTCTTTTATTCTTTTTTTCTCTGTGTGTCATAAGCTCAACATTCTCAATAGCCGTTTCTCAACTTACTTTAGGGGTTTCGGTTTTACTCTTTTTAATTATTATAATTATAAAAAAAGAGTTTCCATATTATGCCGAGTTAAAATGGTTTTATAAAATTGTTGGTTTATTTATTGTTTGGATGATTATTTCATCGTTGTTTAGCTCGACACCTTTTAAATCACTTATGGCACTAAAGGATGAATGGCTCTTTCTTATTATTCCGATAGGTATCTTTCTAACGGTGAAATTAAAAAGCAGACAAAATATTATAGCAGTTTTTTCCTCAATTATTATTCTAATCTCAATCTATGGTGTGGCACAATTTTTTACCGGGATAAATTTCTTTTCAAATGATGTAATGCTCAAGGCTCCGATGTACGGATATAGGATTTCAGGTTTTTCCTCATTTGGTGTTACTTTGGGGAATTTCTTTTCGGTGGCAGGTATATTTTTAGCAACGTATGCTTTGTTTGGGTATGCTTCTTTTCCAAAAAGAAGATTTTTACTTTTTCTCATTTCCGGTCTGTCGGCAATGTTAATGGCAGTTTTAACTTTCAGCAGAGCCCCGATTCTGGCTATTGTTTTGGTGACTATACTTGTTGTAATTTTGATGGGTAAAAGATGGTGGAAACAGGGGTTAGTATTTACAATTGTTTTACTCGGCCTGTTGGCATTTTTGCCGGGTATACAAGAACGGTTTGTGAATGAATTTGATAAAGAGTATAGTGGAGTGTATGAAGGGGGAAGGGTATATATTTGGAAAAACTCTCTTAAATTGATAGCCGATAATCCTTTATTCGGAGTAGGAGTCGGGAATTTCAAAGAGTCGTATGCTACTTATATCCCGTCTGAGGCATTAGAAAACCGCAAGGTATCATCGGCACATAATGATTTTATAGATATAGCCGCCAATACAGGTATCCCGGGTTTTGTGCTGTATGTTCTGTTATGGCTGTCAGTTTTAGGCTGTTTTTGGAAAAAATATCATAATGACAAAAATATATCTATCGAGCAGAAAGCTATATTACTCGCAGTAATTTGCGGTTCAGTCTGTTTTGGCATAATTTCAATGTTTCATGGAGTTTTTGTCGACGATGAAGTCAGGCAGGTATTATTGTTCTTATGGGCATTAGGCTTTGCGGTAACGGTTAGTTCGGCAAGAAATTCTACTTCTGATAATTTGCCGACAAAAAGTTTACAAAATTGCTATAAATATCATGGAACGAAATAAAAGGTTGGCTGTAAAACAACTTGACAAAGAGAGAAAAATCCTTTTAACTGAGTGAGTTATGGCAACAAAAAAAAACAGTAAAGATACCCACGAAGAAATCAAATGGCCCTATGGGAAGAAAAATTATATTTTCTTCGCTGTTGCTATGTTGGTTATTATTATCGGCTTTTTCACTTTAAGTCAGGGCTCTATTACTCTGGCACCTATTTTATTAGTTTTAGGATATCTTGTCCTGATTCCGATATCTTTAATGGTTAAAGATGATTCTGTTACCGAACAGACAACAGATTCTGAAATTTCTGAATAATTCATTTTTTCTTTGACTGCTCCTATTTAATTTAAGATATTTTCTGTATGGCAAACCCAAAAATTGCATTTATCTGCCCTTCAAGATCATGGGGTGGGTTGGAAATGAATGTTTTACGACTTTCTATTTGGTTAAAAAAACGAGGGATCGATATTATACTCTATTGTGATAAGGGTTATGAATTAGCAGTGGAGGCAAAATCTTATGGTATCGAAAGAAGACAACTGGAACATAGTTCAAAATTTAAAGATTTATTAAAAGCGAATAGATTAGCTGACTCTCTCAAAAAGGAAAATATTCGACTGGCACTGTTTCATCTTAATAGAAATTTCCCGATGATGAGTCTGGCAAAACTATTGAGCGGCAATTATTTTTCTTTGCTTTATATGCAGCATATGCATCTTGGCAGTAACAAAAAAGATTTACTTCATAACTTTATTTATAAACAACTTGATTGCTGGATTGCTCCGCTACAAATGTTTGCAAAACGACTTACAGAAATTAGTAACATTACTAAATCTAAAATCGAGGTTATCCCTTTTGGAATTGAACTGAACAAGTTTGTACAATGTTCGGTAACACAAGGAGAAGTAAGAAAAAGTTTGAGTCTTCCTCAGGATAAAATAATTGTCGGTTTTGTTGGAAGGCTTGACCGAAAGAAATGTCAGCATTTGTTAATAGAAGCAGCTTATAAACTGCAACAAAAACAGATTAACATAGATATATTATTGGTTGGTGACAGTACCAAAAATGAAGAAGTTCTGTATAAACAAGAACTTGAAAAACTTATAGCCAAATTTAGTTTACAAAATCAAATTCATTTTAGGTCTCATCTTAACGAAGTAGAGATAGCATTCAAAGCATTGGATATATTTTGTCTTACTACCGGTTCAGAAACTTTTGGGATGGTAACTATCGAGGCGATGGCATCGCAGCTTGCCGTTATCGGTTCCAACGAGGGTGGGACAACTGAAATAATTCAGCATGAGAAGAACGGTCTTTTATATAAATCGGGTGATAGTGCAGAAATAGCAATATTGATTGAAAGACTCTTGCAAGATACTGAGTTAAAACAACAACTTGGTTTACAAGCATATAAAGATGCTCAGCAGAATTATTCCCATACTGTTCAATGCGATGCTTTAGAAAAATGTTTTAATAGATATATATAGAAAAGACAGGAGCGTGGTGTACTCCTGTCTGTAATTTTGAATGGTAATTTTAAGCCATCTTTTTCAATTTAAATTGTTCAACTATCTGTTTCATTCCTTCAGCATTTTGATTCAATTGTTCGGCAGCAGCAGCAGATTGTTCGGCACCGGTAGCGGACTCTCTTGTAATAGAAGCAATGTTTTCCATGTTTTGAGAGATTTGTTCAGCTGCCGATGATTGTTCTTCAGATGCTGTGGCAATTTGCTGAATCATATCTACTACTTGAGTTGACATATTGACAACTTCATCAAGACTAATTCCGGCTTTATCTGTCAGTTCGCGACCGTTTTCAACTTCTGTGACTCCTCTTTCCATCGATTGAACTGCTCCTTTAGTATCAACTTGTATACCTTTAATCATATCAGTTATTTCACAGGTTGCTTTCCCTGTACGTTCAGCAAGTTTTCTGACTTCATCTGCAACAACGGCAAATCCACGTCCTTGTTCACCTGCTCTGGCAGCTTCAATTGCTGCATTTAATGCCAACAAATTAGTTTGGTCGGCTATATCATCAATGACTCCTACTATTTCACCTATCTGATCAGCAGATTGTGCTAATTTACTAATAGAGTCTCGGGATTCTCTGACAACATTAGCTATTTCCTGCATACCTTGGATTGTTTCACAAACAATTTGAGCTCCATCACCGGCGGTTTGTCCGGCTTGTCCTGCGGCATTGTTTGCTTCACTAGTATTTTTCGAAGTTTCTACAATCGTTATTGTCATTTCCTCAATTGCTGTTGATATTTGAGTAACTTGATCTGTTTGTTCTTTAGCACCGAGGGACATCTGTTCTGATGATGATGCTACTTCTGTAGCAGCAGAAACAACTTGTTCGGCAGTTAGCTTTAGTTGCTGCATTACTTCGGTCAAGTTTGAAATCATTTTTTTAAAGGAGATTCCGAGCAAGTCTTTTTCAGACCTTTCTTTAAAGTTGACGGTTAAATCAAATGATGAAATTCTTTGAGATACATAAGCAAGATCCTTAAAATAAGCAATCAAATCAGCAGATGCACTTTCAAGGACTCCGATTTCGTCACTAGAAGTAACTGAAACATCAAGGTCTGTATTACCTTCAGAAATTTCTGCTAAAACATTAGAAATTCTATTAATTGGAGCAGAAATGTTCTTTGCAAACATATACATAACTAAAAGTGCTAATAATAAACATACAAAACCTATAATGACTTGTGATTTTGCTGATGCCTTTGCGTTAGCAAATATGACACTTTCGGGGACTTCAATTTTTACAGACCATGGTGTATTAGTGTTTCCTATATTAATAGGAGCAAATGCTCTGAAGTTACCATTATAGTTTTGAACTGAACTAGTACCTTTTTGAATATTGGCAATTATAGTACTGATGTTATTTTTACTCTCATTTTGTGCATCATGAACTACTGAGATGGTTTTACCAATCTGGTCAGGATTGTTTTTCTTACTACTTATAATTCCGTTATTACTATAAATAGACATAGTGCTATTGGCATCATACCCATTAAAATTATCAGTAATTTTCTGTAATAACGAAGTAGAAATATCAACACCCGTTATGCCGTAGAAAGTTCCGTTGTAAATAATAGGTGAAGCGAGAGAAATAATATATTCTTTAGAATAGTCATCAAATTGAGGATCTGAAACAGCTTCTTTTAATCCGTTTTTAACAGACTCATAGAAAACTAAGTTATTCTTCTTATATTCATTGTATGATACAAGAGTAAAACTACCGTTATCTTTATACCAATAAGGCATAAACTGACCACTTTGATCGTGTCCTTCAGCATTTTCATATCCAATATCCATACCATCAAAAGCGTCAGGCTCCCAATAAGTATAAATTGCACTAAGTGCCGGATTGTTAGACAATGAAGATTGCAGTATTGCATTAGCTTCATCACGTCCAATATCAAGACTGATGGATTCATCTTTTATTGCACCCAAAATTTGGCTTAATGATCTAGCAGTATGCATTGCATCATTTAACTGTTTACTAATTTCCAATGCTTGTTCATTTGTAGAACTTTTAAGCCCATTCATAGTACTTTCTTGAGCTTGCGAGTACATTGTATTAGTAGATATAAAAACTAAAGCACCTATTGCAATTAAAAGACAGAGACCAGTTATTATGGTAATTTTATGTTTAATTGATTTTATTTTCATAATGAATTGCCTTTATATAAACTTTTATCATCTATCAGTTTAATTCGATGCAAAAGCTCCTATATTCAATGATACTAATAAAGCTTCTACTCCTGAATAATCTAGTGGTGTTGTCCAACCATGATTCTTACCTGCTTTGGCTGCCGGAGAATCTGACTTCATAGCCAATAATGCTTTAGTGATTTTTTCCGTAACGGCACTATCAGTATTTTGGGAAGCGGCAAAAGGCCATTCAGGATATAAATCGGTACTACGAACAAAAGGAAATTTAGAGTTTTGCAGGTTAATGATATAAAAATCTTCAAGTTTGTATTTTCCTTCTGCTATAAGTCTTTCTATAGTATCAGACCTTACAGTACCAACTTCAATAACACCTTTCAATACCATTTCTATAACTTTATCGTGAGTGCCTAACTCTTTGAACATAGAGCAGTCAGTTTCAGGATTTATGCCATATTTCAGTAATTCATTTAATGCCATTTGATAACCACCAAACGAACTTTTTTTGACACAACCAAAACTTTTTCCTTTTATATCCTGAAGTTCAGTTATTTTACTTCCTGATTTTGTAAAGAGAACTCCGCTGAAAGTTGTTAATGACTTTCCTTGTCTTGCATTTTTAAGTGTTGCGATTGCTTTGCCACCATATTGCTTTTTCATGTTACAAAACATAGAGGAGTTGACTAAGAAAAAATCTACTTTATTGTTTTTGAGCATTAATGGAACTGCGTCAAATTTCATAGGGATAATTCTTACTTTTTATCCGATAGCTTCACTTAAGTAGTCAGCTGTAGGAAGCCATTTTTTTAAACATTTTTCGGCACCTCTCTTTGCAAGAACTCCGATTTTTACTTCTGCTGAAATATTCATGGCTAAAAATGATGTTATAAAAAACATCAATACTGTAATTGATAATAATTTTATTTTCACTTTATTTCCTTTTTACTATTATATATTTATAACATTATTATTTAATTATCTATTGAACTCAATTGCTTCCCATTGCTACCGAAACCATCTTCTACCCATTGTCTCACTCCACCGTGCAGAAAATAATAATTCTTGTAGTTGTTTTTTTCAAGATAGTATTGAATCCATCTAACTTGTTTTCCAACATTACCAAAAATTAATATATTTGTTTCAGCTATTGCTTTTTTATCCATAAAAGAAACAAACTGATCTAAATTAACTTTTTTGGTATTAGGTAAATGTAAAGGTGTTTCAGTTCTTTCTTTCCGATCCCGAATATCATAAATAGTATAATCACTTGAAAATACTTTTTCTGCGAAATCGGTAGGTTTGACACATTTATTATTGAAATCTTCTTTGGATATAAGTTTTTCATTAAGTTCTGATTTTGTTAATACTTCCCCAAACAACTCTGTTTGTTGTGGGAAACTAGATGCCCAGGCAAAAATACCTTCATTATAGACATAAATGTTATTAAATCCCCAGATAGCGGCTTTTCTTGTAGCCTTATAACTTTTTGAACATGTAGTGCCGTTACAATAAAAAATTATTGGTGTAGAGCTCTCTAATTCACGGAGTTCTAAGAGATCTTTCTTCTTCATTTTTCCTACTAGAATATTTGTTGCACCCTTAATATGAATAACATTGTATTCAACTTTGTTTCTAGTATCAATAATTATTGCTTCAGAGAAAATGTCATTTAGTTTTTCACCACTAATAGAAGTTAGGTTTGGATAATTATCTCTAAGTGGGAAATCTTTATTTCCTGAAGCGATACTAATACTACATAATGCTAAAAGTATTAGAACGAAATTTATTGTAAAATATTTCACTATATGAATCCTCTAATTTTTACTACAATTAGTTAGAAAGCAACCTGGATACTTACAAGAAATTCGTTATTATCAATTGAATTAATTTCTTCATTATTAATTTGATAGTTGAGTTGTATTTTTGTGAACTTGTTGTCTATATAAAAATTAGTGCCAAGAGTCATGCGGTCTTTTTGGTTTCCAGCAATATCAATATCAACATCATACTGTTCATATCTTGCTAAAATTTGGATAGCTGGCATAAACTTAGAATTTGTCTTAAATGTATGGCCAGCCCAAGCATTCCAGCCTGTTTTTCTTGTGAGATTAACTTCTGAATATATATATTCAGCCTCAATAATTTCATTATTCCATTGGGCAGTAATTGAACCACCGGCTGTTTGAATATTTTTCTTTTCAGCATCAATATCGTTAGTAGTTCCAGAGATAATACTTCCGGCGATAATCATATTTTTTTGAAATGTAATTCTGCTCTTCCAACAAGATTCTTGTCATTATTAATATCACCTTGATTTATACCGGCTCCATTGAAAAATCCTGATAATAGTTTTAACTTCATTGAAGGATTTAAACTTTTTTGAAATGTTATCATTGCTCCAATATCACGATTTGTACCTAACTTATTTGCCATAAATCTATTTACAAATGGAAGTGCAGATGATGACTTCAAGAAATCTGCCCCGAAAGGTGGTTTAAATTGATCGGCTGTTAATGACCAGTTTTGATTCGGAGCAATTATCAGAGTTGCGTCTAATAATTTAGGGGAGCCGGCAAACTCAGTCTGAATTTTAAGTTTAGTATATTGATTTAGAGTCCCCTTGAGAATAAATCTTGCCCTTTTAGAAATAAAATCAGATTCTTCATTTATACCGGTTTCTCTATAGTATTGTTGTTGAGTATAAGCACTAATTTTAATTTTTCCATGACCGACACTGGGACTGTTTTTGTTCGATGACTTTTCGATATCTTCAACTGTTTTACTTAGTTCATATGAAACAAGTTCAAGGCTTGTAGCTAACATATAAATTTGATCCGACGGTTCCATAGCTACTGCAGTATTAGAACCTGCAATCATCTTTCGAGTATTAATATTTTTCTCATAATTCAGTTTGATCAACTGAATTGTTGAATCGAGGCTTTTAATTTTTTCTAATAATTTGCTGCTGTTTTTTGTTTCACTTAAAACTGGAACAGCGATTGTTATTAGCAAGAAAACTAATGTGATTTGGATTAACCTTTTTTTCATAAAACCTCCATTTTAATATTATTATTTTTATCTACTATACAATACTTTATCTTACTACTATATCATGGTGGTCGACATCCTTGTTGACTTCTTGAAGGATTTAAGTAATATAGCTCAAAAATCATACAGGTATAATAACTACTTCCTATAAGGGTGAGTGGAGTAAATGGTTGCTATAGTATTCTAGGATTAACAGGTTTGGTAAACCCTTTACTATATCCTTGAAAATATCTAGTTGTTTTAGAATTTCCTTCAGAAAGCTAAAACAGGGAATTCTAAAAACAGGCTTATTATTACATACGATATAGAATTCAAACAAGGGAATGGACTAAAAAAAACAGGAGTGTGGTTAACTCCTGTCTTAATAAAGATGAAAACATATACCTGTTGTTATAACTTAAATTGCCCAACGATTTGTTGCATCCCTTCGGCGTTTTTATTTAGTTCTTCAGCAGCAGTAGCAGATTGTTCAGCACCGGTAGCAGTTTCGTTTGCAATTGATGCGATATTTTCCATGTTTTGTGATATCTGTTCGGCGGCTGATGATTGTTCTTCAGATGCTGTAGCGATATGTTGCATCATATTTACAACTTGATCAGACATAGTAACGATTTCATTAAGGCTTGAACCAGCTTTATCAGTTAGCTCCCGTCCATGTTCTACTTCTTTAACCCCTTTTTCCATCGATATTACAGCTGCGTTGGTATCAACTTGTATACCTTTAATCATTTCAGTTATTTCACTGGTTGCTTTTCCGGTACGTTCGGCGAGTTTTCTTACTTCATCAGCAACAACAGCAAATCCACGCCCTTGTTCACCTGCTCGAGCCGCTTCAATAGCAGCATTTAAAGCTAAAAGATTTGTTTGATCTGCGATGTCATCAATTATACTAACAATTTCTCCAATTTGATCTGCTGACTCTGCTAATTTTGTAACAGATTCTCCTGATTCCCGAACAACATTTGCTATCTCTTGCATTCCCTGAATAGTTTCACTAACTATTTGAGCTCCATCACCTGCGGTTTGTCCGGCCTGACCGGCAGTCTTGTTAGCTTCACCTGCATTTTTGGAGGATTCTACTATTGTAACTGTCATTTCCTCAATAGCTGTAGATATCTGCATTACTTGGGTTGTTTGTTCTTTGGCACCTCTAGACATCTGTTCTGCTGAAGAAGCAACTTCTGTAGCAGCTGAAACTAATTGTTCAGATGTAAGATTTAACTGTTGTACAACACCTGTCAGGTTTGAAATCATCTTATTAAAAGAATGTCCTAAGATATCTTTGTCAGACTTTGGGGTAACAACTATTGTAAGATTATTTGAAGCAATTTCATTAGCAGCTTCTGCAAGATCTGTCATATATTTGATCAGATTTTGAAAAGATAATGCTAATTGACCTGTTTCATCCTTGCTAGTTATTTGAATTGAGTGTTCAATATCACCTTTTGAAATTTTGTCTGCTATAGATGTAATACTTGAAATAGGTTTTGAGATAACACGGGCAACAAAGAATGAAATTAGTGCACCAATAAGCAGAGCAAACACTGATATTATGATAGGTATTTTTGCATGATTATATGCTGTATCAACTGTTACTGTTTTCTTAGCAACTGCTCCATCTGAAGCACGTTTGTATCCTTCTTCAATAATCGGTTCTAATTTGTGTATAGCATCTCTCATATTACGTGTTTCTGCTGCTATTGTTTTATCTTGTTCAATAAGTGCGAGAAAATCTTTTTCGTATTTTTCAGCAGCAAGTTTTACAGCTTTTTTGTCATTATCACTTAGTTTGCTTGTAGTAGTATTTAACTTTAAAGCAGCAATTTCTTTTAGATTTTTTTGAATATACTTTTCATCACTACGCAGTAGATAGTCTTTTTCATGTTTTCTTATTGTTAAAAGGTTTACCTGTAGTTGCATTGTATTTGTATTTTCTATAATCCCTGCTAATTTGTGTGAAGTATTTCTAAATTGACCTTGTAAACCTAAATTATGGTCAAGTCCTCTTGTTTCCCATGCTTTTACAAGGTTTCTAAAATTATTTAAGTAGATATCTGCATATTTTATAATTGAGTTAGCGTCGGCAATCCCCGTTTTGTTATTTATTTTATTCTCTACAAAAAGTAATAGTTGAGCTTCGGCATTAAGGTTATTGATAGCTTTCTCAACTTTTTCTTTGTACTTGAGGTCTTTGCGTAAAAGAAAGTCCTTTTCAGATCTTCTTGCTTGCAGCATAAAACGATCGATATTGGCATTACAACTTTTGATAACAAAATCTTCTTCAATTAAACTTTTGAAACTTGTAGTAGTTTTTTCAAGATTGCTGTTTGAAATATATGCTATAATTAACAGCAGAAACAACACGACCCCAAATCCGGTATATAGTTTTGTTCCAATTTTAAAATCTTTGTAACTTTTCATATTAGGTATCTCTTCTTTCTATTATGATAGAGCTATATAGAACTATCTTTTGTTAACGCATTTCAAAAATTTATTAAAAAAAATAAAAACAAAACCTTAATTATGATGTTTCTTTACCTATTTTATATAATTTATACTATATAAGTTTTATCTAAATAAATAATCGGTAGAGATTAGTTATTATTGAGAGATTATTTTAAAAATAGAATTAAGAATGAATAAGAGCTTATAACAGTTGTTAAAAACTTCACGATTAGTCGGAGAGGATAAATTAAAAATGAGACTGTTTATGTATTGTTATTGTTGGAACGTCTGTACAAGTTCCTGATATTTTTTTAAAAGATTTTCTGTTGATTTTTTATCTGTAGATTCAGCTAAGATATTAAAAGATGCTGTAAGACGGTCTGGAGTAATCAGGACCCATCCATTTTTAGTAAAGATTTTGACACCGTCAATAAGTTCTCTTTTTTTATTTTCCGATTCTTTAATAAGCTGTCTCATAACAGTCCCCTTTTTTGCCCATGGACAGGGAACAGATAGAGCCTTTCGGTGAAAGTGATCATGGTTCTTTCGAAGTTCAGAGAACTTAGATTTTGTTTTCGCCATCATCTCAAGAATTTTAACAGCAGTAAACATGGCATCGGTACCGGTTTGGAAGCCCGGGAAAATAAACCCGCCCTTTGTACCGCCTACAAAATCAATACCCGGTTCTTTGAAAATAGACATCATTGCATAATGGTCGCTTCCGACTCGAACAACTTCAACGTCGTGCAAGACGGCTATTTCATCAACTCCCATAGAAGAGTCTACCGGTACAGCGATTTTTTTACAGTTATGAGTCTGCAAATATAAGTCTGTTACAATTAATAATAAAAGTTGGGAGTCAATCGGAGTTCCATGGTCATCTATAACAGTAAGTTTTTCAGCGGCAGGATTCAAAATAAAACCTATATCGGCATGGAGAGATTTTACAATTGTGGAAAGTTGTACTATTGCCTGAGAGTTTTCTATTGCCGATGAGGAGAATTTTCTTGGGTTTAAACTTCCGTTTAATTCAATCGCAGAGATGCCAAACTGAGAAAAAAGTGTCGGAAAAATCTGAGAGGACGAACCGTTGGAATGATCTATAACAATTTTAAAACCGGCAGTTTGAATTAAATCAATATCAATATTCTGGAGAAATTCGTTTCTGTAATTTTCAAGCGGATATGTTGGGTTTTCCAAATGACCGATATTGTCAAGTGTTGCCCGTTCAAAATCCTCACCAAAATACATTCGTTCAACTTTTTTTGCCGATGCTGTCGGGAGATCTACACCTTTGCCGTCAAAGAAAATCATATCTATTAAACGGTAGTTTTCCGGGTTATGACGAATATAAATACCTGCCGAATAGTTTCCATTATGCAGACAATGTCTGACAATAGGAACCGGAAGAGTTTCAATATCGGAAACATTAATACCGGCAGCAAGCAGTCCCGCAATCATTCCCCTTTTGAGCAGGCGAGAGGAATCAGAAGCATCCCGACTGGTGATAACCGCACTTTTCTCAGGTAAATATGCTCCAAAAGCAGCCCCTAAGTTTACAGCCATTTCGGGAGTAATTTCTGTAAGTGCCAGACCGGTAATTTTGGCATCTGTAAATAGTTCGCGATTCCACTTTTCACCCCATACCATTGAAGATGAAACAATAGCACCTTCCTCAACAGCTTTACCCGGCCATACTTTGCAATTTGCTTTAACAGTAGCCGATTTTCCGATTTTACAATCATCGGAAATAATAACTTTATCCATCAATTGGACATTTGCATCAATTATGGAATTATTGCCGATCAGGGCAGAGTTAAACATAGATTTAGCACCGATTTGATTATCAGTCCATATAACTGAATTTCTTATCTCTGCTGCTGAATCAATTTGAGATCTTTCTCCTATTACACAATTATGTAAAATTACTTCATCACCGATACGGACATCATTTCCTAAAATTACTTTGCCTGTGAAAACTACATTGTTACCGATTTGAACATTTTTACCAGAATAAACTTGAGCGGTTCCATCTTGAGACTTATTTATTTTTAAGTCAAGTTCCAAATTATTTTCAAAAAGATCGTCATGTACATTTTGGTATTCATCAACATTTCCGATATCTTTCCAGTAACCGTCTGTAATTTTCCCGTAGAGTCCCATGTTTTTTTCAAGCATAGAGGGAAAGAGGTTTTGAGAAAAATCAAAATTTGTTTTTTCTGGGATCAGATTTAGTGCAGACGGTTCTAATATATATATCCCGGTATTAATCGTATCAGAAAATGCTTCTCCCCAGGTAGGTTTTTCTAAAAACCGAACAATTCTTCCCGAGTCATCTGTGATAACAATACCGTAAGCAATAGGGTTCTCAACTCTGGTAAGAAGAAGTGTAGCATCTGATTTTTTTTCGTTATGCCACTTAAGTGCCTCGGTTAAATCAAAATCAGTGATTAAATCGCCTGAGATAATTAAAACAGGTTCATCAGGATTTCCAACCGCATAGCGAACTGCACCGGCAGTACCATAGTCATCATTTGGAATAGCATAGTTCATAGTTACTCCAAATGAGGAACCGTCTTTGAAGTAGTTTTTTATTTTATCAGCTTGGAAATATAAAAGCGAGGTTATTTCGGTTATATTATGTTTCAAAAGCAGCGATACGACATGTTCCATTATCGGAAGATTGCCAATCGGCACCATCGGTTTAGGTGTATTGATTGTCAGAGGTCTGAGTCGTGTGCCGAATCCACCGGCCATTATAATTGCTTTCATGTTATCCTATTTCTGAAGTTAAAAATTAAACCTTTAAATAATATCTCTTTGTTTTAATTCGGTTATAATATCATTAAAATTATCATAAGAGATAAAATTTATACCTTTATCTATACAGTATTCTTTTAAATCTTTTTTTGCAAATAAAATATCAGCTTCTTTTGCGGCACAAACATCAGAATATCCATCCCCGATAAAAACAATCTGATATGGTTCGTTTTGCTTCTCTTTAAATTCAGTAATAACTTCGCCTTTACAAATTCCGCATCTTTTACATTCTTTATTGGTATGGTCAAATGTTATTTCAATCGTGTTGTTTACAAGTTCGGCTCGGTTTGCCATAAAATCAAGATTAGATAAGTTTGCTTTTTCAAGAAGGTATTTTATATACACATCCAACCCGTCAGATAGAATTTTTAATGGAATCGATTTTTCCTGTGCAATAGTCAACAGTTTTGGGAAGTCCGAGTCTATTCCGATTGTGTCTATAAAACTGTAAATTTCTTCAGGTGAAGCATGCACCATCGCTGCCTCTGCTAAAAGACAATCTCTGGTCGACATGACTCCCGATTTCCAATCAGGAAGCAAAGCATCATTTTTACCGTTTTAAAAATGATGGAATAAAGAATATCCTACATCTTTTAAAGAAATGGTACCGTCAAAGTCTGAAAAAATCGCAATTTTCATGTAAACAACCTAACAATTATAGTTATAAGTAAAATTAAAAGCAGCAAATAGGCAATGTATGTAATTCTGATTAATTGTATTATTCGAAACTCTTCTGCCATAACAATCAGTTTTAAGAATGTTATAGAAAGCACAATCAACACCCCGGCATAACCAAAGTCAATTTGAAAAGTCAGATTAAACAAATAACTACAAAATGCAATTAGGAAATAGAACAGAAGAAAATACCAACTGTAATCTTGTAATTTTACAAGAAACTTAGAATTATATTTTATATCGTTCATAGTATTTCCAATAGAGATTCATGACCTAATTTAAACGCAACATACAGCAGTACAATAAAGAAAACAATTTTAACAATTTTCGGTTTAGCAACGGCTCCCAATTTCCCGCCTATTTTCCCGCCGACTATAATACCGAGTATTACCGCAGTTGCGATTTGAAAATCTATTTGACCTGCCAGAAGATACACTGTCGATGCTGCCGCTGCTGAAAAACCGATCATCAGCGAGGAAGTCCCGCGTGATGTTGACAGAGGTAAACCGACCAGCAGATATAAAACCGGTACAATTATTACTCCGCCGCCGATGCCTACTAATCCTGAAAGGATACCTGTAAAAATAGCAATACCGGCACTCAAAACAATATTTTTATTACGATTAAGGATTAGTTTGGAATCTTCTGCTACTTTTTTATCCTTTAAAAGAGATACTGCGGTGTAGAGAACAACAATCGTTAATGTTAATTGAATATAGTGACTCGGTATATACGGTGAGAGCGATGAACCTGTTATAGTGCCGATTACCATAAAGAGAGCTAATATGAGTGACAGCTCTAAGTCTACCATTCCTTTTTTTAGATATTCATTTGACGAAGCAATAGAGGTTACAACCGTTGCTGTCACAGAAACAGGAACTGCTGTTTTAATATCTAATCCTGTGACAATTGTTAAAAATGGAACCATAATAATACCGCCGCCCAGTCCAAGATAACCGCCGAGTAGGCCTGCCGTCAGACCGCAACAGAGATATAAAAACATAGGGGACATCAGAGTTTTTGTTCCAAAAGAATTTGTGAGGCAAAACCGATTTCAGGTCTGGACTCAAGAAGTACGTTTTTGTACATCAGGTAGTCACCATATTTTCTTTGGATTGCAATTTGAATCAATCGGTTTTTAATATACGATGCATGTTCCATGAAATTAGCTCTATCGTTTTGTTTGGATATTTGCAAAATTGATTTTGTAGTTTTCACTGTTTTATTCGACAGATTATCTTCTTCAGCAATATCAATCAGAAGTTGTGCAATTTCAGTTCTATAGGAAATAATATCAGAATTCTGTTCTGATGTAAATTTTTCAAATAAATCAATCCATTTGTTATCCAGTTTTTTATCAGCGTAGTCGTCTATAAGAGCATCTTGATGTAAAGCGGCAAATTTTCCCAGTAAAAAACTATTTTCGAGTTTACGTAAAAAATAATTATAAGAATCTTTTTTGAAATAGAAATCAGGTACCAATCCGTGACCGATTTCATTGAGAGTGGAGTCGAAATCATTAAGGTATGTCGAGTCTGAGAAATAGTAACGTGAGGTTGTCAACTTGACCCCGTCACCGTTAGGGAATTGTACAAACCCTTGTACCAGTCCTTTGCCAAAAGTTGTATCTCCTACTAATAATGCTCTGCCGGCTGTCTGTAAAGCACCGGAGACAATTTCTGATGAGGAAGCAGAACCCTGATCAACTAATATCACCAACGGCAACCCTGAAGTTACATCACGGTCTGATGCGTAGTAAGAGGCATCTTTCCATTTTGACCTTCCGTCAGTACCGACAATTAGTATCCCTTCATCCAAAAATAAATCGGCTGTTTTGTGAGCCTCTAAAAACAGTCCACCGGGGTTTCCCTGTAAATCTAAAATTATTCCTTTCGGCTTTCTGTTTGTCTGTAATACTAATGAATCTAAAGCAGCCCGTAAATCATCGGATGCTCCAAAATCAAAATCCAGCAGTCGTATATACACCAGAGAATCTTTTGTATATCCGGCAAAAGGAATATGTATAAAACTTATTTTTTTTCTTGTGACAGTAAGAGAGAATGTTTCATCAGTTGACGGTCTGAAAATTTCTATTTGTACAGAGCTGTTTTCTTTACCTCGAAGAAGTGACGATGAAATCATACTGTTTAAATCAGCCAGATAAGTAGTATCTGCTTTTGTAATAATATCACCGGTAAGAAGTCCCGCCTCAAAGGCAGGTCCGTTTTCACGTACCGACATAATAAGCAGTCCAAAATCATGGGAGAGTACCGATATGCCAATTCCGGTGTAACTCCCCGATAGTTCTTCATCCATTCGTTCAAACTGCTGATTCTGATAAAAACTCGAATATCTGTCTAATTTGGCAAACATAGCATCACGGGCATGGGAAATCATTTTATCCCAGTCGACCGGTTCAATGTAGTTTTGGTCAATTGCCTCAATCGCATTAGAAAGAAGCTGCATTTCTTTGATAGTTTTGTCAGCCATAACATAAATAGAGAGCATCCCGGCTGATAAAAGCAGGATTATTGAAAAAAGTATAGAGAGAAAAAATGATTTACGGTCAAAACCTGTTGAATCGTTCATAGTTTTATTTTTTTAGAGAGATATTTCTTTATATCGTCAAATACTTTGTCAATCGGCTGGGCGGCATCAATTCTTTTAACCCGTCTGCGTTCTTTGCGTGCGATTTCCATAAACCCTGCTCGAACTCGTTGGAAAAAAGCTTTTGATTGTGATTCCAACCGGTCGGTTTTTTTACCTCGACGTGAAAAAGCTGTCGGCAGGTCAATATCAAAGACAAAAGTTAAATCAGGCACAATTCCCAGAGCGGCTACTTTATGTAGTGATTTGACCATGCGAATATCAAGTTTTCTCCCAAATCCCTGATACGCTGTAGTGCTGTCATAAAAACGGTCACACAGTACAATTGTACCGCTTTTCAGAGCAGGTTGAATTTCCTGAGCAGTAATTTCTGAACGGGCAGCCTCATACAGAAGTAATTCAGTGATATCGGATATCTTTGTTTTTTTATCAAGAAGAATATCTCTGATTTTTTCGGAGACAATAGTTGAGCCCGGTTCCCGTAAGAGCTTCACTTTGTATCCGTGTGCCTGCAAATATTGAAAAGTCATGACAGCTTGAGTGCTTTTTCCGCAACCGTCAATACCTTCAAATGTAATAAAAAGCGGTTTATGTTTAGCTAGTGCCATTCAATTCCTCATAAAAAAACCGGCGATATTTATTATCACCGGTTTATAATACGGAAACTCAATATATTAAAAAACTATTTTTTCTTCTTAACGACTCGTTTTTTAGCTGTTTTTTTAGCAGCTTTCTTTTTAGTCGCAGGAGTTTTTTTAGATACTTTTTTTACAGTCTTTTTAACAGGAGCTTTTTTGCTGTTTTGGCTCCAACCGTATTTAGTGATAAATTCTTCGGTTAAACGACGAGCTTCATCATCAGGAATCTGAACCGGAGGAGATTTTTTGAAATAAGATGACGGTTCAATTAATGGACCTGAGATATTGTTATCCATTGCCAATTTGATACAGCGAAGGGCATCAATAACAACACCGGCAGAGTTTGGAGAATCCCAAACTTCCATTTTCATCTCTATATTTAAAGGCACATCACCAAAAGTACGACCTTCCATACGAATATATGCCCATTTACGGTCATCAAGCCATTCAACGTAATCTGACGGTCCGATATGGATATTCTTTTTGCCGATATCGTAATCAAGCATCGAGGTAACCGCTGATGTTTTAGAAATCTTTTTAGATTCCAAACGAGAGCGTTCGAGCATATTTAAGAAATCTGTGTTACCGCCGACATTCAGCTGTGATGTTCGTTCTAATTTGACACCACGGTCAATAAATAAGCGAGTCATCACACGGTGAGCAATAGTAGCACCGACTTGTGATTTAATATCATCACCGATAATCGGAAGACCTTTTTCTTTAAAGCGTTTCTGCCAGTATGGTTCTTTAGCAATAAATACAGGTATACAGTTTACAAAACCACAACCGGCTTCCAAAATCTGTTCGACATACCATTTGGTAGCTTCTTCAGAACCGACAGGAAGATAGTTTATGACAACATCTGTTTTTGTCGATTTAAGAAGTTTAACAATATCAACAGTGTCACCGGGAGCTTTATCAATAATTTGTGAAAGATAATGTCCCAAACCGTCGTGTGTCATACCGCGTTGTACTTTGACTCCTGATTTAGGAACTTTACAAAACTTAACAGTATTGTTTGGTTTTGAATAAATAGCTTCTGACAAATCTTTCCCGACTTTGTTTTTATCAATATCAATCGCACAAGAGAATTCGATATCTTTGATATGGTATCCGCCTAAATTAACATGCATCAAACCCGGAACAGTATCATCATCTCTGACTTTTTTGTAGTACTCAACGCCCTGTACCAATGATGAGGCACAGTTACCGACGCCGATAATACCGACTCTAATTTTACCCATTTGTAAATCCTTTCAATTTATAATAAATAATTGTTATCTGACTTTCACAAAGAAAATAAAACAGCCATTCGGCTGTGTCAAATTCTATTTGCATAAATTGATATATAGTATATATTGTATGACCAGATAGTCATGATAGGAAAATAATTCTTACCTGTTGTTTCCCCTCTAAAAAGAGGGCTTAGGGTTAAGTATGTCTTGGAAAATATGTATGGCAGTAAAAGATAATATAGTAGCAAAAGTAGAGCAGGTCTCGCTTTTGAGACCTGCCGTAGAAAATTAAGTGTCGGCCAAAATAAATAAGGCAAACACACAGGTTCGCCCCTGTAAATTAGTTGTACTGATAGGGTCTTATCCTGTCTCGTAAAAAGAAAGAACATGCGAAATTTACACTTAGATGAAAACATTATTGCCGAACTGGTTGAAAGAAAAGTCATCTTCGACACTTTCAGAAGGCTTCAAGCAGATAAAAAAAACCGCATATATCAAACTGCTGTATCATTGTTTGCCGAATACGGTTACGACGGTCTCTCTGTTGATATGGTGTGTGATAAATCATCAATTTCCAAAGGTTCATTTTTTCAGTACTTTCCCTCAAAATCGCATCTCTTTGAATTTGTAATTCTTATCTTTGATGATTTCCTTACCAAATGGGTAAAAGAAATCAGGCAAACAGAAACTTCTGTAATGGCAAAAGACCGATTGTTGTATTTGTACCAAGCCTTAGTTTTGAATTCAAGACTTTTCAAAGATGAGGAACGGTTTTTTCTCTATGTCAGCTCATCAATGAACCACTCAACCGTAGTGATCGAGGGAATAGATTTAGCTCGTCATTTCAAAAAATATGTAAATGAAATTATTTCTCGTGGAGTACAGACGGGGGAGATACGGGGGGATGTCGAGGTTGAACTGACAGGATATTTGGTGTCACTGATTATCGAAGGATTACTGCGAAGGCAGTATACTGACAGAAAAATGCATCTCAAAGATACCGAAGAATACCTTATCTCATTTTTATTCGACGGTATTCGGGTATAAAAAAAGGGCTTCATTTCTGAAGCCCTCATATATAAAAAAGGGGAGGAGATTCTAATTTTATCCTATAATTCCATCGTATCCATGAAATTTCCGAACTAAACTAATTTGTCCCAAATGGTACGCTTCATGGAAAAACAGAAATTGAAGTGTTCCCATCACATTTTGGTCTCCGATTGGATGTTTCTTAGCTGTTTCTTTTGATAGGATTTCTGAATCTGCATTTTCCAAATATGTTTTTAATGATTCAGAAATTTTCAACCAATCAGCTTTAAGCTCATCAGCAGATGGATATAGAGATAATTCACCTATTTTTTCACCCATTGCATATAAACTTGCGTGTTGATACTCATCTTTATGTCCAAATATTTTAGCCACTTGATACCTGTAATGAGTCAAATGTCCTAATAAAAAATGTATAGGATTTGAATGTTGGTTCGGCTGTTTAAAAAAATCATCATCAGACATTCCTTCTAACGCTTTTGAAATGAGATAACTATTTGTGTTAAAAGTTTCAATAATGACCTTTTTGGCTTGCTCCATGTTCTCTCCATGCTATTAAAGATTTATAGGTTTTTACAAACTTTTTCAACAGTATTCAAAATCTGAATGTTCCCCAAATTCCATAAATACTTTACTGATTTTTAAATTCAACAAAACTCTTAAATCCTTATCTTGACATGTATTTGGAAACTTCCTATATTGTCGGGCTGAAATGCGAGAGTGGTGAAATTGGTATACACGCTAGATTTAGGATCTAGTGCCGCAAGGCGTGGGGGTTCGAGTCCCCCCTTTCGTATTTTTTTTAATGCTCATCTATTTACCATTCAGGAAGATACTATGAGCTTCCAATAACATATACGGAGTTTGATGTGAAAGTAGAAATTAAAGAAAAAGAAGAGCTTCTCAAGGAAATCTCTGTAGAAGTCCCGGCCGAAACAGTCAACAAAGTTGTAGATAGAAAACTATCCGAATTACAACGTGAAACTGAGCTAAAAGGATTCCGAAAAGGGAAAGTCCCGATGGATATGATTATTAAGACTTTTGGCGAAAAAGTAAGGTTCGAAGCCGCCGAAGATATCCTAAAAGAGACCTACCCACAGGCAATTCAACAAAAAGAGCTAAAAGTAGCATCATATCCAAATGTGACTGCGATGGACTACAACGACAACGGTGAATTAGTTTACACAGCTACGGTAGAGGTATTTCCGGAAATTGATAATATCAAAGTTGACGGCTTAAAACTTCCTGATAATAAAGCTGAAGTTAGTGATGATGATGTCAACGAAGTAGTCGAGATGATGCAAAAGAATTTTTCAGAAGTCCGCGATGTTGACCGTCCTGTAAATAATACAGATATCGTTGTGTTGGATATTGAAAAACTGGAAGACAAAAATAATGTTATTCCACAGGAAAAATTTGAAAATTCCGAAGTTGATCTCAGTAATAAAATGACTATCCAAGAATTTCAAGACGAACTCCCCGGTTTGAAAAAAGGGGATGAAAAGGAAATTTCGGTTAAATATGCTGATGACTATCAGGACAAAAAGTTTGCAGGTGCCGAACTAAAATATAAATGTGTTGTTAAACAAGTTAAAGAACGTGTTCTAGAAGAACTGACCGATGCATTTGCCAAAAAAACCGGTCAAGGTGAAACAATGCTTGAGTTGAAACTAAAAGTACGTGAAAATATCCAGCTGCAAAAAGAAGATGAAAAGAACAGAGAACGGAAAACTTTGATTGTCGACCATATTTGTAAGAAAAATGAAGTTCCGGTTCCGAAAGCACTGGTCGAAGATTATCTGAAAAATGTCGTTGAAGATATTAAAAATAAATACAAAGATCAGAAAATCGACGAAGAAGAAATTAAGAAAAATTATCAATCAGTCGGTGTCAGCACTATTCGGTGGAACATGTTGATGCATAAATTAGCTGAACAGGAAAAAATTGAAGTACAAGAAGAAGATATCCAAAAACTGATTCAAAAATTTGCAGCTAATTACAATATTACTCCTGAACAGGCTATTGAATCAATCCAAAAATCCGGTCAAATAGCTGATTTCAGAGAATCTATTTTAGAGGAAAAAGTCATTGATTTTATTGTCAGTAAGGCAAAAATAAATTAAGCCGATACTAATAATAAGAAAATAGAACAATAAACAGGATGTTTAAAAGTAAAGGATAACAGAAATCGATGAATGACTTGAATATTGAAAACAATTTCTTAGTACCGATGGTCGTTGAACAGACCGGACGGGGTGAACGTGCCTATGATATTTATTCCCGTCTTTTAAAAGATAGAATTATTTTTATCGGTACTCCTATCGATGATAATATCGCCAACTTAGTAGTCGCCCAGCTTCTGTTTTTAGAAGCAGAAGACCCAGAAAAAGATATTTCAATTTATATCAATTCGCCGGGTGGTTCTGTTACTGCCGGTATGGCGATTTACGATACGATGCAAATGATTAAAGCCGATGTCGCTACAACCTGTATGGGTATGGCAGCATCGATGGGTGCATTTTTACTGACTGCCGGAACCAAAGGAAAAAGAGCGGCACTTCCACACGCAAGAATTATGATTCATCAACCACTTGCCGGTACTCAGGGACAGATTTCTGATATTGCGATTATGACCGAAGAATTTCAGAAAACTAAAGTTCGTCTAAATGAATTATTAGTGCATCACACAGGTCAAAAAATGGAAAAAATCGAAAAAGATACCGACCGTAATTATTTTATGTCTTCAAACGAAGCAAAAGAATACGGTTTAATAGACAAGGTATATGACCAAAAATAGGTTTTTATAATATCTTTTTCATTTAATAAATAGGACTTTAAATGTCAAAAAAAACCGGGAAACCTGAAGTACCGCAACATTGTTCTTTTTGCGGAAAACCGTCAGGACAAGTACGCCGTTTATTCTCAGGACACGAAGCATTTATCTGTGACGAATGTGTAGAAATCTGTCATGACCTGACTAAAAATACACCCGACCTTGCAAGACAAGATGAAATTACAGATTTACCGACTCCGGCTGAGATTAAAAATTATCTCGACAATTATGTTATAGGTCAGGAAGAGGCAAAACGTACTGTAGCAGTTGCCGTATATAATCACTACAAACGAATCAATTCTAAAATACCTCAAATACTAAGTGACGACAATTCCGATGAAGTTGAACTTGAAAAAGCAAACATTTTGCTCTTGGGTCCGACCGGTACAGGGAAGACTCTTATTGCCCGCTCACTTGCCAAATTTTTAAAAGTTCCGTTTACTATTGCCGATGCTACCGTTCTGACAGAGGCAGGCTATGTAGGCGAGGATGTCGAAAATATTTTAGTTCGGCTATATCAGGCATCTGATTTCAATGTTGAAAAAACTGAACGTGGTATTATTTATATAGACGAAATTGATAAAATTTCCCGTAAAGACGGTAATGCCTCGATAACTCGTGATGTCTCAGGCGAGGGTGTTCAACAAGGTTTACTTAAAATCCTTGAGGGAACTATTGCCAACATTCCTCCGAAAGGCGGACGGAAACATCCCGAACAATCATTTGTTCATATTGACACTTCCAATATTTTGTTTATCTGCGGTGGTGCTTTTGACGGACTTGAAAAAATTGTATCAAGGCGTATCGGCAAAAATGATATCGGTTTTGACGGTGAGAAAAAATTTGTCGATGAAAAGTCGGATGAAATTTTCAGAAATGTTCAGCAGGGTGATCTTATGACTTACGGTCTGATTCCTGAACTTGTCGGACGTATTCCAGTGGTTGCTCCGCTTCAGTTTTTAGATGAAGCAACTCTTTTGTCTATTTTAACCGACCCGAGAAACGCTTTGACAAAACAGTATCAGAAGCTTCTCAAGATGGATGGTGTCACTCTTCGTTTTGAAAAAGATGCTCTCAAAGCTGCTGTTAAAATTGCCGTTGAGCTAAAAACCGGAGCCAGAGCTTTACGTTCTATTTTTGAAAAAGCGATGCTTGAGGTTATGTATGAAATTCCGTCGATGGATGAGATTGTCGAAGTAGTAGTAACAGCCGAGACAATTACAAAAGGCAAAAAGCCGAAACTGATAACCAAACCCGACGCCAAAAAATCCGCATAATTGTAGGTCGGAACCCCTGTGGTTCCGACAATATAAATCTTGGTCAGGTCTCTCTCCGAGACTTGACTTTTTTTATCTACCAGTCATTGCGAAGCCAACTTGTTGGCTGTGGCAATCTCATTAAAAACACAAAAAGGTATTACAGTTATTCTCTTTGAATATGACTATTATAAAAGTAAATGGAATAATCATGTAGGTACACCTGATAAATATCTTGAGGAAGATAAAATCATAAAGCGTTTTGTACTGTCAAGAAGTCAACTTGATAGCCTTAATTGGACAATTGCATATCCATGATGCTCTGTTCAGTCGGTTCCTGATTCGCCTTGGCGAATTGAGACCTGACACAACAAAAAACACTTTCCAAATCAAAGTAGAATTTTAGATTCTTCACGACTCCTTTCCGTCGAAGACGGAATCCAGTGCAGAAACGAATAAATCAAATCTATCGTATTTTGAAATTTTTCAATGTAATATTTTCATTTTCTGCATTTAGTTAGTATTCTAGACTCCGGCGTTCCGCCGGAGAGGAGAGGTAGAATAACTTAAAGGGTTCTAGCTACTATTTATTTTCCCCCTTGCATCCTCACTATTTCCTCCCTACATTCCTCTCAATTCGATAATTATGAATTCTAAAATTCTAAAAAGGAATAACTCATGTTACAAAAAGAAAACGCTGTCTTAGTCGTTATAGACGTACAGGGTAAACTTGCCACTCTCATGCACAAGCATAAACGTCTGTTTGAAAATCTGAACCGTATGATAGACGGTGCCAAAGCACTCGAAATTCCGATTGTCTGGACAGAACAAATACCCGACAAACTAGGTGCGACTGTGGATGAAGTGAAAACACATCTTGAGGGTGTCGAACTTCTGACCAAAAAGACATTTTCATGCTGCGGTGGTGACGGCTTTAACGAAAAGCTCGACCAACTTGGCAAATCTCAAATTATTGTCTGTGGAATTGAAACCCATGTTTGTGTTTATCAAACCTGTAAAGATTTATTGGCAAACGGCAAAGAGGTGCATTTAGTAACCGATGCTGTTTCCTCGCGGTTTAAACAAAACTATTATCTCGGTATGGAACGTATTAAAGAGTTAGGCGGTATTATGACATCGGTTGAAATGTCTCTGTTTGAAATGCTTAAAGTTGCCGAAGGTGACCAGTTTAAAAAAGTGATAAAGATAGTGAAATAGTGCCTGAAGGCACTTTTCTTAATATGTCATACTGAACACCCTGCAGGGTGTGAGCATGTCGAAGTATGCTCTTTTAATTAAAGCAGGGCAGGTCTTTCCGAGACCTGCCTTTGTAGATTAACGTTCTAAATATTCATCATTTCCTTCAAAATCTCCTTTATTCTTCTCTCTATTACCATTATCTTACAGCGATAAAAAAACGAGATTGCCACGTCCGCCAGATCGGACTCGCAATGACTGTATAAGAAAGTAGAAATTTCAAATATGTCTAAATTAAAAACTGCTGTTGTCGGGGTCGGTGCTTTAGGGCGGCATCATCTCAGATGGATGTCACAACTCGATGATTCTGAACTGGTAGGTGTGTTCGACCTTGACCAAAAACGATGTAGTGAATATGCCGATGAATACAAAATTAAAGCGTTCGATTCACTTGCTCAATTAGCCGATGAAGTCGATGCCGTTTCAATCGTTGTACCTACTACTGCTCATTTTGAAATAGCTTCACATCTCATTCAAGAAGGTGTGCATTGCTTAATTGAAAAACCGGTGACTCTAAATTTAGAACAGGCTCAGGAATTGATTACTCTGGCAGATAAACATAATGTCAAAGTTACTGTCGGTCAGATAGAACGGTTTAATCCGGCGGTTGCCGCATTGAGTAAAACAGAACTGAAACCGTCATTTATTGAAGCTCACCGTTTGGCAGGGTTTGACCCTCGTGGAACCGATGTTGCCGTAATTTTAGACCTAATGATTCACGATATAGACTTAGTTCTTTCTTTTGTCGATTCACCCATCAAAGATATCCAGGCATCAGGTGTGGCTGTCATTTCCGATATGATTGATATTGCCAACGCTCGCTTAACATTTGAAAACGGATGTGTCGCCAACCTGACGGCATCGCGGATTTCTTTAAATCCGATGCGAAAATTACGCCTCTTCTAAAAATCAGGCTATTACTCTTTAGACCTTTCAAAAAAACAGGCAGATATTTATCGTTTGGCATCACCTGATGAAACAGTCGAAGGGTTCCGTATGCCTCTCGGTAAATCAGACAAAGATGTTATCTATAACAAAATTGAAGACAACGGTGCCGATATGCTTGGGGCAGAATTAAAGTCGTTTCTGTCGGCTATTAAAAATGATACCGATGTTGCCGTATCGGTCTATCAGGCATCAGAAGCGTTACGGGTGGCATTGGAAGTCGAGAAAATTTGTAAAGAATCTTTACAACTACATGAGGAAATGTCATAACGAGTGGCAGATTCAATTTTTATCTCAGCTGGGGACCCATCGGGTGATAATGCTGTAGCCCGTCTGATTGAAAAACTCAAAACAGAGCATACAGAACTGACTTTTTTTGGATTAGGCGGAAAAAGATTACATCAACTCGGACAAGAACAATTTGCCGATAGGGAAGATTTAGCTGTTATCGGTTTCTGGGAGGTTGCCAAAAAGTATTTCTATTTCAGAAATCTATTTCACAAATGTTTAGATGAGATTAAATCTCGTAATCCTAAGCTTGTTATTTTAGTAGACTATCCCGGTTTTAATTTACGATTGGCAAAAGAAATAAAAAAACTTGGAATCCCGATTATTTATTATATTTCTCCTCAGATTTGGGCATGGGGGAAAAAACGAATTGTGCAGATTCAGAAATATGTAGACCTTATGATTCCGATACTTCCTTTTGAAGAAAAATTTTATCAAAATTCAGGCGTAAATGTTAAATATGCGGGGCATTATCTTACCGAAGATATTCCCTCTGACTATATCGCTTCAGCAATTCCCTCAGGCGGGCATCTGGCTCTGCTTCCTGGGTCACGCAGACAAGAGATTGAGCGAATGCTTCCGGTTATGATACAGGCCGCAGAAAAAATATATGAGAACTATAAAATCAAATCTGTCATTGCGGGAGTAAACGGAATTTTTGATTATGAATCTCTTACACAAAATAAAGAGTTTGTCGCAGTCACTTATGATAATCCAAGAAAAGTAATCTATGACTCCCGTTTAGTTTTGACAGCATCGGGTACCGCTACTCTTGAAATCGGTATTATCGGACGACCTATGGTTATAATCTATAAAACAGGAATGCTTACTTATCAGATAGCTAAGAGACTTGTGACCCTGGAATCTATCGGACTGGTAAACTTAGTTTTAGGCGAAAAACTTCTTCCCGAACTTATTCAGCACGAAGCAAACGAAAATCAGATAGCGGCAGAGTTAGCTAAATTTCTTGATGATGGTTTAATACTCAAAGAGACCGTAGAAAAGTTAAATAAACTTCCTATGTTGTTAGGGAATAAAAATGTATCTGAAAATATAGCCTCTTTTATTGGAGAATACCTGTAACCGATGCTATTTATATATAATATCCTCATACAAATTGTTGCTTTTGTGATTTATCTTATGAAACAAAGCAGTATCGAGTCTGATCCGCAATGGAGGGGACGGTTTGCTAAAATCAAACAAGTATCTCCGGTAGACTTTTGGATACATGCTGCCTCGGTAGGTGAAGTCAAAGTTATCGGACATCTGACAGACCTGCTGCATGCTCAGAAAAAAAATGTCAGGATACATATCACCACTATGACCCGAACAGGTTATAATACAGCTCTTGACAGATACTGTTCTGAAAATGTATCGGTTACACAATTTCCCTTTGATACGAAACAATTAATACAAAAAACTTTTGATAAGATAAACCCCAAGGTTTTAGTTATAGCAGAAACAGAAATCTGGCCGAATATGATTTTAGAGGCTGCTAAAAGAAACATTCCGATTGTTTTAATAAACGGGCGTATGTCAGCCAAGGCATTTAACAAATACAAACTATTTCAAAAATCTTTTCAAATGCTTTTAACAAAATATACAAAACTTTTTTTAAAAACAGAAAATGACTATAATCGGTATTTGCACTTTACCAAAAAAGAGCTCGTCCAAGTTATCGGTGATATGAAATTTGATGCTCCCATGCTGGAACGCACTCAACAAAAAGTAGACGGTATCAGATTAGTGTGCGGTATAGATTCAGACTCATTTATTCTTACAGCAGGTTCAACCAGACCGGGTGAGGAAGAACTTCTAGCCGATATGTTTCTGAAAATCATAAAAGAACATAAAACATTTAACCTTATTATTGCTCCCCGTCATATTGAGCGAGTTAATGAAATTAAAAATATGCTGCTCAAAAAATCTATTCAATTCAAATTATACGGCTCTTCCAGTAAACATGAATCGGTTATTTTAGTTGATAAAGTAGGGTTGCTTCAAAACTTATATCTAGCCTCAGATATCGCATTTGTCGGCGGGACACTTGTTGATGTCGGTGGACATAATCTTTTAGAACCTGTTTGGGCGGGAGTGCCGGTTATTTTTGGGCAGTCGACTTACAATGTAAATGAATCTAAAGAACATATACTCTCAAATAACTACGGAATTCAGGTAGATAATGTAAATGATTTATATGAAAAAATTGTACAGTCTATCAATAAAGAATTACAGTTTAAGATAAAGAAAACAGATGATTTAAAACATTCAGCGACTCAAAAAATCGCTGATTATCTTTTAGAAATGATATAGTATGTTTGAAAAACTTTGGAAAAAAATAATACGTAGGAAACGGTTATCACTACTATCCCTGCTTGCATTCATATTATGGATTCTCTCTTTATTTTACAGAATTATTCTTACATTTTATCGACAATTTCAAAAAATAGAAGTGACAACAAAAACTCCGTTGATTTCAATCGGTAACATTACGGTCGGTGGCACCGGTAAAACTCCGATAGTTTCTTTTATTGCTCAGTTTCTTTTGAATGAAAATTATAGGGTCGGAATTGTTTCATCAGGTTACGGTCGAAAATCAACCGAAAGCTACATTCTTCCCGGGTACAAAATAGCACGACTTGATAGCTCAGAAATAGGTGACGAGGTAAAACATCTTGCCGGAATACTTCCTAACGCTCTCTTTTCAATACACTCTGTCAAAGCAGAGGCAGCACGATTACTTGATAAAACTGGCGATGTTGATATCATACTTGTAGACGACGGATTTCAACACAGAAAATTACACCGAGATATGAATATTGTTACTATCGACGCCTCGCTACAGGAAAAACATTTAAAACTGTTCCCGTATGGTCTACTACGTGAACCTGAAAAGCGACTTTCCGAAGCTGACTTATTTATTTTTACCCGTACCGAATTTGCCCGGGAGTTATCAGTTTTGGTTCAAAAAATCTCAAAGTATAACCATGAAGCAGACCGATATTTTGCCCGTTTTAAAGCAACTGAGATAATCGGCTGTAAAAGGTCATTTCCTATTAAATATTTAGAAGATAAATCTGTTTTATTATTTGCGGGAATAGGTAATTTTCAGGCTCTTAATAAGCAAGTTTTCCATCTTTGTACCGATATCGATTTTGCTCTTGAGTTTTCAGACCATCAGGAGTATACTAAAGAACTTTTAGAGAAGATAAAACAGTTGGCCGAAAAATATGATTCCGATTTAATTCTGACAACCGGAAAAGATTTTGTCAAAATAGAAGATTTTGATTTTGGTCGGGACTTTTATTATCTTAACCAAACGATAGACTTAGACCCGGGTGAAGAAAAATTGATTGAACATATCCAGAAAGAACTCAAATTGAAAAAAGAGCAGCCATAGTGGAACAGAGATATGATTTCCTTGTCATCGGTACCGGTATTGCCGGCTTGTTCTATTCATTAAAAATTGCTGAACTTAACCGAGATGCCAAAATAGCAATTGTAACTAAAAAATCTGAGCAAGATACCAGCACCAACAAAGCTCAAGGAGGTATCGCTGCTGTTTTATCAAAAACCGATTCATTCGATTCGCATATCTCCGACACATTAAAAACAGGTCAGGGACTTTGTGATGAAGATATAGTATCCAAAATAGTCAGCGACGGTCCGATAGTTATTGAAGAGCTTATGAAATATGGAGTCAAGTTTTCATCTGACGGCGATACACTTTCTATGGGACGTGAAGGCGGACACTCGCACAGCCGTGTGGTTCACGCTGCCGATTTTACCGGACAGGAAATTGAGCGGGGTCTTTTAGAGGCATGTCGGGCAATTGAAAATATAAAAATATTCAGAGACCATATCGTGCTTGATTTAATAACTAATAAATCGGGAGATACTACTGCCTGTTACGGTGCTTTTGTTTTCTCAGAACATGAACGGTCTTTCTGTTCATTCTTTGCTCCGGTCACTATGCTTGCTTCGGGTGGTTTAGGGCAGATATATTATCACAATACGAACCCTAAAATAGCTACAGGTGACGGTGTCGCTATTGCCTATCGAGCAGGCTGTTCAGTTGCAAATCTTGAATTTATCCAGTTTCATCCGACAACACTTTATAATCCGGGACGTTGGCCGTTTTTAATTTCCGAAGCTGTTCGTGGTGAAGGGGGAAGACTTCTGACAGTTGACGGACGGTATGTTATGGATAAGGCCCACGAATTAAAAGATCTTGCACCGCGTGATATTGTAGCCCGTGCTATTGACAAAGAATTAAAAGAGAGCGGCGAAGAATATGTCTTGCTCGATATTAGTCATTTAAAAAAAGAATTTATCCTGGAGCGGTTTCCGACTATTTATCAGGAGTGTCTCAACCGCGGATTTGATATTACCACCCGTGATATTCCGGTTGTGCCTGCGGCACATTATTCCTGTGGCGGTGTCGTAGCAACTATTGCCGGAGAAACTGATATCCCGGGTCTGTTTGTAGCAGGCGAGGTAGCCCATACCGGCATGCATGGAGCCAACCGTCTTGCCTCAAATTCTCTTCTGGAAGCTGTTGTCATGGCAAAGAGAGCGGCGGAAAATTCTACACATTTTTATAAAAATTCTGACTATGAAAAATCAGCAATAGCGAACGAAACATTTTTCTCATCATTAAAATATCCGCGTAATAAAATTCTGATAGCTCATGACCGTCGGGAACTTTCACGAGTGATGTCTGACTTTGTAGGTATTGTCCGCAGTAAAGACAGATTGCTATTGGCACAGGAAAAAATCCAAACAATTCTTGATGCGATAGAGCAATACTATCTTGCTACTCCTGCGACCTATAGTATAGTAGAACTGCGAAACATGGCGACTGTTGCAGGGCTTGTTATTAAATCGGCTTTACTGCGGATGGAGTCACGTGGGTTGCATTATATGGAAGATTTTCCAAAAACTGATGATAAACTGCAAACAAATACTATTTTAAAAAAAAATAGAGTAATGTAGGAAATACTGAATGTCTACTCAACATGAAATGATTTTGATATTAGATTTTGGCTCTCAATATACGCAATTAATTGCCCGTAGAGTTCGAGAGGCAAAAGTCTATTGTGAAATTGTACCGTTTAATTCTGATTTGTCAAAGTATGCCGATAAAAATATAAAGGGGTACATTCTTTCCGGTGGTCCTTCGTCAATTAAAGATGATAAAGCTCCTCGGTTAGACAAATCATTCTTTGATACTGATATTCCTATCTTAGGAGTTTGCTACGGTATGCAGTTAATGGCGGATATTTTTGGAGCAAAACTTGAGCGTTCTTAAACAAGAGAATATGGTCGGGCAAAATTCATAGTGAAAGATGGTTCCTCTTTATTTGACGGGATACCTAAATCATCTCAAGTATGGATGTCGCACGGTGATTCTATAAAATCTTTACCTGAAGGGTTTGAGATTATCGGATCAACCGATTCACTGGAAGTGGCAGCGATTGAAAACAAAAGTGATAAAATGTATGGTATTCAGTTTCATGCTGAAGTACATCATACTGAAGAAGGTAAAAATATCTTACAAAATTTCATCTCTGATATTTGTAAACTGAAAGGTGATTGGACAACAGAGTCATTTATCGGTAGTTCTATTGAATTAATTCGGAATCAAGTCGGTGATAAAAAAGTTATTTTAGGTATCTCAGGTGGTGTCGACTCTACCGTTGCCGCCGTGCTTTTAGATAGAGCTATCGGAAAAAATCTGCATGCGGTTTTTGTAAACAACGGTCTTCTTCGGAAAAATGAATATGAAACAGTCATAGAAATGTTGACCAAACTTAATATCAATTTACATCCGGTCGATGCATCCGATCTCTTTTTAGACAGACTTACCGGAGTAACAGACCCTGAAAAAAAACGAAAAATTATCGGAACAACATTTATTGATGTATTTGAAAAGTCTGCCGAGGAAATCGGAGATATTGAATTTCTTGCTCAAGGAACATTATATCCCGATGTAATCGAATCGGTATCTTTTAAAGGTCCTTCGGCAACTATAAAATCTCATCATAATGTCGGCGGACTGAAAGACAAGATGAAACTCAAACTTGTTGAACCGCTTCGGGAATTGTTCAAAGATGAAGTTCGTGTACTTGGACGCACGCTTGGACTATCCGATGAATTTATCGGTCGGCACCCATTCCCTGGACCCGGATTAGCAGTACGTATTTCAGGAGATTTAACTGTAGAACGATGTGATTTACTCAGGGAAGTTGATGCTGTATTTATCGAAGAACTACATAACCATAATATTTATAATGACATTTGGCAGGCATTTGCGGTACTGCTTCCGATTAATGCGGTCGGAGTTATGGGTGATGAACGGACGTATGAAAATGTTGTTGCTTTAAGAGCGGTATCATCGGTAGACGGTATGACTGCTGACTGGTCTCGTATTGACTATGATATTTTAGCACATATTTCCAACCGTATAATCCGTAATGTCCGAGGCGTGAACAGAGTGACCTATGATATTTCATCAAAACCACCCGCAACAATCGAGTGGGAATAATTATAATATAGATGATGAAAGCTCTTAAAATGCTTCTTTGGATTCCGATTATTATTATTGGCGTATACCTGGCCCTCATGATTTATATTTATTTGAATCAGGATAAGATGGTGTTTTATCCGACAGATGATTTTAGTTTACAGCCGGAACAGCTCGGACTAACCTATGAAAATATACAAATTGAAATTCATAAAGATACTATCATCCACGGCTGGTTTTTTCCGTCTAAAGATTCAACTGACTCAAAAGCAGTTCTTTTTTGTCATGGAAATGCCGGAAATATCTCGCACCGCCTTGAAACAGCCCAATATTTACATGATTTAGGTGTGGCGGTTTTTATGTTTGATTATCGGGGATATGGCTATTCGACAGGCGAACCGTCTGAAGAGGGTGTCTATAATGACGCTGAAAACTCTTTGGATTGGTTAGTCCAAACTAAAAATTATAAACCTGAAGATATTATTATTTTTGGTCGCTCGTTAGGCGGTGCAGTTGCTGTTGAACTTGCAGGTAGAGTGCAGTCCGGCGGACTTATTGTAGAATCTTCATTTACAACTGTCGGTGATTTAGGAAAAAAAATGTTTCCGATCTTTCCTATAAAATCATTAATTCGGTATTCGTTTAATTCTCTGGACAAAATTGCTAAAATTAGCACAAATAAACTTATTACCCATTCTCCTGATGATGAAATGATACCCTTTCAGATGGGAAAAAAGTTATTTGAAGCCGCAAAAGAACCGAAACAATTTGTATCTCTTTCCGGCGGTCATAATTCCAGAGCATATTTTAACGACTCTGCTTATAAAAACGCCTTACTCAAGCTGTTTTATGGCGAGAATTCAGGGCAACCCGAAAAGTAACTTTCTATTCGTCTGCTTGACATTTTTGACTAATAGTTTTATGTTCTCTCTTCAAATGAGGAATGTATAGAAATTATGCTTGATTTAGAAAAAATGACTGAATACACATCTCCGATTCAAGAAGACTTGGATTTGTTCAGTCAAAGATTAAATGACCACTTACAGGGTGACTCCCCACTTATTTCCTCAATAGCCAAACATCTATTAAAATCCCGTGGAAAAAGAATCCGTCCTGTCTTTCTCTTTTTATCCTCCAGAGCGGGTGATAACTATACTGATTTTTCTGTAGATGCATCACTTTCTATTGAACTTATCCATACTGCGACATTGCTTCATGATGATGTCGTTGATGAGTCCGAAATGCGTCGAGGTCAGGAAACTGTAAATTCGCAATGGACCAACATTATTTCAGTTCTGATGGGTGACTATCTTTTTGCCAAAGCGTTTCGGATTATGGTCGAGGCAAACTCGATTGAACTTATGCGTTCAATTTCCAGAGCAACTGAACGAGTTGCGGTCGGAGAATTACGGCAAATTGAAGAAACTGCCAACTACGATCTTTCTGAAGATGAATACTTGACTATAATAGCAGATAAAACAGCCTCGTTATTTGCGGTATCCTGTGAAGCAGGACCGATTCTAAATAATCGGGGTGAAAAAGATAGAAATAAGTTCGCAAGTTTTGGTGAAAAAATCGGTGCAGCTTTTAAAATTGCCGATGATTTACTTGATTTTGTAGGAGATGCCGAAACAACAGGAAAAGAACCGGGGATTGATGTTTTAACAGGTCAAATGACTCTACCTCTTATTTACGGATTACAAAAGTCTAATACTCAGAGTAGAAATGAGATAGTGAAACTGCTCAAATCCAAAGATGAAAACTCATTTCAAAAAGTTTATAACTTTGTGTTAGAGAGTGGTGGAATTGACTATGCCTATAAAAAAGCAAATTCATTAGCACAGGAAGGTCTTGATTCTATTTCTTCATGCCAGCATAATATCTATTATGAACGTCTTGAAGATATGGTGAGATTTACAACAGCAAGAGCTTCTTAATTTTAATGACTGTTTTTTTAGTTCCTTTTAATCGAAAATATCATTTTATCGTATAAGAGTTATCTATGTTTGGACTAAACAATATATCAATAGAATTCTTATCCGATACAATTTGGTTAAATATATTCGCATGTATTATTTTGGTTGTACTTGCTGTTTATTTGTATCTCAGAACCAACCCGCCAATTCCTACCTATCTCAAAGTAATTTTTATTTCTCTACGTGTTCTTGCGGTTCTTGCATTATTCTGTGCATTGTTTGAACCTATTTTATCTTATGAACGAATTTTTAGCCGAAAACCGCATATTGCAATTCTATTGGATGAATCAAAAAGTACTGAAAAGATTGAGGAAAATGCTTCACGGAAAACTCGTCGGGATTCATTGCTATCAAGTCCTGCCTTTGAATTTATTGCGGACAAAGCGGATATCTCTACTTTTTTCTTTGGTGAAAATGTTTCAGAGAATAGAAGTGAAATAAACAGTGATGCTACATCACTTGCTGAAGCAGTTATGTTTGCGGACAGCCGTCAAACAGATGATGTTTATGATTACCAGTTAGTTTTTTCCGATGGGAACAGTAATGCCGGAAGAAAACTGTCGGACATATCATCATTGCTCAAAACTAAAACTATAGCAGTTGATTTATCGTTGGGGGGAAATCAGTTTGATGTAAGTATTCATGATGTGGAATATAATCCGGTTCTGTTTGCTGACAGAACTACAGAAATAAAATTAAAATTAGCGTGGAAAAATTCTGAGAACAGAACCGTTCCGATTCAGTTAATAGATTCAAAAAAAGTTGTCGCTCAATCAACTTTTGTTATTAATCAATCCGAAGGTTTTGGCGAACTGACACTCAAATACAAACCCCGGGAATCAGGACAGAAAATTCTGACACTCAAAGTCGGAACAACTGAAACAGAAGAAAACAAAAGCAACAACTCAGAATCGTTTTCTGTTAAAGTTTTAAAAAGTAAACTTTCTATATTAATTTTATCTGAAAAACCTGATTATGAAATTAGCTTTCTAAAAAAATATCTACACAATGCTGATAAATATGATATTGAACTGCGATTGTTAGGGAAAAACGGAGGAAACCTGAGCGGTACAATTCCGACAAGACAAACCGAACTAAACAAATATGATTTGATTATTATCCATGATATTACTCCTTCTATATTAGAAAGCAAAAAAGAACTGTTTGACTCTTACTTGCAAGATAAGGGAGGAGCATTATGGGTTCTGCTCGGAGAAAATTATTCTCAGTCATCTCTGTCGCCATGGTTTAATTCTTTACTTCCATTTTCGCAGTCAAAAAAATCAAGAATTGTTTATAAATCTTTTCATGCAGAACTTTCAGAGGGAAATCTTTACCATCCTTCTATTCGTTTAGCCGACAACCAATCATCAATCAGACAAACTTGGGCAGAATTACCGCCGTTTGAATTACTCATACCGTGTGACAGTAAATCTCCCAATGCTACTATTTTAGCTTATGCATCACGTCTTAGAAATATAGATAATTCTCAAATCCCGATTATCGGTTTCACAAGAAAAGGACCCGGGAAAGTATTTGCTGTATCAGCACAACCCTTTTGGAATTTCGGATTTATAAATATCGGGTTTGGTGATACCGATAATGCTTATAAAATGTTTATAGAAGGAACCGCTAATTGGCTGACTGTTGATGATGATTTAGACCCTATAAGAATTTTCCCACAAAAAGATATCTATTCTAGGGGTGAGCCTGTTCGGTTTGACGGATTTGCCTATGATTTAGGCTATCGTCCGATTCCTGATATCTCCGGTACTATCTCTTTGCATTCTGCTGACAGCAACAAGTATCAAGCTGATTTAATCTTGATTGACGGTGGTAAATATAGAGCTGATTTTCAAAATGTTAAACCGGGAAGATACAGATACAAGGCATCGTTTAGTAAAGACAACCGACTTTTAAAAGAAACTTCAGGACAAATTGAGGTTACATCTTTTTCACTTGAAGAATTTAATACAGACGGTAACCAATCTAATCTGCAATTGATAGCTTCGATGTCGGGTGGTAGCTATTACAAATTATCAAATTTTGATAATCTTGTGCAGGCAATTGATTTAAATCCAAAAGAAGTCATAAAAACAACAGAAGTTAATCTCTGGGATAAACTTCTGTTGTTAATTCTATTTATTTCAGCACTATCACTTGAGTGGTTATTAAGAAAACTAAATCAATTAATCTAAATCTTTTGCTATTTTTTGATACGAATCAATTATAGAACCTAAATCAATATTTTCTTCTAACTCAATTTTTTCTTTACAAAGTGAACCGATCATTTTTTGCATTCTTTAAGCAGACTTTAAAATCTGTTTGACTGAAGAACGCAATTCATCAGAAATTGTTTCATCGTCAATAAGAAATTCAGAATAACCGATTATCCCGGTTAAGGGATTATTTAAATCATGATTTAAAACAAGACAATGACCAATATATGGTCTTAAAGATTGGTAAATTTCGAATTCTTTAAGCTCTTCTTCAGATAATTCTTTTTTTACGGTTGTCATATTTGATCCATTTCTTAAGTTTAGCCCCTTAATCTATTATCGGCTTTTTTACAATTATCTACATTTGTATCAATGAAAAAAAAATTAGTAATTTATTGAAAAAGTTGTATGTTTGATTGATTTTAAAATAGAAAGGTGTTTATGAAAATAGCAGTAATTGGAGCCGGACTGATGGGTAGAGCGGCTTTATACGATATAATCTCAGCTGAGGGTGTCGAAGGAAGCGGTATTTTTGATATTGACTCTGATTTAGCAACGGAAATAGCCTCTAAATACGGCAATAATAAGACTATTACAGGGAAATTGGACGCTTCTTCTGAAGAAGCGGTATACGATGTTTTAAAAGATTTTGATGCGGCTGTTTCTTGTGTTACATACAAATATAACCCGATTATCACCAAAGCTGCGATACGGGCAAAATGTCATCTGGTCGATTTAGGCGGTAATAATGATGTTGTAAATAGCCAGTTAGAACTTGATGCTGAAGCAAAAGATGCAGGAGTTATAATAATTCCCGATTGCGGATTAGCACCCGGGATGGTGTCTGTCTTAACAGCTGACGGAATCTCTAAATTGGACTCAGTCGACTCTGTCAAGATTCGGGTCGGTGGTTTACCCCAGTCTCCAAGACCTCCTTTAAATTATCAAATGGTATTTTCCGCAGAGGGTCTTATTAACGAATACTGGGAACCTTGTGTAATTTTAGAAGAAGGCCAAAAAAAAATTGTCAATCCGATGACAGCAATCGAAGATTTATCTTTTGAAGGTATCGGTGATTTGGAAGCGTTTTATACCTCGGGGGGAACATCGACTCTTCCTGATACATACGAAAATAAATTAAACTTCTTAGACTACAAAACAATTCGTTATCCCGGACATTGTGATATGTTTAAACCGATGCTTGAAATCGGGTTGGCATCTCGACAAGCTATTGATATAGGCGGTCAAAAAGTAGAACCCCGGATGCTTTTAAAAACAGTCTTGGATAAAAATCTTTCTTATAATGACCTCGACATGGTCTTAGTACGTGTTACCGTAGAGGGAACCAAAGATAAAACCGATAAAAAAGTTATTTATGAAATTATCGACCGTCAGGCAAGCAAAGAAAGCTTAACGGCTATGATGCGTACTACTGCATTTCCTGCTGCAATAATAGCATGGATGGCAGCTGCCGGACATATTGAGCAACGCGGATGTAAACCGCAAGAGGTAGTCGTGAATCCGTCTGTCTTTTTACCTCAACTCAAAAAACGCGGTATCAATCTTGTAATTACTGAGTCATAAATTCATAACTAAGTTTAGTATATATCTATACAAGGGTTGTTTTGTTAAAGAACAACCCTTGTGTAATATCTTTAAGAAAAATAATTCTCACTATTCTTTCTTTGGTTGCGGAGGTGGGAAAAAACCGAGTTGTGAAAGCACCGCTACATTATCCCATGTCACCCATGTCTCAGCGATTTTCCCATTTTCAAACCGATGCATAACTAAATTAACAACTTCAAAATCTTTTCCGCTTGGGGGTAAACCTCCCATAGAACCCGAATTTGTTGCACGCATTGTACTAACATAAGCAACAATGTTACTATCAGCGATTATCGGACCGACAGAATCAGTATAATTAGTAACAGATCCTATAAAATCTTCTATAAAAAGTTTTAACTGTTTGCTGCCGTGCATCTCTTGTAACTCAGGCGGCATAGCTTGACAATGACGCACATAATCCGGTGAAAGTACTTTGTCGAAAATATCGACATTTCCTTTTACCAATTCAGCATGAATCATTTTAACTGTTGCTTTGTTTGATTTTTCCAGTTCTTGAATAGTATTATTATTTGAACAACCTATGATAGTGAAAATAAAAACAGTGAGACACATTGAAATAGCAAGAATTGTCTTATACATATTTTCTCCTAAGGATTATAATTGATTGATTTCAATAAAAGATAATAAAGTCCGAGATAATGTCAACTTTTAAGATGTTTTTTAGACATACAGAGAAGTGAATAAGTCGTTTACTTGCTTAACTTATTATGGTTGATTATACGTTTTTCTCATGGTAAGTTTAGTCTATCTTTATAAAGGTTATGAAGATAATACCGATTAATCCTGTAAAGAAATAAACAGAGTACATTATAATGGAAAATATTAACAGAGTTAACAAGGAGAGTAACTTGAAAAGCAAACTAAACAGGAAGTTTTCAACAAAAGCCTTAGGAATTATCTTAGGTGTTTTTTTACTATTATCTGTATTTACACCTCAATCTGCCCAAGCAGGGTTTAATTACATGTTCTTCTCTGTCAATGGAGATACAACAGTATCAGTTATGACTCAAGGTGATGCTATCGGTTGGGGGTCAAATAGTGAGTTAGGTGCCACGATGCAGTGGGAGATTTGGTATGATGTAAATACAAACTCTATTATCGACCCAGCTACAGATGTTTTGGTTTTATCTGAACATTGGACAGACGGTAGTTTAATTTCAGACGATAATTCTACACCAGACGGTTGGATAATAGGGCAGCCGTTTAACTTTGGGTTGGAACCGGGTGACTATATTTTTAAAGTAACAGATTTAGATACAGATTCTTCGTTACAAAAAATAGCTACTTCGATAGCTTTAGCTTCTCCGGCAAATCAGTTTACCGGACAAATCATACTTCCTGGTGTTACACCGCCGAGTACACAACTGGCAAACATTATAGTAACAGCAGTATCTGATACTCTTCCATTGATGGGAGGAATGGGGATAACAGATAATAATGGAAATTACACAATAAATTTTGATACTTCGGCAACCGGTATTGGTTTTATGCTTGAGACTGAAGCTGCTGCCGGCTTTGTTGTCCCGAATGAATTAAATGTGACGGCAACCGGCGGTATTATTAATAATGACTTTACTTATATCACACCTGTCGACTCTGTCTGGGGGTTTGTAAAAGATGAAAACGGTACTGTTATTCCTTTTGAATCTGATGTACGAGCATCATCAAGCAATTTCTTGGAAATGGTTACGACTCAAAACGGAAGATATGTTATTTATTTCTCTAGTGCTACCAAAGGTGATTGGAAGCTCAATCATGATTCAAGAAACAGTCCTTATTATTTAACCGAACTCGGACTTAGTTTCAGCCATGATACCGTAGGCAGTTTTCAACATGATATAACACTTACCAAGTCAGATGCTTTTATATATGCCAAAATCTCTGAAAATGGCGGATTACCTTCAGCAAATTATCGTATTAACGCAAGTTCATCAGCTCAAAATATGTGGGCTGAGTCTGTATCGGGAATCGGTGCCGATAATGTGGTGAAAATTTCTGTTTCTACATTAGATGCTACCGGATGGGATGTAGAAATTTCATTATGGGATTTTGAATACCCTACTCCGACAGGACTTATATTAACTACCGATAAATTCTCAAACGTTTCACTCGGTGATACCGTTTTATTCGATTTTATTAGCGGACATTTAGTCAGCGGAATTATTACTTTAGACCCGGGAGACGGTGCAATTACATGGGATAGTATTAATGTTAATGCCGGCAACGGTAGTTCCAGTTTTTCAGGAATGGTACAACCGGGTGGAGCATATTCACTATTTACTTCTACAGGAACTTTCAGTTTAAGTCCATTTGGAAAGGGCTATATTACAAATCCTACATGGAGAGATATTACTGTAACTGCTGACACAACAGGAGCCGGACTTGGTTTTGAAATTAATGCTGCTCATTCAACAGTAAGCGGAACGTTGACAAACGTATCTCTTCCGTTAGATAATTCATTCTATCAAGTATTTGCACGTACAGGTACTGACGGTACAAACGGCTATTATGTTTCTGCTTTTGTCGATTCTGTAACAGGGAAATATACTTTTGATTTATGTGACGGCAACTGGACAATTGTGCCTCCGGGAGGTCTTCCGGATGTAAAAGCTCCTGATTCTGCGGTAATAGCAATTGCAGAAGCACCTGTTGATACTTCCGTAACGGTAGATTTTGTCTATTCAATTATTACAGGCATTGAAGATGAAACAAAAAATATTCCAGCAAGTTTTGCTTTAAATCAAAACTATCCTAATCCGTTTAACCCCTCAACTGTTATTCCTTTTGCATTACCGACCAAGAGTACTGTTAAAATTATCGTGTATAATGCATTAGGGCAAAAAGTTAAAAATTTGGTGAACGCTGAACTGAGTGCCGGAATTCATTCGATAACATGGGATGGTACAAACGAAGCTGGAAAAACTGTTTCGACCGGAATGTATTTATATAAAATCATAGCAAATGACTTTGTCGCATCGAAGAAAATGTTATTGATGAAATAATTATTATAATCTTTATTCTACTAACCCCCCCATACATGCTATGGGGGGTTTTATATATAATCTTTTGTCGTGGGAGTACCTTGATGAAACAGCATCCGCCATCTTTCATCTAAATATTTCCAAATAGAACTTCGCATCGAATAGGTTGCTTGCCTCTTTAATTCATTATGGCTAATAATTTGATATGTAGCTAGCACAATATCGTTTGCTAATTTCTTAATTTGAAAATTCTTGATTGTCATTTGAATAGTAGATTCCTGTTGCAATGCATCAATAATTTGTTCTCTTGAATATATTATTCCTGAACTTCCAAACTCAATAAAATCTTCAGAAAGAATATTTGATAATTCCTCAGGAGATTTTCGTATCTTTGGTTGCAACAATAACTCTTCAAGTTTCAAGAGTTGTTCTTTTATTGAATTTTGAGTTTCCATTTTTTTACCTATTGAGAATGGAATTTATTTAATAAAAGAACATTGAACGAGTTGTAATGTCAACATATTTGTAAAGTGTGATTAGATGTTTTGTTAAATCTTCTCTTAAAATAAATCGGCAGGGAATAAAATAGATATTTTGTTGTCTGATTCAGGAGAGATAGAAACCGAATAGGTAACTGTATCTGAATCAGGATTATAAATAACAGTTAAAGTATGAATACCTATCGGGAGTGACGAAAACGAAAAATTACCGCTTTGATCAGGGATAGTAGATATCGTGTTATATCCACCTGAACCGTTCGGATATTTCATTTGTACAGTAAGAGAATCTTTATATATAGTTCCGGGAGCTTGTCCCGAGGCATCTATAATGTATCCGAATAAGTTATTTGAAAGAAGGGCAGCTGATGATGGACTGAATTCTTTGTCTATTGTAGAACCCGACCCTGTCGAGCTAATTGAAGTAGCCCCTAATACATAAGCAACATTCCAGGCATCTTTTGTGTAGTCATTGTCGGTAGTACCGTTGGTAATATATGGACCGTTCCAACTTGTATATCCTCCAGGATTTTGAAAAAGTCCCTCTAAAGTAGGAGGGAGAGCTCCGACATCGCCGACATATCCAAAATCTGTTCTGGAACCGTTTGTATAAACATGAGGATTGCCGACTAACGCATACGCTAGTTGGTCAAGCTCTTGTTTTGTATGTTCATACTGAGCAGTATTGACCGAGGAAGACATATTCCGAACGGCAACCGATGCTATTATTCCTATAAGCAGTATTATTAATACTAATTCTATAAGTGTAAAACCTTTTTGATTATTCGATTCCAATTTAACAAGCTCCTGTATTAAATGTAACAACCGAACCGTCAGAGAAAGTAACAGTAAAATCTATGTTACTCATATTTACTTTATTCCCACCGGTCGGTTGATCTCTAAAACCTTTTATCTCGATATTAACAGTTTGACCGGCGTTTATAGTTTTAGAGCTTGTAAAAGTAGCAGTTGTACCTGTTCCTACTCTTGGATTTTCTTCCTCATACACTTTATCTCCGTCGTATTCAACCTCTTTGAAGTAAGCAGTAGGAGATGCCCATACCGGAGTGATACTTGTTATTGTGATAGTACTGCCGGATGTATTTACAATATCAAAATTTATTTTATCACAATTTCCACCTGTCGTTTGGCCGGTACCGTTTACATATTGAATTGCACCTGAACCTCCACCACCACCTGAAGCAGTATTCCAGTAATTTGTCGGGAATAAGTACTCATCATATACGGTTGACTTAGGTGTTACTGAAACAAATCGTTTTAGAGTATCACTACCCGGAATATACACAATCTGGATATCCTGATTACCGATAGGTATAGAATCAAAAGAAAAGTACCCACCGTAATCGGGAATAACTCCTTTTGTTGTCATAGCTCCGGCTCCATTAGGTATAGTCAATAATACAGTAATTGAATCTTTATATACAGTTCCAGGAGGAGTCCCATCTGAGTCGTAAATATTACCGCTAACTTTATTTAATACAAAATCAGTTGTCGCTTCACCTATTTTATGTACAATCGTAGTTCCCGAACCGGTTGATGTTATGTCTACTCCTGAGAATGTATATGCAATACCCCAAGCATCTTGTGCATAGTCATTAGATGTTTGAGAAAACCTATTTTTTATATAAGGACCGTTCCATGTTGAGTAACCTCCGGGGTTTGTCATCAGGGCATTTAAATCTGCAGGCATAGCACCTACATCTCCAACATAACCAAAATCGTTTCGGATATTATTGTTCTGCAAGTTATTATTTCCAACTATAGCAAAGGCAATGTCTGCCATCTCAGTCTTAGTAATTTCGGTTCTTCCGGTTTCTGTAATTGAAACTGTTGAACGCATTGCTACTGCTGCCAAAATACCTGCAATGACTATAGCCATGACTACTTCGATTAGGGTAATGCCTTTATTATTTAAATATTTCATTAATTGCAATTACCTGTGTTAAACGTTATAACTGAACCGTCTGAAAATGTAATAGTAAAATCAGTATTACTTATATTTACTTTATTCCCACCGGTTGGTTGGTCTCTAAATCCTTCGATTTGTAAATTCACCGTTTCACCGGCATTTATAATTTGTGGACTATCAAATGTTGCCGTACCCCCTGAACCTATCCTGGGATTATCGACTTCATACACATCATTACCGTTAAATTCGACTTCCTTGTAATATGCCGTTGGGGAACCCCACTGTGGAGTGATGCCCGTTATGGTAATAGCACTACCGGATGTATTGATTACATCAAAATTAAATTTATCACAATTGCCGCCGGAAGTTTGTGCTGTACTATTTACATACTTTATTGATCCCGAACCGCTATAACCGCCGCCTCCACCACCACCTCCCCCCGAGGTAAAGTATGAAGATGCAAATTTGAAAGTTTTAGGGCTTTTATGACGAGGAAGAATTGTTAATATAGAATAAAGAGTATCAACATTCGGAGTGTAAATAACTCTTAGCGGATGCTGTCCGACCGGAATTGAATCCAAAGTAAATTCTCCGATTGATGATACAGCATACGTTTTGATAGTTGTACCTCCTGAACCGTTTGGGATAGTAATATTGACATTTATTGAATCAAGGTAAGTAGCACCCGGTGTTGTACCCGAGGCATCTAAAATCGTTCCGTTAAATTGATTTAATGTATAGTCCGATGTTGCATCGGCAATTTTTTTGGTCAGTGCCGTTCCGCTACCGTTAGAAGTAATTGTCAGCCCGCCGGTATAATTATAAGCGGCTCCCCATTCATCAGTTTTAAACCCGTCTGTATCTTGAGAGAATTTCCGAGAAATATAGGGACCGTCCCAAGTTGTATATCCGCCCGGGTTTGTAATAAGAGCATCTAGGTTGGGGGGGAAAGAACCGACATCACCGATATATCCGAAATCACCACGATTTGTTCCAGATGCTATATCGGAATTTCCTATGATAGCATCGGCAAGCAGTTCCATCTCACGTTCTGTTTTTACCTGTCTGGCATCTGTCATAAGAGCTGTCATCGACTGCATTGCAATAGAAGCAAGAATACCGATTGTAATTATAATAATCGTAATTTCAATTAATCCGAATCCTTTTTGTTTTTGTAATCTCATTAGTTACAAGCTCCCGAATTAAATGTCAAAACTGAACCGTCAGAAAATGTAACTGTCATATCTGTATTAGTCATATCTACTTTACTACCGCCGTTTGCAGAACTTTCAAATTTATCTAATCTAATTGTTACTGTCTGACCACTTGTAATTGTCTGTGAGTTACTAAAAGTAGCCAGTTCACCGGATGCTACTTGTGGATTTTTCTGATCCACTACAGTAGGTCCGTCATATTTTACTTTACGATAGAAAGCAGTAGGTGAAACCCACGAAACTGTTATATTCGTTAAAGTGATAGAACTGCCACTAGTATTTGTAATATCAAACTCTATTCTGTCACAATTCCCCGATTTCGTTTGAGCAGTTCCGGATACATAAGTAATGCCACCACCACCGCCTCCGGCAGCCGTCGTGTCACACCATATAGAAACAGGCAGTTGTACTGTAGAATGAAATAAGCTGTTCGGATTGACATGGATTTTTCTTATAAGAGTATCACTATTTTTCATTTCAATGACAGCAAGAGTTTGCTGACCAATAGGAATAGAATCAAAACTGATATACCCGTCAGCAAACGGAGATTTTGAAATAGTTTGATAACTACCTAAACCGTTTGGATAGGTAAGATTAAATAAAACAGAATCTTTATCTACCGTACCGGGTGGACAGTTTGCTAAATCAACAATATTAAAAGAGACTGAATTATATAGAAGGTTGGAAGATGCGTTTGCTATCGTTCTCGTAATTGTTGTAGAGCCTCCGGTTGAGTTGATTGTAGTCCCACCGGTATATGTATATGCTTTTCCCCATCCGTCTACCAGATACTCTGATTCAACAGAGCCGGATGATGTATAAAAATCATCTTTCAGATACGGGCCGTCCCATGTTGCAAATCCGGGGTTAGTTACTAAGTCACTCAGAGTAGTCGGCAAAGCCCCGATATCACCGACATAACCATAATCAGTTCTATGACTGCCGGATATAAGAGCTTCGTTTCCAACAATACTAAAAGCGAGTTGGTCTAATTCTTCTTTAGTCTCTTCAGTTTTGGATACGTCAACTGAATTTCCCATATATCTCGTCGAAACTGCCATAAGAATCGAAATTATAATCATAACGACAATTAGTTCAAAAAGAGAATATCCTCGATGATTTGTAAGCTTATATCTGTTCATATTTTCCTTATATCTATTCAAGTTATATATCGGCAAAAAATGAACATTTCTGAGAATGGTTGGAAATCAATAGTCATAAAAAAACCCGCTCTGAAAGCGGGTTTTTTAAAAAATTAGCACTAAATTACTAAAAAGTGTCATCTTCCCAATCGGAATCTTTAGGTGGAATTTTGACAATCATGTCTGTTGTTACAACACATTGGCAGGCAAGACGGGAAGTCTCAGTTAGATTCTCAGCTTCATCAAGCATATCTTCTTCATCCTCAGACATTTTCCCTAATGATTCAAATCCTTTATCGATGATAACATGACAGGTAGAGCAGGCACAATTACCACCGCAATTGTGGTCAATCTGCACATTGTTATCTAAAGCAGCATCTAGAAGGTTAGTTCCTTCTGAAACTTCGACTTCAGTACCTGACGGTAAGAATGTTACTTTTGGCATATATTATATCCTTATTAATTTAATCATTATTATTTTGACAGAGGGATTATAGATATTTCTGAAAAGAATTCCAACTATTTTTTATTGCGATGAACCAAAATATGGTCATGTTCGTTACCAAACCGAATTGATTGTGCTATAACAGCAAGTTTCCCAGTTAAGATCATATAGGCCCAAGGCGGAATAATTGAAGAGCTACAGCCCCGTATAAGCACTTTTTTATCTGTGTACCGGATCCAGTCAATCTTTTCAACTTGTGTTAAAAAGGCATCTTCTTTGAAGATGCCTTCTTCGAGCAGGTCTTGTATATCTAGTATTGTAAAATTCATTTTAACAGCTAAACGAAGTTCCGCAGCCGCAAGAGCGTTTTGCGTTTGGGTTTTCAAATGCAAATCCACCTCCCAGCATACCGCCTTTGTAATCTAACACAGTACCTTTTAAAAATGGTGCTGCTTTTTTATCAATAACAACAGAGACATCTTGTATCGAAATGTTGAAATCGTTTTCTGTCATTTCACTGTCAAATCCCATACTGTAAGACATTCCCGAACAACCACCTGCAGCAACCCCTAACCTGAGATATAGTGTTTCTTCTTTTTCTTTTGTGGCTAATCGTTTAATTTCGGTAATAGCCGAGTCGGTAATTGTCACAACAGTGTCATTGTTGTTTTGGTCAAAATCATTCATTTATCTAATTCCTTTCATTTCCAAACTAAATGTAAATACGAACTAACATAACGGTTTCGTTGAGTAAAAAGTTCCATAAGTCGATTTTAACTGAAAATATTGTTAAAAAAGACCTTTATGAAGCTATTCTTGCTTTTCTAGGAGAACTATTTACGCATATTATGTCCTAATATATAAAAAGATTACGATTTGTAAACTTTTTTATGGACTAACACAATCTTTTTTAGTATAATCATAGACAAAATGGAAGCAATTATAAATGATTGTTCTTTTAAACTTTTTAAATACAGGAAAATAAGTACATGAGACTTTCTCGCAAATCTGATTATGCTCTCCGGGCGGTTCGTCACCTTTCCACTTTACCTAAAGGTAAGCTAGGCTCAATTAATTCTGTCAGCGAAGCTGAAGAAATTCCTAGAGAATTTTTAGCAAAAATTCTAAAAGATTTAACTCGTAGCGGTATATTAGTTTCTTTTCAGGGAGTTACCGGTGGATATCGTTTAGCTAAACTCCCCAAAGAAGTTACTTTCTTAAATGTTATTGAAGCTATTGACGGTCCGGTTCATTTGAATCTCTGCACAGAGACAGCAAATTGTAGTTGTGAAAAATTTGACAACTGTCAGATGAAAGGTTTCTGGGAAATACAAGAAGTATCATTCAAGAAATCTCTCCAACGCGAACATTTTGGCAAATATAAGAAAATTAAGAAATAATATTCTGCCGAATTTGTTACCAAATTATTTTGGGGCTTGTGTTCAAGCCCCTTTTTTTGTTATATTCTATAGACACAATTAATACTTAAAATTTGTTTTAAGGTCTATAAATATAGTTTTATGAACAAAGGAGCAGTCTGAAGTGATAGATTATTCAAATAAAGAATACAAAGTAAAAGTCGGCTTGGCAGAAATGCTCAAGGGTGGAGTTATTATGGATGTTATCAACCCTGAGCAAGCAAAAATTGCCGAAGATGCCGGTGCCTCTGCTGTAATGGCACTTGAAAGGGTACCGTCCGATATTCGTTCCCAGGGTGGTGTAGCTCGCATGTCTGATCCTGATATGATTGAAGGTATCAAAAATATTGTTACAATTCCGGTTATGGCTAAATGCAGAATAGGGCATATCTCCGAGGCTCGGATTCTTGAGTCTCTTGAAGTTGACTTTATCGATGAATCCGAAGTTTTAACACCGGCTGATGAAGTATACCATATTAACAAATGGAATTACAAAGTTCCGTTTGTCTGTGGATGTCGTAATTTAGGTGAAGCTCTCCGCAGGATTTCAGAAGGTGCCGCAATGATTCGAACTAAAGGTGAGGCAGGTACCGGCGATGTATCACATGCTGTAAAACATTTGCGTGAAATAAATTCAATTATGAAATCTCTGACAATCATGACCGATGAAGAACTGTTTGGAGTTGCTAAAAATTTTCAAGTCCCAATTGACTTAGTTCGAGGAGTTGCCAAAACAGGTAAACTTCCTGTACCGAATTTTGCTGCCGGTGGAGTTGCGACTCCTGCCGATGCTGCTCTTTGTATGGAACTTGGTGCCGAGGCTGTTTTTGTAGGTTCGGGTATCTTTAAATCTGACAACCCTTCTCAACGCGCTAAAGCAATTGTCGCAGCTACAACTCATTGGCAGGATTATAAGATTGTCGCCGATGCATCCCGTGGTCTCGGTGAGGCTATGAAAGGTATTCAGGCATCGGATATCCCCGATGAGGAGCTTCTACAGACACGGTAGTGTTGTGTAAACAGGGTTGTAGTCATTCAACGACTCTGTTCTATAAATATTAGGCGGAACTTATAAAAGTTCCGCCTTTTTTGTAGCTTGTATCTGAATAGTTATATAAAAAAGATTTGTTTGTTTGAGGGATTACTTCAAGTCATCCAAATTAATTGGGGTTGTTTCCAAAATCCTTTGAGACCGATTAAATCCTTCATACGCAGGTATGTCTAATTTCTTTTTATTTATTAGTTCATTTATATATCTAAATGCTTGTTCTTTAGTTTTGAAAAATCTCTTTTCTTTGTCGTTAATTTCTTTAAGAGTCATTTTAAATGTCAACCTGCTGATGCTATTTCCGTAAGCAACGGCACCTTTAGGAGATAAATATTTATTTATTAATTTTTCAAAAAATGGTGCAATTTGCTTGTTAAAATCAAATTCGAAAAGAATCGAATTAAAATCTATGACCATAAATAAGCGTTTGTTTATGCTCAGTTCCTCTAATATAGAATCAACTTTTTTATACATGTATTTCATTTTTCGTTCTGTATTGATATTTAGTTTACTATTTGATGTAAAGTGAACAATCCCTTTTCTTTCATCAAATTCAGTAATTAGATGTTTAGTTTTTTTATTTTTTGTAATTAACCCCTAAATCCTTGTCAATTTGATTAGTGTTATTAAATTTATCGGCTGTATGTTGTTTTTATTGAGCAATTCGCCTTAACTCGTAAAAAAACTAATTGAAATAGATTCTTATGCAATTTGGTAGATAAATTCCGGCTTGATTATTAGAATAATTCTCATATACTTTGACACAATTAAATTTTAAAGCGTATATGAGATATGGAAAAATATAAGAATCTGCAAATCGGTATTTTAGCTCTCCAAGGTGATTATGAGTGTCACAAAAAACAATTAAATCTGCTTGGAGTAAAAAACAGCTATGTCAAACTACCTGAACATCTTAAAAAGATAGATGGTCTTATAATCCCCGGCGGTGAATCAACAGCTATAATTAAACTTATAGATCGCTTTGATTTACGTGATGCAATAGTCAAATTTAGCCAAACAAAACCTATTTGGGGAACTTGTGCCGGGATGATTTTGTTATCGAAAGAAATTGAGGATAATCAAGCTGAAGTGCAGCCTCTGCAATTATTGGATATCGATATAGCTCGTACTGCTTACGGCAGGCAGGTTTTTTCTTTTGAAACGCAATTGATCCTTGATTTAAACGGCAGCCAAACAGAGTGTCCCGCAACATTTATACGGGCACCGAGAATTAAAAGAGTGGGTGAAAAAGTAAAAATACTTGCTTCTTATAATGATGATGCCGTATTGGTAGAGAAAGATAATATAATGGCAAGTTCATTCCATACCGAGCTTGAAAATAACACTAAATTATTAGAGTATTTTTTAGATAATTTTTTGGTGGATAAAGTAAACATTTAAACGTATATTAGATGGATGTATAAAGTCTTATTTACACAGTCAGTCGGTGAGCATTCGGCTCATGGGGTAAATCCGAAAGCCCCAAAGAAAAACGAACGCAGAATGGTACCTAATAGTAAACTACCGTCATGGATGAAAACTACCGCTCTGCATGGTCCGAATTTTAAACGTGTTAAAAGTATATTAGATGAACACGGTCTGCATTCTGTTTGTCAGGAAGCTGCCTGTCCGAATATTAGAGAATGTTGGGATGAAGGTACTGCGACCTTTATGATTTTAGGGAAGTATTGTACGAGAACCTGCAATTTTTGCGATGTGTTAAAAGGTTATCCGAAAGGTCTAGATGAAGATGAACCGAGACGTCTTGCTAATGTTGTGGCATTATTGAAATTAAAACAAATTGTAATTACATCTGTAACAAGAGATGATCTGCCGGATGGGGGAGCTACTATTTTTGCCCGGACTATAGAGCTCCTCCGAAGGCAGGATAAAAAAGTACAGGTTGAATTTTTAATTTCCGATTTAGGTGGAAATTACGATTCATTAAAAATTGTACTCGACTCGGGTATGGATGTTTTAGCTCACAATGTCGAAACAGTCGGTAGGCTACATAAAAGAGTACGAGGTGCCGCTAAATTAGACAGGTCACTACAAATGCTCAGATGGATGCACGAATATCCACTACGACCGATAGTAAAAACAGGGATAATGGTCGGGCTTGGTGAAACCGTCGATGAAGTAGTAGAGCTGCTTCAACAAATTCATGCTACCGGATGCGATATTGTGACAATCGGACAGTATTTACGACCGTCACCCGAACATCTTCCTGTAGAGCGTTATTATAGACCGGAAGAATTTGATGAACTAGCTCGGATTGGTATGGAAATAGGTTTGGGACATGTTGAAGCAGGTCCTATGGTGCGGTCATCATATAAAGCATTTAATCCAACACAAAAATTATTGGATAAAGCATGTTAAAGAAAATTCACATAGCATCACATCACGGGTTTTGTATGGGAGTAAAAAGAGCTATACAGTTTGCTGAAGAAACTTCTGAAAATGCTGTCGGTAAAGTTACAATCCTTAATGAAATAGTACATAACGAAGCAGTTGTAGAAAAGTTTAAACAGAGGGGAGTTGAACAGGCATCATCTGTAGATGATGTTACCGAAGGAACTCTTATTATCTCTGCTCATGGAATTGCACCGGATATTATAGAAAAAGCTGAAAATAAAGGGCTTTCTGTTGTTGACGCAACTTGTCCTCTGGTAACCAATATTTATGATATTATTACTGAGGCTGTGAAAGATGATTATTATATTATCCATTTTGGAAATTTACATCATGAAGAGACTCTTGGAATTGTCGGCTATGCTCCTGATCGTATAACTGTTGCGGGTAGTGAAGAAGAGTTACTTAGTTTACCGGAATGGAAAGATAGAAAACTTGGTTTAACTGTTCAAACAACGGCTCATATTGAAGATTTTGCTATAGTAGAACATAAAGCTCTTGCTAAATGGCCTCATTTAAAAGTATTTCATACTATCTGTAACGCTACAACTAAACGTCAGACTGCTATTTTAGAACTAGCCCCAAAAGTTGACATGGTATTAGTTGTCGGTTCACAGTCTTCGGCTAATTCAAAACGGTTAGCATCAATTTCAAATGATATTTGCGGTAATGGCAAATTAATCGGTTCTGCCGATGATATACTAAGTAGTTGGTTCGAAAATTCAGCAATTGAATCAGTCGGAATTTCCGCAGGTGCATCGACCCCTGATTTTCTTGTTGAAGATGTTATCAAGAAGTTAGTAGAAATATCAAACGGACATGCGGAAGTAATTCAACTGGAATCTAAACGAAAAAACAATATTTCCCGTACAGCCGGGTAAAAACAGAAAAAAACATTTTTTTTTGCGTAAAGGTGTATAACATGGGTCTAAGTTTAGCATATATTGGCGATGTTTTAATATTTGCCACCGCCGTTTCACTAGTTTTATCATTAATATTTTATTTGGTTTCTTGGAGAGGGAAAGAGGGATATCTTAATTTAGCCCGTAATTTTTATTATGCCTCAACCGGACTGATTACGGTCACAATTGCTATCTTATTTTATCTGATTCTGACTCACGATTTTACGGTTTCCTATGTTTATTCATACTCATCGACCGATTTACCTCTGGGTTACCTTATATCAACTCTATGGGGTGGACAAGAGGGAACTTTCCTGCTCTGGATTTTCTTTACCTCGATTCTTGGAATCATAATGCTTCGTACTGCGGGCTCATTTGAAAAGGGAAATATGTTTTTTGTAAATCTCTTTTTACTTTCAATAATTATAATTCTTATTAAAAAATCACCTTTTGAGCTTATGCCTGTTTTTCGCACGGAAGGTGCAGGGCTCAATCCGCTGCTTCAGAATTTTTGGATGCAGATTCATCCACCGATAATGTTTGTCGGTTTTTCCGGCGTGGTCATTCCATTTGCTTTTGCTATGACAGGATTAATTGAAAAAAAATATGATCAATGGGCTGAATCGGCACGCAAATGGACTGTATTCGCATGGCTCAGTTTAGGCGTTTCATTGGTAATGGGTGGATACTGGGCATATATAACTTTAGGATGGGGTGGATTTTGGGCATGGGACCCGGTCGAAAACTCTTCTTTTATTCCGTGGATATTTTTAGCGGCTCAGATTCATGTTTTATTTATCAATAGACTCAAGAAAGGGTTAATGAGGTTTTCGCTCTTCATGGTTTGTCTTTCGTTTTGGTCTGTTTTGTACGGTACGTTCTTAACCCGCTCGGGAGTACTTGCTGATTTTTCTGTTCATTCGTTTGTTGATTTAGGATTAAATAACTATTTAATCAGCGGGTTAATGCTTTTTGTTGTAATCGGATTATTTTTAATTGCTCTACGTTGGAAGCATATTCGTCCAAATCCGGCTTTTTCACAAGTCGCATCCAAATCGTATATGGTTACTTTAGGGATATTAATTCTGTTTGTCGGTGGAGTTCTAACGCTTATAGGTACTTCGGCTCCTTTGTTGACCCGATTTAACGACGACCCGTCTGCCGTAGGTCTGCATTATTATTTTGTTACAATGACGCCGATAGCAATAGGATTAATGTTCCTGCTGGGTCTTTTCCCGGCTTTTAAATGGAACAAAGGATTGTCAAAATCTAAATTACTTATGACAGGCATCTCGGCAGGGCTACTCACAATTGCAGGACTACTTATTTCCGGTTTTACCTATGAGTTAATGTATTTACTGTTTTTTGGAACTGCTGTGATGGCAATTGTGTCAAATTTATCAGCTCTCTACTTATCTTATAAAGAAAAAAACTTTGTCCCAGGATACCTTGCCCATATCGGTATTGCTTTAGCAATGATTGGAGCAGGGCTCTCAGCCGGATTTGAAACAAAAAAGACTATTGTATTACCCCAAAATCAAGTAGTCTCTGAGATGGGCTATACAATGAAATTTACAAGAATTGTTGACAATGCAAAAGGGTTTGACTGTCATGTAGAGATATCATCAGATAAAGGTACTTTTGTTGCCCGACTTCCTCATGAATTCCCCAAAAATCAAGAAGGGGTGATGCGAAAACCTTTTGTAAAAAAATATCTTACGTATGATGTCTATGTCGCACCGGTCGGTATGGAACAGACAGCAGAAGAAGACCCGACTATTTTTGAATTTAAAAAAGGGGAAACTATTCAAATTGATCAATATGCTGTTACTTTTTATGACTATGAAATGTCATCACACGGTGAAGCAGGAGGGGCTACCGCAGGTGCTAAAATGTCTGTTGCCTATGACGGTAAAACAGAAGAAATTACTCCTATGATTCAGGTGATTGGTGATTCGGTATCTACCAAAGATGCTGTTTTTGATTACAATAAAGGGCGAGTATTTATAGCAGGTATTTCGCCGGAAAGCGGTTCTGTAATGCTGAAAATTATCGGTGACTTTATTCCGAAAGGTGAAATATCACAGGCTAATCTTGTAATTGAATTGTCAGAAAAACCGTTTATAAATCTGTTCTGGTTTGGTACTTTTTTATGCTTTTTCTCCGGTGGGCTTTCTTTACGGAAACGAGGCAGACGTAAGACTACAAAGCAATTGCAATCTGTTGAAAAAACTGATGATAAAAAAGAGATGGTTTCTTAAAGTTTCGGATTGCTTTTTTTGAATTATTTCTTACATTCCCTAAGCGGTGAATGCTTTTATGGGAAGAGTTTCATTGCAGGTTATAAATCGAATATATAACTGATTAATATCAGTTTGTCGGAATGGAAATTATCAGACAGATTTAGAAAAATAATATACTGCTTGGTAAGTACGTAAAAGGTAATTGTGCAGAAGATTAAGTTTTGTAAGGTTGAAGAACTACCGGAGGGGAAGTCTCTTGATAAGAAAATACTTGCTCGTAAAATAGCTGTTTTTAATGATAACGGTGTTATTTCAGCTATGGAGTCTGAGTGCAAACATATGAAAGCACCGCTCAATATGGGTAAAGTTGAAAATGGGGTTGTTACTTGTCACTGGCATGATTGGAAATATGATTTAAAAAGCGGCAAATGTCTCACTCATGAAAAGATGGATTTAAAAAAATTTGAAATCGAAATTTCAGACGGGTATATTTTTATCCTGTTTGATTTTTGATTTATTTGAAAGGTCTCTATGTTTCAAAAGATTCACAAGTATCTAGAAAATAAAATTCCTGAACGTCCACCTATTTTACGCGAAATGGAAGATCATGCAACAGAAAATGACTTCCCTATTATCGGACCCTTAGTCGGACGCTACCTATACCAAACAGCACATATGATGAAAGCACGAAAAATCCTTGAACTAGGTTCAGGATTCGGCTATTCAGCCTTTTGGTTTTCTTTGGCAGTAAAGGGCAAGGGGCATATCACTATGACTGACTCATCAACTGCTAACAAACGTACTGCTTTTAACTTTTTTAAACGCGCCGGCTTACAGACACAGTTTGATTTCAAAGTTGGCGATGCTCTCAAATCAATTAAAAAAATCGACGGACCTTTTGATATTATATTAAATGATATTGATAAAAAGGATTACCCGGAAACAATTGATTTAGCAGCGACTCGATTAAAAAAAGGTGGTTTATTTATTACCGATAATTTAATTTGGTCAGGCAAAGTTTGTGATAAGAATCAAGATAACGATACCAAAGCTATCGTAGACTTTACCGAGAATTTGTATCGTGACAGTAGGTTTTTTACTACTATTATGCCAATTCGTGACGGAATTGCTATAGCAGTTCGTTTATAGGAGAAAAAATAGATTATTTGTTAATGTTTTTATTTGATTTTGGAACAAATCGACTTTACATTCGTTTTAGAATATAGAACTCAGAATGTTAAATTTTGCTCTATAATTCCGATAATAATCTTAGAATCTACAAGAACCTCTCTAAGCAGTTTTAAAAAGTATTTTTTTGAGTTCTAAGAAATTTCAAGGAACAAATAGTAAAAAAGAATTGTACAATATTTATGTTGACAATTATGTAGATATTTAATACATGATATATATCAAAAATATAACTGGGTATCTTAATAACAATTTAAACTGAAAAATTAAAAATAGATAAAGAATTTTTCGAATCTTATTATTGGAGGATTTATGGCTCCCAAAAGAGCAACGTTTTATACATTCAGTAACGATACGGCTTGCGATAGTGCAAAAAAGTTTGTAGAAGATGCCGGTGTATTACTTACTGTACGGAATATCGAAGAAAAACCGCTTACTGTCAGAGAATTAAAAGGGTTAATCGGTCATATTAGTGTTAAGCATTTTCTCAATACTGCTTCACCGGAATATACGAAGTTTAATATCGATGAAAAATTAAATGACCGAGATGAAGTTTTTGAAATAATTTCAGAAAATAACTCATTACTTCGACGTCCGATTGTAACTACCGCAAGGTTAGTAACCGTTGGATGCGATAAAAGAAAACTTGCTGATATGTTACAAATTGCCGGTGGCAATGGACAACAGCAGGATGATTCAAAAGGGAATTTAAAAAACAGTAAATATGTTACTCGGAGAACAACTTCGAGAAGTTCTGATACTAAAACAACCACAACGTCAGTAAGAGCAGCAAAGTAATCTGAATATTTCTTGCATTTCAAAACTCTGCAACCTATCTTTTCTCGGTAATATTAATGTAAATAAGAGGCAAAAGGTATGGATATTGACAGAGAAATTCTAGAGACAGATATATTAATAGTTGGAGCAGGTCCGGCCGGATTAGCTGCTGCATATAAAATTACAAAATTAGTAGAATCAAAATCTTTAGAAATGCCTGAAATTCTATTGATTGACAAAGCTGCCTACGCAGGAGCTCATTATCTTTCAGGTGCTGTAATGGACCCAAAAGGAATCGCAGAACTAATCCCCGACTTTAAAGAAAAAGGGGCACCGCTTGAAGCTGAAGTTTCTGCTGATTCTATGCATTACCTTTCTCAAAACGGTTCAATGAAATTTCCGTTCATGCCGCCATCATTAAATAATCACGGTAACTATATAATTTCACTCAATAAATTTACAGTTTGGTTGGCAGAACAAGTTGAAGCACTTGGTGTAGATATTTACGCAGGTCTTGCCGGATATGATTTACTTCTTGATGACGGCAAGGTAACCGGAATACAAACTGTCGATATGGGGCTTGATAAAGAAGGTAACAAACGCTCTAACTTTGAACCGGGTTCTATAATTCAGGCAAAAGTTACAATACTCTGCGAGGGTGTCCATGGCTCTCTTACCAGACATGCCTTTGAAAAAATTCCTGAACTGCTTAGTGATTCTTTACCTCAAGCATACTTAACAGGTGTGAAAGAAGTATGGGAAGTTCCTGAAGGACGCATAAAACCGGGTGAAGTTATTCATACAATCGGATTTCCGCAATCATCGAATGAGTATGGTGGTGGTTGGATTTATGGAATGGCTGAGAATAAAGTCTCTGTCGGACTTGCGGTCGGTTTGAATTCTGCGAATCCTATGAATGACCCGCACGGTAAATTTCAGCAGTACAAGTCTCATCCGGTTGTAAAGATAATTTTAGACGGTGGTACTATGCTTCACTATGGGGCAAAAACAATGCCTGATAACGGTTACTACTCGATGCGAAAATTATATCATGACGGCTTATTACTATGTGGCGATTCAGCAGGATTTTTAAACCCTTCCAAATTAAAGGGTGTACATCTGGCTATCAAATCAGGTATCATGGCTGCCGAAACAGTTGTTGAAGCATTACAAGCAGATGATTTCACGGAAACAACATTAGCAAACTATAAATCAAAATTTGACAACAGCTGGGCAAAAATAGAATTGTATAAATCACGGAATTTTCATGCAGGTTTCAAGGGTGGACTATTTGCCGGGATGTTTCATGCAGGACTTCAAATTGTTACAGGAGGCAGAGGTCTCTTTGATAAAAGAATTACAAAACGTGACCATGAATATATGCTGACAATGAGGGAATATAAAAATAAGTTTGGATCAGAACCTTCTAAACCTACTCAAAAGTTTGATAACAGCTTTCTGTTTGACAAACTTACCGATGTATATAAATCCGGGACTATGCACGAAGAAGAACAACCGTCTCATTTACAAATTGCTGATTTTGATATTTGTAATACAAAATGTACCGAAGAGTACGGCAATCCCTGTCAGCATTTCTGCCCGGCACATGTCTATGAAATGATAGATGATGGTTCTGCAAAAAAATTACAGTTAACACCGTCAAATTGTGTGCATTGTAAAACGTGTGATATCGCTGACCCATATCAGGTGATAAGATGGGTGACGCCACAGGGCGGAGAAGGTCCAAACTATACAAATTGTTAGACTATCAGAAATATATTTGTAAGCGGGTCTTGAAAAAGTCCCGCTTTTTTTTGAATTTGTTTATGAAAAGGAGTGCAGTATGATTGCTATGATAATTGGTACTATTGGTGTTGCGATTTTACTTATAGGTTTTGGATTGAATATCTCAAACAGATTATCGGAAACATCGAAAACATATCTGATTTTAAATATTGTAGGTTCTCTGATGGCAGCATGGTATGCCTACGAGGGGAAGGTTTATCCGTTTATAGTTTTAGAAATTGTATGGGCACTGGTTGCGTTTATACGATTGATTAATATAGGTAGGATAAAAATAGAGGCGTAAAAAAACCCGCTTACTGAAGCAGGTTTCTTTTAATTTTGATATCTAAATTTGTTATGCTTTGTTTTTGAATTTCTTACGGGCGAATCCGCCGGCAAGACCTAAAGCAAAAAGAATCAATGAAGCAGGTTCAGGTACCTGTGGAAGACCGCTCATTTTACCTGAACCGTATGTACGGCCCGAGTAATCGGAATTACTATTATAATTATCATTTGAAAACACCCAGTTGTCTACAACAACACTCTTGATGGAAAAAGTGTTTGAGGATACACTTGAAACATTATCAGATACTAAATCTTGATTTAGATTAGACATTTCAGTAGGAGAAGAGGTGTATTGATTTACTCCGGCAGAGACTGCTCCAAAAGCAAAAAGTGATAGACTTACTATGAGAACTATTTTTTTCATTTTATGATCCTATTTTATACTAATTTTACGCATTTATATATGATATTATAATAGCAATTAATAAGCCAAAAATCAGTTGAAAATATAAAACAATCAAATATAATGTATATTGTTGTTATTAAACAGATTAACACAAAAACAGGACAAAAAAATCTGCTTAACAAGCTAAGAACATAAAATAAAAATACCGATTATATGCAAACTGAAATAACTAAATATGATGTACTATGCAAACACATGCAACTTATTGAACTGAACTAAGTTCCACAGGTCGCACAACCTGAACACGCTTTAATCTCGTCACTCATTCCCTCGGCAGATAATTCCGCTAAAAGAGTTATACCGTCAGATGTATATTCGACAGAATCGACAGTACAGAAATCTTTGATACCGCCTGAGTTTTCACCGATTATGATAGCCAGCCCGCTTTTGATAGCGATAAAATGTTTAAGATACAGATATTCCCAGGTCTTACTTTTAGTCGGGAACTTATCAAAAAGTGCTTGAGGGGATAGTTCTAAAATTTCATTGATAGATTTGTTTTTAAGCCACTCGGTGAGCATAGCACGACGACCGACATCACCTCCACAGGTTTTTTTACGTAGAGTGTAGCGAATGAATTTGTCATTTTGGTCTACTAATATCTTGAGTAAATCTGTAATATCATTGCATGGCATAATAATCAATATACGAAAAAAATGGGAGAGGTGTGAGGGATTATTTTTAATGTTTTATCTATTTAATTCTTTGTCGAGGTGTTCTAAATGATATTATCGATAATAAATTAAGACTAAACATATTTAAAATTTTTAAATCGTTACTGATAACCGATGGAATTTCACTATTTGACGTAAGAGACTGGGATAATTCCTGTAAATTCAAAAGTGCTAATCCAATTTTCAGGAAAACAATAACAATAGATAATGCCGAACTGTTTTTTAAGTCTGAAACAAAGTTTAACAAAGAGCTAAAACAGCTTCTAATAAAAGAAACACATACTTATAAAAGTGATATTGCGGATTATGTCGATGAATATGACTTCATAATGCAATGTTGGACAACAAATGAGTTAAAAAATAAACTTGAGAATGCCGGTTTTAGTCAATATAAGTTTTATGGCGACTATAGTTTTGATACAGAATTAGGTAAGACAGATAAAAATATTGTAATTGCACGTTAAATTAAAACGGAAATTTTAACTGAAGCAAATATGAATCATCAGATTTTGCCAACGCTATTTTTACTTTTTTCTTTAAAGGTTTAGCAAAAAGATATACAGATCCGACTCCTACCATTGCTCCTGCAAAGACATCCCAATAATCATGTTTATTAGAATAGACTCGAGTCCAACCGACATAGCTTGCTAACATATATGCAGGAACACCTATTTTTAAACCGTATCGCCTTTCCAAACAGGCAGCACCGGTAAAAGCACTTGCTGTATGACCCGAGGGAAAGCTATAAGTTCCTCCGCCATAAGGACGAGGTTTATTGATTAATCTTTTAAGTGTATGTGTGATGACCAGCGATGTTGCCATTGTTTCTACAAATTGTAAAGTTCCTTTTTTGTCACGAAAGATTAATTGAGTTGATAAAAAAGTAACCGGGAGTGCTATCTGTATTATATCACCGGAGTATCTTATATCTATATTTTGTGCCGAAGCAGAATTTGTACTTATAAGGACAATACATAGTATGAGTAATTTAAGTATTTTCATTTATTTCTTATGTATCTATTCTACTATTTTTATACGTTGCTTGAATGTTATATAACTATGAGTCTTTAGCGATAGAACTTTCCTTATTGCACAAGCTATAGCAGTCTAAGTTTTTATATATCTCTTGATACTATTGAGTTATATAGTATACAAATTATTAGCCGAGTAAGTGCATAAAAAGACTTTGACAAAAGTATCGGTAGAAATGGCTGGAAATTTACAGATAATAAAAAAGATAAATTATCTCTATTTTTAAACGCTAACCCGCAATATTGCTTCAATTGTTAGTGTTTTGTATTTCTATATAAACCCTTACAATTTATACGCAATACCAATCATAAAACGTAGTTCTAATTTTGGTTGGTTAATAGCATTATCGGCATCGGCATAGGTATATGTGTCTCGCTCAAGTCCGGTTGTGCCGTTTGGGTCATAAGCTGTGTCGTGGCCATGCAGTCTATTTTCTTTCATATAATTAACACCGGATGTTAAAATTAAATTGAATTTTTGATTTACAGTTAAATGTGATTCTAAACCGGAACCGATTCCCCATTGGTTTGAACGAATATCGAAATCTTCATTGCCACCTATAAAGTTAAAGTTTGCGGTAAATCTTTTATATCTTGGCCCTACATATAAATATGACTGTTCCAAGGAAAAAAGCTTGAAGGGTTTAGAAAATCTAATTTATAATCATATATACGACCCTTTTCTTCCGGTACACCGTTTGTTGCATCATTGATAAATATTCGTCTGGCGTCTGCCGGAATACCCGGCTTTAATGATGTATACCCAACTGCAAAGCGAAGATTTATCGAAGATTCAGACGTTAGATTTGAAACCATTCCATGAATTTCTCCTCCAAACCCTCCGTTGCTTCCTAAAGAGAAGCCTATAGTAACAGATGGCTTGTCAAGAGAACTGTATATTTTAGCAGTTTCTGCTTGAATTACTGTAACTGTCAGAAAAAAAATCAAAATTAAACCCGATAACATCTTTTTCATTGCTATCTCCTTTAATTTGTTAACATGCTGTTAATTAACAAAATAGGCGGAATGACCGCCTTTGTTCCCGATATTTCATGTATAGATTAAATCGACCGCTAAAATCTGATTCTTTAAAGAAATAAACTTTTTTATTTTTACATGTAATAATAAATCAGCTCTTTATGAAGACACGACCTGTATAGCTTATAACAAATTAGTGATTATTGGAGTTCTCGTGCTCTTAACTAAAAATCAAATACTTTTCGATTTTCGGAATCCGCGGTTTTTCTGAAGTCCCATTTGTTTTCCAGCCGCAGAACTCCACGAGGGCAGACATGGGCACACATTCCACAACCGACACAAGATGCTCGTTTGAAAGATTGGTTGGTTTGTGCATACGCACGTACATCAATACCCATCTCGCAGTATGTTGAACAGTTACCGCATGAAATGCACATTTCATCTTTGACAGTTATACGGAACCGTCCGAATTTCTGTATTAATCCGAGCAAGGCAGCCATCGGGCAGAAGAACCTGCACCAGACTCTGCTTCCCATAAGAGGATAGAGTCCAACCCCAAGGACACCCGAGAGCATAGCAACAACTAAAAACTGATAGGTTCCTTGCACTTTCGAGGCAATCAAATCAAATGTTGCATAGTCTGTCACCCACTCACCTGCTGTATTTTCATAGTGCATACCCCAGTTTATAATTACTAAGGCTGTCGAAAGAATTGCCAACACAAGAACCGTATGGATTGAAACTTGTTCAAACTTCCATGCTTTGACTCGTTTGTCAGAAAGCTGTCGAAATGAATCTCCTGCTGTCTCGGCAAGTCCGCCGCAACCGCAGACCCAAGAACAATACCATCGTTTGCCGTAAAGAAGAGTTAAAATCGGAACTGCGATTAATGAACCGACAAAAGCATAGACAATTATTAAAATTGGGTAATCAAAAATATACTTTGGATTAAACAGCTCAATACCCAACGGCCAGAACTTGGCAAAATTGAATCCCTTGGACTCAAACATCCCCATAATTTCAGGGATTGAAAAGGCAAAAACAACCTGCATAAATATAAGTGTAAAAGTTCGAAATTTTTGATAGCGACTGTTGCCGTGAGTGTTAATGAAATATAACCCACCGGCTATGATAGCAATTGTATAAAGAACTCCGTACAGATTCCATTTACTTTCAAGGCCGACCAGATGAGCCCAACTGTCGGGGATATTTGTAAAATATATCAGCAGATAAAATGCGAATAACAATAAAGAAAGCACCCAGGCAATGATACCTTTTGATTTAAGAGAGCTTTTATATGTAGACATTAATCCGGTTTGCATATATTTTCCTCCCTTAAGATACTTGTTTATTCAGTTTGAATTGCGGCATAAACTCTTCATCATAAAGAGCCTTATGCAGATGGTCCAGCACCCAAGACAAAGTTCGTTTCTCATCTATCCATTGCACAAGTATCCGATGGTCCCACCTTCGCCCAAGCATGTTAAATCCTACGACTTTGTTATCAGGAAGATACGTTATACGAACGGTGTTGTGAGTTCCTTCTTCTTGAGAGTAGAAATTTTTCTCTCCATCTAAATTAAAATTTACAAGTCCCGCAGTTGTGTATTCAATATCAAAAAACTTTGCCGAGTTATAGAAAGTTCCTCTTTTATATATTTTTTCCATCCCAAATAAATTTGCGGCAGCGATTTTTCCTTGGTCACGACCGGTATACCAAAGTTGTTCGGGACGACGGACATTGTTGAACCATATTACCGAGGCACAATCACCGGCAGAATAAATATCGGTACAGTTCGTTTGCAAATACTCATCAACTATTATCCCACCACGTTCATCCATGGTAACTCCCGAATCTTTTAACCAATCGGTTTGAGGTCGCACACCAACTGCAATAACCACTAATTCACAATCAATAATTTCTCCGTCACCTGTTTTAACACCGACAACTTTACCGTCTTTACCTAGTATCTCTGCAAATGCAGTTTTGAGTCTGAGATCAACTTTATGATGCTTCATATGTTCTGCTATTATCGTGCTTTCAGTCTTATCAAGAGCAATCGGCCAGTAGTAATCTTCACGAACCAAAAATGTTACATCAATCCCTGCTTGTAGAAGAACTTCGACAGTTTCAATTCCTATTAAGCCGCCACCTACAACGACTGCTTTTTTTGCTGTTTTTGATTTTTCTTGGAGCCATTGTAAGTTTTGCCAAGTAACAAAATTGCCGACACCGTCTAAATCTTGTCCCGGCCAATTATACATAGCAGGAACAGCCCCACAGGCGATTAATAATTTATCAAAAGAAATAGTTTCGCCTTTTTCCAAATAGAGCTTATTTGAGTTGGTGTCTAATTTCGTTACTTTATCATTTACTCGTTTGAAACCCATTTTTTCATAATGGTCTCGTTCAAACGGTTCAACACATTGTTCACTTAATTGCCCGCAAAAAACATACATAAGGGCTGTGCGACTGAAATGATGTTCTGATTCATAAGAGATAATTGTAATTTCGGCATCTTCGTCATAGTTCCGAAGAGAGTTGGCAGCATTTATTCCTGCCACCCCGTTACCGATTATGACATAGTGCATATAAAACTCCTTTGCGAATATTTAGAAAGTATCATAAAGGAGCATTTGTTTTCTCTTGTAGTAAAGTATAAAATATTAATGAATTAGCTCCGTGTCTGAGAAAAAGGAAATCCAGGCAAACCAAAATGAAGTAACAACAGGTACGGAACTAAATGTATATAACTTACTTTTGTTCACTTTGTCAGAAAGTTTCCCATCTATTAGTTTATAATCTGTTTCATAAGCTGCTATAGTTTCACTTTTATTGTCGTATACAACTAGTATTGTTGAAGCACCTGATTTAAAAGCATATTGACCGTTCTTAATCAGATAGTCTTTGGAAACAGCTACAATTTTATCACCGTGTCTTATTCCAAAAACCAACTCTTTACCACCAAGTTTATTGAATGTATCGGCTCGGTTAAAGATTCCAAACTTCGTACTGTCTTCCATATATTTTTTATAATACGAACCGGCAATTCCGATAGTATCTTTTTTCAACATAAGTCCTTTAGGATATTGTTTTTTGAATTCAGAAAATGTCGAATGTGAAAAATTATTAAACATCGTAAGTTTTTTACTTTTCAAATCCCCTTGAATTGCTTCGCCGGTTATTTGAGCCCAGAGAGATTGGCTTTCAATATCTTGCATGACTAAGGCATCCTGCCATAGAGAACCCGATGCTTGGAAAGTGTGACGAACAGAGTCAACCGTTGCGGTATACACGATACCGGTATAACAAAGCGGTCACCATGTGACAGTAATTGCTTTACCGTTGATATAATCATTTACAACTTCATGTTGGTCTAAATGCCAAATAGAATATGCTTTGGCTTTATTGCCGTCAGCTACAACAATAAGCGGTTCGTTATCATAGTAAAGAGACTCTGCCTCTTTTATTGAAATAAACTGAGGATCAAAAATCGCAGGTATATCTCCCGGTTTTAACAGAGTATACATAGTATGCCCCATGATTTCAGTCTTTTTCGGTTCCGGACGTTGAGCAAAAACCGATGATGATACAACCGTGATGATACAGAATGCTGTTAATAACTTTTTTGCAAACATAATTATACCTTTTATATAAGTGAGTTATACTCAATAAACATTAAAAATTATAAAATTGTTCCGCTGTAGTTAATATAATGTAAAATCTAGTGATGCGAAGGTATTGCCGTTGATAACAAGCTCTATAGAATGCTTTCCCGGGTAATGTTTGCGGGTAGACATCTCTTTGAATGAATGTTTTGTAGAGAGAGAGATTTGTTGATTACTTTTTATCTTTTTTTCAGAAAGCTTGAAAACCTTTGGTGATTGCTTCCCGTTCTTTTTCATATAGTACACTTTGTAATCAATCGCAAGTTTTTGAGGTTGTGATGACTTGGAAAGTAAATCAAATGTCAAGAGTCCTGATTCGCCAATCTGAATTCTTTTTTTGTGTAATATAAAGTTATCTATCGCAACTTTTGGGTTTTCGGTAAATCCAAAAAGAGGGAAGACGCTCGGGTTGTCCTTTTTCAACAAAGTACGACAGGCATGTTTTACAATCCAATTTGTTTCAGGACAATTTGTCCTCAGCCACTTTTTTCCTACTTGTATAACCAGTTCAGGATGATCTTTTGAAATATCATTGAGATTGTTAGCAACTGCCTTACGAACATACAAAGAACTGTCCGCTTTAAGTTTCTCAAGTATCTTCAATACTTCGGTTGGGTCTTTTTTAAACTCTTCAACATGAGCCATCCAAACACCTCTCGGACGGGTACCTTCGGCGGCAAGTCTTCGCACATGTTCATTCTCATCTGTTACCCAACGATGTAAAATCGGCATCATCTTCTTTCTGTTCTGAATCAAATACGGACGGATTGCAAATTCGGCAGTACTATACCTGGTTAGGATTTCTAACGCTTCTACCGATTCATCAAAATTCTCCAAGCCAAACTTTTCGACAAAGGTTAGCAATGCCCAATTCTCAAAAGTTCCGGCAACAGGAGCAGTTTTTTTAATTATCTTTATTGCCTGTGTGTAATTTTTAGGAAGGAATTGTTTTAATGCTTCCGCTATCACGTAGATACGTTCTTTAAGCTCAAGGTCGAAAAACTTTTCTGTAAGAATATATCTGCCGAAGCCACTTTGGTCGAACTTTTTTGAAGCTCGACCAAGTTGCTCGGCTAGTATTTCAACTGCTTTTCTATCGATTGAATCTTTCCAAAGACCTGACTCCGGTCTTATCTCAATATCTGGAGCCATGCTTTATGAAAGTTCGTCTACTAATCTAACAAATTCATCTACATCTGCCAATGCCGTATCAATAGCACCTTTCCAGAATGCTTCATCGGTTAAGTCAACGCCAAGATGCTTTTGTGTGACTGCCTCGGTTGTCATTGAACCGGTATCAGAAAGTAAGGCATCATATTTAGCAGCAAATGACGGACCTTCTTTTTTAGCTTGTTCATATAAGCCACCTGGATACATAAATCCGAATGTATAAGCAAAGTTATAAAATGGTGCACCGGTAAAGAAGAAATGTAATTTTGTACACCAGAAAAGCGGATGATACCCGGATTCGTCTAAGAGATCTCCGAACGCTTCTTTTTGAGCTTCAACCATTAAATCTTTAAGTTGTTCCGTAGAAAGAACTCCGTTTTTACGTTTTTCGTAGAAATTTTTATCAAATAGATAGCGACTGTGAATATCACACATAAAGGTATAAGCACCCTGTAACTTCTGTTCAATAAGCATCAGCTTTTCTTGAGCGTCATCTGTTTGTGCCAAGGCTGCATCGGTAACAACAGCTTCAGCAAATGTCGAGGCAGTTTCGGCAAGGTTCATCGGGTAATGTTGAGCAAACGGCTGTTTCTCTTTTAAAACCCAACTATGATATGCATGTCCAAGTTCATGAGCAAGAGTCAACAGGTTTTCATAGGAACCGGCATACGTCATAAATATTCGAGATTGATTATGTTTACCCATTCCGGTACAGAACCCGCCGCCGCGTTTGTTCGGACGGTCTTCTGCTTCAATCCAATTTTTATCAAAGGCAAGTTTACAAAATGCTGCCATGTCGGGAGAAAATGATTTTATATTTTCATAGATAAAATCAGATGCTTCATCATAAGCATACAGTTTTTCGGTATTTCCGCAAGGAGCAAACTGATCATACCATCTGAACTTGTCAATGTTTAGAAGTTTTTTCTTAGCATCAATGTACGGTTTCAAGCGGTGCAGATTATCTTTAATAACTTTCCACATAGTATCAAGCGTTTTTTGTTCCATACGTGCCTGTTTGAGCGGTTCAAAAGTAGCCGATTCCCATCCGCGTCGTTCATACAACGAAAGTCTGAAACCTGCCATAGAGTTCAACATCATAGATGCCAGATTTTGATTTGACTCCCAGGCAGTAACCATTTTTTCAAATGCCTGTTTACGTACATCACGGTTACCGTCGGACATTTTTGTGGCAAGCTGTCCTAATGACATTGTTGTAGTTTTTCCGTTTTCTTCAAAGTCAACTTTCATTTCACCGGACATTTTACCGTAGAGTTGGTCCCAGGCGTGGTATCCGTTTACAGAAAGTTCTAATGCCAGTGATTCCATTTCAACAGGCATTTTACTTTTTGCTAAATCACGCATTTCGTTTAAGTAAAATTCAATTTCTTTCAAGCGGTCATCGGCAAGAAGTTTATTCCAGTTTTCATCGGACTGTTGTAATGCAAGCGATTCAAGTGTTGCTTTGATTTTTTCCCAACGTGAATAAGAAACCATCCCGTCACTCTCAATAGCATCAGCAGCGGAGTCGGTTGTATCTTGCGATGTCAAGCAACCGGCAAAAGAAAGTATCAATTCAATATCTTCTCCCAAAGATTGCCATTCCAAAATAAAGTCAGCCCAAGTGCTTATAGATGAATCATCTATTCCTGTTTGGAGTTGATTGATTCCTTTTTCTGCTTTTACGAGCCGTTCTTTTACGTCATCACGATGTTTTTTGAATTCAGCAGAACTGCTTCCTCCTTTAAAGATTGAATCTAAATCCCATTTTGGTGCAGGTGGTATTTTGGTTGTTACTTCTGCGGTAGTCATTTTAATATCTCCATTGATAATTGTTACAAATTTTTAGGCTGTTAATATAGTATAATGCGAATCTAAAGGCAATAGTTTCCATATGATCAAAAAAATATGTGAAATGAGTTACAGGCTGAAATTACACACAGGAGCATTGTGGGATATCAACTTAATAATTGACAATTTAGCCAATGAATAGTATAATATATGTAAATATACTGTAAACTGATTCTTTTATATGGAGGAGTACTGTTATAATGAAAATAACTTTACTACAAAACAAGATTAAAGCTGTAAATCGGTTTAGCGGTAGATATTTTTTCTTTACGCCAGTTCTTATGTTTTTGATGGTATATTTATTTTTGCCATCTACAATTTCGGCAGGAAATTTTAATGATAAATCCTTACTTTCTTCTTGTTGTATAGGAATAAGAGGAAATGTTGATAATGATACACTTGAACAAATAAATATCTCCGATTTAGTTTCATTTGTTGCTTATATGTTCTCAAGTGGTGATGAACCGTTATGTATGGAGGAAGCCGATGTTGATGTGTCAGGTGGTATCGATATCTCAGACTTAGTTCTATTGGTAGCCTACATGTTCTCGGGAGGAGTAGCTCCGATTGATTGTCCAACTAAAACTTTCGGTGGGACGGGTGAGGATAAAAGTTTTTCTGTTTGCAAGGCTTCGAATGGTGGTTATATGATAACAGGTCATACTTGGTCATTTGGAATAGGTGGAGCAGTTTACTTGATTAAGACAGATGACAATGGAGCTTCTATTTGGGAGAAAACTTATGGTGGTGGATATTTTGACACAGGTTATTCTATTGGTGAGACATCTGATGGTGGTTATATAATAACTGGTTGGACATGGTCATTTGGTGCTTTATTAAGTGATCTTTACCTAGTTAAAGTTGATAGCAATGGTAATCTTGATTGGGAGAAATCCTTCAGAGGGACAGATTATGATTATGGCTATTCTGTAATTGAAACATCAGATGGTGGTTATATAATAACAGGTAGTACCAGTTCATTTGGAACAGGTTCTGTAGATCTTTATCTTGTTAAGGTAGATAATAGTGGAGCTCTTATTTGGGAGAAAAATTTTGGTGGACCAGATATTGATAAAGGTTTTTCTATAGTCGAAACAGTCGATAGCTGTTTTATTATAACTGGTTTAACTCGTTCATTTGGAACAGGTTCTGAAGATGTTTACCTTATTAAAGTAGATAATAGTGGAACTTTAATTTGGGAGAAAACTTTTGGCGGTACAAGTTCTGATTATGGTTCTTCTATAATTACAACATCTGATAGTGGGTTTATAGTTGTAGGTGAAACACATTCTTTTGGGTTAGGTTCTTCTGATGTCTATCTTCTGAAGATAGATATCAATGGCAATCTTTCTTGGGAGAAAACCTTTGGTGGAACAGGTGAAGATTTTGGCTTGTCCGTAATTGAAACATCTGATAATAATTATATATTAGCTGGTATGAAATCTTCAGGAGGAGTTAGTGGGGGGGATGTTTACCTTATTAAAACCGATAATGATGGAACTTTATTATGGGAGCAAACTATAGGTGGGGCAGGTTATGAATATGGTTACTCTTTACTTGAAACACCAACAGGTGGTTATATCATAACTGGTTCTACTACTTCATCTGGAGCCGGTTCTTTTGATGTTTACTTCATTAAGACAGATTCTGAAGGGAATGTTTATTAGTGGTATGTAAATAAACAGAAGAAACCTTTTACATAAGACTTTTAAAAGCACACTCTGTTTTTTATGTTATGTGTATATCTTCTTGGTAGAATAATTTATAATACTTTTTGATTCGGTTTAACTGGCAAAAAATTACCAGTTCATGCGGTAGACTCGTTGTCTGTTCCCTCGTGATGAACCGCCTCCACGACCGAAGAATTTGACAAGAAATTTTAAGACTAGCCAACCGAAAATAAAACCGCCGACATGTGCTAGATAAGCAGTTCCTCCACCGGAAGAATTGCCGGTAAATGACATAAACAGCTGAATGGCAAACCAAATTCCTATAACAACTTTGGCGGGTAGATGTACAAATTGAATGAAAAAATAAACAATTAAGACTGTTATTTTAGCTTTAGGATGTAATATCATATAAGAGCCCATCAGTCCTGCTATCGCACCTGAGGCTCCGACAAGAGGAATTTGTAAGTTAGGCCCAAAAAGAGTAAACAATGCTATCGCTGCTAATCCGGAAGCAAGGTAGAAGATAATAAATTTTATCGGTCCAAAATAATCCTCAATATTATTTCCGAATATCCATAAGAATAACATGTTGCCTATCAAATGCATCCATCCTCCATGCATAAACATTGATGTGAACATAGTGAGATATGTTGATGCGGGCAGTTGCGGGGTTAATTCGACCGCTTGGGTCAACTCAAAAGGAATAAAGCCGAATTGAAAAGTCATCAAATTAAATGAATTTATCCCCTGCATATAAGAAAAAAGAAAAACCAAGCTGTTAATCGCAATTAATCCAATAGTGACATAGGGAGTGCAAACAGTAGGGGCATCATCTCGAATAGGTATGAACAAGTTTTATTCCTTTTAATTTATTTTCTACTTAATTTAACGAAAAAATTGAGATATTGTTCGAACTTGTTTCCTACTTGATCAAAAACTTCAATAGCCAAATAATGTTTTCCGTGTGTGAGAGGTTTTTCAGGTATTGCAATAAAATGTTTTGATTCCGGGTCGTATTCAGGTATTAACCACTCTCTATCAATTTTTACAATAAAAGCCTGATCATCGGCAATACCCGATAATGGGTCGTCTACGTAAAATGTAAACTTAATTTTATTATTTGTATAAGTTCTACCGTTAATGATATTTATGCGGTTGACAACCGGCGGAAGTAAATCATATAGCACTACAAATGAACCGCCTCCTGATGACTCCGATGTTAGTGAACGTTTTTCTCGTTCATTGTTAAGCCATATCCATTTCTTTTTACTTTCATCAAACCATCCAAACCCTGTTCGTTCATAAAAAGGGTCGCTCTTTTTCACTGTATACTTCATTTTGAAATTTGATTTACATAAAAATGCTTTTGGTTTTATTTCTACAATTGCCGAAACTAATCTTTCTTTACTATCTTTTAAATAAAATCGTTTTTCTATTTCTATAAAACGTGGCTTATAAAAATTATCTTTCTCAAACTCAAAAGAGATTCCTTCAGCTACAATCTTTTGATTATTTTTATGACCGACAAGATGAATTTTCAATGAATCTCTATACTGAAGCAAATAAACAGAATCTTTTGACATAGAGAATCCGATTTTATCAATATGTTCATACTTTTCTAACGGAGGAATAAAGCATCGGTAGTTGGTCATGTTATATAACTTCGGATATAAAATATCAAGTAGTGAATCTTTATAATATAGTTCAATACGAGACTCCGATGATTTACGAGCTTTTACATTTAGATTAACTAAAATACCGTCATCTAAAATCTCGTAATCAAGCTTGACACTCATCTTACCTTTCGGAGTAATTACGCTGAATATATTATCTCTTATAATAGCATTCTTGGAGAAAACAAATAATCTGACAGTAGTCGATGATACACCGTTCCCGATTAACTTACATCGTATTTGACCGTTTTCCAGTTGTTCAACAGATGCACTTTTAACTTTGCCCCATAAATCAGCTCGATTAAGATAGGGTATAACGGAATCAACCAGCATAGGATTCATATCTACTGTCGGAGTAAAATAGTAGAAATGATTTTGCTTATCTACAACCGTATGTGAATCTAACTGATAAAGCTCTTGTTCGGGACCGTATATAAAACTAAAAAGTAATGAGCGTTTGTTTCCAAAACAATCTTCAGCAATTATTTTTCCTTTATGATGACCATAGGTGATAGTATTAAAATCAATTATACCGTTACTATTGTTTTTTGATTTACTTCCTTTAAAATCCAGACCGAGTGCATTGTATAGTCGCTGTACTCTTGTTTCTTTATTTACAGCTTTGATATATTCATATCTAAAATTTACTAAAGGTTGTGTTTCAAAATCAAGTTGGTCGAATGTGACTGCATAAAATTCTTTGTCATCAATTTCGAGCGTGAGTTTATAAACTGACTGGTGCATACCGTTATCACGCATTTGGTCAGATACTCCCGTAAATAACCCAAACGGTTTATTCAAATAAATAGTTGTATCCAGATAATAATTTTGTGTCACAGAGTCGAATCGGGGACTATACTCAAGTTCCCTGAGGCCGTTATCAAAAAGAGCATAATCATCGAGCATTTTAAAACCGATTTTTGAAAAAACCGGTTTTGTCTTATCATCAAGACTAAATCCGTTGGTAAGAGGATTTAAAGGTAAATTGTCAGAAGTTCTTTTTTCAAAATGTAAATGAGGTGCTCCGGCACCGGTTTGCCCGGTATAACCTATGAAATCACCCTTTTTAACTTTAATTTGGTTTTTAGAGAGAGTGATATCCTGGAAATATCTTTTTGATTTTCGTTGTTCTGTTTTTAAAAGTGAATCAACTTGAAGTCCAAAATTTAATAAATGTGCGAAAACATACACAAAACCGTCATTTCCTTTTAAATAAAGTCCTTTTCCATAACCGGTATAGGATGTTCTGACTCTTAATATATAGCCGGAAACAGGTGCGTAGATAGGTGACCCGGTTTTTCCTCCGGTTCTGATATCTACCCCGGTATGAAACCTATTTGCCCGAAAATCTCCAAATCCGCTCGAAAGATCAATTTTTCTTTGTAAAGGCCAATCAGCAGCAGACAGAGGTTGAAAGCTAAGTATAAGCAGGGTAATAGCTAACAGTTTAATGAGTTTCGCCGACAATGTATTCATATTATTTATTTTCCTTATTTTCATAATTAAACAAAGAAAGTAGTATATGGATGCAGAAAAACAAACTTTTAAATGATATAAAAATAAAGTTTTCTTTTTAATATGCTTGAATTTGCAAGTATTTTGAAAAGTTATGTTGCCAAATTCCAATATTAAATTATATTCTAAGACTTCGGTCTTATTGAGAATCGGATTTAATTTTAGAAGAAAAATAATTTTATATACGTATAGGAGAAATACCCGATGTTTGATTTTTTTAGAAGGATGATAGTTCCAATCATTATGATTGCACTTATTGGATTCTTAGCTACTATTATCTTTTCGTGGGGTGCTGATATTACCAGTCGTGCTAAGTACGAAAGTAGTAATCTAGCGGCTGTGATCAACGGTGAAGAAGTTTCGTGGAATACATATCAAAGAGTGTATGATAATCTTTATAAAACTGAACAACAAAAAACCGATGATGACCTTACTGAAGCTAAACAAAATGAACTGCATGATGCTGCCTGGTCACAAATTCAATACGACCGTTTAATAATGCAGGAAGTAGCCAAATATAATATTACTGTTTCTGATGATGAATTATATGATTACTTAAAATACTCTCCTCCTCAAGAATTTATCAATGCTCCGACTTTCCAGACGAATGGACAGTTTGACTATCAAAAATATATGAATGCATTAGCTGACCCGAGCTATACTTCGTTATGGGCTAGTTATGACACCTATTTAAGAACTGAAATTCAAAAACTCAAACTGCAGGAAATTATTATTCAATCTGCTCATGTGACAGAAAATGAAGTTAAAGACTATTTTGTTTCTTTGAATGAAAAAATAAAGATAGGAACTATCAATGTCGGTTTTGGTGTCTATTCTCGCCCGGGTCCGGTTATTACAGAGGAAGCAACAAAAGCATATTACGATTCACATAAAGAAGATTTTCAAATTGAAGAACGTGCAGTTATCAAGTTAGTTACTATTGAGAAAAAACCTTCTCGTGAAGATTGGGTCGAAGGTAAAAATCAAATTGATGTTATTTATGACTCTATTTTAGGTGGTGCCGATTTCGCCGAAATGGCAAAAGTTTACTCGCAAGATAATACTGCTGCCAAAGGCGGTGATTTAGGGTGGTTCCCACAAGGGCAAATGGTTCCGGCATTTGACAGAATGGTATTCACTATGAAAAAGGGAGATATATCCCCACCTGTCAAAACTAAATTTGGATGGCATATTATAAAGCACTTTGGTTACAAAGAAGAAGCTAAAGACAAAACAAGTAAAAATAAAATTAGAAAAGCTAAAGCCTCACATATTCTTATCAAAGTTGTTGCTTCTCAGCGAACTATTGATATCGCAAACAATAAATTAAATCAGTTCAGAAAAGATGCTTTAGAAATTGGTTTTAACGAAGCGGCTGTTAAAAATGAGTTGCGACATGTAAAGCTTGAACCGTTTGTACGAGGTGCTAATATACAAATCCTCGGCCGAGATGTTGCAGCATCTGACTTTGCCTTTGAAAGTGAAGTAAATGCAATCTCTCAGGTGTTCGAAAATCCTTCTGGACTATATGTCGAACAGTTAGTTGAAAAACTTCCGTCTGGTGTTGCTCCTTATGAAGTTGCCAAGAGAAAGGTGAACCGTGCCTTAAAGAAAGAATTAGTTGCCAAGATGTGTTCTGACACGGCTGCGGTGATATGGTCTGAAATTGAAGCAGGAACATCGTTTGAAAAAGCAGCTAAAAAGCATAATATTGAATATGAAGAGACAAAAGAGTTCGTTCGCGGTGAATATGTCAAAGGTTTAAATAATGCTCCTAGAGCTATCGGAGCAGCCTTCGGACTTGAAAACATCGGTGATATGTCGGGCCCTGTTGATTATGAACAGGGGACTATCATTATAAAGTTACTGAAAAAAACTCCTCTGGATTTAAATGTGTTTACTACCCAAAAAGATTCTTTGACTAATACGATTCTTATAAATAAACAACAAGATTTATTCCGTGGTTGGTATGAGAACTTGGTAGCAAGTTCCGAAATTGTCAATAATATCAGTACTTTGCGATCTGAGAATAAAAATTACTAATTACAACAGATAGTAGATTATATTACGGAGTCCTTATTTAGGGACTCCGTTTTTTTATCTCAAAGATTCCATACAAATTTGGTTGATTTTTATATACTAAAATCGATACATTGTTCTTGAAACAGCTTGACTATTATTATATTTACTATATATAATCTTTGTGAAAAAAATAACAATTACTGCCTTTTGCAATTAACGTATTGTGAATTCCTTAGTTGTTTGAGATGAAAATTGTAGGAGTTTGATAAATGATTACCAAACAACAAGCATTAGAATTTCATAGTCGGGGACGACGTGGAAAAATAGAAGTTACACCGACAAAACCGTGTTCTACACAAATAGACTTATCCTTAGCGTACACACCGGGTGTTGCCGAGCCCTGTATGGAAATCTATCATAACCCTGAAGATATTTATAAATATACGGCAAAAAGCAACTTAGTTGCTGTAGTTACAAACGGTTCAGCAGTTTTAGGTTTAGGCAATATTGGAGCCGCTGCCGGAAAACCGGTCATGGAAGGTAAAGGCGTTCTTTTTAAACGCTTTGCTGATATCGATGTCTTTGATATTGAACTGGATACTCAGGACCCTGATGAAATTATTAGAACATGTCAATTAATGGAACCTACATTCGGTGGAATTAATTTAGAAGATATCAAAGGACCGGAATGTTTTTATATTGAAGAAGAGTTGAAAAAAACTTTGAGTATTCCGGTTTTTCATGATGACCAACACGGTACCGCTATTATATCAGCAGCAGCACTAGTCAATGCTTTGGAAATTGTTAAAAAAGATATAAAAAAAATCAGAGTAGTTTACTCAGGTGCTGGAGCTGCTGGAATTGCCTGTGCGAAATTATACCTGTCTTTAGGAGTTGCTCCTGAAAATATCTTAATGGTAGACTCAAAAGGGGTTATGTATGAGGGACGCGGCGACACATTCAATAAATATAAACAGGAATTTGTCCGTAAAACCGATATTCATACTTTAGAAGAAGCTATGGTCGATGCTGATGTATTCGTCGGTGTTTCTGTCAAAGATATAGTAACACAAAAAATGGTAAAATCGATGGCAAAGGATCCTATTATTCTGGCAATGGCAAACCCGGACCCTGAAATAATGTATCCCGATGCGTTAGCTGCTCGTAAAGATGTAATAGTAGCAACAGGTCGTTCAGACTTTCCAAATCAGGTTAATAATGTTTTAGGATTTCCTTTTATTTTCCGTGGAGCCTTAGATGTCTGTGCCAAGTCGATTAACGAGGAAATGAAAATTGCTGCGGTAAACGCATTAGCTTCTTTGGCAAAGGAAGATGTACCGCAAGAAGTCGCCGAGGCTTATGGTGTTGAGCATTTTAAATTCGGGAGAGAGTATTTAATTCCCAAACCTTTTGACCCGAGAATTTTAGTATGGGAATCTGTTGCCGTAGCTAAAGCAGCGATGGAAACAGGTGTAGCTAGAATTGATATCGATTTAGACGCTTACAGAGAAGAACTCAAAAATAAAATTGGCAAAGGCCGTACTATTATGAGAGTGATGATTGAAAAAGCTAAACTGAATCCAAAAAGAATTGTTTTTCCTGAAGGAGACTCAAAAAGAATTCTTCGAGCTGCCCAAATTATTAAAGCCCAAAAAATAGCACATCCGATAGTAATCGGAAAACGAAAAGTGATTGAAGTTCTTGCTGAAAAACATGATATAGACTTAGACGGAATCGAAATTGTTAATCCTGCTAAATCCGATAAAACAAATGAATATGCTCAAAAATTGTTTGATAAACGCTATAGAAAAGGCATGACTCAGGAAAAAGCAGCTTCAAAAATTAAAGATCCTATTTATTTCGGACTGATGATGCTTGAAAGCGGTGATTGTGATACTGTTCTGTCAGGGGTTACTTCTGATTATCATACAACAGTACGACCTGCTTTGGAAATTATTGATTTAGAGGAAGGTGTCTCAAGAGTTTCAGGTCTGTTTGCGATGATTGCCAAAGATAAAGTCTATATGTTTGCCGATACAACTGTAAATATTGACCCGACAGCTGAAGAGCTTGCTGAAATTGCTATCGAATCGGCTAAAGTGGCAGAACGATTTAATATAGAACCTCGGGTTGCTATGCTTTCATTTTCAAATTTTGGTTCAGCTCTGTACCCACAATCATTAAAAGTTGCCAAAGCGGTAGCTATTGTAAAAGAGAAAGCTCCTCATTTGATTGTGGAAGGTGAAATGCAGGCTGATACTGCATGAGTTTCAGAATATAGGCAACGATGGTATCCATTTTCACAACTCAAGAAAAATGCAAATGTCTTAATTTTCCCCGATTTAAATTCCGGGAATATTGCCTATAAACTGGCACAAAGACTAGGCGGCTTAGACGCTATCGGACCTATTTTAGTGGGACTCAGTAAACCTGTCCATGTTCTGCATTCAATTCATACTGTAGATGAGATAGTTGATATGGCATCAATTGCTGTTGTTGACGCTCAATAAAATAAAAAACGGAGATGCATACACATCTCCGTTTATCTTTATACAAAAACAAAATTAAGCAGGTTCGGGAGCTGTTGCATATTTCATATCTTCTTTCATGATATGATCAACTAACCAGCTTTTCAAGAAATTCATAACTTCCATTACAGGTAACGGTTCGTCATTATCAAAACGTTTGATTAACTGTACAACTTGTTGAATAAGTTTTGTATGCTCAGCCTTATGAGAAGCAAATTCATTAAACTGTATCGATTTTAACATTTTTTCTTCAGCATCAAAATGTGTCTGAGTGTAATCAGCAAGAGATTTTAATACTGTTCCGATTTCTTCTTTTGCTTTACCGGTTTTCATTGCATCGTGTAGTTGATTTACCAATTCAATCAACTTTTTGTGTTGGTGATCCATTTCAGGGTTTTTTACAGAGTATTTTTCATCCCAATTCATAAAAGCCATACAACCTCCTTTTGTTTTATAACATTAAAGTTGACTTCTTCTATAATATCGGAAAATCAGCACTTCCCTTTAAGAAATTACATGATTATAGCGTACTTTACATTATTTTTCAGGACGGTAAAGTGTTCTTGTCCTTCTTGTAACGTATTAAATTTCATACAGATACCAAACTCTACACAGACATAAAAAGATTTTCGACCTGAAAAAGAAAAGATAAATTAGTCAGGAAATTTTATAGTATTATGAACCCTGTGAAACTATATAATAAGCTCATTTTCAATTAGAAAAAATAATCGAATACCTATAACAATAACATTTTTCAATCTTTTTATTTGCTCTTTATACTTTAAAACAGTAAACTTGTACAATGTGTATATCTATGAATAGTATAGATATAGTTTAAAGTAGATTATTTTAGTTAAAAGGATTTGACTTGGGAATTTTTGATTCATTATCAAATGATATAGGGATAGATTTAGGAACAGCAAATACCTTAGTGTATGTCAAAGGACAGGGGATTGTTTTAAATGAACCTTCTGTGGTTGCTATCGAAAAATCAACCGGCAAAGTATTGGCTATCGGTTCTGCCGCCAAAGAAATGATGGGGCGGACACCTGGTTCTATTGCTGCTATCAGACCGCTCAAAGATGGCGTAATTGCTGATTTTGATATTTCTGAAAGACTCATTGCTGATTTTATCAGGCGAGTCGTGAAACATAAATTTTTGATGAAGCCGCGAGTTGTTATCTCGGTTCCATCCGGTATTACCGAAGTAGAAAAAAGAGCTGTACGTGATTCGGCAGAAAATGCCGGTGCCAGAGAAGTATATCTTATTCAAGAGCCGATGGCAGCTGCTATAGGTGTCGGACTTCCGGTAGATCAACCCTCAGGCAGTATGGTTATTGATATCGGAGGAGGTACATCAGAAATTGCGGTAATCGCCTTAAATGGAATTATCAATGATACTTCTGTACGAATTGCAGGTGATGAATTTAACGACGCTATCATAATGTATCTTAAAAAAAATTACAATCTTCTTATCGGTGAACTAACAGCAGAAGAAATAAAAATTCAAATCGGTTCCGCCTTTCCTCTTGATGAAGAACTCTCTATGGAAATCAAAGGGCGTGACCTTGTTGCCGGAGTTCCTAAAAATCTTACTTTATCCTCTGTACAAGTCCGAGAAGCTATTTCTGAAACTGTAGATAGTATTGTCGAAGCAGTCAGGCAGGCTCTTGAGCAAACCCCTCCCGAATTAGCCTCAGATATCTTGGAACGAGGTATTATCTTAACCGGCGGTGGAGCTTTACTTCGTGGATTGGACAAACGCCTCAGGCAGGAAACCAATCTTCCGGTGAATATAGCCGATGACCCTCTTACTTGTGTTGTACGCGGTTCAGGCAAGGTTTTATCCGATTTTGCAGGGTATTCCAAGGTTTTAGAAAAAAGTCGTAGAGATTAAAAAATAGTTAAGTCGTTGAGCCGGAGTTATATCCGGCTTTTTTTATGACTTGTATATAATGATTAATCTTTTTATCGTTTCTGTTGTCTTATAAGCGAACAAAATATGATGAAAATAGAAAGCCACATATCGGTTGATGACTTAGTGAGACAAGCCCAGAAAGGCGACCGGCAGGCATTTTCTGAGATAGTGAGAGTACTTATGAATAGAATTTCAGCCCTAACATATAAAATGACTTCAGATAAAGAAATGGCTGTTGATATAGCTCAGGATTCATTTATTTCTGCTTGGCAGAATTTACATACTTTTAAGTTTGAGGCTAAATTTGAAAGTTGGCTGTATCGGATTGCTTACAATAAATCTTTAAATGCTATCAAAAAAGAAGATAGACACACCAATGATTTTGATTTTGAAAGTCAGGTATCAAATTCAGACCCCGAACGCGAACTTTACCAAAGAGAATTGAAAGCTAAAGTCTTAACATTTTTAGAAACGCTTCCCAAAGAGCAAAGGGCTGTCTTTGAATTTAGATTTTATAAAGGCTTATCATTTAAAGAAATTGCCGACACAACCGGAAAAGCATTAGGAACCGTCAAAACTTTATACCGCGAGGCAGTTAAAAAACTTCGCGATATTGCTATTACACAAAGGTGGACAGCATGAGCTGTAATAAATATGAACAAGATCTGTTTGAGTCGTTTGGTGTTGACTCACTCTCTGATGAACTAAAAAAACATATTCAAACTTGTGCATCTTGTAATGACATTTTTAATAACTTACAATCGGTAACATCTGAAATTGGTTCTGATGATTTGTTTTATGAATCGGATGAAGTTGTTGCCAAAAGAGTTGATGCCGTTAATACCAAAATTGATGAGCTCGAATTATTTAAGGTAATTGATCCGAAGACTAGATGGAAATCGTATGTACCTATGGCAGCAGCCCTCTTTTTGATTGTCGGTGTCGGCTTGATTACAAAATTAACATTACATTTTGACGGTTCTATTCAGTCAGCAGATAATTCCAAACCTGAAATTACATTTGTATCATTAACCGATGATGACACAAAATCACTCGCCGAAATTGATATCTCTGAATTTGTTGATGATTACAATACCGAATTTTCTCTTGATGAAATGTCAGAAGAGGAATATAAGTATCTGGAAGAAAATCTTAATATTGGAGAAATTCTCTAATGCGAAAATATCTAGTTTTTATACTTTTTATTTTTATTGTATCAGGGATAGATACGCAATTGTTTGCTCAACACAGAGGTGATATAATTATAGCACAACAGGGACAGCGCGACATAGGACAACGTGATCAAAGACGCGGTAATAATCCCCGCCAAAGAGACAGGCAGAAAGATCGACCGAATATCAAACAAAGAAGAGCATTGGAAGATTTAAAAAGATTTGAACGACTTCGTATGCTGAAACTTTTAGACTTGCTCAATCTTGATGAAAATACTGAGGCACGGGTAATTCCGCATATTCGGAAATTTCATAAACAGATGTTTGGATTTATTAAAGAACACGAGGTAATGATAAACCAACTGGCTAACGGACTAAAAAAACACAAATTTTCAGACGATGAAATTATTGAAAGAATTATTGAAATAGACCAATTAGAACGGAAACGCCAGGACAGAATCGGTGAGTTTCACCGACAGGCAAAAGAAGTATTAACAGCTGAGCAATTAGGTAAGTTGTATGTTTTTCAGGCTCGGTTTGGAGCCGAAGTGCGTGAAAAAATGCGGGACTTTAAAAAAGCTCAAGATAAACGTCCTTAAAATATAACTGATAACTATCTTGTAAACTATATACAAAGGAGTAAACATGAAAAAGGTAATAATCTTAACTCTTTTATCTGCTCTCTTTATAGCAGGCATTGCCTATGCTCTACCGGGACGGGGAGATCGAGGACACAAACTCGGACAAAAATCAAACGGTTTGATGATGATTTTAAAAATGAAAGATAAGCTAGAACTCAACGACAAACAAACCGAGCAGCTTGAAAATATGGCTGTTGATTTTAGAATACAACAGATTGATTTACGTGCTGAAATTCAAAAAGAAAAAGTTCTCATGAGATATCTTATGCGTAATGACGATGCTGCCGAGAAAGAAGTATTTGATAAAATTGATAAAATTGCAGGACTCAAAGCTGATAGTAAAAAACTTAGATTTAGTCAACGCAAAGCTGTTCAAAATATCTTAACCGATGAACAGTCTGAAAAACTTCAGGAACTTCGCAAGAAACATCGGTTTATGGGCAAATCGGACGGTGACTGTGAACATCCTCCTGAGTTTGGACCTCAAGGTAGAAACTTCAAAGGCAATCCTCATAGATTATAGCAGAGTTAGAATTTAAAGGCAGATAACTGTACTGCCACTAAAAGGGAACAGATTTTTCTGTTCCCTTTTTAAACACCTGGAATTCTGCCAAAATGACGGTCGCATGCCGTTTTTGCTTGACTATTACATTGTTTTCTGACATATTTGTCATATGAAAATATCCCCACAAGAAATTATACAATTTATCAAAGCAAAATCAGACCATCCGATGAAAATGAAAGAGCTGTCGCATGCTCTCGGATTAACAAGCAGTGACTACGCATCGTTTCGCAATGCAGTCAAAAAGCTTATCGCATCAGGCGAACTGATTAAACTGAAACGCGGACGAATTGGCATTGCCGAAGAACTCAATGTTCGGGTAGGTACTATATCTGTTGCCAAGGGTGGATTCGGGTTCTTAATGACCGAGGGAATAGACGATGATCTGTTTATTGCTCAGTCAAAACTTCTAACCGCATTAGACGGCGACAAAGTAATGGCACGCATCGACGGTATCGAAGGCGGGCGACAAACAGGAACAGTTATAAAAATCATTGAAAGAGGAATACGAAATATTGTCGGACTGTTTCAAAAATCACCGACCTTTTCATTTGTCGTTCCTGATAATAAAAAAATACAGCGTGATATTTATATCCCTACAAAACTTTCGATAAAAGCCAAAGACGGTCAGAAGGTCGTTTGTGTCATTACCGAATGGGATGATCCAAACCGAAACCCCGAAGGTGAAATTACCGAGATACTTGGGTTCCCGGGGCAACCTCGTGTAGATATGTTGGCTGTCATTAAATCGTATGACTTACCCGAGGCATTTCCCGAAGAAGTTTTAGACGAAGCAGAAATAGAATCTGCAAAACTAGATGAGATTACTGTAGATGAAAGAATTGATTTAACTAAAGAGTGCATTTATACAATAGATCCGGAAGATGCCAAAGATCATGATGACGCTATCTCAGTAATAAAATTAGAAAAAGGATTTAGACTGTCAGTACATATTGCCGATGTTTCGCATTATGTTACCGAAGGAAGTGAACTTGATAAAGAGGCATTCAAAAGGGGAAATTCGGTTTATCTGCCCGGGATGGTTGTACCGATGCTTCCGGAGGTTCTTTCTAATAATATCTGCTCATTAAAACTGAATAAAAAACGTCTGGCTCATTCGGTCTCTATAGATTTTGATAAAAGAGGGAAGATGCTGAATTTTTCATTTTCCGATACTCTTATAAAATCAAATGCAAAATTAAGTTATGAAGATGTTCAGGAGTATTTTGATTCGGGTGAAGTAACAGCAAAAATAAGAAAAGTAAAAGAAAATTTAGATACAGCCCGTGAACTGGCAAATATCCTGACCTATAAAAGAATTTCCGACGGGTCTTTGGATTTTGATTTACCCGAATCAAATATAATTTTAAATAAAAACGGCGAGGTCATAGACCTTGCGGCTAAAATCCGTTTGGAATCGCATCGTTTAGTCGAAGAGTTTATGCTGGCAGCAAATCAGGCAGTCGCATTACATTTGTTCCGTAATGCTCAGCCGTTTTTATATCGGGTTCATGAAAAACCGGATAGCGATAGACTACAGGAATTTTCTTAATTGATGAAAAGAATCGGCTTTTCATTTCCAATTTCAAAAAATATGTCTCCTAAACTCTTTTCCCGTTTCTTGGGTAAAGTACAGGATGACCCCAAGGCAGACTATATCAACGAATTGCTTTTGCGTTCAATGAGCAAGGCTGTCTATCAACGGGAGAACCTCGGACATTTTGGATTAGCGTTTAAGTATTATACACATTTTACTTCTCCGATACGTCGGTATGCTGATTTGGTAGTGCATAGGCTGCTCAGAAAATTGAAAAACGGCAAGTATCCACCTGCTTTTGCCAAAAAAGTTCCCACGTATATCGACCGAGTTGCCAAACAATGTTCAGCTACCGAAAGGGTAGCCACAAAAGCAGAGCGGGATGCGGTCAAAATAAAACAGATTTCCTTTATGGCAAACCATGTCGGAGATGAATATCCGGGTGTTATTACCGGGGTTATGTCTTATGGTTTTTTTGTACGTCTCGATGAGATGGGTGTCGAGGGGATGGTGCGAATGTCAACGATTGATGATGACTATTATATTTTTGATGAATCGCATTACCGCATAGTCGGCAGAAGGCGCGGGAAAATCTATCAGCTCGGGGATAAAGTTCAAGTTGGCGTTTTAAAAGTTAATAAAACAGCAGCCGAAATGGACCTGTTTGTTGTTATGTCTGAAAAAGAAAAATCTTCAAAAAAACAATCAGCTAAATTTAAAATGGATAAAAAAAATAATTCACAAAAATATCAGACCAAAAAATTTGTAAAACAGAAACAAAAAAACAAAAAATGAAAAATAATGTAGTCATACTTTCCGGAAATAACATTGCTCTTTCGATGGAATGGGATAAGATAGGGACTGTCGTCAGTGAGCTATCTGAACTATATCAAATAGTCAAAGAAACCGAGATAGATTTAATTATTGTCGGTCAGGATAGAATTGATCTCCGTTCGCAAGTTGCGGTCAAAATAAGAAGATATAACGGACTGACTGATATTTGGAAAGTAACCCAAGGTAATTATGATGAGGCAGACTTAGAAAATCATTTTGACGGCTCTTTTTCAATCGAAATCGGCAAAACAGGAATCATAAAAAAAGTCAAGCAGATATTGCATTCCAAAGAACTGCTTTCTAAATACAACATAATCGCCCGTTCATCAAAAATGAAACTGATAGCTGAAACCGTTCATCGTATAGCACCGACAGATGTACCGGTATTAATTGTCGGACCGTCAGGAGCAGGTAAAGAATTAGTCGCAAAAGCAATTCATCTTGATTCACTAAGAGAGAACGATTCATTTGTTGCGGTTAATTGCGGTGCTATTGCTGAAGGAATTTTAGAGTCAGAATTGTTTGGACATGAAAAAGGTGCCTTTACAGGTTCTGTTTCAAAAAGGGAAGGACTGTTTAAAAAAGCTGACAACGGTATTATATTTTTAGATGAAATCGGTGAGACTAAACCTGAGATGCAGGTAAAACTGCTGCGAGTTTTAGAAGACGGTACCTATTACCCGGTCGGCTCATCAAATGCCCAACATACCAATGTTCGTATTGTATCTGCTACAAATAGAGATTTGTTAGAAGCTATTGCAGAAAAAAAATTCAGAGAAGATTTATATTTCAGAATCGGTGTTGTAAAAATTACCCTCCCGCCTCTTTTTGAACGCAAGGCTGATATTCAACCGCTGATAAAACATTTTTGGAGAACAGAAAAACTTGATTATTCCGACTCTGCATTGGAACTGCTTATGCAGTATGATTGGCCGGGTAATGTACGGCAGTTGAAAAATTTTACCGATAGAATGATTGCTTTCAGACAAAAAGGGATTGTAGATGAAAAGGATGTCAGGCAATTTATTGAAGAACAGCATTCTCAAGGTACAAACCTACCGGTTTCTACGGGGAAAACATCAGAAGAAGCCGGACAGGAGCTCATATATCATGCAATTCTTTCATTAGGTTCTGAAATAAAAATGCTTCGTGATCTTATACTCTCTCATCTACCTAGTACAAATCCAAATGCAATACAACCCGATTCACCAGAAGCAGTAAAAGGCATGACTGTTGACCAGATGGAAAAAATGATGATTCGTCAGGTGCTGCTTGAAACTGACGGAAACCGTAAAGAGGCAGCCAAAAAACTGGGAATGGGTGAGCGGACTTTATATAGAAAATTAAGTAAATATAATTTGAGCTAATCTTGAAAATCAAATTCACGTTTTTATTTCTTCTTTTTTTATATACAACTGAATTTGTCTGGGGAATACAACAGATAGAAACAGTTGTATTTCCGTCAGAAGATGAAATAGCCGAGGCTTGTTCTTTGGGTGAAATAAGTTTTGAACAGTTTCTGATTTTGACCGAACTGATTGCAAATAGAGTGAATCCGTCATCTTTTTTACTTGAAGAAATCCCTCGTGATTTATTACGGTTTGATACTGCAAAGACAACATCAAACAATCTTGAACAAATGCAGTATTTTCTTGAAAGTCGTAATCAAAAAAAGGCAAGCGTAACAATTAGAAATCAGTATTCTTCATATCTTAATGAAGAGGCTCGGTCACGTTATCAATCGTCTGTAACATTTCAAAAAGAGCAATTTGAATTTAACAGCATTATTAGAAAAGAATTCTCAGGAAGAGAAAGATTTACAATACGATACTTAGCGTATATTTCGCAAGACCGAAAGCGAACCGTTATAGCGGGGAATTTTTCCAAACGGTTTGGTCTCGGTGGAATTATAGGCTATCGCAGTAAAATCTTATCATATTCAGATAATATAGATACAGAATCATTTTTGTTTCCTGACTATGGCGGGTTTAACGGTCTTTATGCAAAGGTAAATAAGAGCGGGTATGCTTTTCAATCTGTGATTTCATATCATAGAAACAGCAATTTTTCAATTTTTACAAACGCATTCATGCTAAGCGACAACAATAAAAATTTACCTTCTCTTATTGTCGGGTTGCATGCATTAAAAAACAGAAGTCTCAATAATAATTTCTATGACATCAAAACCGGACTCTACAAAAATTTTAAATACACAAATGGGCAAATTTCTACAGAGCTTGTCGCGGAATTTAATAAACAAAACAACAGCTCTGCTCTTTTAATTGACGGAAAGCATAAGTCTAAAAAACTATATCTTACCTATGCTTTTTGGAACTATGGGGAAGCATATCTAAATATCGCAGGTGGGAGTAAAACTTCTTTAATCTCTGAATATGTAACGATAGACAATATCAAACAATCAATCCTCAGTAAACGCTCAAACCAAACCGGTGGACTGATAAAAACCAAACTGCGGGTTAGTACAAATTGGCAAATCGACATAGCATCACTATATGCCTACAAAAATTCTGACACAACCGAAATGCAACTGTTTACTCAGCTCACCAGAAAACTTTCAGCTTCAGCCAAAATATCAATTGATGTATTACATCGAAATAAAAATAGAAATAAATTAACAGACAACACTTCATATAGGAAAAATCAAAGCAGGTTGATGCTCGTTTACAACCCGGATAATCTCTATGTAAGAAGTTATATACAGTACTCCCATAAAACTGATAAACCTAGATATGTCGGGTTTTTCTCGGAGATAAAACAGTATTCCAAAAACTACGGCCTCCTGCATCTTTGGTTGAGTCTTAGTGAAATTAACAGCAACACAAAACAACTTGATTATTTTTATGGTTTTATAAAGAATGAAATAGATTTGTTTGATTCTCTGTCAGTCAGTTTTAAATTGAGTCACCGATATAAAAGATCGGCAACCGATAAAAATGTCAATCAATTTTCTCTCAATATGAATTGGCAAATATGAAATTTTATCTGTTACTATTGATTCTTATAACTAATACTGCTTCAGCTAATTTAGTTATCAACGAGGTTCTTTCAAATGAACCCGGTTCCTCTACATCGCTTGAGTGGTTTGAGCTTCAGAATAACTCCGATACTACTATGCAATTGTCTGATTACATTTTAGTAATCAATTCAGACACAATAATTTTACCCTCTAGAATTATTCCACCGAATTCTTATCTTATAATCTGTAAACAACTATTTTGGGGATCAAATAATAATAGTTTTGAATCTTATTGGGGAAACGGTACAAATGTGTGGGGAGATTCTGAATATGAATTTTTAACTCCTGAACCGATTGAGCTATCATTCTCTCTGTCAAACAATTTTGGAACTATCCAACTGTTACAAAATCTGAATATAGTTTCAACTTTCAGTTGGGAAGAGAAAGGGGCAGATGCTTTCTCGTGGGAGAGAAAATATACCGATTCTTTGCCTATCATGCAGTCAATCTCAAAAATAGGTTCAACCCCGGGTTATCTGAATTCGGTTACACCTGTTGAAAAAGATTTAGCTGTAGAATTATATTCTCTTGTCATGGAAAATTTCAACCCGATATATAGATTTACTATTACCAACAGAGGTTTGACTGATATTACCGACGGTATGTTACATATTTACGATTCATCTTTTACAACATTGACAAACTCGACAAATATTCCTCTTATTCAAAGAGATTCAGTTATAGAAATAGAAACAATTCTTAACTATACTCCTGTTCAACTCTATGAAACTCTTACTGCTATTGTAGCAACACCTTTTGATTTACGAACCACCAATGATACTATATATTTTACAGCAGTCTCACAACAATACCCGCCGATTATTATTTCAGAATTTTTGGCAAACCCGCAGGGTGACAAACATCCTGAGTGGGTAGAAATCTATAACAGGTCAAACGAGCAGATAGACTTGCAAAATTGGTCTATCGGGGATTCTGTTAAGAGCAATCAGGTAACAACTCAATCGTTTTTCGTAGCACCGAATCAATTTATTGTTTTAACAAAATCAAAAGTTAATTTTCTGAATGAATATCCTCAGTTTAACGGTATAGTCTTTGAACTCGATAGTTGGGCGGTGCTTAACAACGAATCGGATAAATTAAAACTGCTTGATGATAACAATATTGTCGCAGATAATTATTCCTACGATATGTTATACGATGATAACTATACTGTATCCCGAAACCTTGAAAACGGTTTATATGACTGGGGAAGGTCATCAGATCAGTATGGAACTCCCGGCTATGAAAACAGTCTCTCTACGGTCAATAACAATTCGTCGGTTGCAATAAATCTCAGTTCAAAATATATTTCACCCGACGGTGACGGATTCGAGGATGAATTGAGAATTTCAATCAATGTTCCGCAATCTGATAGTTATACATTAAAACTATATGATATAAACGGTAATATCGTTCATACGTTTTATCCAGCTACTGCATATATTTCGAATGAATTTGTTTGGAACGGTCTTTCATCCGATAACGTAAGACTGCCTATCGGTATCTATATTCTCTACCTATCAACAGAAGAAGGGTTAAGCACAAAGGAGACAATCGTAATTGCAAGGTAGAATAATAAGTTATCTTTTGTTATCTATATTCTGTTTCTCAACCGTTATGGCAGAGTTTCCTACATCACGTACTGATGCTTTAGGAGGAACTGTTGTTCTGTCAACACCGACACCATCGGAACAACTTATTAGCGGTGCTAAGCTATCTCAGACAGAAAAATTGTCCGTTGATTTTGGCTATAAACGGCAATATAATTTAAAAGAGCTGGACCTTATCTATTCGGCAGTTTCTTATAGATTAAAAAACTATAATTTTATCGCCGGTTTTTCACAACTTGGCGACCCGGAACTCTATACCCAAAAAACTATACGACTCGGTTTTTTGTACTCAAATTCATTTTTCACAATCGGTAATTTTCTAACTGGTCAGTTTCATAATTTTAATAATCGGTACAACTCTATTAGTAGAGTTTCTTATGGAATCTCAATGCAGTATCGTCATAAGTTTTTTATTATCAGTGCTGTTCTAGACAATATCAATCGACCGTCTTTTAACGAAAGTTCAATAAAAGCAAATCGAAAACTTACTTTGTTTGGAGAAATTTTAGGGAAAGGAAAATATAAAACAACTTTGAAACTTTCTAAATTATCGCAAAATAAAAAAAGTTTCGGAATCGGTGAATCTGTAAAGATTTCTAAATATAGCAGTATCCTTTTCGGCTTTTCAACAGCACCGATTGAATTCGGGGGAGGAGTTGATCTGAAATTACATAACAACAGCTTTATTTACAACAGTTCCTACCATCCTGTATTAGGATTGACTCACTCAGTCAGTTTTCTTCTGTATATATTTGATAATTGATATTTCATATAAAATTGAGTATCTTTTAAAACTATGCTGACACGCCAATCAATAGAAAAATTAGAAAAAGAAAATCTGGCACCGTATGCATCATGTGCGGTCGACTCTCGAGGACGGGTCTATCCTATTGCGGATCATCCTTTGCGGACAGCTTTTCAACGTGACCGTGACAGAATTATTCACTCGGCGGCATTTCGCAGGATGGAATATAAAACACAGGTTTTTATCCCCCATGAAACAGATCATTATCGCACCCGTCTGACTCATACTATTGAAGTTGCTCAAATCACTCGAACCTTGGCTAGAACCTTGAGGTTAAACGAAGATTTATCCGAGGCAATCGCATTGGTACATGATGTCGGGCATACTCCTTTCGGACATTCCGGTGAGGATGTTCTAGATGAACTCCTAAAAGATTTCGGCGGGTTTAATCATAACCGTCAATCTTTGCGGATTGTCGACTTGCTTGAACAAAGATACAATGACCATCCCGGATTAAACCTTTCTTATGAAGTTCGCGAGGGGATTGTCAAACATGAAACAAAGAATCATGCTGTTTCAGATGAGTTTCATCCCGAAGAACATACTTCTCTTGAGGCGTCGCTTGTAGATGTTGCCGATGAAATTGCTTACAACGCTCATGACATTGACGACGGTCTGTCGTCGGGAATTATAACTCCCGATGATTTACGTCAACTTCAGTTTTGGAAATATCTGCAACTGGGTAAGTTAGTTGAAAATCTTTCAGAAGAGGATGACCGACAGAGGTATGCCTTGGTGCGAACACTTTTAGATTTTATGGTAACAGATTTAGTTAATGAAACAAAACTGCGTTTGGTACAAAACGATATTCAGTCAATTGCGGATGTTCGTAGTTGTAAAGTGAAACTATGCGGATATTCCGATGCCAATGCAATTATTGTCGGGGATATCAAACAGTTTTTAAATCAGAAATTGTATAAACATCAAAAATTACTTTCGATGGCTGACTGGGCAGAGGAAATAATTAAATGCATATTTTCAAAACTTATGGCAGACACATCGTTGTTACCAAATAGATTTAAGCTGATGCTTGAGCATGAACAAAAAGAGATTGTCATCTCAGACTATATTGCAGGTATGACCGACCGCTATGCAGTTGCAAAATACGACAGGTTTCAGTAAGTTTACGGCATAGCATACCCTATCAACTTCCAAGTTTCTATTATTCCTAGCTGTTCATCAACAATAATTTTTTGTACTACTCCAACAGAGGGTGCTATCCACTCTCTCTCCCAGTGAATACATTCGCCACCGCAGTTATATCTTGTTTCAATTTCATAACTTGGGAAAAAACGCCCGGCAGGCACTATGAGAGGATTTCCTGAAAGAACTGTTGAAGTGTTACCTAATGGAAAAGTAGCCCAAGTCTTACCGACTTGAATCGGGAAGTGATATGTTTTAAACGGAGCAATAATATTGTCGGGATGAAAAAACTTTGCTACGGTTCCCTCAAGTGATACAATTTCCTGCCATGATGTATCAGAGCGGGTGTAGTTCCATAGAGCTACCGTAGATGACTCGGCAACTTGTACGAGTATTGTGTCATAGGTCAGTGTGGCACCATCAAACACTTCATAACTCCAACTCAAGCCGTCAAAGTTCGGGAATTTATCTATTGTGAATGAGTCTACTGGGTTATACGGGTCATACGATTTTAATTCCCAAGTGCTAAATGTGTTGAATATTGCAGCAGGGTATTGTAATTTTACAATTCCAAAACCTTTGGCAATCCAAATATTAAAGAGAATTGGAGTGCCAGTAATAAATCTTTGTGACACTCATTTTAAGAAATATGCATCTTTAAAAGTTCCTACTTCGGTTGTCACTGTTTGACGACCTAACACTTTTATAGTTGAACCTGTAATAAAGTCACTATTAACTGACAAACCTTGACCTACTTTTAAGGGGAAATCGAGTGAAAAATATAGTAGATTGGTATGCCAATTTATTTTTAATATATTTTGGTTTAAAGTATTCTGAGCAATTCTTTCTTGATTTGGATAATCAAAAAACCAGTTTTTTGAATCTATTATTGTAACAGTAACGGTATCAAGGCAATTTATACAATCATCTAAATTATTATAAACATTATATGTCCAGGATGCACCTGTCTGTATCGGAAAATCAGAGAGTTCTAAACTGTCAGGCTCATAAAATGAAACAAGTTTCCAAGTTTCATCTTTTGTTGTAGTCCACAAAATGTGATATTCGTCTGACTCAATCAATCCGATATTCGGTACATATAAAAAACTATCAAGATAATATTCATTGAATCCGCTTGCATTTCTCACAATTTGATATGCGTTTTGATAGCTTCTTCCTAAAATTGTTTTTTGGGAAATCTCGGTTACTTCATTTGAGTCTGGTGGAAAAACACCTGATGACCAATTTGAACCTATTTCTAAGGGAAAGACAACATTTCTTGTTACTCTATATAAATCAGAAATTGGATCAGATTCTTTCGTATAATACGTAACTGTATCGCCTGCAATATGCCAATATGTCGTATCAGATGAATCCAGAAATAATGTCACTAAATCTGAAACAACAACAAATACTTTTAGGGAATCATCAGTTATTATTGCAGTATCAGCAATTCGTACAAATAATGTATCAAATGCAATAGATCTAAAATCTTCTATTCTTCGCTGATACTGCCAGACAGTTCCGACTTCGTGAGGAAAATTATCAATAGTGAATTCTGTAGGTGCAAACAAAGGATTACTCTTTTTACTGCAACTGAGAATTCCGCTTATAAAAACAAGCAACAGTAAGATTAAAAAATTATGTTTTAGTTTCATTTGTCCATCCCATATTAATTTTTTACGGCATAGCATACCCTATCAACCGCCAAATCTCATTTATACCAAGTTGACTATCGGTTATTTGTTTTTGTACTACTCCGACCAAAGGTGCTACCCACTCTCTTTCTCGTCGATCACATCCTATACCGCAGTTGTATCTTGTGTCAATTGCATAACTTGGGAAGAACCGTCCGGCCGGTACTAATATGGGACTAACTCCAAAAACATTTGAACTGTTTCCTGACGGATATGTTATCCAACTATTTCCGATTTCAATCGGGAATTGATACGACTTAAACGGTGCTATCATATTGTCAGGATGAAAAAACTTCGCAACAGTACCCTCTATTGAAACAATCTCCTGCCATGAAGTATCTGAACGGGTGTAGTTCCATAGAGCAACTGTTGATGATTCAGCTAATTGTACGAGTACTGTATCGTAAGTTTGAGATATAGCATCAAATACTTAATAGTTCCAACTCATTCCATCTAAGCTTGGAAACTTATCAATAGTAAAAGATTCAGCCGGTTTATTCGGGTCATACGATTTTAACTCCCAAGATTTATCCTCAAAATAACCCATGGGAGCCCCATTATGATTTAATTTCACAATGCCGTAACCTTTGGCTATCCAGATTTCAAATTTTGCCCCCGGTTCAAAACCGTCGTTTGAGAATCCTTTTAAATAATAAGCATCTTTAAATATTCCTGCAGGTGTTGTTACTGTCTGCCGGTCTTTTACTTGTAGTGATGAACTAATTAAACCGACATCATCCCATTGTTTACCTATAGTGAGCGGAAATTCTAAAGAAAAAGATACTGCGTAGTGATGCCATTGTAAAAAAAGTTTGTTTTTATCTAATCGATTAATAATAACTTTTTCCTGTCCGGGATAATCAAGCAACCAGTTTTGGTTTATTACACCTCCTCTGTCCAATATTGAATCCATAATTGTGACAGTAACAGTATCAAAACAATTTACACAATCAAGTAAGTTATTGACTACATTATATGTCCAGGATGCATTCACCTGAAGAGGAAAATCAGATAGTTCTAAACTGTCCGGCTCATAATATGGAATAAGTTTCCAGGTTTCATCTTTTGTCGTGGTCCATAAAATATGATTCTCACTTGACTCAATCAATCCGATATTCGGCACATATAAAAAGCTGTCAAGATAATATTCATTGAGTCCGCTTGCATTTCTCACAATTTGATATGCGTTTTGATAGTTTCTTCCTAAAATTGTTACTTGAGTCATCTCGGTAACTTCGTTTGAATCAGGTGGAAAAACTCCTGATGACCAATTTGAACCTACTTCCAAAGGAAAAACTACATTTCTGGTTACTCTATACAAATCAGATTCTTTAGTGTAATACGTAACAGTATCGCCAGCAATATACCAATAGGTCGTATCAGAAGAATCAGCCATGACTGTTGCTAAATCTGCCACAACAACAAACACTTTCAGGGAATCATCAGTAATTATTGCAGTATCTACAATTCGTACAAAAAGAGTATCAATTGTAAAAGATCTGAAATCATCTATCCTCCTCTGATACTGCCAAACAGTTCCGATTTCATGGGGGAAATTATCAATTGTAAACTCTGTCGGAGTAAACAGAGGATTACTACTTTTACTACAACTGAGCAATCCACTCAAAATTATCAAAAATAGCAATACCGATATCAATTTAAAAGATTTCATAATAGACCTTCTCCTTACAGTAAAATCTCTCTCAATAATATATATATAGAATAGACGAACAACCTTGTCAAATATGAAATAAAATTACAAATAAACATGTATGAAAATGCATATTCTCCAATCCGAAATCAGTCATAATATACCTAATAAATTCAAAGACAACAGCTTAATAAACAGTTGTTATAAAGGCACAACAGTTGCATTATCAATTCGTATGGAATGTTATTTTGGATCTTACAAACTACCGGTCGATAGCGAAATCGACCAGTCTGCTGTTGTTCTATTTGCTATACCTGAACTGGGTATCAAGTTTAAAGCCCCGTTTGACGGTATAGATGATGACCACAGCGACTATGCATCATTATTGGCGTTATTGGAATTTATTGACGGTAACCAGAAGTATTTCTCCAATAACACCTATCAAATCTATGGCAACAATGTCAAAATTATCAATCAGGTAAATCAAAGAGAAGTTTCACCGATGAAGTTCTCAAACTTACTCGGTAAAACAGCGAAATACCGTGATAAATACCGTTTTTCCCTTGAGTGGATTGCGGTTGATGAAAATCCGGTTTTTCAACAGCTTTTTGATTGAAGCATTATCTCTTTTGTCTTATACTAAGTCAGTATGGCAAACCCGAAACAACTATTACAAGATATAACAAAAGGTAAATTTAAGCCGATTTATTACTTCTACGGTTCCGAAGATTACCGTATCACAGAAGCGGTAAAATTTATCTCACATAAGTTTCTTCCCGATATGCAGTTTACAACTAACTTTCGGAAGATAGACGGTAAAAAAACTAAGTCCGGTGATATTCTTACCGAACTTGCCATGATACCGATGCTTGGGGAAAAACAGGTCTTTGTAATCACAGACTTACAATCATTTAGACCAAAAGAAATACAGAAAATCCTTTCGATTTTAAAACCGGTTGACCCAAACCGAATGGTGATATTTTCCTCACCCTCTTCAAAAACTCCCAGAAAAAGCTCGGCATTTATAAAAACAATGACTGCAGAGGCTGTTGTAGTTGAGTTTCCTAAACTGACCCGCGATGAGACTTTTGTACAAATAAATGCAAAACTGAAAAAAGAAAATATCTCTATATCTCCCGATGCTATAAAATTTTTAGCTGAACTTCTAGCCGGAAATAGGGGAGCAATAGAAACAGAACTTGCCAAACTGATAGATTTCATAGGCAAAGACGGTTCTATTGAAATCGGAGATGTCAAACAATTAGTAAACGGCTTTGAAGTCTTTACTATCTTTGAGTTGGCCGACTATGTTGTAGCAAGACAAACCGCAAAAGTTCTGCAAATGATTAAACTGCTCATTGTCGACGGAAATGACCCGATAGTATTAGTCAGTCTACTGCAGCAGCATTTTTCAACTCTCTACCTAATTAAAAACGGCAAAAAACCGATTGGAAACCGCTCTTTTTTAATATATAAATTCAAGCCCCAGGCAGCCAAATACAGCAATAATCAACTTGAAAAGATTATAATCAAAATAGCTGAGACTGATGCCAAATTACGTCGCTCAGGAATGCCCAAAACTATGACAATCGAAGTTTTAGCAATGAGCCTGACCGGAGCAAAGAACTAAAAAATGAACAAAAAAAAATCGGAAGATTCAGACAGTTCACAGGTATATACTACCGGAAGCAAGAGTGATGAACAAAAACTGATTGAATCAGCCCAAAACGGTAATAAATCAGCATTTGGAAAACTGATACGGCTGCATCAGAAAAGACTATTTCGGTTTGTATACGGTTTGTTGAACTCTTTTGATATGACCGAAGATATTGTACAGGAAACATTTGTGAAAGCATTTCAAAAAATTCAGACATTTAAAACCGGTTATGCTTTTTACCCATGGATTGCAACAATTGCCAGAAACTTATCTTTTAACCTGATTCAAAGAGAAGAGAAAAAAGAGTCTTTGGACAAGTTAACCGAAGTCGGCTTTGACCCGAGCTCTACAGATATTAGTGCCTTGGACAAACTGCTTGATGATGAGAACAGAAAGCGTCTGTATAAAGCAATTTTAGCACTTCCTGTTAAATATCGTACGGTCTTTACGCTCAGACATTTTGAAAAAATGGATTATGCTGAAATAGCAAGTTATTTAAAAATTCCTCCCGGTACGGTCGACTCAAGACTTCATCGGGCTAGACAGATGCTTTTAGATGCGGTGAAAGATTTACTATAACGGAACAGATTATGGAACATCAATTTTTCTTAGACAGATTATCGGCATATTTTGACAATGAACTCAAAAATGAAGAACATGTCATTGTGCATCAGCATATCGAGGGATGTGAAGAATGCAAAAAACAACTGCTTGAACTGGAAAAACTTGAGAACTTAATTTCATCCAATTCAGAACTTTCAGAGAATGACTATTGGGAACAATCAGCTCAAAAAATAGAATCCGCTATTAATAAAAATACCGAGTCTGAAACCATACCTGTAACCAAGCAGTTGTCTTCGTCATCAATTTGGTGGAAACTAACCGGAGTGGCGGCATCGCTGGTGTTAGTTGCTATCTTTGCTTTTGAACAAAAAGATACAAACGATGAATTACTAAAAGATAATATTAAATCTCCAGTAAACGTCTACCAAAAAGATATAGAGGAAAGCATTCCTGTCATTGTTGATACTGCTACAGATGAAAATTTATCTGTCGGAGCTATAGAACTGCAGGACAAAGAATTATCTGGTCGTCAAATAGAAATCCAAACTATTGAAACGGAACAAACTTCTCCTGCTGCCGCAAAACCTGTTGATAAACTACTACCAAAACAAAAACAGAAAATAAAAACTGAACCAAAGAAATCGGAAAGTACTAAAGTAAAAGAAGAGGATATAGTTTCTTTTGATGAACAGCTGTCTAAGTATGCTCCCGATATAGGTAAACCTGTAGAAAAACTGAGATCAAGCCCTAAAAAAACGAAAATGAAAGGCAGTTATAAAACTACCTCAAGTTTTTCAGAAACGCTTCAACAGTCTCTGGATTCGAATATCTCTACTTCTGCCGATAAAACTAAACTTGATTATTGGTGGAGAAAAGTATTCATATATTCAGAACAGTTAGAAATGCAGCAGAAGAAAAATTCGGTCAGATACTTAAAGTCAGCAAAAAGCGATACATCAAATAAGAAAGCAGAACTTAGTCACTCAGATAAAAACTTATTGTACAAACAACTTTTCGAGGCATATTACAACATCGCTATTTTGACTACAGACTCCACAGAAGAAAAACAAGCAGTCGATTTTTTAACAAAATATTCTGTTTCAGTTGGAAACAGTTATAATGTCTATGCTTTACGTTTTTTAGAATTATATAAAACAGAAAGAAGTAAACAAAAATTCGAAAAAGAATAAATAAAACCTTTTAGAGAATTTATCGTATAGAATTAAGAAACAAAGAAGACTCGGAAAGGAGATTATACATGGAAAAGAAATTAAAAAGATCTAGTTCAAATAAAGTAATCGGCGGTGTCTGTGGTGGAATCGGGGAGTATTTTGAAATAGATCCTGTATTTGTACGAATTATAGTAGTTTTATTGGCGATGGGAACCGGTGGGGCAGGATTTATAGCATACATTATTGCGATGGTAATTATGCCAAAAGATGAAGTTCAGTTTCATGTAAATGAACAAGGAGAAACAGTCCCGGTTGAAGACATCCCTAATGAATACTCTTCATGGAACAAATATCTCCCCGGGATGCTGTTGATATGTATCGGTGTTATCTGGCTTGTGCGTGAAAACTTTTACTGGTTTCACATGGATGAATTCTGGCCGTTGCTCTTAGTTCTCAGTGGGCTGTTTTTAATCTTTCGGAAAAAGGATAAATCTGAACAGGAAGATTCAATTGAACCGACCGTAGAAGTATTTGATTCTAAAAAGAGTAATGATAACGGGGGTACAACAATATGACACCGGCAAGGTTCCGATGGGGAATGCTCCTGATTCAGATAGGTATTCTTATCCTATTGCAAAACAATGATATCATTAGTGATGTTGCCTGGGAAGGCTTAATTGTTTTGTTTCCCATTGTCTTGATAGCGGTTGGAATCGAAAAAATATTCACAAAAAGCAGATTGCAATTTATATCCTATTTGACAACTCTTGCCCTGTTTTTTGGCGGATTTGCAATCGCATTCTCTACAAGCGGTGTCGGATTTCAAAATGATAATTTCTTCTCGGACTCTATATACAAAGAAGAAGCAGATTCTAACTTACAGCAAATTAAAGCTACTTTACATTTAGAGCAAAATAATCTTACTATTCGAGATTCAGGTTCGGAACTTATTTTAGCAGAGTTCGATGAATTCTCTCGAAAACCGTTGATTGAAACAACGATAAACGATGATATTGCTCTTATCAATTTTGAAGCACGTGATAATTCTTTCTTTGGTGGAGCTGTAAAGATTCATAGTGGTGAAGCTCAAGATTGGGATGTACGTTTTTCTGAAAACTTACCTCTCGAGTTAAAATGTACCGGATTTGATAATGATTTACATCTGAATTTCCTTACTTCACGCTTACAAAAACTGAATTTAGATACAGACAATTCCAGTATTTATCTCAAAATCGGATCAAATGAACCGTATGTCCAAATTTCTATACAGGGTGAAGATTCAAAACTTCGATTAAGAGTACCTGAAAAAATCGGTATGAAGATATTTGGTAATGACTCCTCATTTTTTAATCAACTTGGGTTTGAAAAATCATCAGACGGTAGCTTTATCAATGATAACTATAACTCTTCCGATTTGAAGATTGACCTAGATATTGATGACAGGCTGATATCTTTCTCATTGGATTATTTCTAATATCTTTTCTATCAAGTTCAGTAAACAGAGCGGTTTTTCAACCGCTTTTTTTATTGTCTGTAACTTATCATTGTAGTATTCTTATGAAAACAATCATAGAACAATGAGGTTTCATGAAATATATTTTATCAATCGGTCTTGCTTTATTATGTCTAATCTCCTGTACACAGAAAGAAAATTTTCAGGATGGAAAGCGAACTGTGTTACGTATCGGAACCGATGCAACCTATCCGCCGTTTGAAATAGTAAATACCGAAACAGGGCTACCCGAAGGATTCGATATTGACCTTATTACAGAGATTTGTCAAGTAAACGGTTGGAAACCGGAGTTTATAGTAACACCCTTTGGTGGAATTATTCCGGGTTTACAAAATAAGAAATACGACCTTGTCCTTTCCGCTATGACAATTACACCGAAAAGAGCAGTAGTAATAGATTTTTCTGATCCATATTATTTGGCAGGTCAAGTCATTGCAGTCCCGCTTGAGAACAATACTATTTTCTCAATTAATGATTTAAAAGGGAAAAAAATAGGGGTCCAGTTGGGGACAACCGGTGAACTGATGGCAAAGAAAATGGAGGGGGTTCAGGTATTTTCATTTGATAACATCGGAGCAGCATTTTTAGATATGAATAATCAAAATCTCGATGCGGTTTTAAATGATTTCCCGACTACTCAAGCCTATATTAAAAGACATCAGTCGGCAAAAACGGTTGGAGAAATTCTATCATCGGAGTATTACGGGATGGCAGTTCGCAAAGGAGATACAACTTTGCTCAAAGCGATAAATACAGCCCTTGCTCAGATTAAAAGTGACGGCAGGTATAGGGGTTTTCATCTGAAATGGTTTTTTGCCGAACCGCTTGAACAATTTCTTAATATGGGTTCAAAAGAGAGTAAATAATTTTACAATAAAGCGGTTGCCTTTTTTGGAATTATTCTGTTAATTTTTGCCTATGAAAAATAAACCAATCAATTTATCCTCACTCAGAGGTAAGATAGTTGCAATAGACGGACCCGCCGGTTCGGGAAAATCAACTACTTCTAAACTCATTGCTGCCCGTTTGGGATATACTTATTTAGATACAGGGGCAATGTATCGTGCCTTAACATACTATGCTTTGAAAAATAATATCCCTTTTTCCGATGGGGTCAAATTATCCAAACTCGCACAAATTTTACCGATTCTATTTAAAACTTCAGCAGATGTAAATAGAGTATTCCTAAACGGTAATGATGTTACCGATGAAATCAGACTACCCGAAGTAACAAAAAATGCTTCCGAGGTTGCTGCTCACAAAGGTGTCAGATTGGCTATGGTAAAAAAACAACAGGACTTTGGCAAAGAGGGTTCAATTGTAGCAGAGGGTAGAGATACTACTACAGTTGTTTTTCCAAATGCGGATGTAAAAATTTATTTGAATGCATCGGTCGAACAACGAGCTCAACGCAGACTATTAGACCTCATGAAAATGGGTGTAACAACTACACTTAAAGAACTGCAGGATGATATTAAAAAGAGAGACCATAAAGATACCAGCCGCGAACATTCTCCTCTGACAAAAGCAAAAGATGCAATTTTAGTAGATACAACAAGCATGACCCTTGAAGGTCAGGTTGACTATATCGTAAATATTATTAGATCGATGCTTAAATAACTAATGAAACTTGTATATTATACCGGCTGGACTTTTTTTAGGTCGATTACAAAATTACTCTTTCGTATTAAAATATCAGGGAAAGAAAATTTCCCTAAAACAGGTGGATTTATTTTAGCATCTAATCATCAATCATATTTAGATCCCCCGGTAGTCGGTTCATGGGCTCCCCGACTGGTTTATTTTATGACTAAAGCGGAACTGTTTGAAAACAAATTCCTTGGGTGGTACCTGACCAATACTAACGCCCGTCCCGTAAAAAGAGGTCAGATGGATCGTCAAGCGATTAAAACGACTTTAGATATTATCGCTGAGGGTCACGGTATTACAATTTTCCCTGAAGGTACCCGCTCTACTACAGATCAGTTTTTAGCACCGAAGGCAGGTATCGGGATGATTGCCGCAAAAGCAAATTGTCCGATAATTCCAGCCTACGTAAACGGATTTAACCGATTAAAAGATTGTTTTTTTGGCAAAACCAGATTGTCTATTACTTACGGTGAAATGATTCCTGCCGAGTGGGTCATGGAACAGGCAAAGGGGAAAGAGGGCTATAACGCTATTGCCCAACGAGTTATGTTGGAAATTCGAAAAATCAAAGATACTCAAGCTGTCAAGTAAGTTTTTCTCTTCACATTCCGATGTATTATCTTACATTTTATAAAAAAAATTTCTTGGAATATCTGGAAATTTGATTATATAAGGTGACTGCTTTTAAGCAGTACCTGTTATTTAGCAGTACCTGCTAACTAGCAGTTGTCCGTATAGCGGACGGATTTGTCGGTCTCCTTGTAAAAGGAAATCCAAGCCGATAGGTCATGATTAAGGAGGTTCTTTTAAGAACTATGGCTGAAGCCAAAAAAACTACTACTACCGTTGCTGCGAAAACTTCTAAAAGAAAAGCACTAGTCGGTAAAAAATCTCAAAAAACAAAAGTAAAACTCACCAAAAAAGAAACAGTTGTTGAAGTAAAAACTGCCGTTGAATCAGCAGTTGCCGAACAAGTTGTTACTAATCGTCATAAGCGTATGGCGGAAAAAGCCAAAGAGCGGGCAGCAATGCCTAGAGTCGAGGCTCCTGTAATTAGCAAAGTTCGTATCACCGATGTTTCCGGTGTTGTCTATGATGAAGATGAATACAATGCGATGGTTGAAATGTATGATGCTACTATCAGAGACATCCGTGAAGGTGAAATCGTCAGTGGTACTATCCTTGGAGTAAACAGGGATGATGTCATTGTTGATGTCGGGTTCAAATCTGAAGGTATTATACCTATTCAGGAATTCTCTGGCGTTGATGAAATCAAGGTCGGTGATCCGATTGAAGTATTCTTGGAACAAATCGAAGACTCTCACGGTCAATTGATTCTTTCCAAACAAAAAGCTGATTTCATGCGTGTATGGGATCAAATTCGCGAATTTCATGACTCAGGCGAAAAAGTCGAGGGTAATGTTGTTCGTCGTATCAAGGGCGGTCTGGTCGTTGATGTTATGGGTGTTGATGCGTTCCTTCCGGGGTCGCAAGTTGCTCTTCGTCAGGTTCCTGATTTTGATGCTCTTATCAATCAAACGATGGAACTTAAAATTATTAAAATCAATAAAGCCCGTCGTAATATCGTTGTTTCAAGACGTATGGTTCTTGAAGCAGAGCGCGAATCTATGCGTGATGAATTACTGTCTGATATCGCAGTCGAACAAGTTCGAAAAGGTATTGTTAAAAATATCACCGATTTTGGTGTGTTCATTGATTTAGGCGGTGTTGACGGTCTGCTGCATATTACTGATATGTCGTGGGGCCGGATTCGTCACCCATCCGAAATGGTTACACTCGGTGAAGAAATCGACATTAAGATTTTAGATATAGATGAAAAAACATCCCGTATATCTTTAGGTCTCAAACAAATGACTCCGTATCCTTGGGAAAATATCGAAACTAAATACCCTATCGGCGATAAAATTGTCGGTCGTGTTGTTTCGATTACTGATTACGGTTCATTTATTGAACTTGAAAAAGGTATCGAGGGTCTTATTCATATTTCTGAAATGTCCTGGACTCAGCATATCAAACACCCGTCAAAAATTATGTCGGTGAATGACAATGTTGAGGCTGTTGTTTTATCTGTTGATAAAGAGAATGAAAAAATATCTCTCGGTATTAAACAGATGGAACCGGATCCATGGCAGACTATTGATGCCAAATATCCTATAGACAAAATTATCTCTGGTAAAGTAAGAAACCTTACTGCCTTTGGTGCCTTTGTTGAACTGGAAGAAGGTATTGACGGTTTAGTACATATTTCTGATATGTCCTGGACAAAACGTATTCAGCATCCGTCTGAAGTAATGAAGAAAAACGATACAGTCGAAGTCAAAATTATCAAAGTTGACCACGATAATCGCAGAATTTCTTTAGGACTCAAACAGTTGTCTGAAGACCCATGGGCAGAGATTGCCGAAAAATATGCAACTGGTACAGAATGTCTCGGAACTATTACAAAAGTAATGGACCGCGGTGTGGTTGTTGACCTTGACGGTACTGTAGAAGGATTTGTCCCGACTCCGCAACTTGGAAAAAAAGACTTATCCGATGCTACGACAGTGTTTACGGCAGGCGAACAAATTCCACTTTCTGTAATTGAATTTGACCGCAAACAGCACAAAGTTGTTCTTTCTGTTGAAGCGTATTATAAAAATCGCGAACAGAGTGAACTTGATGAATTTCTTGCCAAACATGAAGGTAACGAATCATCAAATGCTATGGCTGATGCGATGCCGGATGCTTTAAAAGAAGCTGCTGCTCCTGCCGAGGAAAATGATACTCAGGAAATCCCAACGGAACAAGCTCCTGTAGTTGAAGAGACACCTGCTGAAGAAACAGCTGCTGTTGAAGAAGCACCTGAAGCTGACAAAGCTGATGATGCCAATGACACAGAAAAATCTGAATAATATGTAGGTCGAAACCCCTGCGGTTCCGACAACTTTAGATTTTATATATTGGCGAGACTATTTTGGTCTCGCCTTTTTTTATGTATATTTACAATTAGGTAGAACAGACATTCCTGTCTGTTTCATATTGTTCGGTTCAGGCTTGCCTGAACCTTTTAAATTATACCGACAGGGCATTGCACTGTCTAAACGGAACAAGCGAGCGGTTTCCCTAAAAAAAAACACCCCCGACCCCTCTTAAAAGAGGGGAGCCAATATCGATTATCTGTTGTTGTACTAATATCGTTTGTATAACTTACATAAAGTGCCTGCATTGTTTTAATGTTTTTATAATTGTTATTTCCCCGAGGGGATTAAGGGGTGTGTCAAAAACAACTTTTTCGCTATTATCTAATCATACTCTAAAGCTTACAGCAAAATGGGTTCGTTTCGTACAAATTTAGTTTTTTATATATATCCTGTTCCTTTTAATAAAATTTATAGCTTCTCATAGAACAGTTGGGAATTCGTAACAACATTGATTATGTAGAAAATGTGAGAGGAGTGGGGTAGATGAGATGGAAGTAGACAAAAGAAGTATTATTATTTGACAAGATTGCCTATTTCCCGTTTATTTATTGTATAACAATAACTTGAGGTGAGGTTATGTGTAATAAGCAAAAAACTCTATACTTATTTATAATATTTACAACAATTCTCTTTTTATCATGCGACAAGAAAACTCCTACAGAATCAGAAGATAGAGCTCAATTATCAGGGTATGTATTTCAAGCGGAAAATGGATTTTTAAACTATATCTCAAATGCTGATATTTCTATCGGCATTTATAATACAACATCTGATTCTATCGGACGATATTCACTTGAAGTTCCACTCGGTGAATATGTAATACAGACTTCGCACGAACAATTTGATATTAGTTTAGATACAGTTAAAATTAGAGGGAATAGAAATTACTTCATAAGCATGAAAAATGGTCCGACATATTCTGTCTCCGGAGTTGTGACTGATACGATAGGCAATGTTGTAGAGGGAGCAATTGTAGAATTAGAGCATTTGAGAGATACAACTGATATAGATGGCAGATACGAATTCAATGATATTCTATCAGGTCGCAGAATACTGAGTTGTGATTATTCGGACTATTATATTTTTACAGATACATTTGAAATCAGAAATTCTGACATTACAAGAGATATCAATTTAATACGGCAAGGCTATAAAGTCTCAGGAACAGTCTTACATCCTGTTGACGGGTTGCTGAATGGTATTGAAGTTATTTTAGATGACAGTTTGTATGATACAACCGATGCAAACGGAGAGTATCTCTTTGAAAATATTTATATCGGCGAGTATCAGTTACAAATAAAATCTGAAATATATGATAATCAAGTTATAGATTTTTCTTTAGGGAAGGCTGATTTGATTCAGACTATTTTACTTACAAAACCGTTGCTACTTAAAGTGTTTGGAACAGTTTCGCATTCTGTTGATGGCTTGTTGAGTGGGATAGAAGTTATTTTAGATGACAGCTTGTATGATACGACAGATATAAATGGAGAGTATCAATTTGACGATGTTTATGCTGGTGAACATTCTTTACAAATTCAGCCATCCGTTTACAATTACGAAATATTTATTTTTAATTTGATAGATTCTGATTTATATAAAGATTTGATTGTTAGTAAAAGTACAATACAAAAGCTTTTTATAGAGAAAGATGCTTTAGTGAAAGTTTCTTATTCGACTGAAGAAGGCTATAGCAATCGTGATGAAAATTTTGGGGCAGAAACGGTTAATTTTCTTTACCATACAATAATGGAATATTTACAGTGGGATTCTCTAGGTCAATACCGAGTAACCAGTTACAATACATCGAGAATTTTTATGAAAATAGATGAATTTAATTCCTCTTTAGTTGATTCTGTCCTTTTGGTTTTACCATTCTATCAATTTAGTACACTTCGTTTTGGGGAAATCAGACTTGCTAATGTTTCTGAGTATTGGGATGAATTAGCAATTACTTGGAATAATCAGCCATCAGTAACTACGGAACAAACAATTTTCAATTCATGGACAGGAATATCAACTAAATTAGTTATAAAAATTACTGAAAAGTTGTCTCTCCTTACTAATTCAAACGGCTTTAGAATTTCATTTACCGATGAATCATGTTATTTCTGTGATTTAGGTCTATTGTTTTACTCGTCTGAACATGCTGATACTTCCAAGCGTCCTTATATCTTAGTTTACCGTACTGAAAAATAGCTGGATTCCATCCTTCGGGCTTGATGATAAACCCCTGTTTTAGGAACATACTTCGACTCCGCTCAGTATGACAGATTGTAAGCCAAAGTAGGTCAGGTCTCTCCGAGACCTGACCTACTTTTAGCTAATCTACAAATTGAGCCATTCCTCCTAAATTCCCGCTTGCCAAAGCCGCTATTTTCCCGTACTATTACAAGCTATGAAACTTGGAATAATTGGAAAACCTCAGTCCGGTAAAACGACCGTTTTCAATGCTGCCTCGGGGCAGCAGGAAGCTGTCGGAGATTTCTCAAAAGCTACCCACAGGGCTATAATCAAAGTCCCAGATGATCGGCTTGACAAACTTGCCACAATAGTAGACCCAAAGAAAATTACCTACGCTGAAATCGAATTTCTCGATGCTCCCGGATTTTCTGGCAAAGGAAAAGAATCGACCGAGCTTGAAATATCATCGGATTTACGTCAGATGGATGCTCTGATGTTGGTCCTCGATGCTTTCTCTCCTGATGCCGACCCAAAAGCTGATATGCAAGATATAGTAGATGAAATGATTCTTGCTGACCAGGTGATGATTGAAACCAACATAGAACGACGCAACAAAAGAATAAAAACGACGAATGATAAAACTACCATTCAAGAAGTTGAACTTCTCAAAAAATGTCAAACACATTTAGAAGAAGAAAAACTGTTGATTGATATAGACATTACCAATGATGAACGAAAATCTCTACGTAGCTATATGTTCATGACAGAAAAACCGCTTCTGATAGTTGTTAATCTTTCTGAGGAAAAAATCTCAAACGCATCTGAATACGATTCACTCTTTGCCGATTTTATTTCTTCCAACAAACGCGAGATGACATCACTTTGCGGAAAGATTGAAATGGAACTAATCACTCTCGATAACGACGATCGGGCGATGTTTATGGAAGAGCTTGGAATTAAATCTCCGGCTGTTGATGTTGTCGTGCAGAAATCATATAATTTACTCGGGCTTATCTCATATCTAACCGCCGGTGAGCCGGAAGTACGAGCATGGACAATTCGCAAAGGTTTCACCGCCCAAAAATCTGCCGGTGTAATTCATTCAGATATAGAACGCGGATTTATTCGTGCCGAAGTTATCAAATATGATGACTATATTGAGCTTGGCTCGGAAAAGGCGGTCAAAGCGGCCGGAAAGTTCCGACTAGAGGGAAAAGAATACATTGTCTGTGACGGTGATGTGGTCAATTTCCGTTTTAACGTCTAACCGACAATACTCCTCACATTTTATAGGTAATATTTGGGTAAATGTTTAAGTTGCTGTATGTTAGAGAAGTGTATATTGTACTACAAAATGATGTGATGTGAACAAATAAAGATAGAATGTGTTATAACTTAAGGTTATAACATAAAACAGCCTTTGGCTGTTCAAAAAATGAGCAGAAATGCCGATAATGTTACAATAAGAATGTGAATATTAGAAAAAAGGTTTTAAAAGTGACAGAAGTAATAGAAAAGAAAAAAATAAAATCATCTGATAATAAAGTGCTTCCGATTCTTCCGCTTAAAGGAACAATCGTATTTCCGTATCTTATCGTTCCTCTTATGATAACAGATCCGGAACAAACCCGCATGGTTGATGATGCCCTTATGCGTGGTTCACGAATTGCTATGTTTTTACAAAAAGATGAAGAAGTAGAAAATCCGGGGTTGGATGATTTGCACGAAATAGGTGTTTCCGGTAATATCCTCAAAATGCTCAGGTTCCCTGACGGTTCGGTACGGTTTTTAATCCAGGGACTCAGTCGTATAAAAATAAAACGGGTCGCTACAACAGAACCATTTTTGTCTGCTGAAATCAGTGAGGTTAAAGAAACTATATCTGATAAAGTTAAAATGGATGCGATGAAACATTCCATTACGGAAAAACTCAAAACACTTGTTGATTTAGTTCCTAATCTATCAGAAGATTTGCACGTATCGGCTCTGAATCAGGATTCATTCTCCAAACTTGCCGACTATATTGCCTCGAATTTACAAATTGAAGTAGACCAAAAACAGCATATTTTGGATGAACTCAATATTTTAAAACGGTTCAAGAAAGTATATTCGATTTTAAATCGTGAAATAGAAGTATTGGAAATTTCTCAAAAAATACAGGCGAAAGCTGCCTCGGAACTTGGTAAATCCCAGCGTGACTATATTCTTCGTGAACAACTTCGAGCGATTAAAAGAGAACTAGGTGACGGTGATGACCACAACGAAGTTGAAGAGTTTGAGAAAAAAATACTCGATGCCAAAATGCCAGAACAGGCAGAAGTCGCAGCTCTCAAAGAACTCGACCGTCTTTCACACATGGCACCGTCCTCGGCGGAATATACTGTTTCCAGAACTTATATTGACTGGTTAGTCTCTATGCCGTGGGCTATATCGACCGAAGACAAACTTGATTTAAAACGAGCAAAACAGGTCTTAGATGAAGACCATTACAATCTGGTAAAAATCAAAGATCGGATTTTAGAACATTTAGCCGTACGTAAATTAAAAAAAGATATCAAAGGACCAATCCTTTGCTTTGTAGGACCTCCGGGTGTCGGAAAAACATCACTCGGTAAATCAATTGCCAGAGCGATGGGACGTGAATTTTCCCGTGTTTCCTTGGGAGGTATGCGTGATGAGGCAGAGATACGAGGACACCGTAGAACTTATATCGGAGCAATGCCGGGTCGAATTATTCAATCGCTCAAAAAATGCGGTTCTAATAATCCCGTTATTATGCTTGATGAAATAGATAAACTCGGTTCCGATTTTCGGGGTGACCCCGCATCGGCACTTCTGGAAGTATTAGACCCTGAACAAAATGACAGTTTTTCAGATCATTATCTAGAGCTAGCTTTTGATTTGTCGCAAGTTATGTTTGTTACTACGGCGAACTGGCTGGAACCTATTCCGGCCGTTCTTCGTGACCGTATGGAAATTATAAATCTTCCGGGCTATACAGATATAGAAAAACTGGCAATAGCCAAAGAACATTTAATTCCAAAACAACTTGAAAACCATGGGCTTAAAAACTCACATTTAAAAATTCAAGACTCAGCAGTCAAAGTAATTATTGACGGCTACACCCGTGAAGCAGGTTTGCGGAATCTTGAGCGTGAAATAGCATCGGTTACCCGAAAAGCTGCCCGTAAAATTGCAACCGGATATAAAAAGAAAATTACTTTTACCGGTGACGATATTCCGAAACTGTTAGGACCTCAAAAATTTACTCGCGAAGGACTCTCCAGAGATTCAATGGTCGGCGTTGTTCCGGGACTTGCTTATACTTCTGTTGGTGGTGAAATTCTGTTTATCGAGGCTACCTCTATGCCGGGGAATAATTCTTTGACCCTCACCGGTCATTTGGGTGATGTTATGAAAGAATCTGCCAAGGCAGCGTTATCTTTCATTCGTTCAAATGCCGAAGAACTTGGTTTGTCTGATAAAACTTTTGAAAAGAAAGATATTCATCTGCATGTACCCTCGGGTGCTACTCCAAAAGACGGACCGTCGGCGGGTATAACTATGATAGTTGCACTCTCGTCGTTGTTTACCGGTCGAAAAGTAAAACCGGCATTGGCGATGACCGGAGAGATAACTCTCAGAGGTCAGATTCTACCGATAGGCGGACTCAAAGAAAAACTACTGGGAGCATATAGGTCGGGAGTTAAAACAGTTTTACTGCCTGAAGAAAACAGAAAAGATACACTTGATTTGCCTGTTGAAATTAAAAAGAATATTAAACTTAAATTCTTTTCACATGTTCTTCCGGCTGTGAAATTTGCATTGGAACCAAAAAGTAAAACGAAGAAAAAATAGAACGTTTATATTTTTCTAGAGAAAGAAATCAAAATGAAATTAGTCACATCGGATGTGATGCGTCAGATTGATTCAAAAGCTATTAAGGAGGGGATACCCTCTATAGAGCTGATGGAAAGTGCCGGACGTAACATTGCTCAGGCAATAACAGTTGATTTTACTTTAGAACATGACAATGCTGTTTTTACAATTTTCTGCGGAAAAGGCAACAACGGGGGAGACGGGTTTGTCATCGGGCGGTATTTGTTTTTGGCAGGTTTTGAAGTTGTCTTTTATCATTTAGGTTCTCCTAATGAATTATCAGAAGATGCCAAGCAAAATTATGATTTAATTGCAGAACTTGAAATCCCTACGAATAAAATAAATTCTATTGCAGAACTTCCAGAGATATTAGAGTCCGATTTTATTATTGATGCTATCTTTGGAACAGGTTTCAAAGGAACTCCCAAAGGTATCTCATCTGATTTAATCGATTATATAAACGAACAACCGCAGTAAATTATCGCAATTGATATGCCCTCTGGTTTGAATACCGATGACGGTACTTATGACGGTGCTGTTATTGATGCCGACTATACTTATACAATCGCACAACCGAAGTACGGCCTGTATGTTTCCCCCGGACGAGAAGTTTCCGGTGATGTTGATGTTATTTCTATCGGAATTCCAATTGATGTTGTAGAGTCTTTTTCATTACATAATAATTTAATAACACCCTCGTATGTTTCATCTACTCTTCCGACTCGTAAACCTGACGGACATAAAGGAACTTTCGGCAAACTGTTTCTGTTGGCAGGTTCAACCGGTATGACCGGTGCCGCGGTTTTAGCAGCCCGCTCATCGCTTCGGTCGGGATGCGGGATGGTAAAGATAGGTTGTCCAAAATCTATTCTACCGACGATAGCACCCTCTTTTATTGATGCTATGACTTACCCTTTACCAGATGTCGCCAAAAAAGGATGCCTTGCCAAACGTGGTTTAGGTGAACTGAAAAAAGTATGCACCGAACATGATGCTGTTGTGATTGGGCCCGGTATCGGAAGACATTTTGAAACAAAAGAACTTGTCTGCCGCCTTCTTTTATCTCTTGAAAAACCTGCAGTTATAGATGCCGACGGGTTGAACGCATTAAACGGTGAACTGCAAATTTTAGAAGATACCAAAGCGGAACTGATTTTGACTCCGCATCCGACAGAATTCAAAAATCTAACAGGTATAGATGTTCCCGATGATATACATGCACGTATAGAAATTGCACGAAAGTTTGCAATTGAGTATCAAACTATTTTAGTTATCAAAGGTTCACCGACTTTAGTCGCTCACTATGACGGTTCTGTTTATGTCAATCAAACAGGAAACAACGGTATGGCTGTCGGCGGTTCGGGTGATGTCTTAACAGGAATTATCGGGTCGTTTTTGGCACAGTCGGTAGAACCGATTGATGCGGCCTTGTGTGGAGTTTTTATTCACGGTCTCGCAGGTGATATTGCTGCTTATGAACTTGGCGAACGCTCAATGATAGCATCTGATATTATCGACTTCCTTCCAGATGCATTCATGTCGCTTGAGTAGAATAATTCTTCGTAGGTCGGTGTTCCGATTCTAAAAAATACAATTGTGAGAAACCCGACATCTTTTCCTACAAATTTATCCCATACGAAAGACCTAATTGAACGGTATAATTCAAATCGTTTGAAAAATAATTTACTCTAGGAATGACAAGAATATTTATGTTTTGTAGTATAGAATACGAATAGATTAATGCACCTCCAATATTTATTTTTCTCGCACTTGTACTATAAGAATATTCTTTGTAACCTATAGAAAATATTGGTTGAATAGAGTGTTTTACGTTGAGAGATATTTTTTTATACAGGTTTACTGCCATGACAAGAGTTTTATTTCGTGAGGATAATTTATAAACACCAAGAATGGAAATAGAAACGGGTGAATTTATTTGTAATATGTTCAGCAGGTTTATCTGAGCATATATGTTATAGTATGAGTCAAGATTAATGTAAGTGTAAGTACCTCTATGAATTGTACCTGATAAATTGTTGTTGGTACCGTAAACGGCTTCTCTTGTAAATGTGCGATGAGAAACTCCTAATGATATTTTATCTTGAAAAATATAGTTTATAGTAAACAAATTTGCTGAATCGATAATTGGAGCATCATATGACTGCCAGCCACCGGTCACAACAAAACTATGCTCTTGGTCGGACTCATACGGCAACTCAGCTCGAGTATTTACAACTGTCAGAATAACTAAGATAATTATAATTGAAATGCATTTTATATGCATATTAAAATTCTCCCGAACAAAGTAGTATTTTTCTATAAAAATAAGTTACCAAACATGGTATAGGATGTCAAGAAAGTAATTTTATAATGAGGCAAACGAGGGTGTCTGTTATACACAGCATTATATCGTAAGATGCTTCCGATTATCTATAGTAATTATTTTTCTTTTTGTCTACTACATCATATGTCACAGGTGCTTTGCCGATTCCAAACAAAATCCCTATACTACCGGACATTGTCGTCTCTCCGTCATAGCGGGTCATGGCTGCCCTTAAAAAGAGAACATTCTTTTTATCCAGAGTTAAATATGGTGAAATACCATAAGATAAAAACATATTTTCTTCTCCGCTTACATCTTGGATATTGAAGTAACCCGGATTGAAAAAGAGTTTCATGTTCCAAACATCCGAATTGATATCAAGAAATATTTTCGGACTTATAATAAATGCCAGTTGACTATTAGAGTTTACAAATGCACCTGTAATAGAAAAGTGTACAGGGGAATCATCTGTTTTTGGCATATTAAGATTCAGATACCCTGTAAATGAATTTGCTGATCGTTGAGAATAGTAATAATATGATTTAGAGGTTGTTTTTCCAACACCAAAACCGATATCTAAATACCTGTTAGCAGACAAAGCAAATTGACCGGAATAAGAATCTGCATTATCAGAGCTGCTCATATTCATAATAACGCTTATCCCTCCTGCGGTGTTGGTGATGTATTCACCTTGCGCAAATAAACTTGATGTAACTACTGAGAATAATATGAGAGCAAATAACAGCTTTTTCATTGCACCTCCAAAAATTAAAATTATCGTATTGTTGTTGAACCGATACTTATTACTAATGAATAGGTATCATCAGTCTTATAATATCCAATATCAATCGTACTTATACTTCTTTTTTTATTGTAAATTGTGACTCCTCCACCAATTGTAGACAGATTAATATATTTTGTACTTGATCGTAAAATAGTTACAAAAGGAAGAACACCGGATTTCTTCGCAGATGAATTTCCTATATTCAAAAACCCACCATAAGAATAACTGTTTATAGTAAAATTATTATAACGTAGAGATTCATATTTCAAAATAATACCAAGTGATATAGGTTTATTATCTCTTAATCCATTTACGAGAAAGAGATTCATAAAAGGTGCGAGAAAGGTAAAATCATAACCTTTTCCAAGCTGCAAACCAACATTTGCCTTACCGTCACTTCCGAATCCTACATAGACAAACCCTAAGTTTGAATTTGGTATTTCATTTACTTGGAATCCAATTCCTGCCTTGATACCACTTTCACCTTTTTGCAAATACTGACTTTGTGCAAATAAACCTGATGTAATACCCGAAGATAATTGAGATTGCGAAAATAAGTTTTTTCATTGCACCTTCCGGTCATGTTTTCTTTTTAATTTCCTTCTGAAAAAATACTCAATATGGTGTGTCTTGTCAAGGTATGGAGATAAAAAATCAGGTCTTCAAACGAGACAAATAGGTTATGCGTTCTATTGTTTATGAGAGACTTTAAACTCTGACTTGGAGACTTCTTGTTTTTTAAAATTTTTGATTTTCTTTTATTAAAGAAATAAGGAAGAATTAGGGATAGAACAAACAATACTATCGTAATTATCAACTCAAGCAGTTCATGTAATCGAGTAATAGAAATTGAGGTGAATTGAATTAATGCGATGAAATAAATAATAAATGGAACTATCGACAAAAAGGATATATGGATAAATAGAGAGGTAAAGTATTGTTTGTTAAAGTTATTATTTATATTTTCATTCATATTGTATCCTTCATGTTATAATTTTTAGATATTTCTTATACAAGGCTTTTGCTAAAAAAAGCAATAACTTATTTATTAAAATCAGAACCTTTTAGTGTGACATACTTCCATTCACCTCCATTTACTCTCTCCTTACCATAGCCATTAGGGTTAAATTTTGAATTTACCGGACCTACAAATTCATAAACATTGTCACGAAATTTATAGGTTAAGCTTGCATCCCCAATAGCTTTGCGACCTTTAAAGACACCAAACAGAGTAATGCTTTTACTATCATACAAGCTATTTTCGCTTCTCTCAAAAACACCTTTTCCATCAGGTTGTCCATTTACATCTAAAATCCCAGTATATTCAAATCCGTCAGGATATTTCTTATTACCATTACCTCCTATAAATGCACCATTTTTATACGTCCCTGAAACATACGCAGTTGGATTCATTACACTACCAGCATAAGTTCGACCATACCCATGCGGTTTGAAATACGCATTCACTTTACCATCATAAATTGAGCCATCGCTATATTTAATATGTCCATCGCCTCCCATATACTTTTCACCATAAAAATTACCTGAAAATGTTGAGCCATCTGCACGCTTCAAGAAACCACTACCGGAAGGAACCCCATTTGTGAATTCACCTCTAAAAGAATTTCCATTCTTATCACGAGAAATTCCCTCACCATGAGGTTGTAGAGAATCATTAAGGTCACCTTGGTAGGTGCCATCTTTAAATTTTATCACACCTTTTCCGCCCGTATAGATGCCATTGACAAATTCACCTGCTAAAGTGTGACCGCTGGTATAGGTCCTTTCCCCTTGACCATGCGGCGTGAGAAATCCGTTTAGCCCTCCTTCATACCAACCATCCTTAAGAGGAATTAAACCCAGACCTCCTTGGTATACACCATTCTTGAAATCGCCACTTATTTGTTGGTAGTGTCCATTAATCTTCTTTCTCCCCATATAAACTATACTACCACCACCGTGAAGTTTATTCTGTTAATTAAAGTTACCAGAATATTGATCACCGTTTATAGTTAAATTACCTGAAGAAGAAATAAATTTACCGTGATCATATTCGACATTTAAATAGTCACCATTTTTGTATATAAACTTTCCTTTTTGATGATAAAGTCCATTGATATCAGTAATACCGTAATATATAGTACCATTCTCTAGTTCTATTGATCCTTCAGACATAAATATACCTTTTTTGAACTTACCGCTTAGTTCAATGCCGTTTGGTTCTGTAGGAAGTATAGTACCTTTACCTGACCATGGAACACCATCTTTAAACATACCACTCTTAATTTTGTACTTCAAAGAGGTCAAGCTTCCTTGACCGTCTGGTTCAAAGTTTTCGTTTATTACACCTTTGTAGTAATAGTTCTCACCAATAATTTCATACCTAAAAGATTGCCTGCCCCAACTTTGTTCTTTGTATTGCAATGGAAATTCCTTGAAATTTCCTTCAATTTTTTTATCATCACAAAGAACGATACCTTTTTCTTTAGGTTTATATTTATCGTCTACTGAACCGGCATAAATACACCCATAGAATGGCATACTATCCATTTCCCTTGGATACCCTCTTTTCCAAGTTCCTACAGTAACATCACCATTAGGATAAATAAGTCGCCCTTTTCCATTGGCATACCAATTCTCAAATTCTCCTTCATATATATAAGTACCACTTGGCATATTTTTTTTATTTTTTATTTCAAAGGTGTATTTTCCTTTACTGGTCCCTCTTTTGTAAACACCTTCAAAATGCCTATTTTTTCCTAAATCTGTTGCAAACAAAGAGTCTTTAAAATTTAGACTATTTGAATAGGAATGGCTTGGTATAATCGATATCGAATTTCTTCTTATTGAATACGATTCCCCTAATATCCCCCAAGGTCCGTATTTTTCATATTCTATTTGTGTAAAATTTGGAGATACATTACCTATTTTTACAGCAATCCATTTAATTTTTTTCCCTGTAATGACAAAGACAACCTCATAATATTTTTTGTAAATTGCATAAATGTTACCATTTTTCCCATCTTGGTTTTCAGTAATAATAAAGTCTTCACCAAACGATTGAATAAATTTAAGAGCATCCTTTTTAGACGGTTTAGCTTTATCTAAATTTGGGAAATCAAAATGTTTAGTCAAATATCTTGTGTTTTTATTATAGATTAATTCTATCATAGTTATGAGACCATAACTATTTTCAAAACTAAAACCAGACTCATATCCTTTGTCTTGTACGTAATAGCTTTCAAGTTCCCTTCGAAAGTTGAATTTTTCACGGTTCAAACTTTCATTTGACGAAGTGCCTACGAATTTTACAAAAGAGTCAAAGGTATATTTTTTTTCGTTCTTGTCTTTTTTTGCTTCTACAGAGGTTGTCACAAAAAAACAAAGAAGAAGAATTATGATTGTTTACAGATAGTGATTACTAAGAAAATTCTTGCATTTATTTAAGTTTACTTTTTCATGTAATAAAAAATATATTTGCACTTTTGTTTCCTCTTAGTATTTATGGAAAGTTTAATTCTTCTTCTTTTTTATTATGTACATTAAATAGATGCGGAAAGGCGATGTTTGCGTAAAAAAAAGGTCAGTCCGTATATGCGAACTGACCTATTAGAATAGTCTATTATTGTACTTGTTTTTCAGCGACACCTTTGAGTTTATCATTGGCAAAGATTGCTATCTCTACACGACGGTTATTTTTACGGCCGATAGATGTTGCATTATCAGCAATCGGTTGAGTTTCCCCATAACCGACAACATTAAAACGAGTCACCATGACATTGTTAGCCGCAAGGTTTGAACTTACTGACTGGGCTCGATGAATTGAAAGATCCATATTATGTTCTTCAGAGCCGGTTGCATCGGTATGACCTTCTATAACAATTTCGGTTTCATCATATTTGTTCAATATCACCGCAAGTTTTTCAAGATTTGTTTTTGCCGCAGGTTGTAATGACGACTTATTAACCTCAAAGAGAATCCCCGAATCAAAAGTAATTTTTATACCTTCGCCTACTCTTTCAATTGTGGCACCTTCTAAATCTTTTTCCATTTCGGCAGCCTGTTTGTCCATATAGTTTCCAATATAGGCACCTGCAGCCCCGCCGATTGCTGCTCCGATTATTGCCCCTAAAGCAGTATTTCCGGCTTTATCACCTATCAATCCACCTATAACAGTACCGGCTGTTCCACCGATTAAGGCACCTTTTTCTTTTTTCTTAAGCGATGCACAACCAAATGTTGTAAGCAGTAATGCGGTGATAACAAATAAAATAGTAATCTTTTTCATAATATTCTCCTGTAAAGTTTTTCAATCAATGTAATATCTATCTCTTTTAACGGCAGAACAAGATTGAAAATTTAGTTTTTTATACTTTATATAAATCTGTAATCTCTTCATTGGTGGTTGCATCATATATTTTATAAATTTGAGGAGAAATAGTTGTATCTCTCACAACATTTATCTTAAATTTATGTCTCTTCATTACTCTGGCAATCCTACTTGTACCGTTATTGGTCATGGAATCTGCCAAATCAGGTGTAATAGCCAGATGGAACAACTCATATTTTTTATCAACTTTTGCCCGTGTAAACCACCGTTCTATTTTAGTTGAAAGAGTCTCTTTCGAAAGCACACGTCCGGAACCGTCACACGAGGGGCAAGGTTCAGAAAGTTTATGCATTTGTGAGGGGCGTACTCTTTCTCGGGTCATTTCAACTAATCCAAAGTCAGTTACCGGATTAATAGCTCTTTTGGCACGATCATACTTAAAATAGCTTTTAAAAGCATCGTATAATTTTTTTCGATTGTCACGGTTGTACATATCAATAAAATCACATACAATCAATCCGCCGATATCTCTTAACCGAATTTGTCTGGCAATTTCTTTGGCAGAATCAATATTCGTATTAAAAATAGTAGCTTCCTGGTCGGATTTCCCGGTGTAACGACCGGTATTGACATCGATTGTTACCATAGCCTCGGTTTGGTCAATAATTAGATAGGCACCTTTTCGTATCCAAACTTTTCTTTCCAGCAGTTTATCAATCTCAGGTTCTAAGTTGTATTCATCAAAAATAGGGGTGCTGCTTTTATAAAGTTTTATACGGCTTTTTAAATGAGGCATCACTTGTCTTGCATATGCCATGATTTTTTTATAATCATGACGGTTATCTATTACAACAGACTCGACATCATCGGTGAAAATATCTCTAATCATCGAAACAATCAGTTCTTCTTCTTTGTGAATCAATTCCGGGGGAGTGGCATTGTCTGCTTTTTTCTTCAACTTTGCCCAAAGTTTTAAAAGACGTTTGATGTCAGAACGTAATTCAGATTCTTCTTTACCTTCGCATTCAGTACGAAGTATTAATCCAAACCCTTCAGGACGTAGAGGTTCAGCAATTTTTCTCAGACGTTTCCGTTCGGTCCAGTTCGATATTCTTTTAGAAACTCGAATATGGTCGTCATCCGGTACTAGAACACAAAACCGTCCCGGTATAGAAATTTCTGTTGCAATACGAGGACCTTTGGTGGAGATAGGTTCTTTTATAACCTGTACTAACACTTCTTGATTTTTTTTGAGTACAGCTTCAATACCTTCACGTCTTTTTTTTCTGATAATTTCGGCAGGGGCTTCTTCATCATCTAACTCTTCGGAGTATTTTGAATTGTACACTTTTCCAATATCCGATGAGTGCAAATATGCAGCTTTTTCCATGCCGATATCGACAAAAGCAGCCTGCATGCCGGGGAGAACAGAGTTTATTTTCCCTTTATAAATATCCCCGACCATTCGGTTAGTGTCTGTGCGTTCAACTGAAAATTCAACCAATTTATCATCTTCTAAAATAGCAAGACGTGTTTCATATTCTGTTGAATTGATAATAATTTCTTTTTTCATTCGTTTGTATTACTTCCTTGGTGGAGTTCTCCAATTATTTCCCCTATTTCCGGTTTAAAACCGTTTAGAAAAGAGACTCCATCCATAATTTTTTTCCCTTCAGGTAATATCTTTTTTATTTCAATAGCCGAATTGGCACATTGTACCTGAAGTTTTTTTTTGTTGCGAATAATCGTTCCTGGTCTGATATCTGACTCTTGATATTCGGGTACTTTTTCGCATTCTAAAATTTTAATTTTTTTCTCTTTATAAAAAGAGTATGCTCCCGGAGTTGATGACATCCCTCTGACAAAATTGACAACATTTTCAGCCGGAAAACCGAAATCAATGAGAGCATCAAACGGTGTTATTTTGGGGGCCGAAGATGCCGATGATTCAATCTGAGTAATCGGAGTTACGTTACCTGATTCAATAGCATCAATAGTCTTCAGCAGAAAATCTGCCGACAACTCTGAGAGTCTGCTGTATAATGAATCGAAGGTATCATTGGCATCAATAGTTATTTTTTCATTAAGAATAATATCTCCGGTATCAACTTTTTGTTTTAAATAAAAAGCCGATAATCCTGTTTCTTTTTCGCCGTTTATCAATGCCCAGTTTATCGGAGCGGCACCACGGTATTTGGGAAGAATAGAACCGTGAATATTTATCGCACCGAATTTCGGGATTGAAAATAACCTTTTAGGAAGAATCCGAAATGCTATGACAACTATTAAATCAGGGGAAAGAGATTTAATCTGTTCATAAAGATCTTCATCTTTTAAAGATTTTGGCTTAATAATATTGAGTTGTAATTGTTCAGCCAAAGAGGCGACCTCGGTAGGTACAACCTTTCGACCTCTTCCGATCTGTTTATTGAGACCGGTTACAACTGCTAATATCTTGTGTCTGCTTTTATGCAATGCCTTTAATGCCGGGCATGCAAAGGCAGGCGTACCCATGTACACTATTTTCATCTGTAGTTTATTTGCGGCAGCTGTTTGCGTAGCAAACAACCGTATTCGGGTGAGTCAAAGAAACGTTTAAGAAGCTGTCTGTAATTTTTTCAATCTTCCTTTGAGCATCGTTTTAGTCATAGTAGACATAAGATCAATATAGAGTTTTCCGTCTAAATGATCATACTCATGTAAAATCGCACGGGCGGCTAAGCCTTCGGCATTTAATTCAAACTCGTTTCCGTCGATATCAAATGCCTTCACTTTGACCTTCGCAGGTCTTGTAATTTTTTGGTAAATTCCCGGGAAAGATAAACATCCTTCTTCATATTCAGACTCGTCGGTGGTTTCTAAAATTTCCGGGTTTACAAACAGACGTAATTTTTCTGTGATATCAACAGCAGAGAGATCTACAATAAAGACTCTCTTAGTGATACCTATTTGAACAGCCGCCAAGCCAAGACCTTGGGCTTCTTTTAACGTGTCCATCAAATCGGACACTAAATTTTTTAACTCTGAGTCGAATTTTTCGACTTTTTCAGAGACTTCCCGTAATACCGGGTCGCCAAAAATGACGATCGGTCGTACTGCCACAAAAACTCCTTACTTTTCAACCTTCGCGGCAATAGAAGAACGTAAAAATTCTAATTTTATTTCGCCCATTTTCAACACTATCGTATTCTTTTCTTCATCGATGGCGAAAATAATTCCAAACATACCGCTTGAGGTTACAACTTTATCGCCTTTTTTCAAATTGGCGAGTAATTCTTCATGCTCTTTCTGCTTTTTCTTTTGGGGACGAATCAATAACAGATACATCATTAAAAAAATCAACCCGAAAAAACCTAATTGAGCAATTGCAGAGCCGCCATCTTGTCCGGCACCGCCCATCAAAATTGGATACACAAAATTCAATTTGTCTCCTTTAATCTTTATCGTCAAACTGTTCAATTCCTGCACATGCATTGTGCCAATTTTTAGAATTGAGCAGATAGTTATCTCAATATCGTCAGGCAATATATGAGAAACTAAACATCTTGCCAAGTATTATTAAGGCAAAGATTAAAGAGATTAAAAGATAGCTTTTATTATATATATTGCTGTTACTTACCGTGTTTTGCCGGTAAAACGCTGCTAGACAATAAATTAACAAAATATAACTATTTTGGAATCTCATGTATTTTTTTGCATTTATATAACTCTACAATATGTATGAAGTTACATGCTTTTATACATTACGTAACTTAATTTCCGTTTTTAAACAGAAATTAAAAAAAGCCGGCAACCCCTAGCCGGCTTTTCCTGTATCTTGTTGTTATTGAATTGATTAGTCTTCGTTGTTTGAGTCTGAATCTGTGCTTGTTTCTGTTTTATCAGTCTCTTCTGATTTTTCAGAAGTTTTATTATCTGATTTCATTTTACTCGTTAAATCAGATATTTTTTTGGCAAATCCGGGTATAGAGTCGATTATTGAATCCCATTTACCTTTATTGGCAGGCAAAATAGAGACACCGTCTTTATCCATTATAATAAATGCCGACGGTTCGATTTTGACTCCACCGCCACCGCCGCCACCGAAACCGGTTTCAGATTTCGAATTTTCGCCTTGTCCGCCTCCGGCACCAAAACCGACCGAAATTCGAACAATCGGTATCACCGTACGGTCTCCGACTGTTATCGGATCACCGACTATTGTCTCAGATTTGGAGATTTCTTTTAATTCTCCTACTACCGATTTTAGTATTTCAGCAACATTGTTAGCCATCATGGCTCCTTTCTTTTCTTCCTATCGTAATTTTTAGAATATCTCTTAATGGGAGTGAGAAAAATAATATGATTGAACGGTACATAATCTTGTATAGAGGTATCGCAACTGAGGCTTTTAAGTTGGCGTCAAATGATGCTTCGACCCAGTTTGGATAGTATTGTACTCGACCGACTACAGATGGAACCGCATAATAAGCAGCCTGATAATACCCAAACAGTTGTCCGGTAATATCGGGTGAATCAAATCCTCCGCTTACCTGACCCTCTAATTCCTCAACTATTATATCTTTCAAAATTGAAATTGTGTATTTATAAAAAGCTTGAGATGATTTTGGGATAAGTTTGAGAATGTCGGCAAGCGGTCTGACCCGTTTTGGTTTATCAGATATTTTGGTAGTTTTTCTAACTTTTTCTACTTTTTCAGTCTCAGATTCGGTGGATAACTCTTTTACTTTTTTTCCAAATAGTTGTAACACTATTCTATGTGAGATAAAATCATAAGAAACTCCTGAACGTCCTAATCCGAAAAAAGCAATCTTGTGCATTTCTTCAAGCTGTAACTTTAAGCGTATTTTTAGCAAAAGAGTTAAGGCTATTATTATAATTAGGGCAGTTATCATATAAATCATATCTCAAATATAGTTAATCGTTATACTATTGTATATCGGTTTATACGCAGATTTTACTGAAAGGTTTTTCTCTGTTTTCCGGGTTTAGGTTTTTAGATATCTCATGCAATTTCGGTTATTTGTAAAAGTAGGCTCTAATAGTAATCCGGTAATTACTTCTGCTGTCTTAAGATTGATTATTTCTAGTATCAAAACGGATGCTTCTATAAAAAAAGTCTCATAACTTCACGAATACGAAGACCTAAAAATGCTCTTAAGATAAATAAGTCTTGAGAAAGTTATTTTATTTTGTCATCTCTTGGGTATCTTAAATCATCAGTCCCTTGTAATAGTGTGATAAATAGCAAAAAAATATACGGGATTGTAGATTTTAGTATGTATGTCCATATTAATTTCTATCTTATAACATCATCAATTCATTTTATCTATTGAAGTAACATTATAATAGAGGGGAATACCGGTAGCTAAACTGTGCAATAATCTAATTATATAGTGTTTAGTATATCTATGAAAAAAGAGAAACAAATGCAATAGGCTTACCTTAAGTTAAAATCAAAAAATTACTATAAATCTAAGGCAGCCAGCAGGTAAGCTGAGTTTCTTGTGGCGAAGAGTGATTTTGTTGTCATTCAGCCTTTTTCTCAAAAATATAGCCAGTATTGCATGGTAGTAATCTCGGAATGTATAAAATTCTATTGCAGTAAGTGGTGATACAGTATTAAGAATACTAAACACCTGCCGTAAATCTTGGTAAGCGGTTATAAAGCAAAAATAGCTTGACAAATGTCCAAACAGGCACTAACTTCATAACTAAGGTAGCAAGACAACATAACTAATTACTAACGACGATAAATATAATAAAAATACTAAACACTAGTATTGCCTTTGGACGAGAGGTGATTCATGTCTTTTATTTACCTTCTATAAATTTCATGTTTTTCCTACAATATACACTCAAGTAATACGATATAATACGCATACAGTGTATAGTACTTATGTGAAAAATACGCATATGCTGCTCGCGCAGGTTTCCCTTAATGGGGAAGGAGGTGGTAAAAATAGTGGTGATGTCATTGTTTACCTTGAAGCAGAAAAAGATTAACAGAGAATAAAAAGGAGAAAATCGGAGATAATTTATAAGACATAATTGCTAAAGATTAAAGGGCAGGAAGAGAGCGTCTTAATCAAGATTTTATGATACGCACAAAACTTGATTTTGGCCTCTCTCCCCACATAAATAAAAGATAAAGCAAAGAAATTGGATGTCAAAATAAAATCTCAATAGATTCTCTTTTCTTTTTAAACGAGAAAGGAAGAAAAGTTAAGATTATTAGATGAATTATGTAAGAAACGTACTAAACTTAATTCGAAATTATGGAGATTTAACATAATGTTAAAATATTTAAAGATATTTTTAACGTTCCTTATCACCTTATTAACTATAACATCTGTTACATACGCAAATACGTTTGTAGTTGATGATGATGGTGATCCGAGTACGACTTATTCAACATTAAATGCAGCTATTCTAACAGCCGAATCATTTCCGGGCATTGATCATGATATTATTATTATGCCGGGTGCATACTCAGATGCAGGTTTAGCTATTTCTGTTCCGGGAAAAATTAAATCTATTATGGGTGATCCCGGTTCTGTAGCCGCTGATATAGTTTTTACAGATCCTTCCTATCAAACAAATACCTTTTTGACAATTTCCGGTACATCCGGAATGTCAATAGGTGATTTTACTGTTGTCGGTTATGTAGCTGGTTTTAATGGAGCCGGTATGCAAGTTAATCTTACTGGTATGATATTAGATGATAATATCTCCGGTATAGATTTACGAAATTCTGACGGAAGTTTAATTGACGGTAATGAAATAATGAACGGTACTACCGGTATTAGACTTCGTGCAGCATCAGGCGATCCGTCTGATATGAATATTATTTCTAACAATAATATCCATAATGTTGCAGGAAACGGTGTTATGTTAGGTGTAGCAGGTTCCTCAAATCTTGGAAATAACGTTGTTGATAACGTAATTGAGAATTGTGGTTCTAACGGTATAGCAATTACATCGGGTGGTGGCAGTGGAATGATCACAGGAAACCAGGTTTTGAATAACGGTTCCTATGGTGTTGCTCTTACTTTAGGAACGTATGTCGGACCTGCATTGACTGTTTCTGACAACTGTTTCTATGGCCATCCGGGTGTTCAAGCTTCAGATAATGCTATGCATTCTTGGTCAAATAACTACTATGGCGATATAACTGTCGGTGCGACATCTTATGCTCTTGCCGGTGGCGGTGGTGCTGTAGATGCAACTCCAAAAATGCGTTCAAACACTCCTGTAGCTGCTTCAAGCACAATGGAAGTATGGTCTTCACAGACTGTTGATTTTGCTTGGGCCTTACCTGATGTTTGTAATGAAGCAGATACTTTTGAATTTGCCGCATACGAATTTACAGTAAGCTGGAATCCGGCTTTACTTTCATTCCAAGCCGGTGATAATTATGAATTCTTCAGTAGTGCTGGACTATATGTCTTTACTGCTGATGATGCTGCTCTCGGAAGTATAACATTCTCCGGTGTAGATATTGCTAATCCAAATATCGGTGCAGGTAATTTGGGTTGGGCAGAATTTCAAGCAGTTGGTGTCGGTTCAGCAACAATCAGTATTGCATCTTCTTATAGAGATGTAAACAATGTTTCTATTCCGGTACAAAGTAATTCTATAGTGCTTTCTTTAGTTGATACTGAAGCTCCTTCTATTACTGTTACAGCTAATGATCCTGTTGCCGGTTCTGATACATATTCAGACGGTTCAGCATTCGGTGGTGATATTGATTTATATATTGAAGGTACTGTATCTGATAACTTTGCTTTGAGTACTGTTTGGTATAATATTGATGATCAAGCATCAGTCCCTTGGACTTTAATGAGTTCTGTAAGTGGTACTTCTGATACTTACGGTGGATTACCAGGCTCTTTCTATATTGACCTTTCACCGGTTACAACAGAAGGTGCTCATACATTAAATGTTATCGTTCTTGATGCCTCAGGTAATAGAGACTCAATTTATTATAACTTTAATATAGATAGAACAGGACCGGATGTAGCAAATTTAGCATTAGTTGATGCTGACGGTTGTGCTGATGCCGGTTTTACTAATGATGACGTAATTGCTGTAAGCTGGGATAACCCTGACGGTTCAGCAGTTGAACATCAGTTCTACTACACTTTAGCTCCTGGTTGGTCTACACCAGTTGCTTTAGAAAACCCAACTACATATACTCTTGATGGTTCTGAAGGCTCACACGGTCTTTATGTACGTCAATTTGATGTTTATGGAAACTGGGGTGGTCAAATGGGGCCGGTTGCTATTACTGTTGATAAAACAGCGCCTGTTCCAAGTGATCCTTATTTAGTAGCCAGTCCATCACAGTCTGTCTTAATAACAAATCTTGATACTATTCCTGGTGATTTCAATATGGAAGTCGGCACAGGAACTGTTCAGTATATGTTCTCAGAAGATATGGGTGCGATTGTTTGTGGTGCTTCAGAATGGGCTTCGGCTCCTCCTGCAGGACCTGCTCCACGTCTTAGTATTCCTCTTTCATCCGGTGACGGAATGAAAGTTATCTATTTTGGTTCACGTGATGCTGCCGGTAATATCGGTATTGTTGCTGATTCAATTACATTAGATCAAACTGCTCCTGACTTTGTCTCTTTTGCAGTTGAAGATTTAAATGGAACAGAATGTTCAGATAATTGGAATGTAAGAGTTATTGTTGAATACGGTGCCGATGCTGTTTCAGCCGGTCTATATAATGTATCGGGTGGACCTTCATACACTTCTTATGTGCTTGACGGTACATCTCCTGATACTTTAGCATTTAACTTTATCTCTGACGGTGACGGCGTTTCACATCTTTGTGACGACGTCAACTCTGTATTTGGTGTTTTAGTTGATGCGGCAACTAACCAAGGTTCAGAATCTACAGACGATATTACTGTTGATTGTGCTATACCTGTAATTACTTCAGTTCTTGTAACTGATACCGATTATGACGGTGTTTCTTTAACTCCACATATTAATTGGTCAAATGATGCAACAGTTGATTTAGAAATTACCGGATTAGCTGCTGATGTCAATGAAATTCAAGTTTCTGAAACCGGCGTATTCGGTGGTGAAGAAACTTCATTTGCTGTAATACCTCCAGCCAGTGATCCTTTAATGCTTTCGTATACATATTTAGCTCCTACCGGTTGTTCAGTTGACAACCTATTTATAAGAGCTTTAGATTGTGCCGGAAGAATTTCTTCTACTGTAAGTGACGGTATTACATTTGACTTTGATGCTCCAGTAATAAGTTCGTTTACTGTAACATCTTCTAACCCAACAAACGTACTTTCAGTTGATGTTGCAATTTCTGCCACAGATAACTGTAACCTTTGGTATATGAATGTCTATGAAGATGGATATGAAGGTGACGGTACTGGCTGGGTTGTTGATGCAGCAACTGCTACTATTGCTCTGCAAGATGATGGTGACGGTACTCGTACTATCCATCTTGAGATGATTGACCCTACAGGTAATATGTCAGCAACAACTGTCACAGTTGAAGTTGATCAAACATTCCCTTCGGGTGCATTTTCTGTCGAACAGTTTGGAAATCCGTTTACTACAGCAGGTTACACAAACTCATTAACAGATAATAGTGTAGTTGGTATCACTTGGGATGCTGATGCGGTTGATATGGCAATAAGAAACTCAGACGGATCCAATAATACTGGTTGGATTCCGGTTGCGTCTTCTTATTCTCCTCATACGCTAGCAGCAGGTGGTGATGGAACTCGCACTGTACAAATGATTTTCCGTGATGCTACCGGAAATTACTTACCATGGTCATCGGCTATTGAAGTTGATATAGAATACCTTGGTACAGCTCCGGCTGCTCCAGCTTCTGCTTCAGGTTTACCTACAGCAAGTGTTGCTCTCGTATGGAGTGCTGTTCCTAATGCTCAATCTTACTACATAAAATTCAATAACTCAGGTGAATACCCTACCTATGATCCTCTGTTGGCTCCTGCTCCTCCTCCAGCTGATACTATAGAAGGTTTATTTGCTTATAACGGGGCTGATACAGCATTGAGTTTTGACGGTGTTGTGGCTGATATCTATTCGTTCTCAATTTGGACAATTGATTTAGCCGGTAACTTGTCAAGTTCACCTAATACAGATGTCGTTTCAACAAACTATATCTTAGGTGATATGAACCTTGATGATGATATTACCTTTGTAGATGATTTTGGTAAATTCTCAACATCTTACCTTCTTTCTACAGGTGATGCAGGATTCTTAGCAGATGCAGACTTTGGTCCGACCAGTGACGGTTACGGAACCGGATTACCTATGCCGGACGGTATTGTTGATTTAGAAGATCTGATTATTATGGGTATGAACTATGATACTTATAATGCTGCTGCTAAACATGAATTTAACGGCGATACTCCAAAACCATCAACGCAAGAACTCAATATAATTGCTGATATCAGTGATTATCAACAACAAGATGAATTTACTGTAACAATTAGAACAGATAACTCTTCAGTCATCAAAGCTTATAGCTTAGTATTGGAATTCAATACGAATGATGCCGAATTGATTTCTGTTGAAGCAGGGGAGATTCATAAAAATGCTCCTGTTGATATCTTCTATGTTGATACTGATGAATCTTCAATTAATATAACAGGTATGGTTCTTGGTTCTGAGTTCGAAGGTGAGGAAATGGTTAAATTGACGTTTAAAACTAAGTCTGGTAATTTCCAGATTGAAAGCAAAGACCTAATTGTCAGAGACAATCAAAACAATGATCTAGAAACTACTTTTGATAGAGTAGGAAAGATTATTCCTGATAACTTTGCTTTGGATCAAAACTATCCAAACCCGTTTAATCCGTCAACTACAATCGAATTTTCTCTACCTATGGAATCTGATTATAGTTTAACTATATTTAATATTACCGGTCAAAAAGTCCATGTTGTTGATGGACGTTCACCGGCCGGAAAAGTGACTATTCAATGGAATGCTGAAAAAAATAGTTCAGGTATTTATTTCTATAAATTATCTGCCGGAACATTTAGCAGTACCAAGAAAATGGTCTTGCTCAAGTAGTACTTATCTTGAGTTGGTAAAATGGGAAAAGAAGAGGAGAGAGTGCTCCTCTTCTTCCCAAAATTATCGGCTCTACTATTTAGGAGGATATTATGCGTTTTACACACTCGTCTTACCAAACCTTTCTTGCGAGTCTGGTTTGTTTTGTTCTCTTTTTTACAGTGCAGACGTATTCTGCAGAAATCTATTTAGACCCGGGAGTTTCTAATCTTACGGCTCCAATCGGTGAAGAATTCCAATTGGAATTAAAAGTAGATGCGAACACATTAGGATTGCGATTGTTTCAGGTATTTATCAAATTCGAATCAAGTAAACTTGATACGGTGTCATCAGCTTTAGGCTCGTTATTTGTTAGTTCTGGGAATTCAACTTTCTACAACATGAAAATGGTGTTTGACAGTACTTCAGGTGATTCTATGCTAAAAGTAGAAGGACTCCTTCTTGGAGCTTCATCAGTTGTTGATGGACCCGGTACTGTAGCGGTAATAACCTTAAAGACTACAGGGGTAGGAATTGCTGATTTATCAATTTTAAATCATACTTTAACTGATGTGAACAATGACACAATTCCATCTACTAGCGTTGGTGCTGTAGCATATATTAATACACCTCCGGCTGTTTTTAATTTACTTTCACCGACTATCGGCGAGGTTATAAGCAAGTTTCCGGGTGAATTAGTACAATTTGTCTGGGAATCAACAAACTCTGTGTATGCGGGTGAAAATATTCTGTACGACTTAGAATACAGTGCCGATAATTCATTTCCTCCGAGTAATACTGTAACTGTGACTGGTTTAACAGATACGACGTATAGTGTGCTTGTAGATAATTTTGCAAATGGAGCTATCTTTTGGAGAGTTCATGCTATCGGTGATATTTATTCGTTTGTGAGAAATTCAAGTCCATATCCAAACTTTTTTGATTTCAGTTTTAGTACACAGGAACCTGATCCATTTGATATAATCAGTCCGAATGACGGACGTTTAGAAAATTTGATTGGGGATATAAATATATTGTTTGACTGGGAGGATGCCTTGCCGGCTAGCCCGGCTGATACAATTGAATATACTTTTTATATGGGTGTAAACCCGACTTTTCCTTCTGTGTCACTATTAGAGATCCCAACAGGTACAAATTCCCAAGTTTCTGTTGTAGTTTCATCTTTACCTTATTGCCAACAAGTCTATTGGACTGTTGAAGCGAAAAATCAACACGGATTAACTCGATGGGCTAATTCGGTTAACTCAATTACTTTTATGAGACGTGGTGATGTTGATTGTTCAGGTGGTTTAAATGCTATAGATATTTCGGATATTGTATTTTTTGTCAGTTTTATGTTTGGAGGAGGTTCCAGTCCTACAATTTTGGAATCCGGAAATGTTGACTGTTCAACTTCTGTTCCGATAATTGATATTTCTGACCTTGTCTTTATTGTCAATTATTCTTTTGGCGGTGGTGCCTCTCCTGATTGTGATTTATAAATCTAGATATCATTCTATCCTCCGATAGGTGATTAGTATACGACCGAATCATTCAATTGCTAGAAACATCAATTGCATTGGTCCGGTCGTTTTTTGATGATAGGGTATTTATCGGATACCATTAAAAAGAAATTGATTTTAGTCCCCCTCAAATCAAAAACATATCATATTCTAAGTAAAGGTATCCTTTTCTTGCTCTTTATCATAAAATGGTATGTAATAATAGTATTATAATATAATTATCGGAAAAAACTACCAAAAAGTTTATTATTTATAATAAAATGTACAGTTATACTGCACAAAAACGTTAAAAAAGAGAAATAGATTAATTCAGGAAATCGGTAACAAAATAGTAAATACAGAACCTTTATTTATTTTGCTTTCAACAGATATGCTTCCATTATGCTCTTTAATAATACCATGACTTATTGAAAGACCTAAACCAGTACCTTCACCTACATCTTTGGTTGTGAAAAAAGGTAAAAAGATTGATTTGAGAGTTTCTTCAGGTATCCCAATTCCGTTATCTTCAAAAGAGATACATATATGTTTATCTTTTTTAAATGATCTTACAATCAATTTACCACCATGCTGCATCGCAAAGATTGCATTAAAAATAATATTAATAAATACCTGTTGAATCTGTACCTGATCAACTTCAAGTTCGAGTTTATTATTAGATAACTCCAATATATGTTCTATCGATGATTTGTTTAAGAGACTATTAACAAGTAAAAATGTATTTTTTATAATAGTATTGATGTTAACTCTTTGTTTATTACTGTTATTTTGGTGAGTGAAAATTAGTAAGTTACTTATAATTCTCTTTATCCTTCGTGAAACTCGTAACATTTCCTCGAGGATCGGTTCATTGAGAGTTTCTTTCGATTTTTTTAAATCTTCTAAAGAGCCATGTAAAACAGTCATTGGATTATTAATTTCATGAGCAATAGCTGCCGCCAGATGTCCTGCATGTATCAACCTGTCCTTACGAACGAGTTGTTGTTGGACAAGCTTTTCTTTTTGTTGGGCATCTAGAAGGTCTGTAATGTCTGTTGAAACACCGCAAGTCGCATATAGTTTTCCGCTTGAATCAAAGAGTGGAAATTTGTCTGAAATATATGTTCGTACTTTGTTATCATGAAAAATTTCTTCGTGTATTTGTATGTCGTATTTACCGTTTATTACTTTATTGTCGTTTTTAAGAAATTGGTCAACAACTTTTTTGGGGAACAATTCGTAGTCGGTTTTTCCAAGAATATCTTCTTTCGATTTATCTAAAAGTTGTTCAAAACTTAGATTAATATACATGTATTTATGGTCTAAATCTTTTATGTATATAACCGCATTTGTTTTATCCAATACTTGATTAAATAGAGCCTGGCTTTCTAATAGTTTTTTTACAGCTTCTTTTCTTTCAGTAATATCTATGACACCTGCTATTGCTCCAACATATTCATTATTGTCATCAAAAATAGGAGCCGTTTCAATTGTTGTAATTATCCGATTTCCCTTTTTTGTAATGAACTCAAAGTCATGCTGTTCTTTAATGCCTGCTTTGCGACGTTCCAGGTTTTCTTTTGCAATTTCAATACCTTTTTCATCCATAAAATCAAATAAATGTTTCCCTGACATTTCTTTTTCAGAATACCCTAAAATGTCAGCCATACTTTTATTAACTAAAGTAGTTTGTGAATTAGCATCTATTACCCAAATTCCTTCTTGTGCGATTTCGAACAAATTCCGATATTTCTTTTCACTTTCTTTCACTTTATTTTCTGCTTCAATACGTTCGGTAATATCTCTGACAGTACCTAAAATAAACTTTTCATTATTTATAATTATTTCACTACCTACTATCTCTATTAGAAATTCAGTTTTATCTTTTCTTTTAAGATTTACTTGAATCGCCATGCCTTGTTTGATGCTTTTAGACTGCTCAAAGGTACCTTGTTCTTGTCCGTCTGCTCTCAAGTCAAATACTGTCATATTTAAGAGTTCTTCATATGAATATCCGGACATTTGACAAAAAGCAGGATTTACAAAAACGTAATTACCATCTAAATCGGTTACGCCAACACCTTCTGTTATTTGATTAGTGAAAGCTTTGAATTTTTCTTCACTCTCTTTTAAGGCTTTTTCTGCTTGTTTGCGTTTCGATATGTCTAATAGAGTACTTTGAATAGAAACTATATTTCCGTTTTTGTCAGTAATAGATTTTGAATTATTTAAGACAGTGAAAATCGTACCGTCTTTACGTTTCAGACGGTGTTCAAAGTTAACTAGATGATAGCCCTTTTCTAACTCCTGATGTGCCTCCATAACTTCTATAGGTTCGGCATCCACATCGGGGATACTTAATTTTAATAGTTCATCTCTCGTATAGCCTAACAGGTCAAGGCCTGCTTGATTTGAATCAATAAAGTTTTTTTCAGAATCAAACAGATAAATTGCTGCTATTGATTCGTCGAATAAGTCACGGTATTTTTCTTCACTTTCCTTTAAAGTTTTTTCAATAGTTTTTAACTTTGTAATGTCAACAATTGAAATAAGAACACGCGACCAGTCATCAACTGTAGTATCCAAAGAAACGGTAATCATAATATTAATTATTTTATTATCAAAAGTTCTATGTGTTGATTCAGATGTGAATTTTGTTTTACCTGCGATAAGACAAAGTAGTTCATGTTTGAATGTTTTCATCGAATCTATAGTGAATACTTTATTAAGAGATGTGAGGATTTCTTCTTTGTTTTGAGCATTAAGAAGTTTTACTGTTTCGTCATTGACATCAATGCAATTAATCATATTAATACATTTCATCAGTTCATCTGGATTGTTGTCAAAATATTTTTCAAAATCTATCACACCCTGCTCTTTTAATAAATCGATATATTTTTTTATTTCAGAAAAGTTTTCTCTCCAGATACTTACCGGAGCAGATTCAAATAAATTTCTATATTCTGCTTCTGCTTTCGCCAGTTTACGTTGAGCAACATTTTTTTCGGTTACATTACGAATTGTACCTTGTGCACCGACTATTATCTTTTCTCTATAAATAGGGACTACGTTAACTTCTAATTCAGCAATAGAGCCGTCGGCACATATCATCTGAGCACTATTGTTCTCAAGTTTATTTCCTTGTAAAACAGTTTGCATCTCTTTTTTTGCTTCATCTATTACTTCACTTGGGATAAAATTAAAAATACTTTTTCCTAACAAATCCTCAGGTTTATATCCAAAATTAATTTCCATAGATGGAGAGACATATGTGACAAGTAAAGAATTATCTATAACATATATTGCATCAACATATCTTTCGGTAATATTTTTGTATTTATCTTCGCTTTCTTTTAACGCTTGTTCTGTTCTTTTTCTTTCAATAGCAAGAGCAATTTGATCAGAGGCGAAAGATAAAATATCAAGATCCTCATCGAAGTAAGCATTTGGGTTATTGTAACTCTGTATCACAACAACACCGATAATACCATTTGGAGTTTTTAAAGGTATACCCATCCAAACAGGAGATGGACTTCCAATCAACTTGACTTCACCAGAAGAAATTAATTCTTTATGTATTTTCTCATCAATTATAAAAGGTCTTTCATTTCTTCGAACATAGTCGGTAAGACTTTTTTTCAGTTGTTGAGGAGTAAAGTCAGTATCATCGTATTGATCGACACAATAAGGGAAAGAGTATTCATCTTTTACGTTATCGTAAAGAGCAACGTAAAAGTTTGTAGTATCAATCAGGGTGCCGAGAGCTTCATGAATCTTTGTTAAAAGTTCTTCTAAATTATTAGTTTGGTTAACTGCTTCGGAAATGCTGTATAATGTGTTTTGTAAAAGGTCAGCTCTTTCGTGTTCTGTTATGTCTAATGACATAAAGATAACATTCAATAATTTACCTTCAGTATTTTTTAAGGGGTATAGTTGTGCTTGAATCCAGCGTTTTCTTCCTTCAACATTTGTGAAATCAAGTTTACGCATCGTATCGGTTGCATTATACTCAAGTGGAGGTAAAAAAACAGTTTCACCTGCGAATGCTTCCTCAATCATAGGCATTACCCCCAGTTTTTCTATTTGCTTATCTTGTAGAATGTTATATTTTTCATAAACTTCATGCATAGTATCCGGTGAGATATTCTAAAGATTCATAAAACTTGTATTTACTTGAGATATCTTACCGTCAGGATTCATTATCTGAATTGCCATTGGTGACTGTTCCATCAGATTTCTAAACTTTTCTTCACTTTCCTTAAGAAGTTTTACGGTCTTTAAGTTCTCTGTGATATTTTGACAAAATGCTACATACTGATTTTCATGAATTCTTACTGCATCAATGGAAAGTTGAATTTTTTTACCTTTTTTCGTAATACATTCTGAAATAGAATTCATTCTGCCATTTTTTATAAGAGTTTTAAAGTTATTAAGAGCTTTGTGCTTGTATTTAGGGTTGAGTATATCTTTGATGTTCATATTTAAGAGCTCTGATTCAGAGTAACCGGTCATTTTACATGCAAAATTGTTTACTTCTTTGTAATAACCTTCTGAATTAACAATGAAAATCCCATAAGGAGCATTTGCAATATAAGAGTGGTATTTCAGTTTGCTTTCTAAAAGGGCATATTCATATCTTTTTCTCTCTGTGATATCTTTTATAAGGCAAATATAATGCACATTATCATCAATTGTGGTTTAAATGCAGTTGATATCTATATAGATATATTCATTGTTGGCACGTCTTAGAGGGATATTGCATAAAACAGATTTTTCGTGGTGAATAATCTCTCTAAGTTGTTCATCGATACCTTCAAATGCCATATCCATAAACTTCATTTTGATTAACTCAGGTATTGAGTAGCCCACTATTTTTGCTATTGTCTCATTGGCGTATAAGATTGAGTTCTGATCTTTATCTAATAAGAGAAGTCCTTCATCTGATGACTCAAATAAAGCTCGATATCTTGCTTCGGATTCTTTTAATGATAATTCAGAAACTTTGAGCTCTGTAATATCTATAATTTAAGAAATGAGTTGGGTCGGTTTTCCATTATTATCATATTTGACCGTTCCATTGTGTAACACCCAACATTGATACCCGTCATGTTGATTTAACGTATGTTGCAGTGAGAAATCTGTACTATTTTTCGATTGTAGTTCCTTGATAGTCTTACGGATAATAGATAGATCTTTTTGAGGAATAATTTCATGAGCTGAAAATCTGTTTATATTATTTTCTGAGCAGTTGTATCCCAGCTTGTCACATAAAGCTTTAGAAATGAGGATTCTGTCTTGAGTGAGGTCCCAATCAAGAATACCAATATTGCCGGAATTAATAATCTGATTGATATATTTTGATTCGTCCATAGTCTTGCTTTTTCGATTTCTTCATGAAAAATCAGTAAGTACGGTTAAAGGCCTTCAAAAAAGTATGATAATTCACTTTGTAGAGCAGAAGTAAGTTTTGATAAAGTTGCTAATGAGGGTGCTGTTTCGGCACGTTCAATTTGATAAACGAGACTCGGAGAGATACCGGCCATATTAGCAAGTTGTCTAAGGCTAATTTTTTTCTCTTTTCGAAGAGTACTTAATTTAGTAGAAATTTGGTTTAAAGTGAGTTGGTATAAATTAGATATCAAACCATACTGTTTTTCTGCTCGAGTTAAAACTTCAAAGAAATCTTTAGTCTCAAACGGTTTTGTAATAAATTCGAAAACATTTTCCCGAATAGAAGCAAAAGCACGATCAACTGTCGGGTAAGCTGAAAGCATAATAACGCATACCGATTTATCAATTTTTCTAATTTCCTGTAGTATTTCAATCCCGTCTTTTTTAGGCATTACGATATCAAGTATAATTATTTGATATTCTTGTTTTTTTATGAATTCGGTTGCTTCAAGTGGATCGCAACAACAATCTACAGCATAATTTCTCTTTGTCAGTATGCGTTTGAGAAAAGCACATACGTCTACATCATCATCGATTATGAGTACATTAATTCTTCTGTTAATTATTTTTTTAGTCATCTTACTTTCAATATCCATCATCCCCCCCTACATTTAAGGTAGTTATTAGTAATGTATTATTTATACTATAAATATACAAATACTAAACAAAATGTCAAGTAGGAATTTTATAATTCCTTAGTTGTCGGAAATCTCAGATTATTATTAAAACTACAAAAAGCATGTTTATCGACGAAAAACGACATGTTTTAGCTCTGATAACAGGGATGGAACCACAATCAATTTAAATTTGTTACAGATTATAATTCAAATAAGCTAACTTGGGTCTTTTCAGGTCAGTTTCACGTCTTCTAGCTTTTGAAAGGTTTTATGACGGAGTTTTTAGTAAATTTAAACTGTAAAAAACAGATATGTTTTGTTCGATTTTCTATATATTTCATGGTTGTAGTAACGTCTCAGTTATTATTTTCAACGGTTTCGGCACAAACCTGTAGTTGTGGGGGACCGCCGATACTCGGTTCATTAGAGTCTCTTCCGGGAGCAGCCGGTAATCTGCAAATCGGTGTTACATACGAAAATCATTCTATATCAGATCTAGTTAATTTTAGCAGAGAACTTGATGATGACACTAGAACTAGAGATAGTCGAGCAATACTTATTCAGGCAGATTACAGTTATTCATCTCGGATAACATTTTCATTTTCGTTACCGTTTGTTCGACAATCCCGTATAATTCAATCTAAAACCGGACTGGGAGAAAATCTGCAAACAAGAGGGATTGGTGATATTGCCGCAATCGTAAAATACTCCCTAATTCCGACAACAATTTTTTCAAAGCAGTCAATTGCTATCGGGTTTGGAGCAAAATTTCCTACAGGTAAGTCTGAACTTCGTGATAACGGGTTGTTAATCTCTGCTGACATGCAATCAGGAACAGGTTCGCTTGATTATCTATTATGGGGAGCAACATCAAGAGTAATTTCTCGAAACTTGTCAATGAATCTATTCGCAAGTTCTTTGTATCGAATCAACGGTACGAATCACCGTTTTGGAGTAGGCGATGACAGTTATAAATTCGGTAATGAGTTTAGGCTTGTTGCCGGCGGTTCCTATCGTTTAGTGACAGGTATAATACATAGTATTGGAATTAGATACAGACATAATCAAGCAGATAAGTTTATCGGATTACCGTTCTCAAATTCAGGGGGACAATGGTATGACCTGGAGTCAGGGCTTAGTACAAACTTCTATAATAATATCGGATTGAATATCACAGCACAAATTCCTGTTTATCGAAGAGTCGAGGGAACTCAGTTTAGTACCAGTTATTCAATTTCGTTCTCACTTTTATATAATCTAAATCTGAAAGGGTCTGGCAATGAAATTCTATATGAATAAAGCAGCAATTACGATATCTCTCTTAGTATTATTAACGGTAATAAATTTTATAGGTTGTTAGAATGATGTCACCAATTCAAACAATGAAAACTCTGACGGCAGTTGGTTAATTCCCGAGAACGAAGTTTTTGGAGGAGGTCCCGGTCGTGACGGAATTCCGGCTCTGTTTGAACCGCAATTTACTGCCGTCTCGCAAGTAAACTTTCTTGCTAATAATGACCTTGTTGTCGGTGTCAGGGTCGGTGATACTGTAAGGGGGTATCCTCACATTGTACTGGACTGGCATGAAATAATAAATGACCAGATTGCCCAAACATTTTATTCTGTAACATATTGTCCATTGACCGGTTCGGCTATTTGTTGGAATAGAAAGATAAATGGAAATGTTACAACTTTCGGTGTTTCAGGACTTTTATATAATACAAATTTGATTCCTTATGATCGAAATAGCGGGAGCAACTGGTCCCAAATGGAAAACCTGTGTGTGAACGGACCTTTGTCCGGGAACGTACCGGAAACATTCCCGATAGTGGAAACAACCTGGGAAAGTTTTAAACAGATGTTCCCTGGTTCTAAAATAATTACAACAGCAACAGGTTTTTCCAGACCGTATGGTTCATACCCTTACGGTGATTACAAAACCAACAATAATCGACTGTTGTTTCCGGTAAATAATAATGATACCCGATTGCCCGGAAAAGTAAGAGTTCTCGGACTTGTAGAGGGTACAAAAAGTAAAGCATATATACTAACAGCATTTTCATCAAATACATCTATCATTAACGATTCTTTGAACGGAGTTCAAATAGTTTTAGTGGGGAATAACAGTAGAAATTTTGCCGCAGCATTCAAACGAAAAGCAACCGATGGAACTATGTTGACATTTCAACCTGTGAGTGGTAATGAACCGGCAGTTATGATAGGTTCCGATGGTACTAACTATGACTTGTTCGGGTTTGGACTTGACGGACCTCGGAAAGGTCAACAATTAGAGTCACTTGATCAATCATATATTGCTTATTGGTTTGCATGGGGAGCATTTCACCCCGGAACAGAAGTTTTCGGTAACTAACAGATTTATATTACTTTTCTTTTTTATTGTAATAGATGTCATATTTTTTCATACGGTAGATTAAAACATGACGAGGTATTTGTAAGAATTTTGCTGTTTTAGTTCTGTTCCAGGCAAACCTGTTTAACGTATCAATAACAAGTTTTTTCTCCGCATCATGAAAAGATAAATAACTCTCAGGACTTTTGTCATTACTTTCTTCTACTTTTGAAGAAGGAGTATCGTCAACTCCAAAATCGTCGGGAAGATCTTTTTCTGTTAATTCATTTGATTTTCTGAGAATAACCATTCGCTCTATCAAGTTTTCAAGTTCTCTGACATTCCCCGGCCAAGAGTAGTGCATAAGAGAATCTAAAAGCTTAGTTGAAACTGTTATTTCACTCTCTTTACCAAATTTAGTAACAAATTCTTTTACAAGAATCGGAACGTCATCTTTTCTTTCGGTAAGACTGGGGACATGTATCGGGATTACGTTTAGGCGGTAATATAGGTCCTCACGGAATTTCCCTTCTGAAACTTTCTTTTTCAGATTTACATTTGTAGCGGCTAATAGTCGAATATCTATTGCTTTATTATGTTCAGAACCGACCGGCTCAATAATTCTCTCTTGGATTGCACGCAGTAATTTTGCCTGTAGTTCGATATTCAAATCACCTATTTCATCTAAAAAAAGAGTACCGCCGTCTGCTAATTCAAATTTTCCTTTTTTGTCTCTGACGGCTCCTGTAAAAGCACCCTTTACATGACCAAAAAGTTCTGATTCAATAAGTTCTTTTGGAATAGCAGCACAGTTGACTGCAATAAATTCTTTATCTGAACGATGGCTTTTATAATGTATTGATTTTGCAATTACTTCTTTTCCGGTTCCCGATTCGCCAGAAATTAATACAGTAGTATCAGTATCTGCAATTTTGTCTACCAGTTTTAGCATTTCCTTAAAAGGTTTAGATATTCCAACAAAGTTGCTAATGTAGTTCTGTGCTTTTAATTTACCTTTGAGTTGTTTGTTTTCATCTTCTAATCTATTTATACGCAGAGCTTTTTCAATGGCGATAAACAATACATCATCTTCAAAAGGTTTAGTAATATAGTCAAATGCTCCCAGTTTTACCGCAGCTACAGCTTGCGGAACTGATGCATGAGCTGTTAATAAAATTGTTTTTAATTCCGGTTGTATGACTCTTGATTGTTCAAGTAATTCTATTCCGTCCAGTTTTGGCATTCTGATATCTGAAAGTAGTAAGTCGTATTGTGCTCGTTTTAGTTCATCAAGAGCTTTTTGGCCGTCTTCAACTCCGATGACATCAAAACCTTTTTGTCTGAGTTTAAACAGCAATACTTTTCTTAGTGAATTATCATCATCTGCTAACAATATCTTCATAATGTAGATACTCCATAAATAGGGAAAATCACAGTTACGGTTGTTCCTTTTTGAGGAGTACTGTCAAACTCAATTGTAGCATTATGTTTTTCAATTATGCTTTTTACAAGAGCTAACCCTAAACCGCTTCCGCTTGATTTGGTTGTAAAAAATGGATCAAATATTTTTGACATAGTTTCAATAGAGATACCCTCACCTGAGTCAATTACCTGTAGTATCGCAGATGTTTCCGAAGCGGATAAATTTACATATATCGTAGAATTGTCTTCTGAAGCCTGTATTGAATTCAAGAGTAAATTAATAAGCACCTGATGAACTTTTTCTTTATCTCCATTTATATATATATCGGATATTAAGTTATCTTTTATGATAATATTGTTTTTAGAGGCGTGGACATTGATCTGTTTAATACAAGTTTTGACAATCGATGAAAACTCAATTTTGTCAAAGTTATAATCTTTTGGTCGTGACAATTCCAAAAAGTTTGTGACCGTTGTGTCAATTCGTTTGATTTCGTTAAAGACTATACTTTTAAATTCTTCTTTGTCTTCTTTGTTGGTTTTATCATCGATAAGGATTTCAACGGATCCCTTTATTGAAGCTAAAGGGTTCTTTATCTCATGAGCAACACCTGCTGCTATTTGACCTACCATTGATAAGCGATGTGACCGTTCTAGTTGTAGATTTGCCTGAGCATGTTTTTTTCTTATCTTTAATTCTCTTTCAACTAAAGCACCTGTTACAATGGCTATAGCAAAGTAAAATATGATTTCTACAATTTCACCTGCTAAATCATGTACATCTGAGCCCTGTCCCAATAAA